>JBIKMW010000202.1:0-3870 GCA_044359065.1 Planctomycetales bacterium | reverse complement strand
GAGTCGCTGCTCAACGAAATGATCGCCGACGCGGTGGTGTTGTGGCCCGGTAATCAGCTCGACACGCTCACGATGCAAATCGCCACGGAGCACATCCGCAAGCGCAAGCCCCGCGTGCTGTTCATCGGCATGGGGGAAACCGACGAGTGGGGACACGGGCGGCGGTACGACCGGTACCTGCGCGCGGCCCGTCGTTGCGACGCGTTCCTCGAGCGGTTGTGGAACCTGCTGCAGTCGCTGCCCGAATACCGGAACAACACGACGCTGATCGTCGGTCCGGACCACGGCCGCGGCGCGACCATCCGCGATTGGACCGATCACGGCGCGAAGATCGAAGGGGCGGAGTTCGTCTGGTCGGCGGTCCTTGGTCCGCGCACGCCCGCGCTCGGTCCGCGCGAGGATGTGGAAACCACGTTGAGCCAGATCGCCGCGACGATCGCCACCGCGGTCGGAGAGGATTTTCCTGCCGCCAGTCCGAAGTCGGCGACGCCGCTTCCCGGAGCGATCGTCCCGCCGAGTCCATGACGGGGGAGGGAACCACCAAGGGACCAAGACACCAAGGAAGACAAAGGGCTGGTTGCGGGGGGAAGCATCCGGAGAAGTCAATGGGGGGGCTGACCAAGCCGGCTGTCGTGAAGAGTGACTTTCGTAACGAGCGACAACATTCACCTGCGCGACGCTCACCACCGATTCGCGAACGACTCAAGATGTTCTGCGGCTTCAATCTGTGAGAATCCGTGAAATCTGTGGACAACTCCGTCTTGTTCATCCACAGATTGCGGAAACGAATGTCCGTCATGGACCGATGGTCGGGTTTCGACAGCGTTGTGTCGGGGAATCAACCACGACGTTTGTTCGCGGGATGGTCCTCAACCACTCACTCGGATTTGGCGTTCCCCTGTTTTGCGGAAGCTCGGGGCTTCGATACGCTCTCGCTTTCTTGAATTCTCTTTCGGACTGTCCGACGAAGGTTTCCCCATGACCACCCCTGCCTCGACCACTCCGGACCGCCGTCGCTTTTTGGCCACGCTTGCCGCCGCGCCGATTGCGGCGGTTTTGGGGGCCAACCGTTCGGGACGCGCCGAGGACTGGACCGGCTTTCGTGGACCGCGCGGTTCCGGGCTGAGCACCGAGTCGAATCTCCCCTCGGAATGGTCGGCCTCGAAAAACCTGGCGTGGAAGCAGCCACTGCCGGGTTTCGGCACTTCGTCGCCGGTGCTGCACGGCGACCGGATCTATCTGACGACGTACGACGGCTACGGGCAGGACGAGAAATCCCCGGGCGAGATCGGATCGCTGCGCCGCCAACTGCACGGCCTCGACCGCACGACCGGCAAACCCGCGTGGACGGTCGATCTGCCGGTCGAGGCAGGGGACGAAGCGTACAAGGGGTTCCAGGCGTTGCACGGGTACGCGTCGAGCACGGTGGCGACGGACGGCGAGCGGCTGTACGTGTTCGCGGGGATTTCCGGGGTGTCGGCCCACGCGCTCGACGGCAAGGAACTGTGGCGGACCAAGGTCGGGTCGAAGACGCACAATTGGGGGTCGGGCACCTCGCCCGTGCTGTTCGGCGACTTGGTGATCGTCAACGCGTGGGTCGAATCGCAATCACTCGTCGCGCTCGACAAAGGGACCGGCAAGGAGGTTTGGCGGGTGAAAACCGCGAAGGCTTCCTGGAATACGCCGCTGGTCGCGAAGTCGGCGGACGGACGGGATGAACTCGTGGTCAGCGGGAACGGCGAACTGGTCGGGTTCAACCCTCGGACGGGGGAGCGGCTGTGGACAGCCGAGGGGATCGACGACTATGTCTGCCCGTCCGCCATTGTCCACGAGGGGATCGTGTATGCGATCGGCGCGCGGAAAGGGCAGGCGATCGCCGTGCGTCTGGGGGGAGATGGGGATGTCACGAAGTCGCACGAACTGTGGAAGGTCGGGCGCGGTTCGAACGTGTCGTCCCCCGCGTACCACGACGGGCACCTGTACTTCGCCAGCGAATCCAAGGGGATCGTGTACTGCTTGAAGGCCGAGACGGGGGATGCGGTGTACGAAGAGCGACTGGCTCCCCGCCCGGACCGCATCTACGCCTCCCCGTTGTTGGCGGACGGAAAGATTTACTATGTCTCGCGGACGAGCGGGACGTTCGTGTTGGCGGCCGAACCGAAGTTCCGGTTGATCGCGGTCAACGAGCATCCGGACGAGACGGTGTTCAACGCCTGTCCCGTGGCGGATCGCGGGAAGTTGTTGCTTCGGAGCAACGCGGCGCTGTACTGTTTTGGGTGAAGGCTCTGGATGTGGTATCAAAACCCTCTGCCGGACGGACATGTGTTGACCCCTGTCGAGGTTCTCGTGCCGACAACCGGGTTTTGAAACGGCTCCACCATGTCGTGGCTGTGGATGAACCCGTGGGATAGGCTTCCAGCCTGTCAACAGAAAGCGGAACCCGCAGGATTCCCGACAGGCTGGAAGCCTATCCCACGGAAAAATCGAAGCCGCTCGGCTGAAGACCTCTCTTCACAGTACGCCTCGTCATACGGTCAATTGTCAAACAGTGGGTTCCCCGATGCGACCGGTCGGGGTCACTGCGGTGCCGATTTCTCGCGAGTGTTCCCGTGCCCGCATCGCCGAATCCGCCTCCGCCCGCCGATCGCGAAGAGGACGCCGCGCCGGTTCCGCCGCCAGATCCGGTGTCGGACGAGGACCGCGAACGGATCAACCGCATTCTCCGAGGGGATGTCGGCGCGCTGGCGGAATTGTTTGCGATGTATCGTCCCCGGTTGTGGCGGATGGTGAACTTCCGGCTGCATCCGCGCCTGCGGGGGCGTGTCGACCCGGACGACGTGTTGCAAGACGCGTGGCTGCGCGCCGTCGACCGGTTGCCGCATTTCTTGCGGGACGCGTCGCGGTCGAGCTTCATCTGGTTCCGTATGATCGTCGTGCAGACGTTGACCGACCTGCATCGGCATCACCTGGGGGCGGACAAACGGAGCGCCACGCGCGAGCGCAGCCTGCAATCGCACTGGGACGCGGGCTCGACCTCGCATTCGATGGCGATCCATCTGGTGGGCCACATCTCGACCCCCAGCCACATCGCCGCGCGGGCCGAATTGGCGGACCAACTCGACAAAGCCATTCAGGGAATGGACGACATCGATCAGGAGGTGCTTGCGCTGCGGCACTTCGAGGAGTTGACGAACGGCGACACGGCGCGCGTGCTGGGGCTGTCGGAACAAGCGGCCAGCATCCGGTACATTCGCGCGCTCAAACGCCTGAAGGGGATATTGAACGTCTTTCCCGCGTTCAAGTCGGCGGGATGGGGGGACGTGCCCGCCGATCCGCCGGACGGTGCGAAGTAGCCGTTTCAAAACCCGGTTGCCGGCACGAGAACCGCGACAGTGGTCAACGCGGTTCTGTCCGGCAGAGGGTTTTGAAGCCACTGCTCGTAGCAGGGCTGTCGGCGACGGCCCGTCCCGTCGCGATTTTCGGTCGCCCGGTGAATGACCCATGCCATGAGCACGACCGGCCACCTCCACGGCTTCATCGAACGTTTGCCGCGGCGTTCTCCCGCCTCGCAGTCGCCCCTGTTTTGGATCGTGTGGGCCGGCCTGGTGGGCGGAGCGGCGATCGGCGGTTGTGGCGAACCGGGGCCGGAACTTCACGAAGTGCAGGGCGTCGCGCGGCTGGAGGGGTCGCCGCTGACCGACGGATCGGTGTCGCTCCGTCCCGACGGCACCGGGGGGACATTCGAGCAGCCGACGGGCAGGGCTTTCGCCTTTTACAAGATGCCGAGCAAATCGAAGGCTCTCTCGAATTTTCGCATGAAACCGCGGAGTTTGGACACGACCTTGCCGTCGGCCCCATCGCGAGCGCATG
>JBIKMW010000050.1:0-42862 GCA_044359065.1 Planctomycetales bacterium | reverse complement strand
TCGCGGGAACTACGGGGGGTCACGCGGTGACTCGAGTTCATCGCAGTGGCCTTGTCCACGATTCCAGTGTTATCGCGTTGACGAAACGATTATTCGCTGGGGCATTGACAAGGCGGGGGGGGGGGGTAGCCTAATTCTCAGCAGTGTTCGACAAAGGCCTCGTGTTCCTCGAGGTGACTTGTGTTTCTGGCACGCTCGCTCCTGACTCTCTGCATGTTGACGGTCCCCTGTGCGGATCCGGAGTCAACCCCCACGGTCGCCGAACTGGCGGAACGGGTCGCGAACGGGCCTCTCTCCGCGTTCGCGTTTCGAGGTGTCTACACTCTCGAGATCTCCGCGCCGGGGTCCGCTCCGAATAACCCCTCGACCGGTGGCGGCGGCCCGATTGTCAGCGTTTTCGACGCTTACGAAGTTGTGCTCAGTGGGCCCCGTCGCCTGTACCGGTACGGACCGCGGCCCGGTGAATCGCCCGTCAATCCCCGGCGACAGTGGGTCGCGTTCGATGGGCAGAAGGGAATCGAGGCGCTTTTCTTCGTGGGGCGCCCGGAGTTGACGAGGTCTGTGAACTACACCAGCACGATTCCTGTGGCGTTGCGTCAGCCCGACTTCCTTCTGCATGTCACGGGATTCGAGTTGTTTCGCGAGGTGAGTCTGGCCTCACTCCTGAAGTCACCGTCCGCAAGAGTGGATGGCCAGGAGGAGATTGCAGGGCGAACGTGCTGGAGGGTCGTGGTCGAGGACATGGTTCCGCCCGGCCTCGAGGGAAAGAATCGTGTGGTCGTCTGTCTCGACCCGGTTGCGAACTATCTCCCGGCAAAGGTGAGTTTTGTGCCGAACTGGTTGGGTCGGACAAAGAAGGATGAGGTTGTCACTCTGCGAAATGGCGATCTGAACAGCTTCATGAAAGTCGAGGAGTGGGGGACCGTTTCGGATCATTCCACGGGTGAGGGGCGCCCGTTTCCGAGAACCGCTGTTGTGGCGATGCGGGGTTCACCGATGATGCGCCTGCGACTCGTCTCGGCGGAATTGAATGGCGTGGTTCCGACTTCGGTTTTCGAACCAGAACAGCAAGCCACCACGACGATCGTGGACATGCGCAGGCCCGATGGCCAAGGCGGGTTTGCATCACGTCTGGTGGGAGGGGCGGAGGCCGAACCCGAGCGTCGCAAGCTCCGTGAGGGGAGCCGTCTTCTTCCGGCGCGGGCCAACTCACAACCTCAAGACGCAGCGTCGGTTCCGACGACCGAAATTGTCGATTCGGCGGGCAAGGGACTGTTTTTCCAGCGTGGTTGGCCGGTGGTGGCTTTCTTGAGCGGTCTGTTGGTGCTCGGGTACTGGGTTTACCGAGTGTTCTGGAGTCGTCGCGTGACAGGGCGTCAGGGGGCTGTTTAAACGTCAGCAACCTGGCGAACAGTGCGTTATCCGGGCTGACAGGTTGCCACTTGAGCACGGGGATTTGCGGGAGAGTTCATTCAAAGGAGAGTTCCATGTCTACACGATTTCGTTGGTTGGTGGTTCTGCTTGTTGCGGTGGCGATTTCTGCTTCGGCAGTGAAGGCGAATTACTATTACTGTGCTCGGAGGACCGCTTGGAATCACACTTGCGATGCTTGTGATTACGTCGGCAACGTGACTGTTCCCATGTTGGACGAAACCGGAAATTGGCACATGGTGTCGGTTCATGCCTGGAAGAAGTGCCTTCAGCCCGACGAAGGCCTTTCCTCAAGGTGTGTGGGCGACAACAGCTCGTCCGGTACCGCGAAGATGTGTTCTGAGACTGAACCGGCGTGTGATCAGGTGGCGTACGTGTACGATGGCAATACGTGTTCGAACCAACTTGGCATGATGACCGAGAATTGCACGCGGACTTACATCGAAGCCATGGACATGCCACCTCTCAACGGGGTGAATTGCTCGAACGTTCTCGATGGGTTCCCGTTTCCCCAACCCTGATAGCGGAGCTTTTGTGTGCGTCGCGGCGGGCTGACTTTGCTCGAAGTCCTGGTCGTTCTCGCGGTCATCGGATTGCTGCTGGGGCTGCTGCTCCCGGCCATTCAGGCCTCCCGCGAGTCCGCTCGCCGCACGCAGTGCGTCTCTCGCGAAAAGCAGATCGGTCTGGCAATCTCCAGTTTCGAAGCTCTTCACGGCAGCTATGGGGGACAAATGGTCCCCGTGATGAGCTCCGGCAGCCCGAAGCTCCCGGTTCCGTCGTACCACGCACGTCTTCTGCCGCACCTGGATCAGACACCGCTTTTCTCCCGAATCGACTTCACCGACACCGAGAGTGAAGTGACGGGGGCCGGACCAGCTTCGACCAAAAACGCCTCCATTCTCGCTGAAACCGTGCCAGTGTTCCATTGCCCCTCCGACCCCCGCGCCGTCGGGGGCGCGAACAGCTATCGCTTCTGCACGGGGACCAGTCCCGGAGCGCACGAAACCGTCGATCGTCGACCGTGCGTCGCCGCGCTCGGGGGGTTTACGACGCCGAAGCTTCGTGCCGCCGGAATCAAGGACGGACTATCGAACACGGTATTCCTGTCCGAGCATCCCGTGGGAGACGGCGCGGCGGGACCGTTTGACTTTCGCCGCGACCTGCTCCTCGCAGGGAACGCGAGTTTCATGACACCCGACGACGCTGAGACGAGCTGCGCCGCGCTCAAACTTCCTTGCCCCGCCGGGCGCCGTGTGGGGTTGACGTGGCTGATCGGGGGATATCTCTCGACCTGGTACAACCACATCACTCCGCCCAACTCGGCGATTCCCGACTGTCAGGCGGCGGATGTACCTTCCGGCGGAGCGCCGTGCTCGATAGTCGCCCGTTCCGAACATAAGGGGGGGGTTCACGCATTGCTGGGTGATGGTTCCGTCCGCTTTTTCGCGAACGCCACGGACACCTGTATTTGGCGGGCGCTCGCCACCGTCGATGGTGCCGAACCCGCCGCTGGCGAATGACCGGGAGAACCCCTCGTGATCCGATGGCAGTTTTGTCGCCTGCTCTCGCTGTGTGTTGTGGCGGCTGGCTGTGGCGCGGGTTCCAGTGGGCGACTGGAGACCGACCCCGCCGTCGTCGAGCTGCGGAGCGAGTCCAATCAACCCCGCATGCAGCAGCGGGTGTTGAAAGTCCGGAACACCGGAAACACTCCGGTGAAGATCACACGGGTGGACGCGAGTTGTGGTTGCGCGGCGGCTGGAGTTCCGTCGCGCACCCTGTTGCCTCCGGGAGAATCCGCCGAGATCGCGCTCTCCCTGTCTCCCCCCGAGTACGGCGAGTCGGAACAGTCGGTGACGATTCACTCCGACTCCCGAGGCACTCCCGTGGTGCGCGTTCCCGTCCGCCTTCACGGCAGTGAGCAGAAGATTCCCCACCTGCGGAGTTACGAAAGAGAATTGCGAATGGTAACCGCACGCGGCTCCCGCGCGGGAAGGACGCTGTTCTCCATCCGAGCGGTGGAAATGGACGGCGCACCGCTGTTTGTGACCGGAGTGCGTGCGAATGGTCCGGGATGCACGGCCGTCGTCGAACCGCGTCCGGATGTCTTGAATCTGGCCAAAGGGGTCATCAACCGCGAATACCTCGTGACCGTCGAGGCCACTCCCGCCGCCACCGGAGAGAGCGCCGGTACCTGGTGGTTGACGATCGACACGACCGCAGGGCCGCAGGAATCGGCAATTCGCGTGACGTGCGATGTCCCGCGTCTGCTCCGCTGCGTCCCCGACCGGTTGACCATCCCCGCAGATTCGGCTGGCGAAGTTCGTCGCTTCACCGCCTTTGTCGACGCCTCGCTGGGAACGGATGTGAAGGTCGTCGCGCCGGAGAAATCGGGACTGGACGTTGCGGAGGAATCGCGAGTGGATGGCGGCACGTTCGTCGCGGTGCGATTTCGGGTGTCGCCCCGCCCAGGGGCCGCCACTTTGTCTGGGCGCCAAACTCTCCGCGTCGTCGCCGGCGAGTCCGCGAGCGAAATGTCGGAGGTCGGTGTAGAGCTTGTCCGGGAAAAGTGAAACCCCCGTCGTAGCCTGTTCAGCCGGTCTTGCGCCCCCTCACGCCGCCTTGCGCAACGGTTCCGCCGCGTATTTCCCCACCTGGTTGATCCGCCCGTACAGGTCGTTCAGCACCCAGTGGAACAACAGCAGGTGGATCGTCTCCACCATCCCCATGTCGTCCAGCGGCACGTGCAGCCCCTTCGCCGCCTGCCGTCGCAGTTGGCCCCCCGTGTAGCCGGTGATTCCCCACGTCGTCATTTCGTGACGATTGGCCCACTCGACCGCCTTGAGGATGTTCGGGCTGTTTCCGCTGCCGGAGATGGCGATCAGCACATCCCCCGGCGAGGCGAAGTTCTTGAGCTGCTCGACGAACACGCGGTCGAACCCCTCGTCATTGGCCCACGCGAGGATGTACGGCGTGTTGTCGGTGAGGCTCAGCACCTTCAGCCGCTTGGCGGCGTCGTTGGTGAAGTCCTCGCGGCGGAGCGTACTCTTGCCCAGGTCTTCGCAGAAGTGCGACGCGTTCGACCCGCTCCCGCCGTTCCCGCAGATAAACACCATCCGACCCGCGCGATACGCCTGGTAGATGTCCTCGGAGAGCTGTTCGGCTTCGCTCAGGTCCAGCCGCGAAAACTCGGCGGCACAACGGGCGAGATAATCCGACAAACCGAGTTCGGAACCGAGCATGGGGCCCTCCTGGCCGGACAAGCGCGAAGACATGCAAGCGCGAAGACATGGCGGGGTGTGCGGCAAGACCGACGAACCGCCCTCCGGACGCCCCGTCGACCAAGCGGACGCGATATATCACGCCCCGCCAAACCCGGAAAGAGCGATTGCACGCTCCAGAATCGTCAAATCATCACGAATAAATCACCACAAAGTCCGTTTGACCGAGCGCCGACTGCTGTCGGGAAAAACGCCGTCGCGCTACAGCGATCGTCCTTACCGCGATCGTCCTTCGACGATGGTGTGGTATCGCCCCGTTTCGAGGCTCGCCAGGCGATCCACGCGTCCGGAGGGCCAAACGATCTCCACATCGGCCGACTTCGTGTCCGCGGGTAGCCAGACCAGCAGCCTCGGATCGCAGGTGGAGAGGTACGACCGTCCCGACTTCACCATTCGCAATTGAGCGACTCCCCCGGATCGAACGACGATTCGCGCCCCTGTGGCTTCGCGTTCGGACACCGTGCCTGTCATTCGCAAACCGATCCAGGACCCTTTTCCCGGATGCGTGTTCCGCAGCAACGTAGGGGAATTGTGGAGGTCGGTGACGACCAGGTCGGATCGGCCGTCGTTGTCGACATCGCACCCCGCGACGCCACGGCCCAGGTGCGACTCGCCCGGATATCCGTCGCAGCCTTCCGCCACATTCTCGAACCGTTTGCCGTCGTCGTTACGGAGGACGATCGGCCGCTGCAGCCTCGGTGCGGACTTGGAATATCGAACCGCGTGGCCGGTCGAGATGAACACGTCCTCATCCCCGTCGCCGTCGAAGTCGGAGAGCACCATGCCCCAGCCAACATATGTTGCACCGATGCCCGCAACACCGGTTGGTGCGCTCACATGCTGAAACAGCGAGCCGGGGTGGCCTCGGTAGAGGGCCATCGATTCCTGCTCGTAGTTGCTGACCCACAAATCCGGAATGAGGTCTCCGTCGAAATCGCCCAGTTCCAGGCCCATACTGCCGTCCGCGCCGCCGCGCTCGTTGACATCCGCTCCGCTGAGCGCGGAGATATCGACGAATTTCCCGCCATCGTTACGGCAGACGAAGTTCGGATTGCCATCATTGGCCACGTACAGGTCGAGGTCGCGATCGTCGTCGAAATCCGCCAGCAGTGCCCCCAGCCCATTCCCGCCCGCAGGCAAACCGGAATCGGCGAACGCGTTCTGAAACGTTCCGTCCGAGTTCGAGAGAAAGCACGCGTCGTCTTGACCGACGAACTCCTTGGGGGGACACGTGTCGCGACGCATCTCCGGTCGCTGAAAGCATTTTGGGTTGTTTTCGACCGACCAGTTCACGTAATTCGCGACGACCAGGTCGGGGGCCGCGTCGCCGTTGATGTCCCCCCACGCCGCCCCTGTCGACCAGAACGGGTTGGTCAATCCGCTCGAAGTCGTCACGTCGTCGAACGTGCCATCTCCAAGGTTGCGGAGAAACTGCATGCCCCCGTAGCCGGTGATCAGCAGATCCGCGAATCCGTCGCTGTCGTAATCGGCCGACGAAACGCCATGGGAAAACGAGCGGGCCGACGGGAGCCGATCCGAAGCGTCACGCACCAGAGCGGGCTCGCCGACGCCACGGAAAAACCGAATCGGCGCCGCTTGCAGGCTGCCCTCGGCCGTCAGGTCTCCCCCCGAAGCGAACACGAAGTCGAGCAGGCCGTCGCGATCCAGGTCGATCGTCGCGACCCCTCCCCCCAAGGCCTCGAGGATGGCGAACCAGTCACCGCTCTCGCCGTTACGGTAGCGAACGTCCGAAAACACTCGTGGTTCGTCGAAAACAAAGGGGGCCGAGTTTTTCGTGTTTGACGAATTTGCCGGGGAATTGTCGGGAATCGTCGCTGGCTTTGCCTCCTCGGACGCACCCGGTCGACAACCCGTTGCGGCGAAGACGATCGCGACCAGCCACACAAAACCCCGCCGGTAGCGGGACGGAGCCCACGGACGTCGAGGGATGTGACATCTCGAAGAGCGCGAGGTCGTGTGGTCGGAATTGTCGTGAAAAAGCATCGTCAAAACTCAATCAAGCGCTTGCAATGGCCCGATGGTAGCCATAAGTTTAGCAGTCAAGGGGGCGTTCCGTCCCCTGTGGACCTTGCGTTCTGATTGTCCGCAACCGTTTCCGACATTTGCAGTTTTCCGAATTCTCGGTGTTCTCGGGAGGGCGCTCATGGTTTCGTCGAAGAAAAAGGGTTTCACGCTGATCGAGTTGCTGGTGGTGATCGCCATCATCGCCATTTTGATCGCGCTGTTGTTGCCAGCCGTGCAACAGGCTCGGGAGGCGGCCCGTCGTTCCCAGTGCAAGAACAACGTCAAGCAACTTGGCTTGGCAATGCACAACTACCACGACAACTTCAATCAATTCCCGATCGG
The DNA here is from genome assembly GCA_044359065.1 of Planctomycetales bacterium. Taxonomy (GTDB): domain Bacteria; phylum Planctomycetota; class Planctomycetia; order Planctomycetales; family Planctomycetaceae; genus JAIXZD01. The sequence continues at coordinate 35,786 of JBIKMW010000050.1, read as the reverse complement.
CAGCCTGCAGTGGGGTGCTCCGGCCAACACTGCCGAATGGACGGCAACGCAGCACGGCTCCCAGTTCACGATGATTCTGCCGTTCGTGGATCAGGCGCCCCTGTACAACGCGATCGACTTCCGAGTGATGAATGCGGAGACGATCAACGTTGGTGGCAAGCCGATCTATCAGCATGTCATTCCCGGATTCCTGTGCCCTTCGTCGACCTCTCCGGATCAGCGACCCGGCGACTTGCGGGCGAAGTCCAACTACGCCCCTTCATTGGGCGCACAGCGAATGGACAATGGCGGTTCTTGCACGGGCCTTTATCCTCCCTACGGTCCCTTCGTCGATCCGGCCCACGCGGCCAGGGGTGGGACCAACGCCCAGGGATACTTCGGCACCGGATCAGCAGGGCACGGAAACGCCATGAGTGCGGCCGAGGCATCGGGGATTTTCACACGAGCGATCTGGTCGGCCAAGATTCGCGACGTAACGGATGGCACCACCAACACGATTATGTTGGGGGAAGTTCGTCCGGAGTGCTCCGATCACGTCAACAACGGGTGGTTCCACAACAACGCACTCTGGGTCGCCACCACCGCCCCCATCAATTTCCCGACCTGCCCGAATTCGCCGGCACGGGCGGACAATTGCCATTTGAACAACGCCCTCAACACTTCGCAGGGGTTCAAGTCGCAACACGTCGGTGGCGCCCACTTCAGCATGGCTGACGGTTCAGTGCAGTTCCTGAGCGAAAACATCGACTACGGAACCTACCAGCGTTTGGGCGACCGTCGCGACGGCAACACCGTCTCGTTCTGATCCTTCGTGTGGTGATGTCTGTTTGTTTTCTCCGCTCGGGGCTGTCCCGGCGTGAGACAAGATTGGCGCGGGTCGTGGATTTTCCGCGACCCGCGTGCTTTTCCGGGTCTGCTTTGTTTGTTTTGCGGTCGGATTGAGCCTGCACGGTTTGAGTGCGTTGTCCGGCGGTTGAGAGGTTGTCGATGTCTCAGCGAATTGTTTGGGCCTGTGCGTTCGGTCTGCTGCTCGGCTGTGGTGGTGGCGCTCCGAAGCTTGCGGTCACCAAAGTGTCCGGGACCATTACCTACAAAGGTGCTCCGGTCGACGATGCGTTGGTCACCTTCGCCACGGAGAAGTCGCCGCGCACGGCGGTTGGCGTGACCGACGCTCAAGGGAAATTCAAGCTCACCACGATCAACACGGACGATGGGGCGGTGCCCGGGGATCACGCGATTACGATCGTCAAACGCGGCAAGCCGGGGGCTTCGCAACCGCTTCCGCAAACGCCCGAGGATTACCTGAAAATCGTTGAGAAGCAGGGCAAGGGGAATACGCAGCCCCCCACCATCAAGACGGACGACAAATCGATCCCCGCGAAGTACAAGGACCCTTCGACTTCCGGTTTGAAGCGGACTGTTGTCGAAGGTGAAGCCAACGACTTCACGATCGATTTGTCGGAGTGAGGCCTGAAGAAGGCTGGCAAATCGATCTGCCTGGTGGGTCGCACACACAGGTCAACGGGATTTCGAGGGGGCTGCGTCCGCTGGCGCAGCCCCTTCCGCTTTTCTCAGGCGTTCCCTGAGTGCGGCCGCGATCGCGGAGCGACTGGCCCCGGCCCGAGAATCCGATTCGTGATGCGCGATGAGCGCACGCAGGGATGCGAGGTGATTCGGGTCGCGGAACAGGACCGAGTTGAGCCAACCGACTCCGAGTTCTGGGTCGCCGAATTCCAGATAGAGCGCTCCGATGCGATAGCGTAGTTCCGTGTCTGCGGGGTCTGTCGTCAACCGATCCTCAAGATGGCGGGCCTCCGTCAGCTTCCGCTGGATTTCCGCCAGTTTCCGGGACTCCTTCGACAGCTCGTCCATTCGCCCCGCCAGCCGCAACGCCCGCACCCACGCCGTGCGTCGGTCGACGGATCGAGGATTGGCGTCCAGGGCTTTGCGGAGCAATTCTTCCGCCTCCGTGGCGCGACCTGTATCCAACGCGATCGAACCTCGCTCGAACAGCAGTTCTCCTTCGGAGAGTTGATTGTCCGACGAGATTCCGTCGAGCAACGCGGCGGCCTGGTCCGGCTCCCCGAGCATCCGGCGGCACTGCGCGGACCGCAGCAACGCCTGGGAGCGGGTTGCGGGAATCCGATCCAGGCCGGCCAACAGGGGAAGCGCGTCTCGGGGACGCCTTGTGGCGATCAGCAACTCGGCCAATCGGAGCTTTGTCGACGCGGATGAGGGTTGTATCTCCAATGCCTTGCGAAAGGCCACCTCGGCATCCGCGGAGCGGTTCACCGAGAACAGAATGCGGGCACGGATCTCCTCCGGCAGCGGATCCGCCGGATAGTCCCGAGCCCACGAGTCGACGACGGTGAACGCCTCGCCGTGCCGAAAGTTCAGGAGCAGGCCATTGACGACCGCTTCGCAAACACTGGGGGCGTCGTCTCCGGCCGTTTCGAGAAGCTCCGGAATGCGGGACTCCACCAGATCCATCCGGCCCGTTTGGGCCAGGAACAGCCACTGCTCCTTTTCCAAACGATCTTTCGGAAAGCCGAGCTTCGCCGCTCGGACCAGCGCCGCCTGAAATCGCTCGGCATCTCCGTTTTGGCGATGACACCGGGCACGCAGGTATTCGATTTCCGCCTCGTCCCCCCCCCAATTCGCCGCGGTCTCCAGCCACGCCAGCGCGGAGTCGAATTCGCGGGCTTCGACAGCTCCACGAGCGAATCCGAGCGGGCCTGTTCTCGCCAAATGGACCCCACCGATCACCACGCTCGCCAGTCCGACAACCAGGATCGCGAGGCGTCGTCGGTTGGCGGGGGCTTTTGGGGGAACGGGGGCGGGCGTAGGCTCGGGAGTGGGGTGCCGCGCGGGCGGACGGGGCATGGCTTTCGACCTTCGCGCTCGACGTGCTTCGTTCTCGACGATGCCTTCAAGAGGGGGCAAGACCTTTCAGGTCGTCCCGGAGGCGATGGTACCGGGGGCCAACGCAGGGGGAACCCCCTTTCTGATACGATAGGGGTTGCACTCGTCCCTCTTCAATCCACGTGTCGATGACCACGTTGCGGCCATGAACGCGTCACCCGATATCGATTCTTCGCCACGGCGATTCGCGTGGCTGTTCGCCTCGCTCGTCGCTGGATGCGCTGGTGGGTGCGGAACGCCCGTACCGGACGCCAATTCCCCCGTGACGGGACCGGAGGCCGCGGCGATCGAAACGTTCTGCGCACGCTGCCACGAAGCCCCCGATCCGGCCTACTTCGCGCGCGGTCGGTGGGTTGAAGAGGTGTATCGCGGTTTGCGGTTCCACGAGGCGTCTCGCGACCGCGATGTGATCGTTCCTCCGCACACGCGGATCATCAAATTCTTTCAGGATCGGGCGCCCGAAAAACTGCCCGCGCCCGAGCCTTTGGCCTTGGTCGAGAACGCGACTCCCCGATTCCGCCGACACACGGCCTCCGCCCCTCCCCCCCTTGAAAACCCCACGATCGGACATTTGGCGTGGGAACCCGTCGGACCCGAGGGATCGCGGCGATTGGTGACCTGCGACATACTTTCCGGCAACGTGAGCGTTTGGGAGCCCGATCGTTGGTCCGAAACGGTGGTCGGCAATGTTCCGTTCGCGGTACACGCCGAGTATCAGGACCTTGATGGCGACGGGCGGCGCGATTTCGTCGTTTCCAGTCTCGGGACCTTCGCACCGGCGGATGTTCGCACCGGGGAAGTCCGGTTCTTGCGACATCGGGAAGATGGCAGTTTTGAGTCGATCCCGTTGGCTGACGAGTTCGGTCGGGTTTGCCAGACGCGCGTCGCGGATTTTGACGCTGACGGGCTTGCGGACTTGCTCGTGGTCGTCTTCGGTTGGCAGAAAACCGGAAACCTGGTCCTCATGACGCGTGTCCCAGGCACGTCGGACAACATGAAATTTCTCCGCTCCGAGATCGATGCCCGCCACGGTGCGATTCTGGCCGATCCGACCGATTGGAACGGGGACGGACGCCTGGACTTCGTGACGCTTTTCGGTCAGGAGCACGAGTGCGTCGAAGTGTTCCTCAACCAGGGCCGCGCGAATTTTTCGTCGAAGCCCATCGGAAAACGGGCCGATCCCGCGTTCGGTTCCAATGGAGCAGCCCGCTGCGATCTCGACGGCGACGGGGACGACGATTTCGTGTTGTCGAACGGGGACATGTTCGACAGTTTTCAGATCAAGCCGTACCACGGGATCCGCTGGCTTGAGAATCGCGGCGACGGAACGTTCCTTGAACATTCCCTGGTGAAATTTCCGGGGGTACACGGCGTTTCCACCGGCGATCTGGATGGGGACGGCGACCTGGACCTGGCCGCCGCGGCCTGTTTTCCCTATCGCGCCTACGAGTCCGCCGGGGTCGACGAGCGTGCGAAGTTCGTCTCGGCCCTATGGTTGGAGCAAACTTCCCCTGGTCGGTTTTCGCCGCACGTCGTGGAAACCGGTTCCCCCTTCCACGCCGCGTCGACGCTGGCCGACATCGACGGCGACGGCGATTTGGACTTCGTTTGCGGTCTGTTCGGCACCAAGGCAATCCGGGAACGTCCTCCGTTCGTGGTTTTCGAGAACCTCTCCACCGGGTCGCGGACCGGCGAGTGAACCACCAGAATCGACCTGCGGATGTTAGTTTGGGCAGTTTGGTGATGACCCGGCACGCATGACCGTATCGGTTGTGACGAAGTCGACGAACAATCCTGCGGTGCGGGTTGTCGCGGTACCGATGGTTAGGTGGGAGTGAATGCCGGTTCCGTTGGGACCCGCAGCCTCTCTCGAAAAACCATCAGGAATGCGGACCGGCCCCCGCGCCGTGGCCGCTCATTCTCGACCGATTGCCATTCGACACGTCCCGAGGAGTATGCCGATGCCGACACGCCGCCGAATGTTGGGTTTTCTGGCCGTGATGCTGGTCGCGGTGGCGGTGCTGTCCGTCGTCGACCGACCCGCCCAGGCCGCCGGACAAGGCCAGCCGTACGACTGGAACCGGTTCAACTACTACCCCTACGTGTACTACCCGCACAACTTCCAGGCCCCGGTGCAGTACGACAACATGTACTACCGCTACCCGGCCGAACGCCGCATCCCCGTGTACAACACCAACTGGCACAACTTCTATCCGACCGAACAGCCGTACCACTCGGGCCACGCGTTCATCCTGGACGTGTTCTGAGCGGACGCGAACGGGTTGATCAGGGGACGCCATGCGGCGCACGATCAATCTCGCGATGAATCTACGAAAAAGCCGGTTGGGAACCTCGTTCCCGACCGGCTTTTTTTCATTCGCGCCAAGTACGACGGACTTCCAGTCCGTCGCAAGGTCTTTGTCGGTCTGCGTCCATCCGCCGTATCCGCAATGAGCGTCGACGGTATGGCTGGGGCGCGCCACACCGTGGAAGCCCCTGAAGGAGTGAGCTCTGCCTGTCGCACAGACCTCCGCGAGTACGCACGGACACCTCATCCTCTCCATGCAAGCACTGGCGTCGATTTCCCGGTGCGGCGACAATCCCATCAGCAATTCCGCAATGTTCCCCCGACTCCGCATTCAGCCGGGGGCGGGCCGACCGCGACGTTCTCTGGTTTGTTCCCCGTCCCGCCGACGATCTGACCCGGTCACAAACCAGACCCCACATGACCAGTCAACAGTCACTCGACGTGCTCCGCTCCCTCTTGCTCACTTTGCCGGGTGTGACCTCAGCCGTCGTGTTTCAAGCGGGCAAGCCGAGGCGGGTGTGTGTGCGGATTCGCTGCAAGGATGCGGCCACGTTACGATCGATGGCCATCGCAGCGGTCTGGGCGAATGTGACCATCACTCTCGGCAATCCCGAAGTATGCATCTGCGCAGAACCTGACAGGGACAATCGGGACTTGCCCTGCGACATCGAACTACCCGACCACGAACCAGAGGCTCCCACTCCAGCCGAGTTCCTGTGTGCCTATCTCGCTTTGGAACTTGCCAAGACCGGGCGGCTGACCAGGGCGGAGATGAGGGAATGGCATTCCCGGTTGAAGACGCCGCTCAGTCTGCATTTGCCGGACAAACGAAAGACCTGACGGCTGTTTGTTTGCTCTGGCCTGGAAGAGATTTCGCAGGAGGGCGGTCCGGTCGATTCCGTCTCTTCAATCGCGGGGTTCCGGCCGAGTCTCTTTTCGCTCTTCCACGCGCACTCCGCGCAACATGCTGTCGACCGCCCGCGTCCCGAATTCCCGCTCCATTTGCTCGCGGAGTTCGTCAAAGGTCTCCGGGTTTGGCACGGTTCCAATCAGCTTGATGTCGCGCCTCGCTTCCTTCGAAATGTCAATCTGTTCAAAACCATCTTGATCAAGCATTTCGACGAGGTACTTCACCCGCTGGCGATCCTGCTCCTGATCGGCGTACAACCGCCCGTCGTAGAAGCCGAAGAACATCCCCACCAGCCACGAAAACATCGACGCGAAGATTCCTAGAACGATGACCAACACCTGCAGCGCGCTCGTCCGCTCGGGACGACGCACCACATGCGGAGCCACCGCCAGCGCGACCTTGTCGAGCCAGTAGTCCTTCCACGCGAACACCCCCACCACGACCAGCCCGACGACCAGTCCCACCCCCCAGCCCTGGTTCAGCCCCAGTCCGATCCCCATCTCGACCGGATCGAACGCTTCGTGCCGTCCGATAGCGAACACGGTGCGATAGTACGTGGGAGTGAGCCGGCCGATGAGCGACCCCAGCGCCCCGCCCAACACCGAGAACCCCGCGCCAAACCCGATCACGACGATAAATGCCCGCCAGACCGTCGTCGGTCGGCAGCGTCGGGCGAACGCGGCGTCGGTGTTTCGCGAACCGTTCATGCGGCCACTCCGAACGTGCGATGCTACGCCGGCGATGACTCTCAACGGACTCGGGAAAAGGTGGGTGGCCCGGCCACCTCGTGGCCGGGTCGCGAAGCGACAAGAAGCCGCACCTTCCGCAGTCCATCGCCAAAAAACTGCACAGTATCAAGCGATGGCCTGGGAGAGGCTGCTCACAAAAAGGACTCGCCATCAGGTACGACGGATTTCCCGTTCGTCGCAGCGAGCGCTCACTCCTTCATCACCACCTCATCCAGATTCAGCACCAGATTGCACAGCATCGTCCACGCCGCATGCTCGACCGGGTCCAGCGTGCTCTCGCGGGGCGAATCCCCATACGCCAGCAGCTTGTTCGCCGCGTCTGTGTTGGCCGCGAATGTCGCTTTGCTCGCCATGTAAACATCCCGCGCCACCGCGATCTCGTCCGCCGTCGGCGTCCGACCGGTCGCCAGACGGAACGCCAGCGTGATCCGTTCTTCCGGCGTCGGTCCCGCTTCGGCGAACAGTCGCTGCGCCATGCGGCGCGCCGCTTCGACGTACTGCTTGTCGTTCATCAGGATCAGCGCTTGCAGCGGCGTGTTCGTGCGTGCCCGACGAACCGCGCACGTCTCGCGCGACGGCGCGTCGAACGTCAGCAGCGTCGGCGGTGGCGAGGTCCGCTTCCAGAACGTGTACAGGCTGCGGCGGTACAGTGCGTCCCCCGCGTCCTGCTTGAACATCGAGGTCGTACTCCCCACGAACGCCACCGCCTCCCACAACCCGTCCGGTTGGTAGGGCTTCACGCTCTTGCCACCGAGTCGCTCAACCAGGAGCCCGCTGGAGAACAGCGCGCCGTCGCGAATCGTTTCGGCGTCGAGGCGGAACCGCGCTCCTCGGGCCAACAGTTCGTTCGACGGATCACGTGCGAGCAGGTCCGGCGTCAACCGCGACGACTGCCGGTACGTCGACGACAGCACCATCTGCTTCAGCATCCGCCGCATGTCCCAGCCCGAGTCCATGAACTCGACCGCCAGCCAATCGAGTAGCTCCGGGTGAGTCGGCATCGCTCCCTGCGACCCGAAGTCCTCGCTGGTCTTGACCAGCCCGGTCCCGAAAAACTGCTGCCAGAACCGGTTGACCGTCACGCGGGCCGTCAGCGGATGATCCCTCCGCACCAGCCACTTCGCCAAACCGAGCCGGTTCTTCGGAATGTCTGCCGCCATCGGCGGGAAGATCGACGGCACACCCGGTTCGACCTTCTCTCCCTTCTTGTCATACGCACCGCGAATGAGCAGGAACGTCTCGCGTGGCTGCGGCATGTCGGCCATGACCATCGTCGCCGGGATCGCCCCGTCCAGGTCGGTCTTTTGTTTTTGCAGGTCACCCAGCTTCGTGTGCAGCGGCCCGAACACGTCACGCGTCTTCGCGTACACATGCTCGAGGAAGTAGTTGCGAATCTCGGCCTTTTGACCGTCGTTCCGCTTGTCCGCTTCGATCTTGATCAGGTCCCGAATGTTCTGCGGCGTCTTCGATTGGGCCAGCGTCTTGTCATACGCCTCCCACCCCTTCTGCGACTCGAACGACTGCCCCGCCTGCGGCACCTTCGTGACGATCCCCGGCTTGTCCCAGTAAACCGTCCCGGCATGTTGCGTGAACGCCCAGCCATTCAGCGACGATCCCGCCTTCAGTCCCACCTTCTCGGCGGGAACTTCCAGCCGCACCCACGACCCCGGTTCCGGCAGCGGCCCCATCGCCACGCGGGCAGCGGTATTCTCCGCTCCCCACGCGATCACGTTCTCGCCCCAGTACGCCCGATGCTCCCACGAGCCATCGTTGAATTGCAGCATGATCGCCTTTGGCATGTCCGCCGGGTCGAGGTAGACATACGCGAACAGCGTGTCCCCCGCACCGATGTTCAGGCCTGGGTTCGCACCGGTGAAGAAGTGCTGGCTCAGCCCAGCCGCTTTCCGCTTGGTGGCCTTGTTCCCCGAGAACACCGGAGCCGCGTCCTTCGTGACGAACTCCCATGGCGTGTCCCCCTGCAAGTTCGCGCCGTTCGGGGGATCGTCGTCGAACCATACGAACTCACGCGGTTCGGTCCCCGGACTGGCCGCGTCCACCGGCTCCTCATACTTCACCTCGGCCAACCGCTCGCCGATGGTTTTGCGTACTTCAGCCAACTCGACATCCAGCGCCGCCAGCTTCGTGGACTGCTCGGTCGTCGGCAGCTTCATCAGCGGCGGCGGCAACAGTGCGTTCCCGTCCATCGCGTTCTCGGCCACGCCATTGAAGAACGCGAACAGCCCGTAAAACTCCTTCTGCGTGACCGGATCGAACTTGTGGTTGTGACAGACCGCACAACCCAGCGTCATCCCCAGCCACACGGTCGACGTCGTCTCGACCCGGTCGACCGCGTACCGCACGCGCACTTCCTCGTCGATCGAGCCCCCTTCGCTCGTGCTCACATTGCAGCGATGGAAACCGGTCGCCACCTTCTGATCGAGCGACGCGTTCGGCAGCAGGTCCCCCGCGAGTTGCTCGACGGTGAACTGATCGAACGGCTGATTCTTCGCAAACGCGTTGATCACCCAGTCGCGATACGGCCACAGCGACCGTTCGTTGTCCAGATGCAACCCGTGCGTGTCCCCGTACCGCGCGGCGTCCAACCAATAGCGAGCCATGTGCTCGGCATGCCGGGGCGTGTTCAGCAGCCGATCCACCAACCGCTCGTAGGCATCCGGAGCCGTATCGCTCACGAACGCATCCACCTCGGCGGGCGACGGCGGCAGACCGGTCAGGTCCAGCGTGACCCGGCGAATCAACGTCACCCGGTCCGCCTCACCCGACGGCGCCAGCCCCGCCGCTTCCAACCGCGCGAAGACAAACCGGTCGATCTCGTTCTTCGCCTTGTCCGCGAACTTCGTCTCCGGCACCGCACTCTTCAGCGGCGGCACGAACGACCAGTGCTCCTGGAACGCCGCCCCCTGCTCGATCCACTTTTTGATCAACTCCGCCTGCGCGGGGGTCACCTTCTTCCCCGTGGACGGTGGCGGCATGACCTCGTTCGGATCGGTCGAAACGATCCGCGCCAAAAGCTCGCTCGCCGCCGCATCCCCCGGCACCACGGCCTTCACCCCGCTCGGCAACGCCCCCCGCTGCCCCGCCTCGGTATCCAACCGCAACTCCGCCTTCCGCTCCTTGTCGTCAAACCCGTGACACTTGTTGCACAGGTTCGAAAGGATCGGCCGAATGTCGCGGTTGTAAACGACGGGCTGATCGGCGGAGCACTCGAGAGGTGCGAACCCCGCACCCACCGTCGCCACAGCCAGCCACAGGGCAACCCCGGAGAACGAACCCTGTCGAGCGGGAAGATTTCGAGCAATCATCGGGCGAGACATCCGATTGAGGACGGTTCTTTAGACGGAAACACGTGGCAGGGGCACACCGGAGTGAAGTTGGGATTTCCACGGCAACCCGAAGCGTCAGCGAGGGCGAGCGTCGATTCAGCCAAGGAAAAACAGGTCGAATCAATCCGTCCTGCTTCCGAGATCGGCCGGGATCTGAACAATTCATGCTGCCTGAACGGAATCGTCCGAGGCAGCGGGGGTGGAGCGTGGCTCTCCCGGTCCGACCTGGATTCGGACGTGGCGCCCCCCTCTGCGCTCACGTCAATCATAAGCGAGACTCGATGGGGTTGCCAGACGTGGCAGGCCGCAACCGTCTCGAAACGCGCTGATTGCCGGACGTAACGCGTGCGTCGCCATCACCACGTGTCTATAATCGGGGGAGAAAGTCTCTTCCACATTGTCGTAACGAGCGTGGTGACTCCGGGGTCGGACCATGTCGAGTGTCCCCAACGATTCCGCCAACGAAACCGCCCGCTCCCCGGACGACTTGGTCCTCGCGGCCCTGGGCTCGTCCAGCGGCGAACCCCCTCTCGCCCGATTGCTGGCCGCCTTGGCGAAACGCTATGACGCCATCGGTTGCGTCCTGTGGGAAGCGGACGACCTCGTCGAGGGAGATGGCGAACCAACCCATGTGTACGTCCTCTCCTCATGGTTTGAGGGTGACCATATCTTCGCCATGCACCACATCCCTTTCGAGAAATCGTTCTCGGGAGGGGCAATCTTCAACAACAAGCCTGTCGCAGCCAACGATCTGTTGACGAAAGAGAGTTACAGGCCATTCCCCCGACTTTATGAACAGCTGAAGATTTCTCGGGGGATGGCCTGTCCCGTGGTGCTTCATGACGGCCGGAAGGGAGCCGTTTCCGTCTACCGAGCGGAGAGCGCGAAATCGTTCGCCGAAGAAGAGTTGGTTCGGTTTCAATCCGAAGCCAGCGTGATTCCCAGCTTGTACGGCGCGCTCCGCGATCAGCAGTCGCTCCGCCTCCTGCAGCGAGTCAACGAAATCCTCGCGGACGGAGATATCCGGGTAGATCGCCGATTCACCGGGGACACGCTTCTCCCTCCCGAGGTCACCGACCAAATCCTCGAACTTCTCGAATCGGAGTTGGGGACCGTCGAAGTGACGTTGTACGTGATCGACTACAATATTTCGAACCCCTCTGACCAGCGGTATTGGATGGAGGGGACGACTTGGCGTCATAATCCTCAGCCCGCGCGTGCAATCGATCTCAAGTCGGATCGTTCTAGTTGCACGGGGTGGGTGCTGTCTCGCAGGTCCCCGGTGCAGATTTTTGACCTCATGCAACTGAAGATCAATCCGGGCGAATATCGCATGCGGTACCCCGGTTTGGAGTGGCGTGACAGCTTGGGATTGGAGATCAACGCCCCCTTGAAATTCCTGCCTCGCGATCTTCCCCGCAACGAATGGCCCCCATTCAGTTTTTTGGGAGTCCCCATCGGGGCAGGCCATGAATGCGTGGGAATGCTCCGCTGTTCGACCATCGGACTGCCGCATGTCAAACAGGCTCCAAATTACTTCACTAGACGCGATGTGCAGTTGCTGGAACTCGTGGCCTCGCGGCTGGGAAGCTCGATTTTCGATGCGCTTCGACGGCGCAGTAAAGAGACTCCGTTGGAGCGAAAGACCCGGCAGGCGTTCGTTGACCTCGCCCACCAGTTGCGAGGGCCGCTCAGCCAGCTCACCATCCGCGTTCAGTCCCTCTGGGAGCAACGCCAGAAATTCCAGGGGGACGACCGCCTCATTAACGTTATCCGGGGTTTGGCAAAACGAGCTTGGCGAGTCTCGACCAATATCCGGCTGTTCAAATCGCTGGATGAGGGAGAACGAATCCGCATTCGGAAAAAGGCCTTCTCTCAGGACGACGCCACTCGATTACTTATTGAATTGGCGGACGACAACCAGGCCCTCCATGCCGAACAGCAGATACGCTTTTCCGTCGACCGCCCATCGCTCGAGGTTTTCGCGAATAGACGGGTGGAACTGGACCACGGACACTTGGAGCAAATGCTCAACAACCTCTACGACAACGCGGGCAAGTACAGCTATCCCGAGACAACCGTGGTGATCTCCGCCGGACTCACGTCGAAAGGGACAAGCGCATACTTCTCCGTTTCCAACGAGGGGATTCCGATCCGTCCTCACGAAATACGATCCGTTGGGCAGCGGGGTTGGCGATCCGACCTCGCTGAACAAACATCAGGGGGCGAGGGTTCAGGAATCGGATTATGGTTTGTCCGCAGACTGATGTTTGCCCACGGAGGATCGCTGGAAGTGCATCCGACGCGGGACGGGGATGGACGCACCGATGTTCGGCTGTTATTCCCTGTGGCCTGAAGTTGAGAATGCTCGCTTGTCGAAAAAAGAATCTTGAGGCGAATCCCGGCATTGGAATGCCGAGTGAATACGAATCGATGTGTCGTAAAGCAGCGTCTTCGTGTAGTGGATTGGAAATTCTCTCATGTCTTTGGAAACGGCTCTTGCCATGGCGCCCCAACAACAATCCACGGCTGGTTTCCGAGGTACCCAAGTCGTGCCGCAGTTCGTGATCCTTGAGGATGACAGCCTGCAAACGCAAACGCTGCGCGGGGTTCTGGAGAAACACTTTCAGCTGACGGAGTGCCGTATTAAGGTGCTTACGGCGGAGTCCGATTTTCGAGAGTGGTTGGACCGCGAAGCCTCTGAGGCAGACCTGAAATCCGCTGTATTCGTGCTCGATATGATGGTTCGCTGGTCGCGGGTGCGGCGCGACATTCCCGAGATGCCCGAGCTAATCAATAGAGAAGGTTTTCGCCGAGCTGGATTGCGGTGCGCGCGGATGATCGAGGATCGATGTGCGGATGCCCGCATCATCCTGCACACAATTTTGGATGAAGACGATCTTGCCGATGTGGATATCGGCCCCCTGAAGGTGGTCACGAAGACTCCCGATTTGGGCCACTTGGTCCACGCGATCAAAGAATTGTTGAGCCGGCGATGAATTTCCCGACTTCTGCCGGTGGTTCGTTCTGATCGAGACGAAACTAGGGACTTTTCAGAATCACCGCCCACACGCTATATAGTTAGGTCGACTGTATCCGGCATACAATGGCGTATGCTCCGGGTCAAATTGGTGATGCAGATCATCCGCATCGCTAATTTCATGATTTAGATCAACTGTGTCTGGCAACTCTCCTTCGAGAGCAGGGCTGTCTGCAACCTCGCTTCGTTGGGGAATTTCCTGACGTTCCCCAGAGGCAGCGGCCTGATCGTCATTCAACTCCTGCATTTCCACCTCCTCATGCACGACTAAGGTCGAGTCGAAGGAGACTGTGGTGCACGGTAACTCGACAGGCGCTGCCTCTACTCCGACATGAGGTCTGTCAGAATCGAGCCCCCGGATCTGGGCTGGCTCAAGTTCTTCGAGAGGCTCCCTCCTCTGTACGGCCAGCAAAGTGGTGGCCGAATGAACGCATTCCTCGGAAGTTGCTCCATACACGAGATTCAACAGACGGACATCTTCCAACGCGTCACGGTACTCGATCCGAAGGTTGCTGTAATCCTCAGTCGATTGAGGTATGCCACGTGCGAATTTCTCATCGGCAACGAGTGTCATGATCAACTCGCTTTTTTTGAAAGGCAGGCTCACAAACGCCTGACGTGGCCATGATTTTGCCAACTCGAACCAAGCATCTCGAACGTCTTCGGAGACTGGTACTGGAAACGGCTTGTCCCTGAAGGCGCGGGCATTCCCAATCACCCATCCTAGGACCGTGGGCAGCCTTTTCCTGATCTCAAGGCTCTGTTTTCCTCGGCCCTTGAACGAAACATCCTTCCAGACATACCCCCAATCGTTGACCTTTCGGACCTGCTCCTGAAAATCATCCGGCACCACCGGCGGCGGGCCTCCCAGGTCGTAGTCCCCTCCCGTTCCCAATTCCCTCAGGTGGTACAGCGCCCCGTCCGCCACTGCTGGAGTCCCCACGATCGCCGCGCGCACCAAACCGCTTACCGCCACCGGGCCTCCCACGCACTCAAGTCCCGCCTCCAAGGCCCGCGCAACCCGGTCATTGGTCTCGACTTCAAGCCGATCACGCAGGAACCGCGCCGAGGTCTCCCCCCCCAACTGCCCCATCACCAACGCAAGGTCCGCCGCCGCCTCGTTCCACGCCTTCACTCGCCGCGCATACGAAAGATCGTCGTTCTTGCGACGCTGTTCGCAAACCCTATCGAACAGGACGTGCAGCGCCCGTTCGTTCTCCTCCCCGATCACCGACTCCGCCGTATCCTCTAGCGTTCCACGCGGCCCCAGCGGCTGCCGCGCTTCGCGGGCGGAAAAAGCGTAAAGCGACAGAGTTCGTTCGGAGAATATCGCAGGATCCGAGCGATTCCCTTCGAACCCTCGCAACAATGCGCGGAATCGATCGGATATATCGAGGTTGAAGTTCCCAGTTTTCACGGGAGCAGCTGGGATGGTGGTCGGTTCATTCGCGGTCATGATGATCCCCCCGACTCGCAATCCGCACTAGCCGTACGATCGTGAAAGGGGGTTGTACACGTCTTGAGGAATTATAGCAACGTCCACTCAGGACCCACGCTGAATATGGATTATCGAGAACGGACTGCCGCCAGCCATCAATGGTTCGGTCAATTCACATGTCGACGCGTGGATTCTTTCGCGGCACCGTCAGAGACAACAAACCTGGGAAAGGCGATGCGACCGGAATCGTTGTGCTAATCGTTCGTCATGGATCGGTTTCAGGCCACAGTTCTGGGTGAACGGCACTCGATGCAGTTTCGCCACATCACTTTCCATCCAATCGATGCCAGATCTCTGAAAAGTTCTGGCTGTCGAACGCATCGGCGTGAAAGAATATGAGACGATCTGGAGCGAGATCCAGATCGCTGGCAGGAAGTGATGGAAGGTGAGACGTTCTCTCGATTCCGCCAAGCGCCCTTCGCACAACGTCTCCTATCGATCTCGCGATTGCCGGGCAAGCGGTGAATCGCAGGACCGCGCCGCGAGTCACTTTGGTGGCGACGTTGGTGTTAACAACGATGTCCTCGTAAGGTCCCGACAGGTGGCGTTGAAAGGGATGGATCTTGGTGGCGATGAGATCGCCGCAATCCGCCGCAAACTCAATGCCCGGATGTTTCAAGAACGGAATGGTCTCAACGAGGCGTTTCCTCGTGTCGTGAAGCCATTTCGTCGCCGCTTCGGGATTCCAGGTCGCGCTGTCGAGCGCTGTCCACGCTGAGGCGTTCTCGACGACCCAGCGTCGTTCATTCGGGCCAAACCGCTGAGTGACGAAAAGGAGTCTCTTCAGGAAGTCATCCGACTTGCGTGATGGTCCCTTTTCCGCTCCGGAATCACTCTGCTCGTCTCCGACTACCGACAAATTCCAGTCCGGTGCATTGTCAAGCTCGGCCTTTTGGCGAGCGTTCAGGGCGTCGATCTTTAACCGTGCGACAAGCATCACACCTCGGTGTCTCCTGGAAACTGGGAGTGAATCATCGACGTCGCCATCGCAGCGAACGACATGTCTGGGTTTCAGGGCAAACGATTGGTTCGTGCTCGTTCGCTCGATCCGGCAGATCTGATCGCCCGCGGCGACACCCACTGTCCCTCGTATCAGGGCGACACTCTGTGGCAACGACTCCCGAAGCAATTGCAATGCCTTGCGAGGAGCGATGCTCCGTTCAGGTGACCAGGAGATGTCTTCGATATCAAGCCCCGCAGGAAGTACCGCATCGGGATGGCTTTGTGAGCGCCACCAGAACTGGCGAGTTGCTCCCGCCTCGTTCGACATGCGGCACTCCAGCTCGGACAGATTATCCATCCCGTGGCTTAACAAAGTCGTGTTGAACCGTCGGCGGTTATAGCGGGGATCGACGGCGACACAGATCGTCGGAGAGTTGTGGGGAATCAGGTAATCGCTGCCTCGGTCCGACGCCAGCTTGGCCCAGTCTTTGAAGCCATCCCGACATGCACGGTAAACCAGCAATTCCGCCGACATCGGAGAATTCGCAATTTCAGGGGCCACGCCATGTCCACTGGCACTCTCGAGTGTCGCCACCTTTGCCCGATACCCTTGGTGCAAAAACCCTTGCGCGTGCCCCGCCTGCCCCGCCCCAATCCCCTCCTTGTCCACCAGCACCACCGAGTACCCGTCATCGGCCAGAAATTTGGCCGTCCACAGCCCCAGAGGTCCGGCCCCCACAACAAGTACATCACAGGGGATTGCCGCGGGAGTCGCGGACGAAGAAGTTGGTGACATCGACTCGCTTTCCAGTCCCACGCCGAATCGCGCGGGCAACATGTGATCCAAGCCAGAGCCTCGACGGACTTGCGGACATCTCTCTGGGGCTACGTCTTGAGGACCGGTCTGCCCCTGCGGGTGAAGTGTGCAGCAGTCTAAGAGAATCTCTGTGCCATTCAACCCTGCCACCGGTTCGCGGTCCCTTGTGCGGAGGGGCTGCTGCGCGGGACGATCTCCTGCGCGATCTTCTGGTCCAACCGGATCGCGCCTTATGCCCCACACCTACATCCTCATGGACCGCCTCGCCACCCAAAACGACCTCGTCCTGTTCTTCGCCTCTCACACCTCCCGCTTCATCACCTTCCGCCACTTCTCCATCGACAGCAGCACTATCAACATCATCCGCCCGACCTGATTGTTGCTCCGTGTCTTCTTGGTGCCCTCGTGTCTTGGTGGTTCCTCCCTCACCTCCTCGCTTTTGCCTCTTGAAATCCCTTTTGGTCCCCCCCACATGCCCTCTGCCCCTCCCTACCCCCTCTTCGTCAAACGCGACATCGACGGCTTCTTCGGCCTGCTGCTCGACAACCTCGTCCAGCTTCTGCTGATCCTCGCCCTGTGTGCGGGCCTCTGCGGGATGGCGGGCGAGAACGCCCGCTTCCTCACGCACCACATCCTCCCCGGCGCGGCCATGAGCATCCTCGTCGGCAACATCTACTACGCCTGGCAAGCCCGCCGTCTCGCGCTCAGCACCGGCCGGTCCGATGTCACCGCCCTTCCCTACGGCATCAATACGCCGTCGATGCTGATTTATATCCTCTTCGTGATGCAGCCCGCCTATCAGCGCACGCAGAGTGCCGAATACGCCTGGAAGATGGGCCTGTTCGCTTGTCTGGGGAGCGGTCTCATCGAGTTCGGCGGCTCGTTTGTCGCCGAATGGGTGCGCAAACGCACTCCCCGCGCCGCGCTGTTGTCGACCCTCGCCGGGATCGCCATCGGTTTTATCTCCATGCAATTCACATTGCAGATATTCCAGAAGCCACTCGTCGCGATGATCCCGCTGGCGATCCTGTTTGTCTCCCTGTTCTCGCGTGTCGGATTTCCGTTGGGGCTCCCGGCTGGGTTGTTGGCCGTCGCGACGGGGGCGCTCTGCGCGTGGAGCTTGCCGTCCGAGTGGACCGGCGTGTCGATGTCGCTGGAGAAGCTCCACGCCGCCTGGGGAAGCACCGGTTTCCGCCCCCCGGTGTTCGCCGGCAGCGAAGTGGCCAGCGTATTCCGTCTTCCGTCGACGGAGTGGCTCGGCTTCCTCACGGTGATCGTCCCGATGGGACTGTTCAACGTGATCGGCAGCCTGCAAAACATCGAGTCCGCCGAGGCCGCGGGCGACCGATATAATACCTGTGAATCCCTCGCGGTGAACGGCGTCGGCACGATCGTCGCCGCCTTATTCGGCAGCTGCTTCCCGACGACCATTTATATTGGTCACGCCGGCTGGAAAGGGATGGGGGCGCGGGCCGGTTACTCGACGCTCAACGGACTGGTCATTACGGCGGTCTGTTTGTTCGGCGCGGTGCCGCTCATCTCGGCGGCGGTCCCGGTCGAAGCGGGGATGGCCATTGTCCTGTGGATCGGCATCATCATCACCGCCCAGGCGTTCCAGACGACTCCCCCCGAAGACGCCCCCGCCGTGGCCATCGGACTGTTCCCCGCTATCGCCGCCTGGGGGCTGAACATCGTGCAGGGAGCCTTCATGGTCTCGGGGGGCAAAACGCTCCAGCAGGCCCTCACACTCGTCGAACCGCCGTTCCTGTTCGCGAAGAACACCGAGGTGAATGGCTACCTCATCCACGGCATGGTTCTCATCGAGCGCGGCTACATCTTCACCTGCATGAGCCTCGCCGCCATCGCCGCCTGCCTCGTCCATCGCAAGTTCGGCGCCGCCGCGATCTGGGCCACCGTCTCGGCGGCGTTCACGGCACTGGGTCTGACCCACGCGTATCAAGTGAAAGGGAACGACATCGACTACCTGTTCAGCTTTGAACTCATCCCCGGCCTCGCGGGCACCTTCGGCGGCGGAGCGGAAGGCGCTCTCACCTACCGTCCCTTCGGCCTCGCCTGCGGCTACCTCGCTCTGGCCGTGGTCTTCCTGATCTTCC
This sequence comes from Planctomycetales bacterium, assembly GCA_044359065.1. Classification (GTDB taxonomy): domain Bacteria; phylum Planctomycetota; class Planctomycetia; order Planctomycetales; family Planctomycetaceae; genus JAIXZD01. Next base: position 17,142 of record JBIKMW010000050.1, on the reverse strand, counting down.
GCGCCCTGCACGTCGGCGGCAAACTGTCGGAAACGGAAGGACATTGACCCTCTTGGTCCTCGTTCGCTCCGTCGAACGAAACGATTCGCGGGGACAGCTGTTCCCTCACGATCGACTTCGCTCGTCAAAAAACGCATTCCGTGGCGGAAGCTTGTGAAAGTTCCACCACCCCCGAGCCCGCTTCCTCCGACACTTCCCTCCGCGACAAGATCTCGCAGCGAAAAAATCATTCCACCGTCCGAGCACTCCGGGACCCCAACATGCACCCCTCCGTCCTCCTGCTCGCCCTCTGCCTCCAACAGACTCCCGACGGTCTGCAAAAAACGATCGTGATGCCCGCTTCCTCGCCGACGCGCTCGCCTACGACATCCGTCTCGACTCGGCCCCCGAGAGGCCTCTGAAGCTCCTCGAGAAACCCGTCATGCGGTGGAGCAACCCCATTCGCCGCAACCAGCACGGCCTCGTCTTTCTCTGGCTGGCCAACGACCGCCCGGAGGTCATCGGCACTCTCTTCTGCTATGAGCGAGGTCCCGTCGTCCGGACCAAGCACAGCTTCCATTCTCTCGCGCGAGAGAAGCTGACCGGCAGGTTCGGCGACCAACTCGCGTGGCAACCCCCCACCGCCGGTGTGAAATTCGCCCCCGTCCCGGGCGCACCCCTTCCCGCCTCCACTCCGGTCGAACGCACACGTCAGATGAAGGCTCTCGCCGCCGAGTTCTCCGCCGTCCTGCGCGACGCCAAGGGGACCGACGAAGAATTGCGCATGCTCCCGCAGGCACTGCACCGGTACAACCAGTCGAAGGCCCCCCTGATGGACGGCGCGATCTACGCCTTCGTCCTCGGCACCGATCCCGAAGCACTGCTCATTCTCGAAACCGACTTCACCGCCAATGAGCCCCGCTGGGAGTACGCCTTCGCCCGTTTTCATTTCGACGAAGTGATCGCCAAACATCGCGATCAGGTCGTCTTCCGCGTCGATGCTGACGGCGAGCAAAAGACCACCAACGTCGGCGACCCCGCCAGCCGCGACAAGGTCTACGTCAGCTTCCATGCCCGCGAAGAACCGCTCGCGAAACCCGCCGATTAGCGGTGTCCCGGAAAACGTCAGTTATTCCCCTCGGTCCTCGTTCGCTCCGTCGAACGAAACCGTTCGCGGGGACAACCGTTCCGCCACCATCCGCATCCCTCGTCGGAAAGACGCATTCCGTCTCGGAATCTCGTCAGAGTTCCTCCACCCCCCGAACCCGCCTCCCGCAACCGCGCCGCCCCGGCATCCCGCGTACGCTCCCAACCACTTCACCTTCCGGTGTTGCCCAAGCACTCGCATCAGGGTGAGTTCACCGGGGGAGCGAGTTCCCGCTGGCGGAGAACGGAAGGTTTCCTCTACGGGTGAGCGAACCGTTACCATCCCCGGAGGGATGCTTTTGTTGCGGGAGTACATCATGCTCGCTTGGCGTCGAATCGGTTGGATGTTGGCCGTGCTCTGGTGCGGGACGGGAGAGTTGGGGGCGGACGTCATCGCCGTGACCCAGAAGCCGCGAATCGTCGGCTACCTGCCCGATTATCGCATGGTGGACTACACCTCCGATCGGCTTGCGGGGGTGACGGACCTGGTGGCGTTCTCGGCCGTTTTGACCGCCGAAGGACGCATCGACACGTCCCGCATTCCGGCGGGACAGTTCACGCGGATGCGCATCTGGAAGCGGGATTTGGAGCTGCGACTGCTTTTATGCGTCGGGGGCTGGGATCGGTCACAGGGGTTCGCCAAAGCCTCGGCGAACGCGGAGCTGCGGAAGTCGTTCATCGAGCAGGCGGTGCGGCTGTGTCTCGACGAGGGACTGGACGGGTTGGACCTCGACTGGGAGCATCCCGAAGGAGCGGCGGAGCAGGCCGCCTATGGAGAACTGCTCACCGAAATGCGGCGCGCGTTTGATGGGAAGCAGCTGGAATTGAGCATCGCGGTCGCGCCGTGGCAACAGCTACCGCAGCCAGCCTGGCAAGCGCCGCACAGAATTCACCTCATGGCGTATGACAACCCCGGTCGACATGCGACGCTCGACGATGCGCGGATGGCCCTCAATAAAATGCGGAAAGCGGGGGTGAAGCCGGAGCAACTGGTGTTGGGGATTCCCCTGTATGGGCGCGGCGTAGTCAACAGAGACCTGGTCAAGACCTGGGCACAGATCGCGGTCGACAATCCGCAACCCGACCAGGACCAGTTGGGAGACCTCTACTACAACGGCCCGACGACCGTCGCCGCCAAAGCGAGGCTGGCTCGCGGTCTTGGCGGGGTGATGGTGTGGGAGCTGGGTCAGGACGGAGTGGGAGAGCGGTCGCTGGTGAAGAAGATTCGCACGGAATTGGACCGCGTCAAATAATCGTCGGCAGCTGGCCGCCCGTTTCGCGATGCAGCATGCCGCATTACCCAATCCAGCGCTCAGAACCCGACACCATCCCCAATCCACATCCCCCCGAATCTTTTTTCTTATCTGTGTTGAATCTGTGTTCCATCCGTGGCCAAACCCGTCTTCTGCCTTTGCCTCAAGGCCTCCCATGCCCCTCCGATCATTGCTCCTGATCTGCGGCTTCCTCACCACCTGCACTCAGACCCAAGCCGCGGACACTCCCCGCCCCAACGTCCTCCTTCTCCTCGCCGACGACCTCGGCTACTCCGACCTCGGCTGCTACGGCGGCGAGATCGCCACGCCCAACCTCGACAAACTGGCCGCCGGTGGCTTGCGATTCACGCAGTTCTACAACACCGCCCGCTGCTGGCCGACGCGTGCCGCCATCCTCACCGGCCAATACGCCCAGTCCGTCCGTCGCGACGCCTTCGAGGGGGCCAAGGGGGGCGGCAGTCAGGCGAAACGCCCCGCCTGGGCGCACCTTCTGCCTGTCTTTCTGCGTGAACACGGCTATCGCAACTACCACTCCGGCAAATGGCACATCGACGGCCAACCGCTCCAGAACGGCTTCGATCATTCCTATCGCATCGACGACCAGGACCGCCACTTCTCACCGAAACAGCACTGGCTCGACGACATGCCTCAGCCCGATGTGAATCGCAACGAAGGCTACTACGGCACCGTCGCCATCGCCGACCACGCGATCAAGACTCTCAAGCAACACGCCACCGACCACGCGGGCAAACCGTTCTTCCATTACGTCGCCTGGACGACCCCCCATTTCCCCCTCATGGCGCTCCCCGAGGACATCGCCCGCTACAAGGGGAAGTACGCCGCCGGTTGGGACGCCCTCCGCGTCGAACGTCACAAGCGGATGCGCGAACTGGGGCTCGTCAACTGCGACCTCTCTCCCCGCACCGCCGATGTCCCCGCCTGGGACTCACTCACGGACGCCCAGCGCATCGAGTGGCAGCACCGCATGGAAGTCCATGCCGCCATGGTCGACCGCATCGACCGCGAAACCGGCCGCCTGCTCGACCAGTTGCGGGCCATGAACACCCTCGACAACACGCTGATCCTGTTTGTCAGCGACAACGGTGCCAGCGCCGAAAAAATCCTGCGCGGCGACGGTCACGACGACACGGCCGAACCCGGTTCCGCCGGTTGGTACCGCTGCCTCGAACCCGGCTGGGCCAACCTCGCGAACACGCCGTTCCGGTTCTCGAAAATCTACGTCCACGAAGGGGGCATCTCGACCCCCTGCATCGTCCATTGGCCCGCGAAAATCGCCGCGAAGGGGGAACTCCGCCACGGCATGGGTCACGTCATGGACATCCCCCCCACCATCATGGTCGCCCTCGGCCTCCCCTGGCCCAAAGAGTGGCAAGGCCAATCACTCCCCGCTCCCGAAGGCAAGAGCCTCACTCCTCTGTTTACGACGAATGCCCCTTCCCCCCACCAAGACCTCTGGTGGTCCCACAGCGGCAACCGCGCGATCCGCTCGGGCGACTGGAAGCTCGTCTCGGCCGGCAAAGACAGTGCTGGCAATCACAACCCGTGGGAACTCTACGACCTCTCAAAAGACCGCTCTGAATCCCACGACCTTGCGAAAGAAATGCCCGACCGCGTCAATGAACTCGCCGCGCTCTGGCAATCCCGCGAAGCCGCCAACCGCGCCCTCGCGAACCGCGAGTAGCCCTCGGTAGTCGTTCGCTCCAAGGCTGTGATTTTTTGGAAACCCGAAGCGTAAGCGAGGGACCCCGCTCTCGTCGCGGATCACGATTTCCCCGGTATTCACGCTTCAGGTTTCCAAAGCGAATTCACTGGATTTCCGAAACACTCACAACCTCTCCGCCGAACGGAATCAATCGCGGGAACAACCGTTCCCTCACGATCAACGACCCTCCTCAGAACCAACAAAAAAACCGGACGGGCCACTCTGGCCCGTCCGGTTTTTGTCTTGTCTGTGTGCCACTGGCTATGCCAGTGCGATCTGGATCACGCGACGCCACCGTCCATTAGTCGTCGTCATCATCCCCGAAGTCCGGCATTTCGAAGTCGCCGCCGTCGCTCCCCGAGGTGTCGTCGTCCTCGTCCTCCGCCTTTTTCTTCTTCTTGGCGCGGACCGGCTTTTCGTCCTCGAACGCATCGTCCTCGACGTAATCCACCGGCTTCTCGCCGATGATTTCCTTGATCGGCTGGACGAAGAACTTCCGCTTGTGCTTCTCGGCGAGGGCCAACGCCTTTTGGTCAGCCAGTTCGCGCTCGGCGTACAGGAAGCGACCTTCTTCCTTCATGCTGCTGCTGAAGACGCCCCACACCAGCCGCTTGCGAACCTGCGCGCGGGTCTTGACGCGACGCGAGCGGGGCGCGGCTTTCTTTTTGGCGGCGGCCTTCTTCGCCTTCGGGGCGGCTTCTTCGGCGGGAGCGGCGGGTGTCCCCGCGGCGTCGGCGGCCTCAGCCTGCCGGCGCAGCTCCATTCTCGATGCGGTTCTACGGGCCATGGGGTGAACACACTCCGGTACTTCGCGGGACCACCCGCAATCGGTGTCGCGGACGGTCCGAACCCACAGCCTGGATTCCAACCCCCCGCACTGGCGAATCATTCAGTCTAACAAATCCTCGTCCGCCCCTCCACTCGCGCCTGGATGAGTTATCCCTGAAGCCCGACGCGTAAGCGAGGGACAGCGGCAGGTGGACTCCCGGTAAACAGGACGACATGCCAGCCGTTCGCTCCGAGTCCTTGAGTTTTTGGAAACCCGAAGCGTGAGCGTGGGACCCCTCGTGGATTACCGGGAAAATGTGACCTGTGGTGGAAGCTGTGGTCGCTCCCCTCAACGCAAACGGGCCGGTTCGACACGAAATTCGCTCGTGTCGACCGACCCGTGATTTGTCACAACCCGTTTCCCGGAAACGGCTTGCCGACGGGAGAGGAAGCTGTCTCCTCACGCACAAGAAACACGAATGCGTAGGGCTGCTTCAGTTACGACCTGACCCGGTTGGCCCGGTCCCCTTGCATTCGGAGACAGCTTCGTCCCCCGTCGCGAACAGTTCATTATCGGCGCACGACCCCCGAAAAACAAGCCGCATTCCCCCCCACTTCGCCGTCGGCCTCCGGCCGACGTGCCCTCGCCGCTCACCCGCTCCCCCCGCCAGGGTGGCCCGACCACCTCGTGGCCGGGTCGCAACGCGACAAGAAGCCCCACCTTCCGCTTCCAACCGCCAAAACCAGCCCTCACCTCCCCCCCTTCGCCTGCCGCAACGCCTCCTCCAGCACCGTCATATTCCCCAACCCCGCCTCCCCGGGGTCCAGCAACTTCCCAGCCGCGATCGACGCATTGAAATCATCCACCTGGGAGACGTACTGATTCGCCACCGGAAACACGACCGTCTCCGCCACGTCCTCCGGTTGCGTCCCCTTCCGCACGAGCAGCTTCGCTTCCGGCGGCGGCAGGAAACAATCCGGCAGCGTGATCGTCCCCCGCGTCCCCACCAGTTCGACCTCGCAGCGGAACGGAGCCTCGAAGCTGCAATCGACGTTCGCCAGCACTTCGTTCGGGAACCGCAGGGCGATCTGCATCGACATATCCACCCCCGTCGGCCAGAACCGCGCCCGGCTGTACACGTCCCGCGGCTCCTCCCCCACGAAGTACCGCGACGCGTTCACGCCGTAGCAGCCGATATCCCACACCGCCCCGCCTCCGCGAGCCGGGTCCAGCCGCCAATCGGTTCGGTCGATATCGAACGAGAAGTGGGCACACACCAGCCGCAATTCGCCGATCTCGCCGCCGCGCACCATCTCCCGCGCCCGCTTCGACCGCGGATGATGCCGCCACATGAACGCCTCTTGCAGCAACACCCCCGCCTGAGAGCACGCATCCACCATCTCGCGCGACTCGGCCACGTTCAGCGCCAGCGACTTCTCGCACAGCACATGCTTCCCCGCCTTCGCCGCCGCCAGCGTCCACCGGTGATGCTCCTCCCCCGTCGTGGGGATATACACCGCGTGAACATCGGGATCGGCAATCACCGCCTCGTACGAGTCATACGCCTTGACGGAACGCCCTTTACCGGTGTCCACAGCTTCGCGGGCCAACTCCGCCGCCACCCCCGGCCGCAAACTCGCCAGCGCCGCCAGCCGCCCGTTCTTCGACCCCGCGATTCCCGGAATCAGCCCCCGCCGCGTAATCCGCCCGCAACCCAGAATCCCGTAGCCGATCTCACCCGCCGCCATATCGCCGCTCCCGAGTTGTTTGCGTTCCGAAAGAAACGCCCCAGCAAAACGGCCCAACCCCGCACTGTCAAGCACCCACCCCCGCGCAAGTTCGCCGGTTCGCCCGTTCGCCGTCTGGCTCCGCCAGACGTGCCCCCGCCGCTTACCCGCGCTCCTCGGGGCATCGATCACACCCGTAGCGGAATCTCGCAAGAGTTCCGCCGCTCTTCAATCCCCGTTCCCCAACGGCTCACCGCATCAACCCCACCAGCACCCCGACATCCCGCGTCGTCGCTTTTCGTCCGTGCTGTTTCTCAAACCGCTCCAGCGCGAACTTCAGCACCATCGCATCCCCGATCCGCCCCCCGCTCAATCCCACAATTACGCCGACCTGTCGTGCGTCATCGGGATCGATCAACTCTCCGTCCGCGCTCGCACCGTTCGACGGGACACACATCCACCCGAAAAGCAACAACGCCCCCACCGCGATGACCACCTGTCCCACATCCTGCCAGAGTTCACGCATGTCCCGCGCTCGCTCTCGTATTCAAAGGGGGGCGAAGTTCCTCGGCGGTCCCGACGGAAACGCGGTCGGGACCACCGGCCAACACGTCGTTTCAGGCCGGAATCGGCGGGGGTTTGGTCGCCTCCGTCGGCGACCTCCATATCGCCGCCAACAGACCCAGCGCCAGTAGCACGTACGTCGGCATCGTGATCCACAGCACGACGCATAGTCCCATCAACGAATCCGCGAAACGGAAGTATTCCGCAGAAGTCACCCGCACATCGGGTGCCGTGCCGAACACCGCGAACGACGAGATCATCCCGCTCAGCGTGCTCCCGATCATCACGACCGCCGGTAGCGGCAACAGCAGCATGTAAGCCCCAATGACGCCCGGCCGCCGCTTCGTCGCAATCAGATAGCAAGCCCCCGCGAACAGCACTACTTCCAGCAACATTGCCAGGAGTCCCGAGACCGACATCATGGAAACCGTGACCCATGTCAACATCGGCTGCAGGGCAAGCACCCCCTGGGCGGCAAGAACGAATGGTCCCGGCATGATTCGGACTCCTTGGGACAGAGGGACGGAACTCGCAAACCGACAGGACTCGACTCGGCTGTCATTGTCACCTCCCCGTCGATTCCCCCGCAACCGCGAAGAGAAATCACACGCGATCCCATCGCGCCCACAATCGTCCGGACTCCCGGGCATCGCTCGAACGTTTTCGCCCCTGAAACGAACGGACTGCTGGCTTGTCCAGCAGTCCGTTCGGCTCTCACGACGCTTGAACTTGCCGCGTTCGCGGACTCGCGTGTGCCATGCTTGGCCCGGCTCTGCGGGACAAGCATGCCTCCCCTCGGTCCCCGCTCGCTCCGCCGAACGAAACCAAACGCGAGAACCACCGTCTCCGAAGATCGACTTCTCTCGTCACTCTTCGCCCCAGAAAACTGAATTCGTATGATTCCCGACAAGTTGACACATCGGTGCCACTGGGTGCCTCGAAGCAGCCGCGTATTGACGGCGCGCCGAGTCTTCGGGGCTGCCCGCGATTCGCCGTATGAAAGGGATAAACAATTGACACAGAATCCATCTTCCGAGGAGTTCTGCTGCGAAGATATGGGATATCATTCAACGGGTGACGATGTCGCCATCATCTATATTCCGAGATTTCGCGAGTTCGGCATTTCGATACTCGACGGTGGTACGTCATTCCAAGCAATCACTTTCTGTCCGTGGTGTGGAACCGAGTTGCCAAAGAGCTTGCGGACCGAGTGGTTCAGTCGAGTCGAGGAGATGGGAATGGATCCATACGATCCGGCACTTCCCCAGTCGATGACAACGGATGCTTGGTGGAAGAGCACGTAGCGGTGGAAGAGGTGACCATCGAACCGGTGCGCCGCCGCTGGCTCTCCCTGCGGCGCGATTGCCGTGTGCCATGCTTGGCCCGGCTCTGCGGGACAAGCATGCCTCCGGCTTTCGCTTTCGAGTCAAACCTCCAACCGCGGGTGGCCCGGCCATCTCGTGGCCGGGTCGCGCAGCGACAAGAAGCCCTACCTTCCGTGCCCATACATCGCGAAGTGGCTCGACCACACGCACACCGTCCCCGAGGACCAGTCCGGAGCGACGAATGGTATACGGGGCGGTGTGCCATGTTCGGCCCTGCTCCGCGGAACAAGCATGCCTCCCCTCGGTCCCCGCTCGCTCCGCCGAACGGAATCAAACGCGGACACCACCATCCCCCGCCAAGGACCATCCCTCGTCATCACCGACGTCTCGATTCTTCGACAACCCGCCGCGTCAGCAAAGGGAAGCGTCGGATAAACTCGCAACGAACAGACCAACGTAGGGCTCCCGCCTGCCTTCCTGCCCCCGACAGCCACAGCCATCGCTCCCGCCCGTTTGAGCCGGATCGATGTCGATTGCGGTGGCAGAATTCCTCGGAGATAATCATTCCTTCCCTCGCCGGATGAAGCCGATCCGACTGTGGGCGTCCGTCATGTCACATTTCGCCACAAACGATCCTGGAAGGCAGGCAGGAGCCTCTAGAATCAACGCTCGTTTAACAAAATGGGCCTGATGCGACGTGTGGATCGCATCCCGATTTGCCTCCCCGATCCCGGAAGGCGGGCAGGCGAGAACGCTTCTGGACTGAATTGGCCCTTATCTCAGCGAAATCGTCATGAGTGCTTCACCCGATGATGGTATGTTTGACAGACTGATGTCATATGAAATGGATTTGCGCAGGGCAATTACTGCCATCAATGCGGGCGTCGAGGCTCCATGGGGCCCAGGGATTGAAGCGGAGAATTTCATGTTTACTCTCAATTGGATCGCCGATGGCGAACCGGATCGCTTTTTGAGTAAGTTACGTATGACTACTAAAACGCTCGAGTCGGGAACTCTCTTGGAGCAGTTGCAGAGCCGCGTCCGTCTGCTGGAATTCCTCAAGGACGCCAAGAAAATGGAATTCCTCAAGGACGGCAGGAAAAGTGCGCGCCGGAGGTCGCGAACGCACTGCCGATGGGACGCGTTTGTTTCGGTCTCTGGTGTCGACACGGAATTCGCAAAAGTCTTGGTCGAAGATCTGAAAGGTTTTGACTGCTCGGTGTGGTTTTATGCGAACAGGATGGATGTCGGTGATTCAATCGCTTCAAAGCTTAACGCGGCGATACGTGCGAGCAGGTGTTGTGTGGCAATCATTTCACCGTCCTACCTTCGCGAAGGTTCTTTTACGATGCTTGATCTTGAGGCTTTTTTTAGTGAAGAAAATAGGAGAAGCAAGCAGCTAATAATTCCATTGGTGTACAAAATGGGTTTGGATGATGTTAGGCGTGTTTGGCCGGTTTTGAGCGGAAGGGCGTGCGTGGTTGTAAGCGATGCGTCATCGATTGAGACGATATCCACGAAGGTGTTTAAAAGGATTCAGGGGTTGCGGGAGTAGATGAAATCAAGCAAGTCGCGGAGACTTGGCTGCCTTGCGACGACTCCCAAAGTAAGGTTGAAGGCGGATTTTCAGGCCTCAATAACTGAATGATGCGTGTAATCTTCAGTTCGACAACGCAACTCATTTGTGAGTTCCACACTCCTTGGGCTCTTGTCCCAAGCTTGCGACGCTTTGCGTTCGAGCATGCCTTCGACTCGCGCTTGCGTGTCAAACCTCCATCCCCCATTACGCAGACTTTGTTGCGCCCCGGAAGTCTCAGCGCGCGCACGAACCCAAACCCCGCGCAGTCGGCGCGCGCGTCCGCGCCGCGCGACCCCCAAAACACCGTTTTCACCCCCGCGCGAATTTTTCACCCGCGAATTTCCCACGTTCCCATTTTCGGGAATGCGGGAAATACGCTCGTCACCCCTCCAAAACCGCGCCGGAATCACACGTCCGATTCCGCACATCCGTCTTCAAGCAAATCCGGCGATTCTCGGGAAATCCGTGCGGCAACCCCCCGCAGCCAGCCGCACGCGTGGTGCGCGCAAGGGGGGTGTAAAACGCTTTTCGCCCCGTTCCGCAATCCGTTTGCGACAAGCGCGCAACAAACCCGCGTCGGGTGAAGGGACCATGTCACACGCGACGGTTTGGCGCGACTCGTGCTCGCTTTACAATCGGCGTGTGTCGTGACCGAGAGGATCGTCAGGGAGCGCAGCCGTGTCGTACCGGAATGGGGTGAGTGGGTGTCTGGCCGTGCTGCTTCTTTTGGGGAGCGGCGCTGTGTTGCGCGCGCAACAACAAGAGGCTCCCCCGAAGCTCTCTGCCCCCACCAAGCCCAACACCCTCTCGGCGGAGGACATCGCCGCGGGCTGGATTCGGCTGTTCGACGGCGAATCGCAGTTCGGTTGGAAGTCAAACGCCGAGGTGAATTGGTCGGTCAAGGACGGAGCACTCGTCGCGGACAGCGGCCCAGCCGGGCTGCTCGTCACGACGACCGAGTTTTTCGACTACGAATTGGCCTGCGAGTGCCGGTTGGCCCCCGGCGGCAACAGCGGGATTTTTCTGCGGAGCGCGTTCCAACCCAAAAGCCCCACCGATGGCTGCTACGAACTCAACCTCTGCGACGACCATCCTTCGGGCTTCAACACGGGCAGCCTTGTCGGTTTGGCCAAACCGAGCGTCTCCGTGAAGGGGACCGGGGCCTGGAAGTACTTTCAGGTGCGCTGCGAAGGCCCGCGGATTCTCGTCTGGATCGACGGCGTGCAGGTGCTGGACTATCGCGAAGAACGCCCCGCCGCCGCCCGACCGACGCGCGGCTACATCGGCTTGCAGAAAAACGCAGGATTGGCCGAGTACCGCAACGTGTTCCTGAAACCGCTCGGGGCCAAACCGCTGTTCAACGGGAAAGACCTCGCCGGTTGGAAGGTCGTCCCCGGCGGCAAGAGCGAGTTCACCATCGAGAACGGGGCCATCAAGGTCCTGAACGGCCGCGGCTTTCTCGAAACGACTCAGGACTACGGCGACTTCATCCTGCAGGCCGAAATCAAAACACTCGGTGCGGGACTCAACAGCGGGATTTTCTTCCGCGCGCAACCGGGAACGGCCGAAGCCCCCTCCAACGGCTACGAGGCACAGGTACACAACCTTTTCAAGGACAAAGACCGCACGAAACCCGCCGACTTCGGCACCGGCGGCATCTATCGCCGTGTCCCCGCCCGGCGCGTCTCGGCCAACGACAACGAATGGTTCACGCTGACGGTGGCCGCGCAAGGAGCCCATGTGACCGCGTGGGTTAACGGCGACCCCGTCACCGATTGGACCGACACCCGCAAGCCGAGCGACAACCCCCGCGAAGGGCTGCGCACGAAACCGGGCCGGTTCAGCCTGCAAGGTCACGACCCCACAACCAACCTGCTATTCCGCAACCTGCGGGTGGTGGAGTTGGACGGTCGCTGAGCGACTTCTCACGATCCGCTCCAACACCATTTCCACAGGGGCGAGCTTGTCGACAAGCCCGCCGCGCGCGAGCGCGGCGATTTCCGATTCGGCCGCGCGGTGGCGGAAGCCGACCAAGGCGACGATGCGCTCCGGCGAAACGACGTTCGCCATCTCGGCCAGTCGCGGCTGTCGCGACGGCCAAGGATCGGCATCGAAAATCAAGCCGTCGACGTTTGCCGTAGCGGTCGCGACGGAACCTCCCGCCGCGCGGACCCAAAGCGACCACAAGTCGGAGAGTGCCCGGTCGGGAGAGTCGACCGCAACCAGGACGCCGGACAAATCGGGTACGGCCAAGCCTCGCGCCGCGCCAAACAGGTCACCCCGATTGGCGGTGAGCGGCGGTGGAGGCGCGCGACGATCGGGTTCCTCCAGGAATTCCCGTTCAAGATCGAGGCGGGCGGCGGCCAGCGTGGCGGGAACACGGACGGCGAGCGGCCATTGGACGCGCGTCCGGCCATCGGACTCGCACCAGGGGCCGTGACAGCAAACGACCCGCGCGAACGGAAACCACGCGAACAAGGCGTGGGCGTCGACCCCCGAGAATTGGTCGGACCAGGTTTGAAAAACAACGATCAGGTCGGGATGCCACACACCCTCGTCTTTGAGGCGGCGGACCTCGCGCAGGGATTCCGCGCGGCGGATCGCGGTGGCGGGGATGTGACGATCCAGCCAATCCCTCGCGGGGGCAAGGTCGGGAGCGTCGACATCCCCCAAGGCGAGGACGAGCGGCGGGTGGCGCGCAACATCGGGCATGGGCCGAATTTGTCGTGCGCAGGCCCGCAGGTCAATGGGAGGCCGGAATTCAGGCTTTGGCCTTCAGAAGGTCGCGGATTTCCGAGAGGAGTTCCTGCTCTTTCGTGGGAACGGGGGGCGCTGGGGGAGCGGGAGGGGCGACCGCCTCGGCCTTTTTCGACTTCATGATGAAGCCGAGGAACTTCACGATGAAGATGAACAACGCCGTCGCAATGATGAGGAAGCTGACGATGTCGTTGATGAACAGGCCGTATTCGATCCCGTTCCACTTCCAGTCGGCGAAGTCGAGTTTCTCCTTGCCGAGGATAACCTTGATCGCGAGGTTGATGGCGGGGGTGAAGATGTTCTTGACGAGTGACGTCACGATGTTGCCGAACGCGCCGCCGATGATGACGCCGACGGCGAGGTCGACGACGTTCCCCTTCAGCGCGAAGGCTTTGAATTCGTCCAGCAGGGAAAAGGCTTTCTTGGCGGGGTCGATAGCCATCTGTGACTCCGGTCGGTATGAGAAAATGGAACGGGATGACGACCAGCTTCCGTGGAATTCACCCGACCGCAAGGCGGGGATTACGCGGGGTGCGAACGATTTCGGGCATTTCCCCGTGTGGGGACAGCGGAATCCGCCGAGTTTCTCCGGTCGTCATCGCCGGACTTGCGGATTGTGACGCGGCGCGGTCCCCCTCCTCCTGGAATTCTTTCGCGAATCGCAAAGGTCATGTCGCACCCCAAACCGTCCGAGTCCGGATCCCCGCGCCGCCGCCGTATCGAACGGGAGTTCGGCGTGCCGGTGCCGGGGGAAATCTTGCCCGAAGATCAATGGACGCGGACGGCGCTGCATCCCCTGCCCCTTGGTCACTGGTCGTTCGCGGAAATGTTTGGCCGCGCGGCACCGGTGGTACTGGACATCGGATGCGGGAACGGGCGGTCGGTGCTGTCGAGCGCGGTGCAACGTCCGGAATTCGACCATGTGGGGACGGACATTCTGCCGGTCGTGATTCGCTACGCGACGCGGCGGGCCAATCAACGCGGATTGTCGAATACGCGGTTCGCGGTGATCGGCGGGCGGGAATTGCTGGCGTCGCACATCGCCCCCGGCACGGTGCGGGAGATCCACGTGTACCATCCGCAGCCGTATTACCGGGTCGAAGAAATCGGTCGACGGTTGTTGACGCCGGAGTTCCTGGGGCTGGCGCATGCGGCGCTGGAGCCGGGGGGACTGTTCGTCGTGCAGACGGATCATGCGGCGTACTGGAGTTATCTCCATGAGACTATGTCTGCATTGTTTTCGTTGACGCCGCAGTTGGAGCGGTGGCCGGATGCGCCCAAGGGGAGGACGCGGCGGGAGATCATTGCGCTGCGGGAGGGGTTGCCGGTGTTTCGAGGGGTGGGTGTACGGCGGGAGGGAGTCGACGTGGCGGGGATCGTGGACGGGTTGCCGGCGCCGACGTTTGTCGCGGAAAAGGACAAGAGGTGGGAGGCGGTGGAGCGGCTGGAACGGGAAGAATGACGAGGGAGAAATGCGAACCACAGAGGACACGGAGTTGCACGGAGTGAAGACGTGGAGTGCAGCAAGCGGGCGGATCTGGATGAACGAAGATTTGGTGTGGAAGGACCGGTCTCCGTGCGGGGCGGGCGTCGAGAGCTCACTCGCGAGGGAGGTTGGCCAGGGATGAGTCGGCGCCGACGAGAACGAGGATGTCCCCCTCGTTGAAGATGTCCTGCGGGCCCGGAACGTGGATGCGCCCGGGACTGGAATCGACCTGGGGATTGGCCGAGGGACGGCGGACGCCGATGAGGTTGACCTGGTACTTCGTTCGCAGGCCGATTTGCTCCAGCGTCTTGCCGCGGAACGAACGGGGAGCCAGCATTTCAATGAGGCTGTAGCCCTCGGCCAGTTGAATGAGGTCCTCCAGGTGCGGATTGGAGAGCCTGCGACCAAGCTCTTCGGCGGCTTGGGTCTCCGGCTGGATGATCTCGTCGGCGCCGATGCGGCGGAAGATTTCGGCGTGGACGGCCGTTTGGGCGCGGCAAATGAGGTATTTGACGCCGAGCTTGCGAAGGATGGTGGCGGTGAGGAGCGAGGCTTCGAAGTTCTCGCCGATACCGACAACGCAAACGTCCATGTCGCGGATGTTGTGGGCGAGGAGGGCGTCCTCGTCGGTGGTGTCGAGTCGGACGGCGACAGCCACGTCGTCTTTGACCTCGTCGACCAAGTGGCCGTTGCGGTCCATGGCGAGAACCTCGACGCCGGAGCGTCCGAGGATACGGGCGAGGGTCAGGCCGAAACGGCCCAAGCCGATGACGGCGACTTTTTGCATGGGAGGCTCGGGGTCAGGTCAGGAGGCAAGAAGCGGGAGCCACGGATGAATAGTGGCGCGGATTACGCCCGCAACCTAAGGAAGAGGCGAGGAGTGAACCACCAAGGCACCAAGACACCAAGGAAGACACAAAGCATCAAGTTCGACCGTCTTCACTCCAGATTCGGGATTAAACCGGCAGGGAATTCGCTTAAGCGATCATGGCCGATCGTGAGGCACGATTTCGCGACGGTGATGCCGGCCTGTGAGTATTTTCAAATAAACAGTTTGTATGAATCGCCGTCAAAAAACTGAGCGTGGCGCAAAGATTTGGGCGGTTAGTCGTACGGGTGAAGGCGAAGACAGTGCGGGGGAGGCGTATGGTTTGGCCCCCTCATTCGCGCTTCGGGCACCTTCTCCCCCACGGTGAAGTCGGATGGTGTTGATTTGAGTCGAGTGTGGCGGAGAAGGGGTGAACGGAGAGTCGAATGGAGGGGCGTTCACCCGTGCTGGGGCTGCGTGATGGTCGAGTCGTCAGGAGGGCGGGAGCCGGCTCTTTCCGCTCGGCGGAGTGAGCGGCTACCTTGGCTACTTCTGGCGTTTGTAGAAGGGGAGCTTCACGACGGTGGCGGGCTCCAGGGTGCCGCGGATGTCGAGGGAGACCGAGGAGCCCGCGGGGCCGACGGTGGCGTCGACGAGGGCCATCGCGATCGATTTCTCGAGCGTGGGGGAGAAGGTGCCGGAGGTGACGGTGCCGACCGTTGCGCCATTCATCAGGACGGGTGTGCCTTCGCGGGCGATGCGGCGGGATGAGAGTTCAACCCCGATGCGGCGCTTGCGCGCGGGGTTGGATTTGATGGCCGCGAGCGCGGCGCGGCCGGGGAAGTCGGTCCCTTTGTCGAGCTTCACCGCGAAGCCCAAGCCAGCGGTGATGGGGTCGATGTCTTCGGAGAGTTCGTGCCCGTAGAGAGGCATGGCGGATTCGAGACGCAGCGTGTCGCGGGCACCGAGGCCGCAGGGTGTCGCCCCCAAGGCCGTGAGGCGGGACCAGTAGTCGGGGGCGTCGCTTGCCGGAACGAACAGTTCGACGCCGTCTTCGCCGGTGTAGCCGGTGCGGCTGACGAGGAAGTCGCTCGACACCTGGCGGACGCCGAAGTAGGGGATGTCGGCGAGCGCCGTGCCGAGGAGTTTTTCGACGGTGGCGACGGCGGAGGGGCCTTGCACGGCGATCATGCCGGTGTTGAGCGTGCGGTCGTCAATGGTCACACCCGTTGCGGGGCAGCGTGCGCGTAGCCAGGCGACGATCTTGTCGCGGTTCGAGGCGTTGACGACGAGGAGCCACTGGTCGCCGAGATTGGTGAGCAGTACATCGTCGAGGGTGCCGCCGTTGTCATTCGTGACGAGAGAGTACGAGACGCGACCTGGGGCGATGGAGGGGACGTCGCAGGTGAGGGTCTCGTTCAGGAACTGCGTGGCGGCGGGGCCATTGATCCACAGGCGGCCCATGTGGCCGGTGTCGAAGAGGCCGACGGCGGTGCGGACGGCGGCGTGCTCCTTGACGATGGAAGTGTACTGAACCGGCATCTCCCAACCGGCGAAGGGGACCATGCGTCCGCCGAGCGATTTGTGGGTGTCGCAGAGCGTGGTGCGGAGGAGGTCGGCGGGCATGGAGGGCCTGGTGTTAAGTCAAAAGGCGGAAGAGAAGAGGGTGAGCCACGGATGGAACACAGATGAAACACTGATAAAGGCAAAAGATTTAGAGGGGGGCGGTTGAAGAGACCCCCTCATCCGCCCTTCGGGCACCTTCTCCCCCACAGTGGAACTGGTTGGTGATAGTCAGTGTCGAGTGTGGGGGAGAAGGGTTGGGCGAGAGTCGAAGAGATGCGTTCGGTCGCCCTCACTGACGCTGCGGAGATGGTCGAAGTGTGGGGCGGATGCTGTCCGAAGTTCGCACTGCTGGACGAGCCAGCAGTGGCACACATGGCTGCACCGGGACTACTGCGAAGTGAAGGCGGCGCGGAGGTATTCGCGGTTGAGGCGGGCGATG
>JBIKMW010000049.1:0-42959 GCA_044359065.1 Planctomycetales bacterium | reverse complement strand
AGCCAACTCGGCGGCGGGCCGCTTCCGCGAACGCGCCCGGCGGGGAGAATTTCCCCGGCTCCAAGGGAATTCGGTGAGAATCCTCCCAATTCCTGCCCCATTCGCCGAGAATCGACGGGATGGCGACCCGGCACGCCAATTGCGTTCCGATCGTCCGCCATGCCAATGGCTTGGCCACCCGATTTCTCCCGGCCACTCCCCGGTTTGCGAGACCGCCCCCCATGCGCTTTTCCCACACAACACCGAGTCAAACCCCACAGGGCCCAGCCATGTCTCGCCACCGGCTCGCGTGCCTGTTCGTCGCCGCACTGTGTTGGATCGCCTGTCCTGTCATTGGTGCGGATCAACCTGCCACCGACAAACCTGTCGAACAGTCCCCCACCCCCCTCAATCCCGAGAAGACCGTCCTCCTCGACAAGGCCGCTGGCAAGGTCATCGTGCTCGGCGAGATCTGTTTGCGCGAGGGTGCTCTCGAGTTCCTGGCCACCATCAAGGGGACGAAGGAGCACGAGGCGATCATCGCCGTCGACGCCAAGGCGTACATCATCCACACCGGCCTCGTCGCCCTCGGTGCGAAGTCGGGCAAGCCCGCCATCTACACGCAGGATGGCGGGAACCGTCCCCCCACCGGCGACAAGATCGACATCCACGTCGCCTGGACCGACAAAGAGGGCAAAACCCAGCGCATCGCCGCCCGCGAATGGATCCGCTACCTCACACGCCGGTTCTACACGGTGCGCGACTACGACCTGCCTGCGGGTGTGGTCGTCCCCGAAAAATCCGAACTTCGCTACGACCGCAAACAGCGCGAGTTGAGCTGGTACGGCCCCATGTCCGAAAAACAGCGGGACGCGGCGCTCGCCCTCTCGAAAGACGCCACCTACCGCAAACACATCCAGTCGTTCTTCGACCAAAGCCAAAACAAGGGGATCGAAGCGGGTTGGGTCTTCCCCGGCAGCGGCTTCTACACCGATCCCGAAACCGGCAAAAAGTTCTACCTTGCCGAGGACGGCGACCTGATCTGCGTTGCGAACTTCACGTCGGCGATGCTCGACATCGCGATGGCCAGCTCCTCGCAAGGAACCGAGAACCTCCTCTTCGAAGCCTGGACCGAACGCATCCCGCCAAAGGGAACGAAGGTGCGGTTGGAACTGACGCCGGTGAAGGAGGGGGACGTGAAGGACTCGCCCAAAACGAAGTGACGCCATTGCGTCGTCTGCCCTGTCCAGCGCGACAGGCGTACTTCTCCCCCACGCTCGACTCGGGTTGTCCCGGCAGAACTCCACTTTGGGGGAAAAGGCGCCCGAAGGGCGGATCCGGGGGCTGGTCAGAACGTCACGCCGCATCGAACTCAACCGGAAAGTACGTCGGTCTTCCCGTTCGTTGCATTCCGCAGCGGACGGGAAGCTCGTTTTTCGACGCGGCGAACGGAGTTTGTCCGCCCCCCCAGCGATTCCGGACCCGTTCGGTCGACGGCGCGACGCGGACCCGTTGAAATCGGGAAAACGTTCTCTCCCGCTGACAACTCTCTCCGGACCCTCCCCATGATTCGCATCGGTCTCGCTGGTATTGGCTTCATGGGGTACACCCATTTCGAGGCGGCCAAGAAGCTCAAGGGGGCGAAGATCACCGCCCTCGCCAGTCGTAACGAGGCCAAGCTGGCTGGCAAATGGACCGGCATTCGCGGGAATTTCGGACCGCCCGCCGGGGAAGTCGACACCTCCAAGCTGGCGAAGTACCGCGAATTTGGCGATCTCATCGCCGACCCGAACATCGACCTCGTCGACATTTGCACGCCCCCCGATCAGCACGAAAGCATGGTGCTGGCCGCCCTTGCCGCGGGGAAGCATGTGCTCGTCGAGAAGCCGATCGCCCTCGACACCCGCGCCGCCGACCGCATGGTGGCCGCCGCCGCGAAGGCCAAACGGCTGCTCATGGTGGGGCAGGTGCTGCCGTTCTTTCCCGAGTTCAAATTCGTGGCGGACACCGTGGCTTCGGGCAAGTACGGGAAACTTCGCGCCGCTCATTTCCGCCGCGTGATCTGCAAGCCCGACTGGTCCGCCGACATGGCCGACGCCGACAAGTCCGGCGGACCGGCCATCGACCTGCACATTCACGACACGCACTTCATCAGCCTGCTGGCGGGTGTGCCGAAGGGGGTCCGGTCCAGCGGAATCGTCGAGAACGGGGCCGCGCAGTACCTGTCGACGCAGTACCTCTACGACGAACCGGCCCCGGCGATCAGCGCGGTGAGCGGGGGGATCGCCGCGAAGGGACTCGAGTTCGCCCACGGGTTCGAGGTGTACCTCGACAAGGCCACGATCCTGTACGAAGCCAACACGCTCGCTGGGGAATGGAAGGTCAACCGTCCGCTCACGCTGGTGACTTCCGACGGCAAGGCGGTCGAGCCGAAGCTGAAGGCGTCGCCCGAATGGTGCGGAGCCTTCACGCAGGAGTTGCAGACAGCGGTGGAAGCGGTCCGCACGGGTGTCCCGGCACGACTGCTCTCGGGGGAACTGGCCCGCGACGCCCTCAAGCTGTGCCACCTGGAGACGAAGAGCGCTGCGACGGGGAAACCGGTGCTGGTGAAATGAGGCGGGTGCCTCAACGACTGGTCGCCAGCGGCCGATAGCCCGGTTCGACGGGGGCTTCGGAGAACGAAGGTTTGCGACGGGCGGGAGTGGTCCGGTCGGCGGCGACTCGCACGGGGGAGCGGGGCGACGCGGCCGGACGGGATGTCCCCTGGCGGGGGGGTGTCGCGCCGCTCGCGGAAGGGGCGGTGTCCGGGTCGGTCGGGATGATCGTGGCGCGGGCCAGCATCCGCGGACCGGTGCCGCGCGACTTCGGTGGCGGGTTTCCGCGCGACCCTGCCGCGCGATCCGTCTCCCCTTCGAGAATCACTTCGCGATCCGCTTCGGAGGGGTCCGACTCGGGCGAGGATCCAGGTCGATCTGATCCAGGTCGATCGGGTCCGTTGCGCTTCCAATCGAATTCGGGAGTCAACTCGGCCGTCTTGACGGCGGTGCGGGGATCGGTTTCGAGCTCGGCGATGTCGGGCTTGGGAGTCTTGGGAGTGGCCCGGGGGGCGGCGGGACGTTCGATGGGGCCGTCCTCGCGCAGGTTGGCGGGGTCTGGTTCGCCAATCGACGCGTACTCGGCGGGGCCTCGTTTTGGGGGCGGGGCGGACACATCGGAGCCGAGAGGAGTCGCGGGGGTCATCCGCTTCGGGTGCATTGGATCGGCCACGACGGCCACAGCGGTGCGGGAGCGTTCCTCTTCGGAATTCTGTCCGCGCACAATCGCGGGGGGGCCATCCTTCACGGGGGAGACAACCGGCTTGACCCCCGAGCGTGACGCGTACAGCACGTTCTTGTCGATCTCGGGGCTGCCCGCCATCACCCAGCCGAGCCACTTCTTCTCGAACTCTTCGACGTTCTTGTAGCCGTAGTGTCGGACCAACGCCGCATCCCAGCCGTTCTGCATCGCGTCGCGCAGGAACAGCAGGTAGCGCTCGCGCCCCGCCTGTTGCACGAGGAGTTCGGCCAGCGAGTAACCCTCGGCGTACAGGGTCATCACGTCGCGCATGTCGGTCGGGTACTCTTTCATCGACATGAGTTTGCGCAGCGGGATCATCCGGTTGCCGTCGATCACTTCGCGCACCGTCAGATCCTGACGCTTCTTCTCGGAATCGTGCTCGGCGAGGGTGGCGGCCCCCTCGTCGGCCCAGCGGGGCAACGGACAGCGGAAATGGCATGCGAAAATTGTGTGGCTGATTTCGTGCGGCAGGACCGAATCGAGGACCCGTTCCAGCGTCCCCTGCACGTTCATCTTCCAACCATACACATGGCCGCCGCCGAAGTTGAAAGTCGTCGCTCCCCCGGCGCCGATCTGGCCGATCTTCACCTGGATGGGGCATTTGCCGGTCCAGTTGGGCATCTCCTTGCCCAGCCATTGGATGGCGAGTTCGCGGCGGAACATCTCGGCGGCGCGGCCAACTTCCTCGGCGACTTCCTGAGTCGGCGCGTGGACGATGAAGTTGCGGGTCTGGTACGTCCCCGCCTGGCAGGGAGCGACCGACAACAGCGCGAGCGCGAACAGACAACCGAGGCGCGACCAAGCGCGCCCGCAGTGTGCGGACATCATGCGGGAATCCTTTCCCTCGACGGCGCGGCGAGCCTTTCGCACATCCCGTCGGCCTCCCCCGAACAGGGGCGAACCGGTCCGTACAACGGACCATTCGGGACTGCCGAGCGGGACAGAGGCCCCGGGATCGGCGCGGCGAACCGGCTGCGACGCGGTTCGGACGTATCCACGAACCCCGGCCTCCGCCGGAGATCCCTCGTGAACACAGTTTTGACGGAGCGTCATGCACAGCAAATGAGGGGCCAACCCGTTGCCGGGTCTTTCCCTCCGAACCCCGTTGCGGACGGGGTTCGTGGGTCGCTTGCGCGCACAAACTCGGCCGTCGCCAACCCCCTTCGCAAAACAGGCCATTTCGCGGAGAAACCGCGTGATGGAGTGTCCCGCAACGGGAATTCTCGACGGTCGACACCTTCAAAACCGGGTCGAAATGTAGGTCGATCGGGCGTTTCCCGCCAGACCGATTGTCGTTTTTTCAAAAACGCGGGGAGGTCACGGCATGCCGGGCAGGAGCTCGGACCAAAGCCAAAACCACTTCGACGGCGATACCCTGAGGTGAGTGAAGCTTGGTCGTTCGGCGCGGAGGGATCGCGTACAACCAGCGGGTCCTCTCCGCCCTGTCCCCGACGAGTCCCTTCGATGTTCGACGACTCCTCTCCGCTTCCGCAGGTCGATCTGCTGGTGGTCGCTCCCCATCCGGACGACGCCGAAATCGGTTGCGGCGGCTTGCTGTTGCACGCCCGCTCAATCGGACTCCGCACGGGCATCCTCGACTTGACCAGCGGCGAGCCGACGCCCCGTGGATCGCTGGAGTTGCGGGCCGCCGAGACCGCCGCCGCCACCGCCATCCTGCAACCCGATTGGCGGGGGAACCTCGGCCTCCCCAACCGCAGCCTCGAACCGACTCTCGAGGCTCGCAGGCTGCTGGCGGCCGTGTTTCGACGGACGCGTCCCAAGGTGCTGTTCGCCCCCCATTGGGAGGACGCTCATCCCGACCACCTGGCCGCCACCGAACTTGTCGAGGCGGCCCGCTTCTGGTCCAAGCTCTCGCGGTCCGACATCCCGGGCGAACCCTGGCATCCCGCGCGGGTGCTGTATTACTTCGGCATCCATCTGCGGAACCATCCCCGGCCCGCGTTCGTCCTCGACATCGGCGATCACCTCGAACAAAAGATGGCGGCAATCCGCTGTTACCACAGCCAGTTCGTCGACGGGCGTCCCGACGTGTTTCCCGGCCCGCTCGACGACATCCGCGACCGCGCGCGTTACTGGGGTTGGTCGATCGGCCGCGCGTACGGCGAACCATTCGCCAGCCGCGAAGAACTCGGCGTGGCTTCGCTGGGGGGGTTGGTGCTCTGACGAAAGCGCCGGGCGGCGACGGAGAGATTTGAAGTCCGCGCGAGTTGCTCGCGATTTGCAGGTCGATCCAGCCCGAGTGAAGGAACACTCGCCCGGTGCACCGGTCATGGAGTGACCACGATTGTTGGCGGACGGAATCTCTTGCCCCTGGAAGGGGTCGCGAGAATCTTTTGGTGCCATGCTTGGCCCGGCTTTGCGGGACAAGCATGCGTTCGGTTTCCACCGCCGGAGCGATCCACAACTTCCGGGAGTGTCAACGAGGCAAGTGCGCTCCCGGTCGAACCTCCAATTCGACGGCGGTCGTGTTGAACTTCGACATCCCGTCCGCAAATGTCGGCTCCCACGCCGCATGCTTGTCCCGCAGAGCCGGGCCAAGCATGGCACACAACACCAGCCTCATCCGCCGCAAGCGGTATCTGTCAGATACACCGGTCATCAGTTGCCGTTACGGCGTGTCGTTCACTGACACCACTTCCATCTTCCGTTCGGTCCGCTTCATCAGCCCCTTCAAGACCTTGCCCGGGCCGACTTCGTAGAACTTGTCGAAGCCATCGGCCAGCAGCCTGCGGACCGACGACTCCCACCGCACCGGCTGCAACACCTGCCGTACCAGCAGTCCTTTGATCTCCGCCGGGTCCGCGTGCGCTTCGGCGTCTACGTTCGAGACCACCGGAATTCGTGGCGATTTCAGATCGACCGCCGCCAGCGCCGCAGCCAGTTGCTCGTCGGCCGGTTTCATCAAGTCGGTGTGGAACGCCCCCGCCACCGTCAGCGGAACCACCTTCGCCCCGGCCGCTTCCGCCAGTTCGATGATCCGCGCACAGGCCGCCTTGTCGCCGGACACCACCGTGTTTCCCGGACACAAATAATTGGCCGTGCGGATGAATCCGGCGGCCCCCGCATGTCGGACCAACTCCTCGACCTCTTCGGCGGGCAGCATCAGGATGCTGACCATGCCGGAGGGGGTCGCCTCCGCCGCCGCCTGCATCGCCTCACCCCGGCGACGGACGACGCGCAACCCGTCCTCGAAGCTCAGCGCCCCGGCGAACACAAGGGCCGTGTATTCCCCCAGGCTCAGGCCGGCCGATGCCGCGCACTCGGCCACCACGTCCGGTTGCTCGGCCTTCAGCATTTCCAGCGCCGCGAGGCTCGACACGAACAGGGCTGGTTGGCTGATGTCGGTCTTGTCGAGATCTTCCCGCGGTCCCTCGAAACAGAGCTTCGCCAAGTCGAAACCCAGCACCTCGTTGGCCCGCTCGTACAGAGCCTTGGCGGCGGGGAAACGCTCGGCAATGGTCTTCCCCATACCGATGTGCTGGGCGCCTTGACCGGGAAACAGAAACGCGATCTTCGACATGCGGGAGAGTCCTGCGGGGATGCGAGAGTGAAGATAGAGGACAGGGCGCCGTTCACGACTGTCGCGCCGATGCGGACCTGCGAACGACGGATCGGTCCGTGGGCGCATTGTTTGTTGGTTGAACGCGGCAGGCGAGGTGCCTGTTCGCTGCGCGACCCGGCCACGAGATGGTCGCGCCACCCACGCCCGACGGAAAACTCGCGGTTTTCCGCCACGGCGTTCGCTGTCACAGAATTCAACGACCCGGCGGCAACGGGGGCGGGGCCGCCTTGAACAGATTCGCCAGCGCGGGGACCTGCCCGGCCGGCTGCCATTCGGCCATGCCGTTCGTCCACACCAGCGTGTCCGCCGCGATCTGGCCTGCGGCCACCCCCTGAGCCAGTTGTGCGGCCGGGTACGGGCCTTGCGACTGACCGCCGACCGCCACATGCCACGCGGTCGCGCCCGGCAACGGCGGAGGCGCACCCACCGGCGAGGCGACCGGCGGGCCGCCAAAGCCCATCCCGCCCCGCAACATGCTGTTGGCCATGCCAAAGCCCAATCCCATGCCCAATCCTTCGGCGGCCCCTCCACCCGCAGGATTCTCGGCAGCGGCCCGAATCGCCTGGCCCGTCTGGAACTGTTGGAACCGGTTGAGGTCGCCGATCACTCCCATGCTGGTGCGGGTGTCGAGCGCCTTTTCGACTTCTTCCGGGAACGAGACGTTGACGATCACCAATTGCGTGATATCCAGCCCGTACTCGTCGTCGATCCGTTCCGCCACCGTTTTGCGAAGCTGTTCCGACATCCCGCGGTAATTCGCCGCCAGGTCGAGCGCCGCGATCTGCTGCTTCCCCAGCAGTTCCGACAGGCTCTCGACGATGATCGACCGCAACAGTTCGGACACCTCGTCCGCCTCGAACCGTCCGTCGGTGCCGACCAACTCCTGCAAGAGCGCCTTCGGTTCAACCGCCTTGAGGGCGTAGGTTCCGAACGCCCGCAGTCGAATCGGTCCGAATTCGGGGTCGCGCAACATGATGGGGTTGGCCGTACCCCATTTCAGGTCGGTGATCTGCGTCGTGTTGACGAAGTACACCTCGCATTTGAACGGGCTGTTGAACCCGTATTTCCAACCGAGGATCGTCCCCAGGATCGGCAGGTTCTTGGAGTCGAGCGTGTACTGTCCCGGCTGGAACACGTCCGCCAGTTTCCCCTGGTTGACGAACACGGCCATTTGGCCGGGCCGCACGATGAGTTGGGCGCCGCTCTTGATTTCGTTCTGGTAGCGAGGAAACCGCCAGACGAGCGTGTGTTTGTCGTCGTCCAGCCATTCGACGATGTCGACGAATTCGGCACGCAGTTTGTCGAACAGGCCCATGCGAGCAACTCCGGATCATGATGGCGGCAAGGGCGGATTCCGCGCGGAACCAGCCTGGACGGCGATAATCCCCGCGCCGCGCGCCGAAATCCACCAACGAGCGCGGATTTCGGAACGCCCCCCGCATTGCGGATGGCCCCGCCAACGAGTCGGCGCGCACGGATCGTCCGTGCCGAGTCCGCCGAAACCGTGAACGTCGACCACCGACATTGTCGCGGGGCAAACGCCATACGTCGACCTGCCCTTTCCGCCACTTGGACCGCCCCTCTACACTCTACGTACAGCATGATGCGACTCGGCTCCACCGCCCTATTCGCGTGGTGCGAGGTGCAGCACACCATTTTTCGGGGGCGCGTCCCCCTCCGGTCGCGTTGTTCCCAGGCATGGGCGCCGACCGCAATTCTCGGAACGAGGGACATGGCATGGCGAATTGGATTCGGTCTCCGCGCGGTCGGTTTGTGCGGTTCGCGGCGACGGTCGCCTTGACGCTGGGATGGGCGGCCGTGTCGACCGCGCAGGACGAGACCACACCCGCGAAGAAGCCGGGCACCGCCAAAGTGGGTGACGCCCCCTCGGGTGATCCGCTCAAGGAGTGGCAGGCCCTCATGACGCGCCGCTCGCAGATCGAGGCGGCTGGCAAAAAGCTGCAAGCCGACCTGCAAAAACTGCAGGAAGATCCGAAGGCGGCGAAAGACCCCAAGGCCCGTCAAGAAGTCATCGCCGCCCTGCAAAAACTCGGGATGGAGTTCCAGCGCGAGGTCCTGCCGAAAATGAGCGCGCTGGCCGAACCGGTCCTCGCCAAGGATCCGCTGAATCAGGAAGCGGCCGAGATGGTCGCCGCCCGCCACTTCCAAGAGAACAGATATAAGGACGCGGTCGTCATAGCCGACAAAATGCTCGAAGCGGGTAAGGCTTCCCCCATCTTCCTCAACGTGGCTGGTGTCTCGCACTTTGCCGAGCATGACTTCGAGAAGGCCCATGAGATTTTGACCCGCGCCTCGAAAGAGGATCAGGACCTGTTCCCGTCCCTCGGGGCGAATTTCCTCGGCGCCGCGCTCGACTACCAGAAGCTCTGGAAGACCGAGCAGGCCATCCGCGCGAAGGAGGCCGAGGCCAACAAGCAGCCGGAAACGGCCAACCCCCAGGTCCTCTTCAAAACCTCGAAGGGGGATGTGCTCTTCGAACTCTACGAGGATCAGGCCCCCAACACCGTGGCAAACTTCATCAGCCTCGTCGAGAAGAAGAAGTACGACGGCATCAAGTTCCACCGCGTGATTCCCAACTTCATGGCCCAGGGGGGAGACCCCAACACGCTCGACGAAGACCCCGGGAACGACGGACAAGGTGGCCCCGGTTATCACATCGCCTGCGAGTGCTATCGTCCCGACGCCCGCAAACATTTCGCGGGAACGCTCAGCATGGCCCACGCGGGCAAGGACACCGGCGGTTCGCAGTTCTTCATCACCCACCTCCCCACGCCCCACCTCAATCCGGTCGCCGCCGCGGAACGGGGTCACACGGTGTTCGGACGCGTGGTCAAGGGGTTGGAAGTTTCCAACGCGATCCGTCCGGGCGACAAGATCGTCTCCGCCACGGTCGTGCGGAAACGCAACCATCCGTATCAACCGAAGGTGGTTCCGGAGTAACGCGTCCGTGCGGGGCCTGCCCGCGCGCGACCGCATCGCGAACCAATCCCCGTGGTGGAAATCGTGAGATTTCCGCCTCGGGGCCCGGGCAAGTCGACATCGCCTGCTTTCGAGACCCTCCCTGCCCCGCCGTTCGAGGCCGCGCATGTCCGACACGCCGATCACTCCGGATTCCACGATTCCGGTGGCGGTTTCCACCGTCGGCACCAACCGTTACGAACCGTTCCTTGTCGAGGGACGGCCGTTTGGCGAGGTCCATTGGCTGCGCACCGCGTCGGGAGGGGCGGGGGTGCTCTACGCCGGCCTGTGGCGGCACGGTCCCGCGACGTTCGACTACGTCTTCCCCGGCGACGAAACGTTCCATGTGCTCGAGGGGCGGGTCTCGATCCGCGTCGGTGAGGAAACCGTCGACCTCGGCCCGGGCGACATTGCGTCGTTCGCCAAAGGGCGTCCGTCCACCTGGACGATCCACGAAGCGATGAAGAAGTTTTTCGTCATCAGCGGCTGACCGCGCAACGCTGCAGCGGAAGACCTCGTGTGGCGACGCGTTGCCCTTCCGGGCTTCCAGGTTGCCGCCGTCCCTCGTCGATGTCCGTGCGAGACACGCGTTCGGCGACTTGCCCGTGGCTGTCGGTCATCAACCGGCTCACGCCTCGGCGTCCAGCATCGCGGCCGACACCGCGTCGTTGCCGTGGCTGCCGAAGCGGGAGCGTTGACCGTACGTCGGGTCGACTTCGCCTCCCCCCGCCACCAGCGCGACAAGTTCATCCGCGTGTTGCGAGCAGCGGTGCGACACGACCCACTGGGTCCAGCTCTCGTGTCGCAGTTGGCGCGCGGCGTCGCGAACGGCGCCGAGTTTTGTCTCGAGCCCGGGTCGTTCGCCGGAGGGGAGTCGCTTGACCAGGTCTCCCAGCGTGTCGACTTTCCAACCCTGTTTGCGGGCGTTGGACAGCACCTGCTCGCGAACCTTCAGCAACCCGCGGAGCTTGCGCGCGTGTTGTTCCTCACGCTCAAGCAGCGTCGCCAACCGCGCTTCGTCGAGTTCGCGCAGCGCGACGGACTTCTCGTGCATCGTCGCCAGCAGGTCGTCCTGCGCGTCGCGCAGCGTGCCGAGGAATCGCCCCAGTTCAGAGGACCACGGAGAGGACATGTTCGGTCTCCTCGGAAGGGGCCGCGTTGGAAGTGGCCGTGTTGGAAGTGGACGTGGCGGACGCGTCCCGAGCGGTGCCGGGGAGGCGGCGCAAATAGCCGTCGTACAAATCGGCCGAGAGGGACGCTCCCCGAGTCTCGGTCAGTTTCTTCGAAAACTCGTCGTCCAGGCGTTCGCGGAAGACTTGCTCGGCGAAGCCGCCGTCCATGTAAGGGACCTTGCCCGTGGTTTTGCGGAGCGATTTGAGCATCGTCTTGGCAAAGGTTCCGGCCACGAACTCGTCGAATTTCTCGCGCAGTTCGGGCGAGTCCTTGCGGTTCGACCCGGTCGCGCGGGCGGCGGCGGCGGTCTCGTCGGCGTCGAGTTGTCGCACCGGGATGTCGAGGGGCTTGAGCCCTTCGTAAAGGGACTTCGCCCCACCCGTGATCGCGGCGATCGCTCCGGCCATGTGCGTCTCCTCCGCGGGAATCCGTTCCCGATTCGAGTCCCTCCCCGCCGCGCGAAGCTCGCACGCGTCGTGGCGGGCTATTCCGTGATGAGCACCGCGTGCAATTTTCCCGTCCGATGGAGTTCCCGGATGATGTCGATGACATCCCCCGTGGGAACCTTGAGTTGATTGAGAGCCTGCACGAGGTCCTGCAGTTTTTGGGGGGACTGCCGCCCCGATTGGTCGACCACCGGCACGAAGCCGACGCCCGGAACCGGCTCGGGAGCGGGAGCGGGCGGGGCGTTGGGATCGACGCCGATGGCGACGCTCAGGTTTTTGTGGCTGATGACGACCGGGCTGATCTCGACCTCGCCGGTGACGACGATGACGCCGGTTTTCGTGTTGACGACCACCCGCGCCTGGGTGTGCGGGGTTTCAAGACCGACGTTGAGGACCTGCGCGACGAATTGCACCGTGTTGTGCCTGTACTGTTCGGGCACGTCGACTTCAACAACGCCCGGTCCGGTCGCCCGCGCCACTTTCTTCCCGCTGGCCTCGAAACTCGCGTCGCTGTTGACAGCCAGCGCCACGTCGCTGGCTGCCTGGAAACTCGAATGAGAGTGGTCGAGCAGCAGGCGGAACTTGTTGTCCCGAACGAACAGATTGACGACATCCTGCATCGCGACCACCCCCCCCGCGATGCGGGCGGTCGTCGGCGATTGGGCGTCTTCGAGGGCCAACCCGCCGGAGGCCAGGCCCATCACCCGTTCGTCGTCGATGAGTTGACTGCCGAGGGGACTGAGCAACAAACGACCCCCGCGCAGGCTTTTCGCCCCCCCGATGGCGCTGACGTGGCAATCGAGCTTCTGGCCGCGCCGCACACCGTGGGCGGGCACCTTGGCCTCGATCATCACGAGGGCGACGTTGTTCATGTCCTTGAGCTCGTCCGGCCCGGTGACGGGGTTGTACATGAGGCGGAGGGCGGCGGCCATGGCCCGGATGGTGGGAAGGTTTTTGTTGTCCCCGGTCCCCTTGAGTCCCACGACAAGCCCCAGCCCGGCGAGCGTTTGCTCCTCCTGACCGGCCACGGTGCAGATGTTCTCGAGCCGCGTGCGCGCATGGACCGTCCCCGCGGCGGACCACGCCACCCACCCCGTCACGATCACCCAGGCCCAACGCCGCATGACAACCCCGACCATGAATTCGATAGGGCAAAAAGTAATCGTAAATTGAACAGTCGTCCAAAAAACCGTCGAGAAACGTTTCACCACAGAGGACACGGAGTTACACAGAGAAAAGAATATTTTACTCTGTGTAACTCCGTGTCCTCTGTGGTTCAGAAATCAGGTGTTCCTCAACGTGTCACGATGGCTCCGTGGTTTTCAGAACGGCAACAGGGCGTCGTAGATTCGCAGGAACCAGCCCCGCTTCGTGCTGTCGGCCACTTTGCCCCGCTCGGTTTTGGTGATTCCCAGGTCGGCGATGTTCTCGCTGAGTACCGTGTTGTTGGCCAGCACGTCCTCGCCGCGAATCTTGCCAACGAGCGCGTACTCCCACAGGTCCTCGTTCGTGCGGATAGTCTTGCGGGCTTCGAGGATGAGGGTGCCGTTGGGGAGCACGTCCACCACCGTGGCGGCGATGCGATAGCGGATCCCCTCGCGCGTTTTGGCCAGCCCGTTCGATTGCAGTTGGCTGCGCAGTTGTCCGTCGATGGTCGGCGAATCCTTCGCCGCAGGACGCAGATTGAGGTCGTCGTCCAGTCGGATGAACTGTCGCAATTGCGCTCGCAGCTGCGCGTTGCGCTGGCGCTCGAAGCGGGAGTCGGAGGTGACTTCCGAATTCTCGCTCACGATCACCGTGATGATGTCATGCACCTTCACCACCTTGGGGGGCGGCAACTCGATGTGGATCCACGAATAGTCGCGCATCCGCGGAACCGGGGCGGGGGCGTAGACCCCCTGGGGAACGGCACCGGGCGGGCCGAACGGGCCGTCGCCAAACTCCGGGGGCCCGAACGGCGCGGACTCGTCGACGGCGGCTTCGTATCCTTCGTCCGCCGGGCCGGGCCCGGCGTAAGGTCGCGCGGGGGCCGGGCGTGCCGAATACGGGGCGGGTGAGCCCCCCGCACCGGGACCCGTCATGCCCGGGAACGGGCCCGGTCGGTCTTGCGCGACGGCGAGTCCCCCCGCGACGACGGCCACCAGTGCCGTCCTCGGCCACGTTCCGAACGTGAGTATCGCCCGCACTCGCATCATGTGTTCCCGTGTTCGTGATCCGCGACGCGTCACCTGGAATTTGTCGCCGCGACGCCGACTTCCACTTCGTGATACGCCACGACCCGCGCGACGTATTTGGTTTTGCCGTCGAGGGCGACGACCGTGACCGATTGACCGAGGCTCCCCTCGTCGAGCGACCGCGCTTCCACCCGCACCGAGATTCCCCCCTTGCGGGAGGTGACCGTCACCAGTTCGCCGCGACGCACGAGGGCCACGTCGCGCACATCCTCGAGACGCACGGTTTCGCCCCCTCGCAACAACCGCGTCGTTTCCCGTCCGACCAGGTCCTTCATCCCCGACGGATGCGTTTCGGGATCGTGTCGATCCGGAGCCACCGGACGCTCGACCAGGTCTTCCGCCCGCAACACCGCCCCGCGCGACACCGTCCCCTTGATCTGCACAACGCGCGGCCAAGGGGTGATGCGACACACCGGTCGGATGGTGCGAGACTCCCCCTTGGCGTCACGGCAATGGAGGTCGAAGGTCCGCACATCCCCCGCCACTTTGGAAGAGGGAGAGGTCTCGACCGCCGTTTCGGACAGCGTGACCGAACCCGAACCGGCGATGAGACCAACGGCCATGCCAGCCAGCGCGTCCAAACTCGACCGGTCGAGCGCGACCGTGACATCGACATCGCGGACCGGCGGTTCCTGTCGAGCCAGGTACCGCTCGACTTCCTGGGAGAACAACTCTTCCAGGCGGCGAGCCTGTTGATCGGTGACCTGCAGCGGTTTTCGAGCTTCGACCCGAACCGGCGCGGCGGGCTTGGCGACGGCGATGGCGACCGTCTGTTTGACAGGCGCCTTCTCCGCTTCGGGGGTGGTTACGATCGTCGACGAAGCGCCGGCGAACTCGGTTCCCGCGAGGTCGACCCCCAAGGCCTCCAGACGCGATCGGACATCGGCGAAGTCCAAACGGACCGATCTTCCCGCTGCGGGGGCCGGAGCGATCGCCAACCCTTCGAGGCGCGCCTGTTCGGTGGGCGTGGCGGCGGCGACTTCGGCGATGTCGACCAGACGGACGAGGGGCTTGGCCGATTTGACCTCGGCGCGGAAGCGCACGATCGCGGCGAGGGCGTCGACGGTCGGGAACAGCATCCCGAGCAACCCCGCCCCCACGAATCCCGCGCATCGCACATTCCGGATCGACACGATTCCAACCCCCTTGCATGACCTGCGGAACTTAGAACCGGCGCAGGTTGGCGATCAGTTGCAGCGACTGGTCGGCCGCCTGGATGACCTGGCCGTTGAGTTCGAAGGTCCTCTGGTTCGAGATCAGGTCGACCAGTTCGCGGACCGGTTCCGTGTTGGAGGCCTCCAGCGCGGACGACCGGATAACCCCCATGCCGTCGATCCCGGGGACCGACACGATGGGAGGGCCGGACGAGTTCGTTTCGAGATACAGGTTCTCGCCCCGTTGCAAGAGCCCCTGCGAGTTCGCAAAACGGGCAAGCTGCACTTGTCCCGCCGACACCAATTGGGTTTGGCCCGATTCCCGGTAAAACACCTGGCCATCCTGCCCGACGCTGATTTCGACGGCGTTTTGCGGGATGGTGATTTCGTTGTTAGTGAGCGGCAGGCCGCGGTCGGCCGAGGCCAGCACCACCGTGCCGTTGGCGTTCGTGAAAAAGTTGCCCGCTCGCGTGTAGTGGATGACGTTGTTCTCGTCGCTGACCTGGAAGAACCCCTGGCCGACGATGGCGAGGTCGAGATTTCGACCGGTGTCGATGAGGCTCCCCTGCTGCATGTCCATTTGCGTGCTTTGGACGCGCGTTCCCAAACCCACGGCGGTCCCGGTGGTGGTTGGTCGCTGCTGCGAATCGAACAAACCCGGCAGCTTGATGTGCTGGTAGTACACGTCCTCGAAGTTCACGCGGGACTTCTTGAACGCCGTGGTCCCCGCGTTGGCGAGATTGTTGGCGATCACGTCCAGCTTGAACTGCATCGCATCCATGCCGGACGCGGCGGAATTCAACGCGCGAATACTCATGGTCCGATGGTCCCGACTGCGGTTTGATCAACCCGTGATTGAGAACGGAGAGTCACCACAAAGAGAGATGAGGCAGCAAAGCCAGGATTCAACCGCCAAGACACCAAAAGACACAGAAGTGCTCTGAATCAGTCATTGGACAACACGGTTGGTCATTTGTTTTTCTTGCTTGGTGCCTGCGTGTCTTGGTGGTTCAGTCCCCGCCGCTATTTCCGCGGAATCGTCTGCAACAGGCGGCCCAGGGCCTCGTCCTGGTACTTGATCATGTTGAGGTTGGCCTCGAAGCCGCGCGACGATTCGATGAGTTCGAGCATCTCGGTCATCGGCTGCGTGCCCGACGCTTCGAGCATCCCTTGCTTCAGGCTGGTTCCAGGAGGGGCGGCCCCCGCCGGTTCCGCGCTGCGGTACAGATTGCTCCCGACCTTTTCGAGGGATTTCGAGTTGGCGGGGGTGAACAGGCCGATGCGGCCCACTTCGACACCCGCCTGAGTCACGCGGCCATCCGGCCCGACATCCGGAATGATGCCGGGATCGAGTCCCGCGACGGGACGCCCGGTTGTACTCAGCACGTCAAGATTGTGATCGCGGGTGATGAGGCGGCCGTCCTGGGAGATCGCCAACCGGCCGTCGCGCGTCAGGAACTCCTGGTCGCCGTCGGTGACGCGCAGGAAGCCGGGACCGGTCACCGCCAGGTCCCACGGATTGCGGGTGGCTTGCAGCGAGCCTTGTGAGAAATCCGTGACCGTTTCCGCCGGCAGCAATCCGCCGGGAAAGGGTTCGAGGTGATCGGGCCGGACCGGCTGTCCCCGGTCCGCGTCGAACGGTGGAAACGCCTGGGCGCGGAGCAGGTCCCGTTTGAATCCGGTCGTGGAGGCGTTCGCGAGGTTGTTCGCGAGGACGTCTTGCCGCAATGATTGAAGTTGCGCCCCTTGAGCGGAGAAGTACAGGCCGTGGATCATGGTCGAACCGCTCCTTTCCCGAGGCGTGGTGGGTGTTGGGGGTGAAGTCGGCTGGCAGTCGCCAAACCGGCCGCCGGAGACGGCGCAAGAGGCCGCTCGTCATCATCATCTTTCATCGGACCGCCAGAATCGCGATCTTCAGAAAACTCGACCCAATCGCTACAGATTGACTCTGTCGGCGATTGAGGGCTTCCGTGGATTCTGCGTAACTACAAGTGGAACAGAGAGTTACGCTGATCAGCCCAGACTCCGACACCACGCGTGGTGTAGCTGGGTAGTCTCGATGCTTGGTTCGCCATTTCTCCCAGTTTTCCATCCCCTCGTTCAAACTCCGGTTGCCCCATGCGTTCGACCAAGGTTTTCCGCTTGCGAAGCCGTTTCAAAACCCGGTTGTCGGCACAAGAAGCTCGGCAGGGGGCCACGCGGATTTGTCCGGCAGAAGGGTTTGAAACCGTTTTCCGAGTGCTGCGCGTTTGCTTGGCGGCGCTCCTCCTGGCGAATCTCTGGACAGCCACGGCGTTCGCGCAAGAGGAGAAGACGGAACTCCCGTCGGACCCGCCGATCGTTGTGCTGAGCCTGTCGAGTTTCGAGCGGGCGCTGGGGGGGATGGACGTGGCGTTCGCCAGCGCCGGTCGGCCCGAGATGTCGGACACGGTGGGTGGCTTGCTCGGTCGAGCGAACGACCTCAAGGGATTCGGTCGCGACAAACCGGTCGGGCTGATGGTGTTCCTCAACGGGATCACACCCGACCCGGTGGCGTTCGTTCCCGTGGTCAATGTCGACGACCTGCTGAAGACGATTTCACCGACCGGCGTACAGACGAAGCGTGTGGACGAGACCCACCTGGAACTGACCGGCCCCGCCGGGAACACCTTGTACGTGGTCATTCATGGCGAGTACGCCTTCGCGGCCTCGAACAGCCTCGCGCTGGAACGCCGTTTTCCGGACCCGACGAAGATCACCGCCCGGCTGTCGAACGTGCACGACATCGCCGCGACGATCAACCTGAAGGGGTTGTCGAAGCCGTCCCGGCAACTGTTCACCAGCATCATGCGATCCCGCGCCGATGCCGACCTCCAACAGCGCGACAACGAACCGGCGGGAGCGTACGAAGTCCGCCGCGCCGCCGCCGAGAACAACTTGCGCTTCGTCGAAGAGATGATCACGCAGGGGGACGAACTCGTGTTCGGCTGGTCGGTGAACCCGACGGAGAAGTCGGGCGTGTTGGAGGTCTCGCTGCAAGGGACCCCCGGCAGCGAGCTGGCCGCGTCGTTCAACGAGTTGGCGGGAAAGAAAAGCCACTTCGCCGGGTTGCTTCTGGAACAGGTGCCGCTGACGTTCTCGCTGTCGTGGAACCTCGACAAATCGGGCAAGAAGACGCTCAAGAAAATGCTCGCCGGCATGCAGAAGCAGATGGGGCTCGATCTGGAGAAGACACAGCCGGAACTGGCGGCCAATTACAAGAACCCCGTGGCCGACATGTTCCGCGTGCTCGAACAAACGGCCGACAAGGGGCATGTCGATTTGATTGCCCAGGTGGTGGGGCAAGATGCGGGAACGTTCGCATTGGTGGGGGGGCTGAAGGTCGCCGATGCCGGGGCGACCGCGAGTTCGCTGGCGTCGATCATCACCCTCCTGAAGGACAACAAGACGCTGGAGCGGGCCGAGCTCAATGTGAATTCGTATCGGGGGACCTCGCTGCACCGCATTGAAGGGAAGGAGATTCCCGAAGAGGAGATCGCCCGGTACGGTGGCCGTCCGAGCGTGTACCTCGGGGCGGGGGAAGGGGTCGTGTGGTTCGCCATCGGCGGCGATGCGGCGCTTCCCGCGCTGCGCAAGGCGATGGACGATGCCGCGCGGCCCGTCCCCGCGAACACGTCGAGTTCCCCGTTGCGGTTTGTGGCGAATTTCAACCAGGTGGGGGGCTTCTTCGAGCCCCGGGCGACCGACGAACAGCGTGCGAAGAACCCGTTCCGTCAGGCGATGGCCAAGGGGGGAGACGCCTTGCGCGTCGAGGTGCGCCCCATCGAAAACGGCGCGAAGCTCCGCGTGCAGTTCGACGAGGCGTTCCTGCGGTTGGTCGGTGGGGAAGTGGCCAAGGGGATCGAGCGCGGCGAAGAACGCCGCCAACGTCGGCAAAACCCACCCGCCAAACCGGCCACAACCCCGGCGGACGCGGTGAATTGAAACCGGGAACCGCACGGAGGGCGCTTCGGCCACTGCATCCGCAACGCCTACGGCGGTCCGCCTCGGGTGTTCCGGAACCGCGTGGACCAGAGTTCCAAACAGGTCGTTCCGCCGATCTCATTCAGACGCAGACGGTTGGCGCGAACCCGCTCACGCGGTCGGTTTCCCGCAAAACAGCACCTTGGTTCACGTTCGCTCCGAGGAAGTGAGTTCTTGGCAACCCGACGCGTCAGCAAGGGACCCCGCTCTCCCGGCGGATCACGATTTCCCCGGAATCCACGCGGGGTCCCTCGCTCACCGGGCTGTTGAATTCCGAAACGGAGAGTGCGATTTCGGCCTTCAACCCGTACGACGGACTTCCAGTCCGTCGCCCGAAAGACCGACGGACTGGAAGTCCGTCGTACGAGAACATCCCGCTCTCCGAACGACATTTTCAACAGGCCGTCACGCTGCGGGTTTCCAGCGAGAATTCATCGGTCGGCTGAAAAACTCACGGCCTCTCCGTCGAACGAAGGCTCCGCGTCCCACCACCGGCCCTTCCCCCTCACTGACCCGTCGTCCCCTCCTGGATCATCCGCTCGCACTCCGCAATCAGCGCTTCGAGAATCCCCTTCTCCTTCCCCGCCGTTTCTCGGTTCGGGCCCCGTGCGATCATCCGCTCGAGGATCGCGATCCCCGCCCGATATTTGAGGCTCGTCTCCGCGTACTTCCCCGGCGCCTGCCCCAGTTGCCTCGTGACGTGTCCCATAGGGTCGTACGAAATCGCCCGTCCCGCTTCGGACGGGGTTCCTTGGAAAAGGGGCCGGATCAACATAGGTTAATCGGTGAGTGGCCGGGACGGCCAACGGGGGGGACGGCACACTGCGGTCCCGCAACCCGTGTTTGTTCGTTGACACAATTCGCCAATTCGGGACCGCCCCCCATGCCGAGCCTCTCCCGTTTGCTGCGGGCTTCCGCGCTGATCCTGTGCTTTGCCGCGACTGCGCCGCTGGTGGCCGAAACGCCTCGCGTGCTCCCCGAAGGACAGTTCCCGAAGGACGCGCGGCTCAAACCGGCCCGCACGCTCAACGATGCCTATCACCCGTGGACGCCCCCCGCGACGCTGGCTGAGTGGGAGCGTGAAAAGCAGCGGCTGCGCGAGCAACTGCTCGTGGCGCTGGGCTTGTGGCCGATGCCCGCGATGGCAAAACCGGTGCCGGTCATTCACGGAAAAATCGAGCGCGACGGCTACACGATCGAAAAGGTGTCGTTCGAGTCGTTCCCCGGCCATGTCGTGACGGGGAACCTCTATCGTCCGACCGCCCCCGCGACCGAGAAGCGCGGTGCGGTGCTGTTCGCGCACGGGCACTGGATCAATGGGCGGATGTACGACGCGGGCGAGGCCACAGCGGCGAAAGAGATCGATGGCAAAGGAGAGCAGTTCTCCGCCGGCGCGCGGTACCCGCTGCAAGCGCTGCCCGTGGGCCTGGTCCGCCTGGGGGCCGTCGTGTTCCATTACGACATGGTCGGTTACGCCGACAGCCTCGCCATGCCCCACCGGGAGGGTTTCGGCGACATGCGGTCGACGCTGTGGCAACAGAACCTGATGGGGCTGCAAACGCTCAATTCGCTGCAAGCTCTGGAGTTCGTGTCGAACCTGCCGGATGTCGACGCCAAGCGGATCGGCATGACCGGGGCGAGCGGAGGTGGCACGCAAACGTTCATCCTGTGCGCTCTCGATTCGCGTCCCGCCGCGTGCTTTCCGGCGGTGATGGTGGGGACCGGCATGCAGGGGGGCTGCGTCTGCGAGAACGCCTGCTACCTCCGCACCGGTACGAACAACGTCGCCTTCGCAGCGATGGCCGCCCCCATGCCGCAGGCGCAGTCCGGCGCCAACGACTGGACGATCGACATCGAATCCAAGGGGCTCCCCGAGCTGAAAAAGATTTACGGGCTGTACGGGGCTGAAGACAAGGTGCACGCCAAGTGCTTCCCGCAGTTCGGCCACAACTACAACCAGATTTCGCGACAGATGATGTACGCGTGGTTCAATACGCACTTGAAGCTCGGCGCGACCGGCGATCTCGTCGAGAAGGACTTCGTCCCGGTTCCCCCGGCGGAACTGACCGTCTTCGACGCCGCGCATCCCGCCCCGTCCGGCCTCACGCTCGAACAGTTCAAGAAACGTTGGGAAGAGACATCCGCGGCGCAGTTCGCCGAACTGCTCCCGAAACAGATGTCGGATGTCGCGAAGTCCCGCGAAAAGCTGCTGCCGGCGGTGCGCGTGATGCTGGATGAACTGCCCGCCTCGGGGGAGATTGTTCCGGTGACGCCGATCGTGGAGGCCGACACCCCCGATTACCGGCACTTCCGGGTGACGATTTCGCGGAAGGGGGCACGCGAGCAAATCCCGATGACCTCGCTGGTGCCGTTCACGTTCGCGGGGGAAGTCGTGTTGTGGATCGACGCGCGCGGCACTGCCTCGTTGTTCGCCAACGACAGTCCCGCACCACACGTGAAAGCGTTGCATGCGAAGGGCGTGGCTGTCGCGTCGATCGACCCGTTCATGACGGGCGAGTACCTGCCGTCCCCCGCGTTCAACTACGAACCGCAAGTGAACGGCGGGTTCCCCGGCTACACCTTCGGCTACAACAAACCGCTGATTTCCCAGCGCGTGCGAGATGTGCTAACCGCGATCCGGGCTCTCAAGGAGCATCCGCGCGTGACGACCGTGCATCTGGCCGGAACCGGTGCGGGGGGAGTGTGGGCGCTGTTGGCTCGCGCGGCCGCGGGGGACGCCGTCGCCAAGACGGTCGTGGATGTGGGGGGCTTCGGTTTCTCGTCGGTGACGACTCCGACGCACGCCGACCTGCTGCCGGGCGCTCTCAAGTACGGTGGGCTGGGTGGCTTTGCGATCGCCGGAGGGGCCGGACCGCTGGATGTTTTGGGTGCGTCCGGTGCCGCAGCCAACGAGTTGAAAGTGGCCGCCGACACGGCGAGAAGCGCCGGGCTGCCGTTCCGTATCGAGTCGGGAGCGGCCAACGCGGCGCAGATCGCTGCCCGCCTGGCACAACCGTGAGGTCCCGCGCGCTAGCGGTGCGACGAGGGATTGGCGACGATTCCCTGCATGGAACGCGAACGGGTTTTTCCGCGGAGCCGTTATCCCCATGTCCGAGACTGTCGCCCCCCTGCCTTGTCCGTTGCTCTTGCCGCTGCTTGCGGACTTGTCGACCGCGCAAAAGGTGTCGGACACGATCCTGTTTCCGCTGGTCGGCTGTCTCCTGCTCATGGGGGTGTTGGCGATCCTCGGGCGTGTGCCGCCGTCGTACAACTTCAAGAACCTGATGTCGCGGTGGAAGACGTCCGCCATGACGGCGCTGGCGTTCACGATGGTCGTCGCGTTGATGACGGTGATGCTGGCGTTCGTCAACGGGATGGTGAAGCTGACGGAGCAGAGTGGCCGTCCCGGCAATGTGCTGGTGCTGTCGGACGGCGCCACGGACGAAAGTTTCAGCAACCTGGGCTTCGTCGACACCGGCGACATCGCCCGCGTCGAGGGTGTGCTCCGCGACGAGAGAACCGGCGAACCGCTCGCCAGCCGCGAGACCTTCTTGATCGTCACGCAACCACTCGACCCCACGCCAGGCGAGAAGGGGTTCGAGATCAAGGAGGGGCAAGGGGTCCCGAAGGCGCGGCGGCGGTTCCTGCAAGTGCGGGGGATTGAAGACCCGGTGATGGCGGGACGGGTACATGCACTGGAGCTATTGCCCGGCGGAAGCTGGTTCTCAGAGGCGGGGGTTGTCGAGGTCCCCACTCCGTCTTGGGCACAGGCGCTGGCGAAGGAAGGGGAACCCGCCGCGAAGACGACGGCCATTCAGGCGGTGCTCGGTTCCGGAATCGCCGCCGAGATGGGGAACGACCGCCCCGAGAAGGTTCCGCTCACGGTGGGGGACACCTTCCGCATCGGCGAACGGGTGTGGATCGTGGCCGGGGTGATGAAGTCCGCCGGCACGACGTTCGATTCGGAGGTGTGGGCCAAACGCGGGTTGGTGGGGCCGCTGTACGGAAAGGAAACCTTCACGAGCATGGTGCTGGCGACGGCGGGGGCCGACGCGGCGGAGCGCGTGGCAAAGTCGCTCAAGACGGAGTTCAAGAAGGCGAACCTCGACGCGCAGCTGGAGACGAAGTACTTCGCGCGGCTGAGCGAGACGAGCAAGCAGTTCGCCTACGCGATCTCGTTCGTGGCCGTGTTCATGGCGATCGGTGGCGTGTTCGGCGTAATGAACACGATGTTCGCCGCGATCGCGCAGCGCACCAAGGACATCGGGGTGCTGCGGATCGTCGGTTTTCCACGTTCGCAAATCCTGGTGTCGTTCCTGTTGGAATCGATGCTGTTGGCACTCGTCGGGGGCTTGATCGGCTGCGCGGTCGGTCTGATGGCGGACGGATGGTCGGCGAAAAGCATCGTCAGTTCAGGCCAGGGGGGCGGTGGGAAGTTCGTGGTGTTGCGACTGGACGTGAACCTCGAAGTGCTGCTGACGGGGATGCTGATGTCGCTGATGATGGGGTTGGCGGGAGGCTTCGTCCCGGCGATCAACGCGATGCGCGTCAGGCCGCTGGAATCGATGCGGTAGGTCAAGCTGTGCCTGCCGAAGAGCGGCGGTGGGACCGCGTGAATCGCGTCAGGCACAGCCTGACCTACGAATTGGGCATGCCCTGATCCCCCCTTCGGGCACCTTCTCCCCCACAATGGCGCTGTCCGAGCTCACCAGCGTCGAATGTGGGGGAGAAGGGTTATCGACGCAGTCACTGGATCTATCGGCCCCGATCGACGCATGAACCATGCACGATAGCCCCACGGAATCGACGGCACTCTCCAACACCGACGACGCGCTTTTGGCGAAGTTGGGCTACACCCAGGAGCTCTCCCGGCGGATGGGGAGCTTCTCGAACTACGCCGTGTCGCTGTCGATCATCTGCATCCTCGCGGGGGGGGTGACATCGTTCTCGCAGGGGTTCTGTGGAGCGGGAGGGGCGGCCATCGGCCTGGGCTGGCCGCTCGTGTGCCTGTTCTCGCTCGCGGTCGCCGCCACGATGGGCCAGGTGGCGTCGGCGTTTCCGACGGCGGGGGGCCTGTACCACTGGGCGGCGATTCTCGGCGGGCGAGGCTGGGGTTGGGCGACGGGGTGGTTCAACCTGGCGGGCTTGGTGACCGTGCTGGCGACGATCAACGTCGGCTTTGTGCGGTACGTGGCGGGTGTGTTCGACGCGCCCCTCTCGGACGCGGGTTTGGGTGTCGCGGTCCTGCTGGTGACGGTGTCGCACGCGCTGTGGAACCACCTCGCGCCGGGATGGGCGACGCGGCTGACCGACTTTAGCGGATGGTGGATCCTGGGTGTGTCGGTCGTGCTCACGCTGTCGCTGGGATTGGCCGCCGAGCGGTATGAGTGGGGGCGACTGGTGACCTTCACGAACTTCAGCGGGGCGGCAGGGGGGCACGTCCACCCGGAAACCGCCGCGCTCCCGTGGTTGTTCCTGATGGGGTTCCTGTTGCCCGCGTATACGCTCACGGGCTTCGACGCTTCGGCGCATGTGGCCGAGGAAACACACGACGCGGCGCGGAGCGTGCCGCGCGGGATTCTGCGGTCGGTGCTGGTCAGCGGCGTGTTCGGCTGGGCGATGCTGGTGGCGGTGGTGCTCGCGATGCCCAGTGTCGACGGTGCGGCGCGCGAAGGAGAGCGTGCGTTCGCCTGGACGTTGCAACGGACTTTGCCCGATTGGT
This sequence comes from Planctomycetales bacterium, assembly GCA_044359065.1. Taxonomy (GTDB): domain Bacteria; phylum Planctomycetota; class Planctomycetia; order Planctomycetales; family Planctomycetaceae; genus JAIXZD01. The sequence goes on along the minus strand of JBIKMW010000049.1, from coordinate 18,351 downwards.
TGTCGATGGGACTGTTCGTGGGGATCGGCGTCGCGCAATACTTCTGCGGGTTGGCGACCGTCACGTCGACGTCGCGCATGGTGTTCGCGTTCGCGCGGGACGGCGGCTTGCCGTGTTCGGCATGGTTCCGGCACGTGTCCCCCCGCACGCGCGTGCCGACCGGAGGCATCTGGGGGACGGCGATCGCTGCGATCCTGCTGGCGTTGTTTGTTCCCTACGCGTCGATCGCAGCGGCGTGCGCGGTGCTCTTATACATCTCTTATGTGGTGCCGACCGCGCTGGGGTTTTTCGCCCACGGACGGACCTGGACGGAGATGGGGCCGTGGCACCTGGGGGTTTGGTACCGGCCGCTCGCGGCGATTTCGGTGCTGGGCTGCGCCGGGCTGCTGGTGATCGGCGTGCAGCCCCCCAACGACAGGGCGATTTGGATCGTGGGAGGCGTGATCGTCGCGCTCTTCGCCGGTTGGTGGCTGCACGCGCGGGCGAAGTTCCCGGGGCCGCCGGGAATGTCGCGTTGACCGTCGCGTTCCGGGTACTCAGAAAGCACGATACCGTGACCCTGCTCCCCCACAATCGACTTGGAGAAACGGGCAAAACTCCATTGTGGGGGAGAAGGTGCCCGAAGGGCGGATAAGGGGGAACTTCAGCGTCAATCGGTGCGAACCGCGGCCCCCTCATCCCCAAATTGTGAACGGCGGGGAGAGCTGGGGCCCTCGCTCACGCTTTTTGGAGTTGCGCTATTCCCCGAGGAGCGGCAGAGAACATTGGGATTTCAACGGCTTTTATTCTCACGCAGAGGCGCGGAGACGCAGCGAAAGGCAATTCCTTTGCGTCTCCGCGCCTCTGAGTGAGGCCGCAAAAAACGGTGTTTTGCGATTTCTCGGAGACTTCCCGAGAGAAACAGCGCAGCTTCAGAAATCACGCTTCGGGTTTCCAAAAACTCACAGCCTCGACGGGGGATGCTCGCGAGATACCAGTACGCAACCCCTGTTTCGAGGCGTGCAGGACCACGGGGCGCTTTGCAATGCATTACGCTTTCGGGATCTCCACCGGCGTCACACGTCCCGTCTGAAGATCGTAAACGCCTCCGACCACGATCAACCGGCCGTCCCGCACCAGTCGGGCGATGACCGGAGAGGATTCGGCCAGAATCTGGGCCTGGTTGCGAACATTCTCGACGACCGCGAGTTCGACGTTGCCCGCCGCCACACGCGCTGCGGGACGAATGTGCTGGAACAGGCCGCTGATTTGACCGGGAACCTCGTCGCGCTTCACGGTGGCGGCGACGGCACCACAATTGGTGTGCCCGAGGACATACAGCACGCTTGCTCCCAGGACGAGCGTGCCGAACTCGAGACTGCCGATGTTCTCGCTGGAAGCGACGTTCCCCGCGATGCGGGTGACGAACAGGTCTCCGAACCCCTGATCGAACACGATCTCGATCGGCACGCGCGAATCCGCGCAACCCAGAAACGCGGCGAACGGCTTCTGCTCGGCGGCCACCGCTTGCACGCGTTTCAGATCCCGATGAATTTCGAGCGATTGGCCTTGCGCGAAGCGCGCATTCCCGCGATACAAACGCTCAAGAGCGGCTTGCGGAGTGGCCGGGGGGGCCGCTTCCGCCTCGAGCGTGTCGGCCAGCGTTCGCGCGTCGGACCAGCCCGAAGCGGCCACGGCTCCGCATCCGGTGGCGGCCAGCCAGTTCCGACGCGTCCAGGTGGTGTTCGTGACGGATTCGTGTCGCTGCGTCGCAGCTTCATACATATTTTTCTCCCCTCACGACTTGCACGGGCATGGTGTAGGCGATGACGGCGAACTTGGGGAAATACTCGCGGGCCAACCGGTCGAGCAGCTTTTCGGCGACGGCGTCGGAGACGATCGTTTCGAGCTTGATGTTGGCACCCAGCACATCGCCCACGCGACGATGCCGCGAGCCTTCGCCGTCCACGTCCTTGATGGTGTGTCCTTTCGCGCCGGCGGAGCGGACTTCCTGAATCAGGCGGTCGCGAAGCACGTTTTCGGCGACGATCGTCACGAGGGTGAGGGTGGTTGTGTGCATGGTGGCCGAGCCTTTCCTGGCAAGGGATTTCACTGGAAAGATGTCAATGCGGCGGTGTCGATCCGCCGGCGCGGATGTCAGGAGTCGAACGACTCGGCGCGGGGTCAGCCGCAGAACCATTGGGCCATCGAAAAGTAGATCGGAATTCCGAACACGAGGTTGAACGGGAAGGTGATCGCCAGCGCCGCCGTCAGGTAGTAGGTCGGATTCGCCTCCGGGAGAGTCATTCTCACGGCGGGCGGGGCCGCGATGTAACTGGCGCTGGCCGCCATGGTCGCCAGCACGGCGGTCCCGCCGACGGACAGTCCCGACCAGGCCCCCAAGGCCGCCGCCAACGCGCCGTGCAAGAGCGGCATCACCGTTCCGAAACCCAACAAAAACAGGCCCGCTTGGCGCAGGTCGGACAGTCGACTTCCGGCGGCCAATCCCATCTCCAACAGGAACAACGTGAGCGCGCCCTTGAACATGTCCTCGAAGAACGGTTTGACGGGGGCGTAGCCCTTGGTCCCCATCGCACAGCCAACCACCAGCCCGCCGACCAGGAGCAACATCGATCGCGAAGTGAGGATTTCGTGGAGCACTTCGCGCACCGGGCGACGCGTCACGTCGAGTTCGCCGGACTGGTCGGCCCGAGCACTGGCGCGGCTTTTGGCGAACAAGCCGAGCGCCAGCGCGATGTTGATGCCGGGACTCTCCAGGATCGTGAGCAGCGTCGGCAAGAAGCCCTCGGCGGGGTGTCCCGCCGCCGCGACGAATTGCTGGGCGGCGATGAATGTGACGGCGGAGACCGACCCGTAGTGCGCGGCGATCCCGGCGGCGTCCGCGGCGCCAAACCGGCCCAAATGTCGCAGCACCAGAAAGGATGTGACGGGTGTCACGCAACCCAGTAACAGCGTCGCGGCGGCCGGCCAGACGATCTGCGCGGGGTCGCAATGCGAGAGTTCCACGCCCCCTTTCAGTCCCAGCGCCAACAGGAGGTAGATTGAGAGGGACGAGTACAGGTCCTTGGGGAGCGTCAACTCGCTTCTCACCAGACGGGCGAAAATCCCCAGCACAAAGGCCAGGCAGATCGGCGATGTCAGGTTCAGGCGCAGCGTGTCCCACATAACCACTCCTTGTCACAACATGCGTTTCGCGTGTTTAATTACACGTAACATATTTCGTGTATGGTGTATCCCGTGTCGGTCGCGGTTGCAAGGCCGCTGGAACAATTTTTCCGGACTCGTCAGCGGTCGTCGTTCGGAGTTCCACGCCGCTCTTCGTTCACCCCACCGCATCCGCACAACCGGCGCGATCCGCATCTCCGGACGCCAACGACGGTTCCGTCGCGACGGTTCGGTTTGTCATCCCGGAGTTCACCGTCCAGAATGGAGCCTCGGCGGGAGGGATCCCGCGTCGTCCGGGCTTCCGGACCCCACTCCCCCCCTCTGGACAGACCCCCGACCGTGAGCCTCGCCTTCGTCGCCTACGAGACCGCCTTCGCCCCGTGCGGAGGGGTCGCCGCTGTCATGGCCAAGCTGCCCGGCCACGTGCGGCGGGCCTCGGACGACGAAACCATCGTCCTCACGCCGTTTCACCATCGCATCGACAAAACGGCCCGCGCCCGGTGCGAAGGGATCGGCAGTTTCGGCCTGACGGTCCATGACCGCACCGTCACCTTTCACGTGCTGAAGCACGAGGAGTCCGCGTCGGGCGATGGCGTCCCGCACTACTTTCTCAAGCCCGAGGAAGGCTGGATCTTCAACGGGGGGCGGCATCCTTACGACGTTCCCAACGGAGATCTGCTTCGCGACGCGCTGGTGTTCGGGCTGGCCGTGCCGCTCGCATTGCAGGTGATCCGACCAGGCTCGCGCTGGACGCTGCTGTTGCAGGACTGGGAGTGCGCCACGGTGGCGGTGGCGCTGGCCGGGCAACCCCACGCCCACACCTGCTACTTGACCCTGCACAACAGTTACGACTGCGTGGCGGGAGCGGGGGAGTTGTCCGTCGTGCGGTTGAACCCGATGGCGACGCCGGGGGGAACGGTCCTGCACCGGGCGCTGTCGTTCGTGCGTCCGGAAGTGTTCACGGTGTCGGACCAGTTCGCGCTCGATTTGGTCGACGACACGCTGCAATCGCGGGTCATCGCGCCGCACTTGTCGCGCGATCTGCGGGGACGGTTGGTCGGCGTCGACAACGGCCCGTTCGTGGAGTGCGCGGTCTCATCGGAAATGTTGCTGGAAACCGCCGCCGGCAGGCCGCAAACCCTGCGTGCCTGGAAGGCCGACCACCGGGCGAAGTTCCTCAAGGCGCTGGCGGAAACGGGAACGTCGCCTGAACGCCCCCTGTGGGGCAATCCGCACGCCTTCGACGGCGACGACGCGCCGTGGTTCGTGATGGCGGGGCGGGACGACCCGCGCCAAAAGGGGTATGACGTACACGCCACCGCCGTGGCGGACTTCCTCGAACGGGGCGGGGTGGGCAAGTTCCTGTTTTTCCCCATACCGGGGGACGAGGGGCTACCCGGATTGCAATTCCTGCGGCGTTTGGCGGAGCGGTTTCCCAACAATGCGCTGGTGTTTCCGTTCCTGTTCCGCGAAGGGTTCGTCGCCGCGCTGCGGGGCGCGGCCTTCGGCGTGATGCCGTCGTTCTACGAGCCGTTCGGGATGGCGCACGAGTTTGTGTTGAACGGGACGGTGGGGATCGGCCGCGCGACCGGGGGCATTCTCCAGCAGATCGTGCCGCTCCGCTCGGCGGCGTGTTTTTCGGCGGCGGTGCAAGCCCGCGCCGCGCGGTGGCACGCGGCCTCGGCCGCCCCTACGGGGCTGTTGTTCCGGGAGCGGGACGGCCTGGCGTCGGAAGTGAACGACTGGGCGGCGCTCAACGCCGGTCACTACTCGACGGGGGACGGGGTGCCGGACCGGGCGCAAGCCCGCGGGCACCTGGCGCTGTACCGCTCGATGACTCGCGAGCTGCGAGTGGCGCTGTTCGACGCGTCCCGCCTTGTGACGCGCGACCCCGACTTGTACGACCGCATGCTCGTGGGAGGGCTGCTGCACATCCAGCAGTCGTTCTCGTGGGAACGGGCGGCCGAGCGTTATTGTCGCGTTGCAGGTGGTTGAGGCGACTTTCGCGCGGACCACATGCGAGCCGGATTGCTACGACTGATCTTCGTGAGCCCGAACCGCAGCGAAGTACACGGAATACCCGACGAGGCCCGGCAGCGCGAACCAATAAATGGGGGCCACGTACATCGCCAGCCACAGTGTCGAGCCGAAGAACAACACCCAGATCCACCAAGTTCGGCGATAAAATGCCAGAATCTTCTGCATGGTGTGCGACGGATGGGTGGGTGCTTGGCCAAGGCGCGCAAGCGGGGATCCTCAAGGAATGGTCGCGCTCGTTGTTCGCAACGATTCGTTTCAGAGGGGCGAACCAAAACCCAAAGTGAAATGGCAGTTCTTCAGGAGGCGGGGGCGACGTAGTCGAAGACGACGACTTTTTCGCGGCGGTCTTTGACGACCTGGACGTAGGCGTCGTGCGCGGGATGCTTGAGGTAGGCGGCCAAGCCCGCCTTGTCGCGGAACGTGACGACGAACACGTGCGTCAGGCCGTCGGACTTCCCCTCTTCGCTCGTGTTGGTGCCGTGCTCGTAGCCGATGATGGTGTCGATCTTCTTCGGCAAGCCGGAGAAAGCGTCGACCACCTCCTGGACGGCGGCGGGGCTTTGGTCGGCCTTGAACTTGTACATGACGACATGCCTCAGCACCGTCCGCGGTTCGGCGGCGGTTGTTGCCCGGTCGGTCATCGTCCACGCTCCCGCGACCGCGAGTGCGGCCAAGCCGATCCAACCCATCATCGAGTGGCGAGTCCGCATCGAATCGTCTCCTGAAATCGTCGAGGTTGCGTTGCGCGGGCACGTCAGCCGCGCGGAGCAAGACCCGGACGCCGTCGGCGTCCGGGTCTTGCGTTGACATGACTCAAATCGGGGTTGCGATCGTCGCGCGTCGTTTGCACTGCTGGACAAGCGATGTGTGGCACACCCGAGTCAGGCTGTGACAAGGCACGAGAGGCAGATGAGGATATGCCGGCGCGTGTTTTACGACGGACTGGAAGTCCGTCGTACGGGAAAAACTCAGCTGCCGACGGCCTCACGCAACGAATGACAGGCTGGAAGCCTATCCCACGAGTTTTACGCAGCCTCCGCGTGGACGACGCGGCGACCGCTGCTTCGGTTGCCGCGACCGGTCAGAGGCCGGACTTGAAGTGCAACAGCGCGCCGGCGGGGGTGGTGGCGTTGTCGGCCTTGGTGCCGAAGACGGTGACGTACAGGCCGCCTTCCTTGTCAAAGGCGAGGGCGGTCGGCTTGTCGAGGCTGGCGATCTTCGTGGTCTTGCATTCGTCGCCGGAGACGGTGAACTCGTACAGGCCACCTTGCTTGGTGTCGGCCCAAGCGTAGTCGACGCCGTAGAGCTTGCCCGTTTTCGGGCTGTATGCCAAACCGGCGATGTCGTGCAGGCCGGTCTTCAGGCTCTTTTGGAGCTTGCCGGTGGCGGCGTCGTACATGCAAAGCAGGCTGTCGCCGGGAACGTTCATTTCGCCCATCTGACCGACGACGAGCGAAGCGCCGTCCTTGGTGATGGTGATGGCGACGGGGGCGTCGACGTTAACCGCGGGCTTGGTCGCGATGAACGGTTTGAGTTCGCCCGGCTTGCCGTCGACGATGTCGCTCTTGAGGATCCAGCCCTTGGTGTCGTCGCCGTTCGACGTGACGTAGAACGCCTTAGGACCGACGGCCACGGCGTAGAAGTTGCCTTCCCCCTTGGCGGAATCGGCGCCCGCCTTGATCGGGCCGAGCAAGAAGGCGGCGGATTCCGGCGAGGCAGGTTGCTCAGCAGGCTTGGGGCCGATCTTGTAGACGCGGACGAGTTCTTCGGAGTCGACGAGGCTACCATCGCCGACGATCAGGTGGTCGTTGCCCAGCAGGGCCACGCCGAGCGGACCGATTTCGTACTTCGGCCCCTTGCCGTAGATGTCGGTTTTGAATCCGCCGACTTCGGCGGTCAGCTTGCCCGGTTTGCCGGGAACCAAACGAAACACACCCGGATGGGTGGCGACGAAGACATGACCGGTCGCGGCATGCACGGCCACTCCCGAGGGATTGTCGAGATCGGCGGAAACGGTGGCGGGGACGGGATCGGCGGCGCGGGCGGGAGCGGCGACGCAGCAGGCGACGGCGACCAACGACGCGGCCAACACGGATCGAAGTGGCATGGCAAGGCTCTCTTTCGGGCGAATCGAAATCGCGAATCGAGGTGGGATGCGGCGGAGAGGTCGACCGAAGGACGGGGCGACCGGTCCGAGCGCGTGTCAAGAATCTTAAACAATCGTCGCGTCGCTTGCGAAAGGCTGACGCGGGACGACCTGTGAAAAAGGTCGGTCGGACGGCGGGGCAATTTTTGTGCGACGGACTTCCGGTCGGTCGATATCGCCCCCTTTTCGGGGGACGGACTGGAAGCCCGTGTTACGAGTTTGGAGGCGGAACTCGCGCTCATCGTCTCGAAACTCAACTGGCAGGAAATGAGGCGAACGAAGCCTTGCGAGATCGTACGGGGGCCTCCGGTTGGCGGAGCGTTCAGGGCGACTCCGCGATGTGATATTTCCCGCGAGGCACCACGGTCGAGGGTTGCCACTGGTCGTCGAATCGTCGACCATTGATTTATGGACGTTGGCCTCCTGAAGGAGCGTCCAGTCCGTCGAGGGGAGCGACTCCTTTCGACGACTCCTGCCCTGATCGGTCCCGAGGCATTGGCCTTGGTCCCGCCTCTCACTCCCTCCTTTCGCCTCTGGCGGCCCCTGCCACCAGACCCGCCGATTCGCATTCGCTTGAGCCCATCCCGCGCCCAGCCTCGTCTGGGTGCCCGTACCACCGGGAGACCTCCCCGTGAGCGCCGTCGATTCGCCCCCCGTTGATCCTGCACCATCCCCGACGCCCGTCCCGCGCCGCACCTTTTCGCAGTCGCTGGTCGCGACAGTGATCGCGGCGTTCGCCGCGGCGGTCCCGCTGGTGACCGGAGTGATCGCCTTCCTCAATCCGTTGCGGCCATCCGTCAAGGCCAAGCTGCGACCGGGAGGAGCCGACGACAAGGGATTCTTCAAGGTGTCGTCGGTGGCGAACCTCGAGGAAGGGGTGCCGCAGTCGTTCACGATCCTGGCGGACCGCAAGGACGCCTGGAATCGCTATCCGAGCGAGCCGGTGGGGACGGTTTTCCTGTGCAAGAAGGGGGACGGCGTCGTCGCCCTGAATTCGCGCTGCCCGCACGCCGGTTGCGACGTGGACTATCAACCGTCGAAGTCAGGGTTCGTCTGTCCGTGTCACGACAGCCTGTTCGGCCTCGAAGGGGGGCGGACAGGGGCCAGTCCCAGTCCGCGCGACCTCGATCAGCTCGAGGTCGAAAAGCGAGGCGAAGAGGTGTGGGTCAAGTTCCAGAACTTCAAGACGGGTCGGCCCGATAAGGAGGCTGTGTGATGCCCAACCGCCCTGCGGAAATCATGCACAGCGTGCTGGACTGGCTCGACAATCGCACCGGCTACCGGGCGTTCCTTGAGACCGCGTTGTATCGGACGATCCCCGGCGGACCGAAATGGCGGTACGTGTGGGGGACGACGCTGCTGTTTGGCGTGTTCGTGCAGTTTGTGACCGGTTTCTTCCTGTGGATGTCGTACAGCCCCGGCGCGCAAACCGCGTGGGAAAGCACGTATTACATCCAGCACGAAATCGCCGGTGGCTGGCTCCTGCGCGGGATGCACCACTATTGCGCGCAGGTGATGGTGGTGCTGCTGGCGATTCACCTGCTGCAGGTGATCGTGAGCGGGGCGTATCAGGCGCCGCGCGAGGTGAACTTCTGGCTGGGGCTGGCGCTGATGATGCTGATCCTCGGATCGGCGTTCACCGGGTACCTGCTGCCGTGGGACCAGCGGGGCTTCATGGCGACGACGGTCGCTTCGAGCATTGCCGGAAGCACGCCGGTGTTCGGTTCGTACGTGCAGCAACTGCTGCTTGGCGGCTCGGCGTTGGGAAATCACACGCTGACGCGGTTCTTCTCGCTGCACGCGGGGTTATTGCCGCTCTTACTCATCGTGGTGATTGGTCTGCACATTGTCGTGGGGCGACGGCATGGCCTGCATGCGCCGGATGCCCAACCGGGGAAGGACGCGCCGTACTTTCCCGACCAGTTCTATCGGGACGCGCTGGCTTGCCTGGGGGTGATGTTCGTCACGCTGGTGCTGTCGACCTTGAACGGGTTCGGGCCGCACGGTGGAGCGCATCTGGGACCGCCCGCCGACCTGTCGGCCCCGTTCGATTCGGCCCGTCCTGAGTGGTACTTCCTGTTCCTGTTCCAGTTCCTGCACTTCTTCTCGGGTGGCACCGAGGTGATCGGCTCGCAGATCGTGCCGGGGATGGTGCTCGGTACCGTCGCGCTGATGCCGTTCATCGCGAAGTGGAAATTCGGGCATCGCTTCAATGTGACGTTTGTCGGCGCGGTGCTGGTGGCGATCATCGGGCTGATGAGCCTGGCGCTGTTCAACGACTACGCAACCAGTCCGTCGATCAACAAGCACTACGACAAGGCGGTTGCGTTTCAGGCGGCAGTGCGCGACACCGCGCACCGTGCCGAGCGGGCGGCGGAATTGGCGCAGATCCACGGCATCGGCCCCGAGGGAGCGTCTCAACTGGTGCGACGCGACGCGAAGATTCAGGGGGGAGCGCTGTTCGCCAAACACTGTGCGACGTGTCACTCGTATGCCGGGCACGACGGTACGGGGCGTGCGCTCAAGTCGGCCCCCGTCGCGGCCGATCTGGCGAAGTTCGGCTCGCGCGAATGGATGCTGGGGATGCTCACCGAACCCGCCTCCGACAAGTACTTCGGCCTGACGAAGAACGGCAAATTCGGCGGCAAAGAGGTCGCGGACCGCTTCACCGAAGGTTCGATGGCCACGTGGGTCAAGGAAAACGTGACTTCGGGCAAACTCACCAAGGACGAAGTCGGGGCGCTCGTCGAGTACCTCGTCAGCCTCAGCGGCGAACTTCATGGCGAACCGCCTGCCAATCCCGAACTGGCCGCCAAGGGGAAGACCCTGTTCGGCGAGGGGACCGACGCCGCCCCGGATAGCTGCTTCGGCTGTCACGCGATCAAGGGGGACGATCCCTACTTCAAAGACTTGGGCGAGGCGGGGGACACGGGTCCCGAGTTGACGGGCTATGCGTCGACGAAGTGGTTGAAGGAGTTCATCCTCGCGCCGGGTCACAAGCGGTTCTACGGCGAAGACAACGCGATGGCCCCGTTCGCGGGGAAGCTGACCGACCGTGAACTCGATATGCTCGTGACGTGGATGCTGGGGCGCTGGGAGCGGCAAGGGGACGGCCCTTGACCCGGGTTCGAGCTGCCGCTCGGAATTGGGGTTGCCGCTTCCGTTGGTCGCTTGACCGAAGAAACCACCGACGCGAGTCTGCCTTGATCCAACTCCCGGCGACGAAGTGAGATGGCTGCTCGGGACGCATGGCTCGCGATCCTTCTCCCCCACAATCGGGCCTGGTGTATTCCATCAGACTCGGCTGTGGGGGAGAAGGTGCCCGCAGGGCGGATGAGGGGGTTTCTCTCGACGTCAACGGGGCCACCCGTGTCCCCCTCACCCCAACCCTCTCCCCCGCATTGAAGTCGTGTGGCAATGGCGGGAGTCGGTCGCGGGGGAGAGGGGGCCGTCGTTCGGATCGCCACACGATTTTCGTCACACCTTTCTGGATTCGCGCCCTCCATGACACAGTTCCGCCCGACGCTCGTTGCGATCCTGTTTCTGACCGTCAATGTCGCCCGCGCCGACGGGCCCGCCGACAACATTCCCGAAAAGGTGCGGCCCGTTCCGGCGGTGGGTGTCGCGGTGCCGGACGAAGTGAAGGAGAAGCTCGAGGCGGGCCTCAAGGAGTTCGCCGCGCGAGTCGAGAAGCTGCGCGGCATGAAGGACCCGATCGTCGTTGACAACCTGCCCGACGTGCTCGTCTATCACAAAGCGGTGCGCGACGCGCTCGATCATGGCGAATTCTTCAACGAGAAGGAGTTCCCGGTTGCCGAGGGAATTCTGTCGCGCGGCCTTGCCCGAGCGGCGGCGCTGCTGGAGAAGACCGCTCCTTGGACGACGGAAACCGGTTTGGTGGTGCGAGGCTACACGTCGAAGATCGACGGCTCGGTGCAGCCGTATGGGTTGGTGATTCCCCCCAGTTACACCGACAAGACCGCCGCGAAGTACCGGCTGGACGTGTGGTGTCACGGTCGGGGTGAGGTGCTGAGCGAACTCAACTTCATCGCAGGGGCGGAGAAGAACCGGGGCATCTTCACGCCGGCGGATACGATCGTGCTGCACCCGTATGGACGGTATTGCAATGCGTTCAAGTTCGCGGGGGAAGTCGACGTGCTGGAGGGGATGGCGTCGGTGCAGAAGCGATATCGCGTCGACGAAGACCGCATCGCCATTCGTGGGTTCTCGATGGGTGGGGCGGGTTGCTGGCAGTTGGCCGTGCATTACCCGGACTTGTGGGTGGGAAACACTCCGGGGGCGGGATTTTCCGAGACGCCCGACTTCCTGAAAGTCTTCCAGAAGGAAACGCTGACACCGACGTGGTACGAGCAAACCCTGTGGCAGTGGTACGACTGCCCGGTGTACGCGGCCAATCTCGCGAACCTGCCGACGATTGCCTACAGCGGCGACAAGGATACGCAGATTCAGGCCGCGCGGATGATGGAGCAGGCGTACGAGAAAGAGGGGATGTCGCTGGTCCACCTGATCGGCCCGGACACCGGCCACAGCTATCACCCTGCGGCACGCGAAGAGATCGACCGACGTTTGTCCTTGATCGCTGCGAAGGGGCGCGACCGCTTTCCGGCGCGCGTGCATCTGACCACCCCCACGTTGCGTTACAATCGACAGCACTGGTTGACCGTTGACGGCCTGGCCGAGCATTGGGTCCCCGCACGCGTCGACGCGGGGATCGTCGGGAACGAGGCGATCGCGGTCCTCACGAAGAACGTGACGGCGTTCTCGCTACGGATTCCCTCGGGGTACGCTCCGTTCGATCCGACCCGCCCCGTGCAAATCGTCGTCGACGGGACGGAAGTGGAAGGCCCCAAGCCGGGTTCGGACCGCTCGTTCGAGGCGTCCCTCCACAAGGACGGGCGCGAGTGGAAATTCGGCCCGGAAAAGTCCGACGGTCCGGTCAAAAAGCACGGCCTGCAAGGTCCCATCGACGACGCGTTCATGGACTCGTTCCTGATCGTCAAGCCGAGCAAGACCAGTTCGCACCCAGAGATTCAGAAATGGGTCGACGCGGAAATGAGCCGGGCGATCAAGGAGTGGCGGCGACACTTCCGGGGCGTGCCCCGTGTGAAGCTCGATTCCGAAGTGACCGACGCCGATATCGCGGCGCATCACCTGGTGCTGTGGGGCGACCCCGCATCGAACTCGATGTTGGCCATGGTGATCGGCAAACTGCCCGTTGGCTGGACGGCGGACGAAGTCTCCATCGGTGCCGCCAAACATGCCGCGGCCACGCATGTGCCGCTGGCGATCCAGCCGAACCCGCTCAACCCGGCGAAGTACGTGGTGCTCAACAGTGGTTTCACGTATCGCGAGTACGATTACCTCAACAACGCGAGGCAAGTGCCGAAGCTGCCGGACTGGGCGATCGTCGACGTGACCACCCCTCCGAACAGCCGGTACCCAGGCAAAGTCGTGGCGGCGGACTTCTTCGACGAGATGTGGAAGGTGAAGCCGGCGGGGCCGCGCAATCCGCCGGCAGGGGAGTGACGAGGGGGATGAACCACCAAGGCACAAAGACACCAAGAAAGAAACGGAGCGGAGTCACTCAATATCCAGGACCTGATGACGAATCACGCTGGGGGATTGCGGTTGATATCGGTGTGATGCACCCCTTCAATTTCTTCTGCCTTTCTTGGTGTCTTGGTGTCTTGGTGGTTCCATCCGAACTTCCTGCTTTCTCGCTCGTCCGCGACTTCTTCTCTGGTGACCGTCCGTGTCCCGCGAAATCACCGACGCCGAATTGCTCGCGTATCTCGACGAGGCGCTCGCCCCGGACGAGTTGGCGGCCATCGAGCAGGAGTTGCGCGCCTCGCCAACGTTGCAATCACGGGCCGCACGGTTGCTGTCCGAGCGCGACGCCGGGGGGGACTCCGTCGGCGAGATTTGGCGACGGCATCGTCTGACGTGTCCGACTCGTTCCGAATTGGCGAGCGGTCTCGCCGGGGACCTCCCCCCGGAACGGGCCGACTACATCCGGTTCCATCTCGAAACCATCGGCTGTCCGGTGTGTCGCGCGAACGTGGCGGATCTGGGGGGGGCGGGACGCGACGACACATCGGGCGACGCCGCCACGCAGGAACGCCGTCGCAAGCGCATCTTCGAGTCTTCGGTCGGTCGCTATCCGCCGCGCCGGGATTGACGGTCCGCGTGTGTGCGACGGCTCGTTGGTTTACGGGCGCCAATCGCGGAGTAATTCCGCCATCGCGCGTGACGCGGACTCCGCCGAGAGGGGGGCGGATTCGGGAGCGGAGTGCGCGACGATTCCAAACCGCATACGGAACGTCTCACCCGCCGGCACCGTGAACGGGCCGGACGGCACGTCCTTCCGATCCGGCGGCGGGTCGGTGGGGTTGAGGGCGACGAAGCCGTAGTCCCGCGCGTGCGCCCACACGGGCCGGGTGTTGTCCCCCGCCGCCACCGCGAGGATCCCGGCGCGCCGCCGCGCGTCCCCCTCGCCGGCGATGCCGGAGTAGTCCCACCACGTTCCCGGTTCACCCCAGTTCGCCGCCTCGTTGACACCGCCACGGCTTCCGACGATGCGGCCGGTCCCCCCCTTCACCATCAGCGGCGTCGCCACGCGAAAGCCCAGGCCCATTTCGTGTTGCGGGCCGAACACCAGCGGCCCCGCCTCGCGTCGCAGCGAGTATTCGAGCAACAGGATCGTCCCCGGGACCTCGGGTCGCGCGGTCTCGCCGCCCACGAATTCGCACGACATCGCGCCTCGACAGACTTCCGCGCCGTCGGGGGACAGCCAACGTTGTTCGACGGCAAACCTCGCGCGCCCTTCGTTCGCTTGCGGCTCGCGCGAAAACCGCGTCTGTTCGACGCGCCCCTTGTTGCGCCAGAAATCGATGCCCCCCAGATCGCCGAACGACCACCACAGCCCCGGGTGAAACAGGTCGTGGTCGACCGGGTCGAGGCCCTCCCTCGGGGGATGATGCCGCGACACGCGCGTCCCATCCGGCGCGTGCAGGTGCGCGAAGTAGGGCCTGGGGATCCGCGCGTCCGCGTGGACGTACTCGGCCACCGGACGGCCCCCGCGCGAGACCGCGACGGAGCCTTCTTTTCGCTCCACGCGAAACGGGGCGGGGTCGGCGGCGCTCGCGACGGGGAGCAGGTTCAGGGAGATGGCCGCCGAGAGTGTTGCGAGCCGTGTTGTGAAGCGACGACGGCGCAATAGTGACGATCCGGACATGGCTCTCTCCGCGCGGCGCAAGGGGGCGGAGAGGGAAGGCTAACCAGCGCTGGGCCACCTCTCCGCGATGCCCCATCGTATGCTTCCGTGCGGCGTCCCACGAATGACTGAGTGGTGTGTGGGGATGGGACGACGAGGGTGGCGGTGGTCAGGCGTCGATCTCGACCGGTGTGAGTGGGTGGGCCTGGCAGGCGAGGACTTGTCCCGCCTGCTTCTCCGCGGCGGAGAGGGCGTCTTCGACGTCCATGCGGACACGCCCGCGCAGCAGACGCACCTTGCACTGGCCGCAGACCCCCGAACGGCAGTCGAAGGGGAGATCGACCCCCGCCTCCTCCCCCGCTTCCAGCAGGGTGTGTTCCGTCGTCACCTCGCACTCGACCGACGAGCGGGCGAATGAGACCGAGACGGTCGATGAAGCTCCCCCTGTCACCGAGGTTGTGTCGGGGTTGACTCCAGAGTCTGCGTTCGACGGGACCGGGTCTTTCTCGATGGCGTTCGTCGACGTCGACGCGGCGGCGGGGGAGACGAAGGCTTCGGTGTGAATGCGGGTCGGGTCGACACCCATCTCGATCAACAGGTCGCGTGTGCCGTTCATCATCGGGTCGGGACCACAAATGTAGATCGGGATCTCCCGCACGTTCGGGACGAAGCGATCCACGACGGCGGCGTCAGGACGACCGCGCGCGCCCTGCCAGGTTGTGGCGTCGCCGTCGCGCGTGACGGTTGTGAGTACGCGCAGGCGGGGAAACCGCGCGGCCAGCCAATCGAGTTCGTCGCGGAAGATGATGTCGGACGGGGTGCGAACAACGTTGAGGAAGTACACGTCTCCCGTCCACGCGCGGTCGGTGAGGTAGCGCACGATCGACATCAGGGGAGTGATACCCACGCCCCCCGCGATCAGCAGCACCGCGGGGGCTTCGTCTCCGGTGAAGACGAAACGGCCGGCGGGGGCGATGACGCGGAGTCGGTCGCCGACATGGAGATGATCGTGAATATGTCGCGAGACCTTCCCGACGGGCTCGCGTTTGATCGTCAATTCGCAAGCGTCGCGACGTGTGGGGGATGAGGCAATCGTGTACGAACGCCGGACCGGCTGACCGTCGATCTCCAACTGCAATGCGAGGTATTGGCCGGGAGCGTAGTCGAACGGGAGCGGACCGCGACCGGGGGCCATGAAGCGGAAGGTCCGCACATCGGGTGTTTCCTGAAAGGTAGCGACAAGTTCGAGTTCGCCGGTCCAGGGACGTTTCGAGCGGGACGCGGGAGCGGCAGCACCGCCGGTGTTGGCGGGGGTGGAAGCGGCCCGTTTGGGGCGAGATCGCCGGGAGCCGACGAATCGCGTGGCAAGCAACCCGGCAACCACGACTCCGAAGGCGATCGGCTGTCGGGTGTCGGACTTCACGAGCATGTAGTAGTGCACCACCGCGAGCACAGCGACGAGGTACGCCGCGCGGTGCAAGAGTTTCCAACGCCTGGGGCCGAGGCGTTGGATCATGCCGTTCGTGGAAGTGACGGCCAGCGGCACCATCAGCAACACGGCGGCAATGCCGATTTGCAGGAATCGCCGCGAGACGATTTCGTCGAACGCGCTGGCCATGTCCAGGGCGCGGTCGTAGACGACGTAGATCGCCAAGTGCAGTGCCGCGTAGGCGAAGCCGTACAAACCGAGCGAACGACGGAACGCGATCCACTCGCCGCGGCCCGTCCAACGATTGAGGGGCGTCATGGCGAGCGACAGCACGAGAAACACCAGCGAAAGGATGCCGGTGATGTGCAGGGCGTTGTTGACGGCATTCGCGCCGAGTTGGCCGCGCCAGGCGTCCCAAGCCAACATCGCCAGCGGAATCGCTCCGTTGGCGATGGCGAGGTTACGCAAAAACGGGAGGGGGAACATGGCGCGGGTTGTCCGAAAGGGAATGGCGGTCGTGCGCGAAGTTTCCACACGAAGGCACAAAATCACGAAGCCACGAGGATGCAAGACGGCGGAATCGGGGGGGGGGGCCGCGACCCGGTCGTCAGAAATTCTTGCGCAGGTCCAGGCCCGCGTAGAGATCGGCGACCTGTTCGGCATAGCCGTTGAAGGGGAGCGTCTTGCGGCGGCCGGATTCGCCGAGGCGTTGTTCGGTGGCCTGGCTCCAGCGGGGATGGTCCACCTCGGGATTCACGTTGGCGAAGAAGCCGTACTCGTCGGGGCCGGCGCGGTTCCAGCTCGTGACCGGTTGCTGGTCGGTGAGTGTGATGCGGACGATCGATTTGATCCCCTTGAAGCCGTACTTCCACGGTACGACCAACCGGACCGGCGCGCCGTCTTGAGGGGGAAGTTCCTTGCCGTACAACCCCGTTGCCAGAATGGTGAGCGGGTGGGTCGCCTCGTCCAGGCGGAGGCCCTCGACATAGGGCCACTCCAAAACGGAAACCTTCTGACCCGGCATCCGCACAGGATCGAGCAACGTCTCGAACGCGACGTACTTCGCGGCGGAGGTCGGCTCCACGGCGTCGAGCACGCGAGAGAGAGGGAACCCTGCCCACGGCACCACCATCGACCATGCTTCGACACACCGCATGCGGTACACCCGTTCTTGCGGACGATCCAGTGCCAGGAATTCGGGAAGCGTGAACGTTTTGGGACGATTCACGAGGCCGTCGACGCGGATTGTCCAGCCGTCTGTGTGGAAGTCTTTGGAGGCCTCGGCCACGCGTTCCTTGTTCGTGGTGAATTCGTAGAAGTTGTTGTAGTTGAGAATGCTTCCCTCGGCGGTCAGTGGTTCGTCCACCCGCCAGCCGCGACGCAGGAGTTCTTGTTGCGACTCGCTGGAGCGTTGCAGATTCTGAAGGGGTGGGAAGCGGGAGGTTTGCGCGACCACCGGGTTGAACCAGCGGTAGAGGGAGCCGGTGGCTGCAACGCTGGCCGCCGCGGCGCCGGCCCGGAGGAAGTTCCGCCGATTGAAGTACAACTCGGGGGGCGTGATTTCGCGATCGGGGATACGGGGTACGTCGTCCATCGAGTGACTCCGTCGGCGGCAATAGAGATTGGTGGCAGGCTGGCGAACCGCGCGGTGTTGGTGGCAACGGGAGAGACGTGGAGCGGGGCGAACTCGCGCCGCCGGGTGTACCGGACGGCGGTCGAGTTCGAGCCGCTACGTTCGAGGGGAGTCACGGAGCCTTGTCCGCCGCTTTGTCCTTGGCCATACCGTCGTCCTTCATCATCCCGTCCTTGGCCATGCTGTCCTTCGCCATACTGTCCTTCGCCATACTGTCCATTTGCATGGAGTCCTTGGCCATGCCGTCGTGCATCATGCCACCTGCCGCAGCCCCGGCGCCAGTCGACGAAGCGGGGGGGACGGACTGCGAACAACCGACGATGACAGCGGTCAACAGGGCCAACAGCGGCAACACGTTCCAACGCTTCATGATGCTCTCCGAGACGTTTGGGCAAGAAGGATCGTCCTTACGGGATCGAACCGGCCCACACGCCATCGCACGGGCCATGTGGTAGACGAGGCGACGGTGGCGGCGCTTACGGGAAATCGGCGGATTTTTTCGCGGAGAGAAATCGATTCCCCGGAAGTATCAACCATCAGGATGAGAACGACGGGCCTCGGTCACCCGTCGTTGAGTCGCCCCCCTTGTATCTTGTCCGAGGTCGGTTCCGGACCTCAATCTGGAGGGGCTTTGAAAGCCTCTCGCGGTGGTCGTCGGAAGGTTTCCGAAGCGACCGGCGATAGATCGTTGCCCCCGAGGTCGA
>JBIKMW010000201.1:0-3939 GCA_044359065.1 Planctomycetales bacterium | reverse complement strand
GACGATCGCCGCGCGGTTGGGCTTTCGCCAGCCTCGCCGCAGCGGGAATGCTCGCCCCTTTCGGGTGGAGTTGGGCGGCTTCCGCACGCGTGGACGCGGGGGCGGGGTCGCGCAACTCGGCGGTGGCCACGGCCATCGGCGACTCGCGGGGAGCGGACGCGACTCCCGTGAAAGACGGCGATTCGCGCGGTCTGTGGTCGCGCATCACGGGGAAGACGGCGAATTCCGCGAAGCCGGATCCGTTCCTTGAGGACGCCACGGTCCAGCGGGCCTTGAAGAGCCCCTCTCCCGAGAGCGATCCGGTCTCGAAGAAGCCGCCGACTTCGAAAAAGCCGGTCACCACCGATGCCGCGAAGATCGCACGGTCGACTCCCACCAGCATCGCCGAACCGAAGCCAAAGGGGGGGACCGCTTCCCGCTCCATCACGCCGTCGCGCGGGGCAGCGGTTTCAACGCGCTCCACGACGCGGCCCGTCGAAGCTCCGCGAAAGGCGCTGCCCGAAACAGCGGAGGACGACGCGGGAGTCGCCGACATGGCCCGCAGTGGGCGGGTCCGCACGATTCCCGAGAGCCGTTCGATTCCCCGCGACACCTCCGTTGCAAGCGGACGAGGTACGGTCCGCTCGACGGCCAAGGAACCGGAAGGTACGGACCAGGCGGGCCAAACGAGTTCCCGCATTGCCCGCGTGTCCGGGGTCGAGCCGACCGAGAAGGCCGTCGCCGCGCTGGACGAGGCCTTGCGACTGCGGGCTGAGCAACTGATCTTCCGGGCGAAAGAGGCGGAACGGCAGGACCGGCTGACGGACGCCCTCACGTTGGCCGAAGCGGCTGCGCGGATCGAGTCCAAGAACCCCGAACTGTTCGACCGGTCCGATTCGCCGCGAGCCTATCTGGAGGCGTTGGAAGAGCATTGCCGGATCGCGTGGGAGTCGCGCGGCACGGCACCGTCGTCGAAGCCGGAAGGCCCCGTCGCCAAACCCGCTGCGCGTAACCTCGTGGCGCGGGAACAACCGGCCCGTCGGCCGACCAACGCTCCGCGCGAGGAGACCGCCACCGCGTCACTCGCACGAAAGCGGGCCAACGCGTCGGAATCCTCAGCCCCCACGACCGAGAAACGCCCGATCGCCACCGCTTCCGCTGAGACGCAGGGGGCGCGTGCGGAGTCCGTTCCGGACGAAGTCGCCCCGCCATCGCGTCCCGGAAAGACCCGCCTCATCCCCGACGAATCCGGCGCAGGGACCCGCGTTGCGAGCGCGCCGCCTCGGCGAGACGCCCCGCAGGTGGCCGATGCGGACACCCCCCGGCCTGCCGCGAAGCCCGCCACAGCCAAACCAGCCGCCGTCAAAACGGCCACCGCCAAACCAAACCTCGCCAAGGCGACCGCTCCCCGTTCGTCCCACATCGAACCAACCAACGGCGAAGCGATCGCACCCGCCTCGAGGGAAGAACGTACGGCCATGCTTCGCAAGCCGGCGGCCACTCCCGCGCGGGACGAAGCGGACATTCCCGTCACCCGGCGGCGCCTCGACCCCAGTCTGGCGAGCAACCTGTCGCGGGCGGGAGAGGCGGCCTCCGCGCATCCGACCGATGTCCCCAAACGTCGCAAGCCGGCGATTCCCGACAAGGACGGCTTCGAGGAGGCCCGATCCCCGAAAGTCGCGTCGGCAGACCACCAACTGTCGGCGGACGAAGCGATCTCTCAAGACGCACGCGACCGCAACGGTTCTGCAGCCGCGTTGGCCAAGGCCGTCGCCGCGCAATCCGATCTCGGGCAACCCGGCCGCGCCCGAGTGGGTTCCGAAGGGGGAGCGGTCGCCGAAGCGTATCGCGGGCCGGTGATCCGCCCCATGACGGCCGCCCGTGTCGACGATCCGCCGTCGACATCGCCCGAATCCGCCCCGGCCGCCGCCACAGCCTCCCCATTGAAGCCGGTCCCCGAAGCCGCGGCGCTTCCCGCCCCCGGTGCCGGGGCGCCATCCATTCCCGTGTTGGCCACCCCCGGTTCGGACGGCAATCCGCCGCCGAGTGCTCCCGCCGCGTCCCCCTCGCCCCCCGCCCCTCCTCCCGTCGAATTGGCTGCGGTGACGGCACCCGCGCTGACCGCCCCCCCGTCCTTGACGCCGCCGACTCCCGCGCCGTCCGCCGAACCGGCACCTGCCGCGCCCTCCGCCGGTCCGTCGCTGGTGACTCCGAGCACCCCCCCCGAGGCCACGCCGCAGCCCGCTGCGCCCGCACCCGCTCCCGCGGCGGAGACTGCGGCCCCCGCCGCTGTGGCAGCGACCCCCGACGCGGAAACCTCGCCACGGGGATGGTCGCTCCGTCAGTGGCGGAGGTTCTGGATACCGATCGGTGGGTTGGCAGGGGGCCTCACCGGATTGCTCGGTCTGATGGCCTGGCAATACCTGGAACGCCGCGCCTTCGCCCGCCAACGCGTGGTCGAACGACGGGCACGGTGAGAGAGTTCCTCACCATCTCAGCGGCTGCTGCCAGCACTCCTTGAGGTCGGACCAGTCGGCGCGGAGCACGGTGCGGTCGCCCGCGTCCGTGACGACGAGTTCGGGATCGGCGGTCACTTCGCCGAGTTCGACGAACGGCAGGCCCGCGAATTCGATCACCAGGGCAGCCACGTTTTCGGGCGTGGCCTCGAGCACGAACCGCGTGTTCGATTCCGAGAACAACTGCCGCACGGGGTCGGCGGGAACACCCGCCACAGCGGACAGAGCCTTGAGCGACACACGCGCGCCGAACTCGCCGGCAAAGCACATTTCGGCAAGCGCAGCGGCGAGGCCCCCTTCGTTCAGGTCGTGACAGGCCCGCACCTGTCCCGCCGAAATCGCCCGGTGTACCGCCGCGAAAATCTTCGGGGCCGCCTCGGCATCCACCTTCGGTACTTCACCGCCCGACAGGCCGCGCACCAGTGCCCAGTGGCTGCCGCCGAGTTCGTCCTTGGTCGCACCGACAAGGAACAACCGGTTACCCGGTCGCTTCAGGTCCATCGTCACGCAGCGACGGATATCGGGGACGATCCCCAGCGCGCTGATGAGGAGCGAGCCGGGAATCGAGATGACCTTCTGCTCGCCGTCGCGCTTGTTCAGGAACTCGTTGTTGAGGCTGTCCTTGCCGCTGATGAAGGGCGTGCCGTAGGCGATGGCGATCTCCTGACAGCCAAGCGCCGCCCGGACCAGCGATCCCAGCGTTTCCGGGCGGTCGGTCTTCCCCCAGCAGAAATTGTCGAGGATCGCGATTCGGGACGGATCGGCCCCAACCGCCACGCAGTTCCGCACCGCCTCGTCGATCGCGCTGGCCGCCATCCAATACGGGTCGGAATCCCCGTACCGGGGATTCATCCCGTTCGAGATCGCCAGACCCTGCCACGAGGCGAGGTTCGGTCGGACAACAGCGGCGTCCGAAGGCCCGTCCTCCCGTTCCCCCACCAGCGGTTTGACGACGCTGCCCGCCTGGACCTCGTGATCATACTGCCGGATGACCCACTCTTTGCTGCACACATTGAGCGAACCGAGGATCGCGCGCAGGTCGCCCGTCAAATCGCCCGTCCCCTCCACGCGAATCGGCAGCGGCTGAACGGCCGGCGGCTGGTAGCGTGCCTCGCGGACCACGGGGGGGCGTCCGTCGTGCAAGAACGACATCGCCAAATCGGCCACGACACGGTCTTGATACTTCAGCACCAATCGGCCCGTGTCGGTAAACGTTCCGAGCGTCGACGCCTCGACCCCCTCCGCCGCGCAGAGCGCGTGGAACTCGGCCCACTTGTCGGGGGGGACGGCGAGCACCATCCGCTCTTGCGCTTCGGAAATCCAGATCTCGGTGTACGTCAGGCCCGAGTATTTGAGGGGTGCCCGGTCGAGCCACACCTCGGCCCCGGACTCGGCCCCCATTTCCCCCACCGCACTGGAGAAGCCCCCCGCGCCGCAGTCGGTC
>JBIKMW010000004.1:0-159687 GCA_044359065.1 Planctomycetales bacterium | reverse complement strand
GATGACGTAGTCGCGGTCGCGCTGGAAGCCGTGCCGCGCGATGAGGGCCCGCTCGATTTGCTCGTAAATGCGAGGGACGCTGATCGAATCCAGCAGCGCGGGCTTCTTGAGCAGCATGACCCGTCGGCAGCCGGCGTCGGTGAGGTACGCGACGCGCTTGTCCGCCTCGTAGATGTAGTCGGTGTTGGCCGTCAGGTGATGGGTGACGCGGTCGCTCCAGCGGTAGAGGCTGACAGTGGAGGCGTCGTTGGGCTGGTTGAGGGCGATGATGAGGGGGGTCCGGGCCTCGTCGACCAGGATGCTGTCCGCCTCGTCGATCAGGGCGAAGAACTGGCCCCGTTGCACGCCGCCGAAGTCTTCGGCGGTGGCGGGGTCACCGGTGGCGGTCTTCCCCCCCCAACCATCGGTCCCCCGTTTGAGGCGATCCCGCAGGAAATCGAACCCGAGTTCCTTGGCCGTACCGTAGGTGATGTCGTTCGCGTAGGCGTCGCGGCGCCCCTTGTCGTCGGCGCTGCTCTCCACGCAACCGGTGGTCAGCCCCAACAGCGCAAACACACGCCCCATTTCTTCGGCGTCGCGCTTGGCCAGGTAGTCGTTGACCGTGACGACATGCGAACCTTGGCCCAGCATGCCGTAGAGGAACGACGGGAGCGTGGCCGTCAGGGTTTTTCCCTCACCGGTCTGCATCTCGGCGATACCCCCCTCGAACAGTGCCATGCCTCCCATCAACTGGACGGGATAATGGCGTTTGCCGAGGGCGCGCGTGCCGGCTTCGCGGACGAGCGCGAAGGCCTCGACCAACAGGTTGTCCAGCGGTTCGCCAGCCTTGGCGCGCCACGCCAGTTCGCGAGCGGTACGCAACAAGTCCGGTTCGGCCAGGCGTTCCAGTTCCGTGGCGCGAGCCTCGATGCTCGACACACGGCTGCGCCAGCGGGACAACCGGGCACTGCCGGGCCGACCCGCCGATTTCACGAAATGGAAGACCTGCTGAAGCATGGTGTCCGCGCGAAGTGGTGAAACCGGCTTGAGAGAGATCGCCACACGGGCGGCGGAAATCTTACGATTTGCGCTACGACGGTGTGCTTTTTTGTAGCCCGACGCGTGAGCGAGGGATTCCGTTCTCCCCCCAGATCACGATGTCCCCACAATTCACCGACCATCGTAACAGACGCGAGTTCGCAACAGCCGGTTCCCCGCAGTCGGAAGGGCGAGTTCCCGAGCGAACCTTTCGGAACGAATCGGCGGAGTCGCCGGGGCAAAATGGGGGGTGTGGCCATTTGGCGACGGATCGTCAAAACCGTGCCCTCGCGGTCCCAGGCCCAACCCGCCACCCCGGTTTTTCCTTATCCCGATGCCGGTGGTTTTGACAGGCCGTGGCCAAAGGCGTAATTTGGATAATCTGGAGTGAATGCGAGCTGCCCCATCTGCCGAGAATTTCGTGGTGGACAGGTCGTTATCTCGAACAATGAAGGCTGTGCGAGCGGCGAATCTCCGCGACACAGCGTGTGGCGTCGAATCGCAGCCGCGCTTGGTGAATTCTCCGTAACCTGTTTCTCACGAAACGCTTGCGGCGTGTTTGACCAGGCTGTGCTGTTGTCTCCCGTCCCGTCCGAGGCGATTGTCGAGAAGGTTTGAGAGGATAGTTTGAGGGAGTCCGGACGTGGTTTCTGGCGGGTTGTGCTTCGGCCTGACCCGTTGTGAACCGGTCCCCGCTCTCTCGGGCTGTCAGTAAGCCGGGTTTGATTCGGGACTGTCGGGTCGTGGTGCCGACCGGTCGGCCGATTCTCCCCGGAAGTGTCGAGGCTGTGCGAAATCGCTCACCCCGCGTGATGGATTTCGCCCGGTTCGCGACACCGAACGATGCGCGAGGTGTCCTTCGCTAGCGGTAACCACCGGGTTTTCCGCAACGAACGACCCCGCCTCGTTCTCTCTCGAACATCGACAACCTCGGCGGGCGGGGACGAAGCACTCCCCCCCAAGCGCACCGAACCAGCGAACACAACCGCCGTTCGGCTCAGCCACCCGCCAACCGCACGTCGACGCTCGCGCTGTGCGCGGTCAGACCTTCCTTGGCAGCCAGCAGTCGCACGCCGTCCGCTTCGTGCCGCAACGCCCCTTGGTCGTAGCCGATGATCGACGAGCGTTTGAGGAAGTCGTTCACGCACAGTCCGTTGGCGAACCGCGCGGTTCCGCCGGTCGGCAGGACGTGCGACGGACCGGCGATGTAGTCTCCCAGCGCCACGGGGGTGAAGTGCCCCGTGAAAATGGCCCCCGCGTTTTGCAGCAGAGGGAGCGCCGCTTCGGGGTCGGCGGTCGAAATGTGCAGGTGCTCGGGAGCGAGCAAGTCGCTCAGGCGACACGCCTCGCGCAGGTCGGCGGCGATGATCAGGGCGCCGTACTGTTCGAGGCTCGCGCGGGCCAAGCCGCCTCGGTCCAACTTTTCGAGCTGACGTTCCAACGCCGCCAGCACTTGCGGCACCAGCGGGGGGTGCCAGGTGATCAGCACACCCGAACCGGGGCTGTGCTCCGCCTGGGAGATCAAGTCGGCGGCGACGAATTCGGGATTGGCGGTCTCGTCCGCCAACAGCACGACTTCGCTCGGACCGGCGATGCTGTCGATGTCGACGCTGCCGTAGACGTACCGCTTGGCGAGCGCGACGAACAGGTTTCCCGGCCCGACGATCTTGTCGACCTGCCGGATCCCCTCGACGCCGTAGGCGAGCGCGGCCACCGCCTGCGCTCCCCCGACGCGATACACCTCGCGGACGCCGATTTCGCGGCACGCGGCCAACAAGTCGGCGTTGTAGCCGCCGAAGGGAGTCGGCGGGACGACGGCGACAATCTCTTCGACCCCCGCGACCTGTGCGGGAACGGCCGTCATCAGCAGCGTCGAAGGATAGGCCGCAGCCCCCCCGGGAATGCAGATTCCCACGCGTTTGAGCGGCAAATACCGCTGCCGCAAGCGGACGGTGCCGCCGGGAACGGCCCGCTCGATGGAGACGTCGCCGATCTTGATGGCCGACTGAAACTCGACGATGTTGCGCCGGACGCGACGCAGCGTCTCAAGGTAGAGAGGGTCCGCCTGGGCGTGCGCGGCGGCGAGTTCGTCTTCCGAAACGCGCATCGTCTCGGCTGTGAGAGTTTTGCCGTCCAAACGGGAGGTGTAACCGAGAACCGACTCCAGTCCACCCGTGGCCACGTCGTCGCAAATCCTCTCGACCACCTGCTGTGGCGAGAGGGGCGCGCCGAACAGCGCCATGGTGTGTTTTCGTCCCGCTTCGGAAACGATGTCCCCCTTCGGACTGAGTTTGCGGCGCAGTTCGGCCAGAAGCGGCAGCGCGTCCGCTTGACGACAGTCGATGGTGGAGAGGTTCAAAGCGGGCATGTTCCTGGCGTGACTTGTGGTGTGTGACGGGCTCGAACGCGCCACCAGTCGGGCGTGCGACTTGTGAGCGATGATTGATCCGACAGCGCGTCGACGGGTAGAGTGTTTCTCGCGGGAGGGTATTCCCGAGGGGGCCTTCGCGCAGAGGCTTCCCCGAATTCGCCGAAGTACGGCATTGTAGCGAAGTCCGCCCCGCGACACCCACCGCCCCCGGTCAACAACACCCCCACCTTTTCCGCTCCTCGGGACCCGCCATGACCCGTCCGTTGATCGACATGCGCAGCGACACCGCCACGCGGCCCACTCCCGGCATGCGGCGTGCCATGGCCGAGGCGGAAGTCGGCGACGACATGAACGGGGAAGACCCGACCGTCAACCGCCTGGAAGCCCGGATGGCCGAGCTCCTGGGCAAGGAGGCCGCGGTCTACGCCTGCTCCGGAACGCAGTCGAATCAGATGGGTGTCCGCATCCACTGCCGCGCGGGGGACGAACTGCTCATCGACAAGTCCGGGCACATCGCCAATTACGAGCAAGGCGCTCCGGCGGCCCTCTCCGGCGTGACTTGCCGTCTGCTCGACGGTGACGGCGGCGTGTTGGACCTACCCGTTTTGCTGGGGACCATCCGCCCCGACAACCAGCACTTCTGCCGCACGCGGCTGGTCTGCCTCGAAAACACGACGAACATCGGCGGCGGGCGGGTCTATCCGCAATCGAACATCGACCGCATCGGGGAGTGGGCCCATCAAAACGGCCTGAAGGTGCATCTCGACGGTGCCCGGTTTTTCAACGCGTCCATCGCCTCCGGCATCGCGCCCGACCGCATGGTCCGTCACATCGACACCATCTCGATCTGTTTCTCGAAGGGGCTTGGTTGCCCGATGGGCTCGATGCTGGTCGGCTCGCAGGACGAGATCAAAGAGGCCCGTCGAGCGCGGAAGTTGTTCGGAGGGGCGTTGCGGCAAGCGGGGATCGTCGCAGCTTCGGCCCTGTACGCCCTCGATCACCACATCGAGCGGTTGGCGGAGGATCACGCTCACGCGCGGCTGTTCGCCGAACACATCCAAAACGCTCCCGGCATTCGGATCAACCTCGACGACGTGCAGTCGAACCTGGTGTTTTTCCACGTCGAAGATGACCGGGGGACGGCGGCGCAGTTGTCGGCCAAGCTCCGTGCGCAAGGCGTCCTGATGAACGCCTCCGGCTCGCATCGACTGCGGGCCTGTACGCATCACGACGTTTCGCGGGAGCAAGTCCTCGAAGCGGCCCGCACGATCGAGCGGATCATGGAAGAGGGGTTGTTCGACGCGACCCCGGCCACCAACGGCGCGGCGGCCAGTCCATATGCCCGCGTGTAGGTCAGGCTGTGCCTGACGAAATCCGCGTTGCGCCTGAACTACCGGAACAAATCGTCGTCCTGGAACGGGTGCAGTGCGCGCAATCCGGGGGGTTTCGGCAGGGCATCGAGGGCCGCCTCCGCCAATTTCAAGTCCTCTTGCGTTGTGATCTTGATGTTCAAGGCGGGGCATTCCACCAACCGCACCGGGCGACCGCTGCGCTCGATCAATTGCGCCTCATCCGTCGAAGGCTCCTTGCCGCGCCGTGCGTAGGCGTCGACCAGCCATTCCTTGCGGAACACCTGGGGTGTTTGGGCGGCCCACAAGCGCTCGCGGGAAACCGTCTCCTCGACGAAACCGGCGGCGGTGCCTCGTTTGAGGGTCTGTGTGACCGGGGTCGCCAGGATCGCCCCACCGCATTTCCGCGCTTCGGCGAACACGCGGTCGATCCATTCCTTCGCCAGCAGCGGCCGGGCGGCGTCGTGGACAGCCACGAATTCGACATCATCACGAACACGTGCCAGGGCGTTGAGGACGCTGTCCGCCCGCTCGGCCCCACCGGCGATGATCTCGATCCCCAGCAACGTGACGTTCGCGGCGTATTGCTCCTTGAACCAGGTCAGGTCGTCGGGCGAAACCACGACGAGGACCTGCGCCACATCGTCGCGATTAATGAAGTGCTCGGCCGCGCGGAGCCACACCGGACGGCCGCGCAGGTCGACGAACACCTTTTTTCGGCGGCTGTTCCCGAACCGCGTGCTGTTTCCCGCCGCCGGCAAAATCACCGCGACCTTCGCATCGGCCATCGCAACTCTCCGGCGTGATCCGGCACAAAAACGGAGCGAATCAAAAGCTCACAAGAAAACGTCGTTCGCATCAGCGCAGATTACGGGGTCCTTCCCGAAAACCGCGAAGGCACCGCTGTTCCACCGAGGCAACCTGTCACCGACACCGTCACCACGGTAGCATCGAAGTTCGGGCGCGGGGAGTTCGTCGGGTGTTCGCGGCGAACCGCGGCCCGCGTGCGGGTTTCGGATGGACGGGCTTCAGGCGGGTGTCGAAATGTCGGAGCGATTGCGACTGGCGGTGAACGGTGCGGCGGGTCGGATGGGTCAGCGGGTGACGGCCTTGGCCTTCGCCGACGCGGGATTCGAGGTCGTGGCGGCGCTGGAAGATCCGGCTTGCCCCAAACTGGGGGTGGACGCGGGGGAACTGGCGGGCGTCGGGAAACTGGGAGTGCCCATCACGTCGGGGTTGATCGAACGGGTCGACGTGATGATCGACTTCTCGACCCCCGCCGGGGCCGTGGCCGCCGCCAACCTGTGCGCAGAACGCCGGATTCCGCTGGTGGTGGCGACGACCGGCATGCACGGACGCGAGAAAGACGACGTGCTGGCCGCGTCGCAAATGACTGCCGTGCTGATTTCCCCCAGCATGTCGCTGGCGGTGAACCTGACGATGAAACTGGTCCGCGAGGGTGCCCGCGCGCTCAAGGGAGTGTCGTCCGGAGTCGATGTGGAAATCCTCGAACGCCACCACCGGTTCAAGGAAGACGCTCCCAGCGGTACCGCGCTCAAGTTCGGTGAAATCGTCGCCTCGGAGATGGGTCAGACGGAACACGTTCACGGTCGGCACGGGCGTCCCGGCAAACGCCCCCCCACCGAGATCGGCTACCACGCCATTCGGACCGGCGACAACGTCGGCGAGCACACGATCATCTTCGGCCTGATGGGCGAGACGATCGAACTCAACGTGAAAAGCCACAGCCGCGACAGCTACGCCCTCGGCGCGATCGCGGCGGCGAAGTTCCTGGCGAGCAAGAAAGCGGGTTTGTACTCGATGGCCGATGTGTTGGGTTTCTGAGTGACTCTCCGCACGTCGCGCCACTCCTCCCGCAATTCGCGTCACGTCGCGAGCGAATCGGCCCCGGCCCGGGTTCCCGGGCGCGACGCGAAGACCGCCTTTCACCGGATGCGCCCATGAGCTTCGACATCGTTCTGCAACCGTGCAGCCTCAGCGACCGGATGAAAACGGTCAAGCACCCCGCCACGGGCAAATCGATCAAGGTCCCCGACGACCAACTCACTGCGTCGGAGGTGGCCGCGGTCAACGACCTGCTCCAGCGGACGAAGGCGACCGTGGAAGGGGAATTCCGCTGTCACTCCGTGCGGTTCCGCGACAAAGGTTCGCTCGAACTGTTCATGGACGGCCTGGACGGATCGGAGCCGTGCGAAGGGGGCATGGCCTGTCTGCGAGGGTACACGCCGCAAACGATCGAGTTCCTGCACGAATTGTCGCGGGTCGGCAACCTGATGTTGATGCCGATCGACGGCGAGGATCTGGAGATCGTCACGTCGGACTCGCAGCGCAAGCAGGTTCACGCGCGCCATCCCGACGTGCTGATCGCGGGAACGCCCGGGGCACTGGGGGTGCTGCTCGAAAAGGGAGTCGAAGCGTGGGAGGCGTATCGCGACCGGGTCGTGCCGGGGCGACGCGGCGCTCCCAAAAAATGAGCGGCGTCCGCCCGTCGGCGGACGCCGCGATTCGACCCGTTCGGCCAAACGCTGACAATGCGACAGGAATCAGTGGGCGAGGTGTTCGTTCCCCTTCGGGTACTCGAACTTCACACCCTCGTACTTCTTGTCGTTGAAGGTCACCGACATCAACTGGCCGTCGAACTCCTTGAGTCCCTTGAGCTTGTCGGACTGCCCGGCGAACTCTCCCGCCGCCCCGTCCTTGGCGTTGACGGCCGCCAGCTTCACTTCTTCCGGCTCCTTCAACTCCGTCGCCCCTTCGGCGGCCTTGGCCAGGAAGCCCACCACCAGTTCGTCCTGCTTGAGGGTCGTCCCTTCCTTGAGTTCGTCGTTCAGAACATAGGCGGTCAGCTTGCCCGCTTCCGCGTCGAGGACGAACTCGAGGTGCAGCTTGTGCCCGGCGACAACCACGATCGCCCCCTTGTGCGGCCCTTCCTGGCCGTGCGTGTGGTGGCCGTGATCGTGTCCTTCGTGCATGTCGCCGGCGGCATGGTCGTGACCGTGGCCGTGATCATGGTCGTCGTGTCCGGCGGTCGCGACGGGCGCTTCCGGCTTGGGTCCCATTTGCGAAGGCCCGCATCCCGAACAGACCCAAACCGACAAGGCCAGCGCCATCGAGGCCTTGGCGGACGTGCGAAGCGTATCCCGACGAAACATCCGAAACTCCCTATTCCCGAAAACACAGATCGCGAACAAAGCCGTCGCCAAGGTCGAACACGCGCCATGCCGCGCGGGGCATCCGTCCCTCGGAAAACATGCAACCGTATTGCATGACGCCAATTTTAGACGTCGGGGAAGCTGTCGAAAAGCCCGCGCCCCAATTCGCCAACCGCTGACGTGCAAACAGGTTGCGGAAACAACACGGCGTCGACCCCGCAACACGCGAGCGTAACGGCTGAATCGGATTCAAGGATTGCGCCGAGTTTGTCGATTATTCCCGTGGGGAGGCCTTGGCCTTCGCTTGTCGACGTATCGGTCCCCGGACCGCGAGGCCACACCATGCCGTTCCGACTGTTCTCGATCTCCATGCTGCTGATGGTCGTTGTCTCGGGTTCCGGCTGCGCGAGCATGTCGGGTTGGGGTGGCGACTGCTGCTACGACGGTTGCGTCGACGCCGGCTGCGGACGTTCCTCGGGCGGATGGGGGGGCGGAGGTTGGGGATCGATGTTCGGCGGTTCGCGCCGCTGCTGCCCGACCGCGTGCGACCCCTGTTGCGATCCGTGCGGTTCGCAAAGTTGGGCGCTCCCCACCTACGACGGTGTCTCGACGACGGGGACGATGCCCG
This sequence comes from Planctomycetales bacterium, assembly GCA_044359065.1. Classification (GTDB taxonomy): domain Bacteria; phylum Planctomycetota; class Planctomycetia; order Planctomycetales; family Planctomycetaceae; genus JAIXZD01. Next base: position 151,149 of record JBIKMW010000004.1, on the reverse strand, counting down.
CGAATTTTGGCGGCGGATGCGCGAACTGCCAACAGGGCCAGCCCATGCAGGCGATTCCGTCAGCCATTCCCGGCACGAGCTATCCCGCCACGCAATATCCGCCCACGCAATATCCGCCCACGCAATATCCGGCGGGTACGACGTTTGAGCAGGGGACGTGGAGCAACGAGATGCCGCCGATGTCGACACCCGGCGGCGCTGCGCTCCCCGTCGGACCGACCCCGGCCGCGACGCCCATGCCCGCTGGTGCGACGCCCGTCAGCCCGGCGACTCCGGCCACGCCCGCCGCACCGCCGGCGGCCGTCACCCCGACCGCGTTCTCGCCGGCGGTGTTCACGCCTTGATGCGGGTCCGTAGGCCGGGCGGTCTTTGACGAACGGACCACGCTCTCTGTCGTTCCCGAGCGTCAGGCGCAGCCTGACCTACGACTTCACTCGTCCCCCGCTCCGAACACGGCCGCGCCCAGGATTTCGCCCAACAGGGCACGCACGTCGGCGGGCAGGCGGGTTCGCAACCATGCGGCGACTTCGTCGGGAGGGACGCTTTCTCCACCGTCCGACAGGTCGCCCGACTTCGCGTCCGACAGCAGCACGCGGAGCGCATCAAGCCCCGCGAGGCATTCGGGACCGGGTTCGACCAGCACCACCCCTTCGGCACGCAAGTCATCCAGATGTTGCCGCGCCGCCTTGGCGGTTTTGGTGAGCTCGATGCGGGGGTCGCGCACCAGCGCCAAGCGGCTCAGCCGTCCCTCGGCCCATTGCTGTTTGATCCGCTTCAATCGGGCCGCGAGGCTGGTCATGTTCGCTTGCGTGGCGAACGCCACCCCCGAACGGCCACCGGGCGCGTCGAAGATCAACTCGACGTCGGTCAGCGCCGCGTCGCGTGCCTCCCGCGCGCGGAGCGGAAACAACCCGGCGGCCAGCGGCAGGGCGTGACGGACGATCTGCTCCGTCCGGTCGGGAGTGTTGTCGCGCAGGCAAACCGCGAACGTCCGTTCCCAGAGGGGCGCCAAATACGCTTCGCGCGACGCGGCCCGCGGGATGGGCGAAACGGACACCGGCTCGGCGACCGCGTCCGGGGACTCGAACCGCTCGGCGCAAACCGTCAGCAACCGGCGGGGAGTGAGAGCGTTGTTCGCGAACAGCCGCTCGAACTCGTCGTCCGAGACGGGCCACGCGCGGCTGCGCGTTGCGGGAAGTCCGTCGGCCACGGGCGCAAGGCGGGCCGCAATCAGTTCCAGCGCCTGTTCGCGAGTGACCGGATCGAGCGAGCAAGCCCCCAGCGAGGTCATCCGCTCGGCGTCCGCCTCGCGAATGACATCTTTGAGCAACGTCACGAACGACGATTGGACCGACGAGAGCAGCAGCAGGTTCGACGGACCGTCGTGCAGCGCCCCGACGACCTTCCCGAACGCCGCGAGCGATTCCCGGTCGTCGGCGCTCGTCTGTAACGCCTCGACCTGATCGAAGGCGATCACGACCGGCAGCTTCTCGCCGGCGAGGGTACACAGGTTGAACACCACGCGGCGGGCTTCGTCCTCGCGCTCCTCGTCGACAGCGTCCTCTTGCGCAAGGCCGAGTTGCTCCAGGGCCGACGCGGGGAGCGAATCCCCCGCCAACCACGCGCGCAAGTCCCGTCGATGCCGACCGAACGCGATGTGTTCAAAGGCGATGGCCGTGTTGCGGTCGAGATGCAGCGCGACGGCGATTTCCTCCAGGTGCATCGACAGGTCGGCTGGCTGCTCGCGCACCATGTAATCGTGCCACAGCTCCAGGTCCCCCTCGGCGATGCGGATGCCCGCCAGGCGGTGGAACAGCACCCGGTCGAACTGCGAGCGGACTCCCGCGACGGGGCGGAACCAGTCTTCGACGAGCGCCCGTCGCAGCGTCCGCCAGATCATCCGCGAACTGGTTTGCAGGCGGACCCACGTGAACAACGAGTCCTTGCGCGAGGTGTCGGCCGGCGCGGAGGGGGTCAATCGCGCGCGGAGCTGCCGCAACAGGTGGGTCTTGCCGCTTCCCGCCTCGCCATGAATGAGCAGGCCCCCCGAGCGCTTCAAGTCGCGCACGCTTTCGACGCACGCCACGCAACGCTCGAACACGTCGCCGTGAATCGCGGGCACGTCGATGCCGGTCGCGTCCCACGGGCTGGCCACGATGCGGTCGCGAAACGGATTCATCGCCGAAGGTCCGGAGTGGAGGGAAGACAAGCCGGGCAAGTCGCCCGTGCGTTGCTCTGGCGGGACTCGGCCCGCGCGGGCGTGGTCAGATTGGGCGTGGTCGTGGAAACAGTATTCGCCGTACAACAGGGCGGGGCGGAGGCGGGAGCGGTCGGCGGGGGTCACGTTCCGGTCGGGCGGCGGATCGCGACGCCGACATAATAGTTTCCCGCGCCGTCGGTCACGAGTTCGTCCCGTTCCGTCTCGGACAACCCGCTCGCGTGGTCGTGCCGGTGCAGCGAGAGCCGACCTTCGCGCGACAGCGACAGCACCGCCGCGTCGAACGCCCGTTTGTCGATCCGAGCACCCTGCTTCCGCTCGGCACCGCGTCGCAAATCCCGCGTGGCAACCAACCCGCCCCGATCAGCGGCGGGGTCGAGTTCGCGCAGGATGTCGATCAAATCGGGCAGGGATTCCGCCACCGACACGCGTTCCGTGGACGACGATCCGCCGCGTGCTCCACCGAACGAGACCCCCGCCCGCTCGACGACCCCCACCACCGCGCGGCGGAGCTCGTCGGCGTCGACGCCGCATTCCCGCAGTCGCGAAACCGCGCGCCCCAACACGGTTTCGACTTCGGTGAGATACGCCTCGGGGGCGGGAGGCCGTCCCCCGAACAACACCTTTCCCGTCCGACCAACGGGAGGGTGCGCGAAGAGTTGCCGCTCGCGCAGCAGTGCGTCGAGCAACGCCCGAAAGTCGTCGAAGGAGATTCCCTTGACCAAGCCCTTGAGCTTCGTCTCGGCCAGCGGTCCCGTCCGCGCGACTGCGCTCAACAGCGCGGCGCGTCGAAAGGCCTCCACCGACCGGGTGGCATAACGCGGTCTGCCTGCGGCCGTCGCGGCGGGATGCCGGTGCAGCGAGCCGGCTTCGACCAGCGATTCAAGCACCGTCGCCGCATCCGCCTCGGAGACCTTCAGGGGCAGCTTGAGTCCCTTGGCCACTTGTGCGGCCGCCAAGGGAGATTCGAGCCGCGCGAGATCCAGGAGCAACTCATCCCGCACCATTCGTCGCACGTCGCGGTCCCAAAACCGCTCCCCTCCTGCTGCGGTCTTGGGGGGATAGGCGAACAGGCGCCCCTCGCGAACGCCTCGCTCGAGTGTCTCGCGCAGATCGGCGTCGGTCATGCGATGTTCGACCGATATCCCCTTGGTGAGTTTTTTCGCGTCGATCGGCTCGGCGGACCGCGCGATCAACTCGAACAGCGCGGCACGGGCCTCGTCGAAGGGGGGGGAGACGGGAGCGGGAACGGATTTGCGGGCCATGGGGACTGCGATACGCGGAGAAAAGTCGGGTGGGCAAATCCGCCGGGGTGAATAGCGGTTACCTTCTCCCCCCACGGTGATGTTGTCACCGCGAATGGAATCCGAGGGTGGGGGATAAAGGAACGTGCGATGCGGATTGTTTCGTCACACGTCCAATGTCCCGTGGACGAGTTCCCCCGCCAGCACCGTCCCCCGCACCCGCAATTTCTGATCGCCCGGTCGCGGCGTGTCGAACAGCATCAGGTCAGCCCTCCCCCCCGCCGCCAAGCCCCGCGCGTCCAGACGCAGCAATTCGGCCGGAATCCGTCCCGCCATGTCGATCGTTCGCGCCAACGGCAGCCCGGTGAACTCGTGCGCCTTGAGCACGCACGTGTCGGTCCCGACGCCCGAACCGGCTAGGAATTGCCGCTGACCCGCCACCACTACCCGCGAATCGTCCAGCACCTCGACCGTCCCCAGGTGATTGTCGTACACCCCCGGCGCGCAACCGGCCCACCCCGATGCGTCGCAGGTGAGGATCACGCTGTCGGCCCCCTTGGCCCGCACGAACACCCGCACCACGTTGGCCGGAAGGTGCTGGCCGTCGACGATCAAGCTGGCCTTGAGGCGCGGCTCGGCCAATTGATCCCAGATGTAGTTCGGATGCCGACGGATCATGCCCTGCGCCCCGTTCCCCAGGTGCGTGCTGAGGGACGCCCCCGCTCCGACGGCCGCCTCGATCTGATGCGTCTCGGCGCAGGTGTGGCCCAGCGAGACCACCACTCCCTCTGCCGTGGCTTTGCGGATGAAGTCCAGCGCGTAGGGGGCCTCGGGAGCGAGCGTCACCAGCTTCAGCCGACCTCCGGACGACTCCTGCAACACCTGAAATTCGTTCCAATCCGCCGGGCGGACATGCTCCCGAGGGTGCGCGCCGCGGCAACCGTCGACCGGCGAAATGAACGGCCCCTCCAAATGACAGCCGACCACCATCGACCGCACCCACGGAATCCGCTCGCAAGCTGCGCGAATCGCCGCCATGCCCGCCTTGAGCGCCTCGTGCGAGGCGGTGATCAGCGTCGGGCACAACCGGGTCACCCCCATCGAGAGGTACGGCTTCACGGCCGCCTCGACCTTTTCGACGGTCAACTTGGGATCGCTGAACCACACGCCGCCGTAACCGTTGATCTGCAAATCGAACAGACCGGGGGCGATGCAGGGGACCGCCGCGCCCGTTGTGTCGGGGGGGCGCGCGTCGAGCGTCTCGACGGAATCGATCCGTTCCCCGGTCCAATTCACACGGATCAGGGCTTGGGTGTCGTAATGGCGACCGACAACGTGGGGCATGGGTTGCTATCCGATCCTTACAAACGCCGAAACGCGTCCACGATTGTCGGGAATGGGCCGCGCGAACCGCAACCCACTCGCGGTCGCCTCGTCGATATACTCCACGGCGAAGAATCCCGCACACCCAGGTCGGAGCGATCCCCGTGAGCATCGGCACCCAAATCTTCGCCGCGTGGGGCCTCGTCGCGCTGATGATGTTTTTGCTGTGGTGGCGGCAGCAAATCACCAGGGACGCCACGCCGGTTGATGTCGGCTGGTCGGTCGGACTCGGGCTGCTGGCGATCTTCTTCTGGTTGGCCACCCCCGACCCCGCGAATCCCCGGACGCTCGTCGTCGGTCTGCTGGGGGCGATTTGGGCGTTTCGGCTCGGCGGGTACCTCTATTGGACGCGCGTTCGCGGCCATCGGGAGGAGGACGGACGCTATCAAACGCTCCGCCGCAATTGGGGCGCTCGCGCGGGAGCGTTCTTTTTCGTGTTCTATCAGGTGCAAGCGCTGCTCTCGTTTTTATTCGCGCTGCCGTTTCTGGCCGCCCTGCATGCCCGGTCCGACTGGTCTCCCGTGGACTTCGCGGGGGTCGCCGTGTGGATCGTGGCCGTAGCGGGAGAGGCGCTTGCGGACGCGCAACTGTCCCGGTTCCGCGCCCGCCCGGACAGCCGCGGTAAAACGTGCCGCGTCGGTCTGTGGGGCTGGTCGCGGCACCCGAACTACTTCTTCGAGTGGCTGCACTGGTGGACGTACGTGCTGCTCGCCTGGGGGGCCGCATGGTGGTGGGCCACCCTGCTGGCCCCCGCGCTGATGCTGTTTTTCCTGTTCAAGGTGACGGGGATTCCGGCTACCGAGGCGCAGGCGGTGCTGAGTCGGGGGGAGGATTATCGCGAGTACCAACGGACGACAAGCGTGTTCGTGCCGTGGCCGCCGAGGCGGGCGGGGTGAATGGCTTCCCGACTGTTCGGCCTGGCTATCATGCTGGCGACCGAACTTCCCGTCCCAACCCTGTCACTCAAGGCGGACTGCTTATGACCGCCCCGGACTCGTCGACATTCCCGCCGAGAGCATCCCGCATCCCACTGCTGGTGTGGTTCCTGGGGGCACTGTGCCTGTTGATCTTGGGATGCCTGTGGGCCTGGGTAGTCCCGGCGATCCACGAATCGCGGGCCACCACGGAACTCCGAGCACTGCCCGGAATCCGCGTGGCCGAAACCGCGTCTTCGACCCCGCCGTGGTGGGAGCCTCTCGAAACCAGGCTGGGATTCCGATTGGTGCCGCGCGAGCACCACGTCTTTTTCCGAGAAGAGTTTCCCCTCGAACACATCGTCCTCGTCGATGCGTTGCGGAAAGTGAAGACGCTCAGCGGTCGTCACGAGGGATTGGAGAGTCGGCATTTCGTCTGGTCGCACGCGTTCCGCCGCGCAAAACAGATGCGGTTGACCGGAAATCCCGACACACTTATCGACTTGACCCCGATGGAACGGGCGTCCGTCACGCTGCTCGAATTGCGCGACATGCGGATCGATGAACGGGGAGTCGCCGTGCTGGGGCGGTTGCCGCATCTCAACTGGCTGGAGTTGACAGGAGTCATGGTGGATGACACGAGCATCAAGCCTTTGGTTGCGTCCAGTCGCCTATCCATGTTGGGATTGAGAAACACGGCGGTCACATTTCGGGGACTGCACGGTTTGGCCGGCCTGCCCTCGCTCCGGAATCTGATCCTTGGGGGATCCAGCATCACCGACGACGGTGCCGAGCTGTTGCCCGCTCACTTCGGCCTCGAATTGGTGCAATTTCAGGATTGCACCAACCTGACTGACGCGGGACTTGCCCGCATGCACATCGATCCGGAAACTCTCCGCTTGGCCGGCACCGGCATCAGGTTCACCGAACCCACCGTCCAATGGCTTCTGTCTCGCAAGCGGATGAAGACGGTCTACGTTTCCGCCGATCACCTCCGGAAGGAAGAGCGGACCCGAATCAACCGCCTCGGCGGGCCTTGGATCGAAGTGCAGTGACCCTTTTGAAGTCAAGCCAAACCCGTGTTCTTCCCCGGAGCCATAGCTGTGTCGAAACTGGATTGGGTGACGCGTGGGTAACGGGGCGCGGCTTGGAAAGCCCCCGAATCGTATGTCTTCCCATGCGGGGGCTTCCGCTTCGAGCAGTCAAGAAATCGGTGGGATAGGCTTCCAGCCTGTCGTTCACTTCTCGGAAAGCCTGGAAATCCGACAGGCTGGAAGCCTATCCCACGAAAAAATCACATCCGCCTCGCCGTGCGCCCCCGCCACACGCCCAATACCGGCCTGACCGACGAATCTCACACTGAAGCAACGCTGAAAAACTCACGGGAGCACGAATGGACTGGGGTATCGAACTTGCCGAGCGTGGTTGGGCGCCCGATTTGTTGATCCGCGTCGGTATCCGACGCCTGCTGGCCAAGCGGATCGCGCAAGAGAAGTCGCTCGACTGCGAAGCCGCGCAGGAGCGGATGCGCGCGTTGATCCGCACGCTGGACACGGCCCCCGTCGCCGCCGACACCGAACTGGCCAACGCCCAGCACTACGAAGTTCCCAGCGCGTACTTCCAACAGGTCCTCGGGCCTCGATTGAAGTACTCGTCGTGCGAGTGGTCCGAGGGGGTCCGCACGCTGGCCGAGGCCGAGGACAAGATGCTGGCCCGCACGTGCGAACGGGCGCGGTTGGTCGACGGCCAGCGCGTGCTGGAACTGGGCTGCGGCTGGGGATCGCTGTCGCTGTGGATGGCGGAGAAGTATCCGCGCTCCGAGATTCACGCGGTCTCCAACTCCCGATCGCAACGCGAGTTCATCGAGGCCCGTGCCCGCGAGCGCGGTTTTTCGAATTTGCGAGTGTTCACTCGCGACATGAACGAGTTCGAGCCCGAGTGTACGTTCGACCGCGTCGTGTCGGTTGAGATGTTCGAGCACATGCGGAACTATCGCTCGCTGTTCGGACGGGTGTCGTCGTGGATCCGTCCGGGCGGGTTCCTGTTCCTGCACATCTTCTGCACGCGGTTTTTGGGATACCTCTTCGAGACCGATGGCCGCGACGACTGGATGGCGCGGCACTTCTTCACGGGGGGCGTGATGCCGTCCGACTTCCTGTTCACCTATTTTGCGGGGGACCTGCGCTTCGCGGACCATTGGCACGTCAACGGCCGACACTACTCGCGGACCCTCGAGGCGTGGCTGCGCACGCACGACGCGAAACGGGCCGAGATCCTCGACGTGTTTCGCACGACGCTCCCCGCTGAACAGGCCGCCCGCATGTTCCACCGCTGGCGCATCTTCTACCTCGCCTGCTCGGAACTGTTCGCCTGGGACGGCGGCAACCACTGGTTCGTGTCGCACTATCTGTTCCGCAAGCCGGATTGAGTTTGGCCCGAGTCGCCCTGTCAAACGTAGGGCGTGTGATCTCTTGTAGCCCGACGCGTCAGCAAGGGATTCCGCTCTCCTCGCAGGTCTCAATTTCCCTGCAATTCACGCCGATTCCGTCGCTCACGCGTCGGGCTACAGGAGCGAACACTTCGGCCAGGCGAGAGAAACACATCTCCGCCGAACGTGAATATGCATCCGCCACGCCGGACGACTTCGCCCACCCCGTCCCATGAACGTCTTGTTCGTCTGCAGCCGCAACCGCATTCGCAGCCTGACCGCCGAGCGCGTGTTTGGTCGCATCGACGGCTGGACGGTCCGGTCGGCGGGGACGCAACCCGAGGCGCGGGTCGTCGTGAGCGAAGCGCTGATCGCGAAGTCCGACACGATCCTCGTCATGGAGAAGTCGCACCTCGCACGCTTGCGTCGACGGTTCGGCCGCCTGTTGGACGGCAAGCATGTCGCCGCGCTGCACATTCCGGACGACTACACGTACCTGCAACCGGAACTGGTCGACGAATTGATCGCGCGCGTGGCGGAGCATTTGCCGCTGCCGGAGGGCTTCGGGGAGACGGCGGGGGGTTGACGGGACCGTCGCCACGCGTCGGCTTGCGTTCGCTTCGCGCCGCTTCGACGATACGTGGGCGTGTCACTTCGACCATCTTTGCCTGCTGACAGTTGCCCGTTGACCATCGCCACACAAGGAACGCTTTCCCGTGTCCGACAGCCCCCTCCCCGACCTGCGCCCGCGTCTCGACTTCGCCCTCGACATGGCGCGAGTGGCCGAGACGATCATTCTGTCGCACTACCAACAGGGGGTGGCGATCGAGAAAAAGCGGGACAGCTCGCCCGTCACCATCGCCGACCGCTCCGCCGAAGAGGCCATTCGGGCGGGGATCGCGAAATCGTTCCCGACCGACGGCGTGCTGGGGGAGGAGTTCGGCGAGACAGCCGGGACGTCCGGATTTCGCTGGATTCTCGATCCGCTGGACGGCACAAAGTCGTTCATCCACGGCACGCCGCTGTTCGGCACGCTCATCGGCCTCGAGTTCGCGGGCCGTTGCGTACTGGGGGTCTGCCACTTCCCGGTACTCGGCGAAACCGCCTGGGGGGCGAAGGGACTGGGGAGCTGGTTCCGGAAGGGGAACGAGGCGCCGCGGCGTTCTCAGGTGTCGCAAATTGACCGGCTGGAGGACGCTCTGTTCTGTTTCACGACCGTCCAGGGCTTCGGCCGGATCGGCCGCCCCGACGCGTTTGCGACGTTCGTGGACCGCTGCAGTCTGGCCCGCGGCTGGGGCGACTGTTACGGCCACGTGCTGGTGGCGACGGGCCGGGCCGAACTGATGGTCGACCCGCTGATGAACCCGTGGGACATCGCGGCGCTGGTCCCGATCGTCGAAGAGGCGGGAGGGGCGTTCCTCTCGTGGAACGGCGCGAAGGGGGACCACACGGCGGGGAACGGCATCTCGGTGAACGGCCAACTTGCGGAAGCGGTGCTGGGGGTGACGCGGAGGTGATTGTCCCCGTTGCGGCGAACGTGTTCTCGGGCAGCTAGGTGGGCTGGCTCCTGCCCGCCTTCCGGTACCCGACCGTGGTCGAATCATGGCACACCGCTTCAGCCGGCGAGACGAGCAAGTGTGGGGCCTATGTTGACTGCGAATTTGCGCGACGGAACCGGGTCCGGCGCAGCAATCTTGTTGCATCGAACCTCTTGCCGATCCGAGAACGCAGGCATGAGCCCTGTTTTGCACCGTTCAAGTTGCTGCCAATAAGGCCACGCCATTGGCATCAATTATTTCCCGACCGTTGAAAATGATGCCATCCAACGACTTTGCGATTGCAAACACGACCGCGTGGCATCTTTCATCGGCATCGAATGCTGGTTCTGCAACCACGCCAAGAACCAACTCGGATGATTCAATGTGAGAAACCAATCGCCTTTTCATCACCGCATCGGCCTTCGACACGCCTTCGACGAATGCACACATTGACAGCAATAGTCGACAGAAGTCGTCACCCCGCTCCCGAAACACCTTTCGCGTACAACGAAGCGTTACAGCACCTCCGTATGCCGTCATCGAATCATTTGACGTCGGACTAGATGAAGAAAAGTGCGAGTGGAGCAGTTGAGCAATTTCATCCAGATTCAACACCCTGCAAAAAATCGTGCAGTTCTCAGCCATCGTTTCTCGCTTCTGCTTGGACGACCCGCATCTACATAGGGCGGTCTGCTGCCGGACTGCACCCGACCGTGGCCGATTCATGGCCGTCCACACGTGCCGGCGCGATGCTGATTGCCGTGAGTGTAGTTCGCGGCAATCCCTGACTGTGAGTTCACAGGATCGTACGGGTTCCGGTGCAAAGCGGCGATTTTGTCGTGTTGAACTTTAAGTCGATCCGAGAAGGTAGGCATGAACCTGGCCCACTTGACTGGTGCCGCTCCCTCTCAATCCCCTCCCACTCCGCGTCGGCCCCGGACGATCCACCCCGTTGCTGACAGGTTGGTGCGCCAGCGCGGGCCGGTGGCCGCGCGGTCTCCCGACAGGTCGACGGGGATGTCGGCCAGCACATCGAAGCCGCTCTCCGCCAGAAGCGACAGAATCTCGTAGTGCGAGAACACGTGGTGCAGCACCCCCGGTATTCCACGATAATCGTGACGGGTGTCGCCCCGGTCGGGGGCGCGGCGAAGCCATCGCCAGGCGTCGTGAATCAGCCACGACCGCCCCTGCGGATGCGCCAGGTGTCGCCAGCGGTTGTGGACGTGCAGGACCAGTTCGCCCTCCGGTCTCAACAGTCGCCGCGCCTCGCGCAGCACGCTCCGCCGCGCCCCGTCCCCCGAGACCATTCCCAGCGTCCCGAACATCAGCAGTGCCAAGTCGAACTGGCCGTCGGGCAGACAACTCAAGTCGCACAGGTTCCCGCGCAACAGGGCAACGCGTCCCCCGCTTTGGGCATCTTGTGACAATGTTTCCCGCGCCACGGCCAGCGACGGCGGGGAAAGATCGACTCCCAGCACCTCGCAACCGCGAGCGGCCAGGGCCCGCAGCGTCCGCCCCGTGCCGCAACCCAGATCGACAACGCGCAGCGGTTGGGGATACCAGTCGTCGAGCAGCCGTTGGTCGAAGCGCAACAGTTGCTCGCCCGCCAGAAATCGCTCGTCGGTACGGGCGATGCCGTCGTCGTGGGCGTACTCCCACAGGGAACGGGGAACGCCCTGGGGGAGCTTCCAGTCGGGAATGTCGGTAACGGTTCGCACGCGGTGCACTCTGCGAGAGGGAGCGATCCGTATCGGACGTTCGGAAAGCCTTCAAACGTTCGCTGCCGGACCCCGCCGGACGTTCGGCGGGACGGACGGAAACCCGTTGCAACGCAACAACTTCCGCGATGGTATCCGACTTCCCCGTGGGGGACACCGCTTGAGTGGCAAGAGCGCCCCCCGTATACTTAATGCTCGCTCGAACCGGGCGGGCCGAACGGGCTCGCGCCGCGAACGCTCGCGGTGTGCGAATCGGTCGCCTCGTACGATGGCCGAGGTGGCCGTCGGTTTGATCGTGTGTTTTCGCAGAGACGGACGGGATCGTACCCGGCCGATCCCCAGGTTTTCGGAAGGAGTGGTTCCAGTGGCTGCGGTGAAGGTCGGCATCAACGGTTTCGGTCGGATCGGTCGCGTGGCGTTTCGGGCGATGGCCGCCCGGCCCGAAGAATTCGACATTGTGGCGATCAACGACCTCGGCAAGCCCGACTCGCTCGCCACGCTCCTCAAGTACGACAGCGTTCAAGGCCGGTTCAACGGCTCGGTCACCTTCGAAGGGGATTCGCTGGTCGTCAACGGCAAGAAGGTCAAGGTTCTGGCCGAGAAGGATCCGGCCAAGCTGCCCTGGAAGGATCTGGGCGTCGAGATCGCCCTCGAGTCGACCGGCTTCTTCACCGGCAAGGCGAAGGACGGCAAGTCGGGCTACGACAGCCACCTGACCGCCGGCGCCCGCAAGGTGGTGCTCTCCGCCCCCGCGAAGGACAAGCCCGACATGACGGTCGTCATGGGGGTCAACTGCGACCAGCTCAAGCCCGAGCACAAGACGATCTCGAACGCGAGCTGCACGACGAACTGTCTGGCTCCGCTGGCGATGGTGCTGCAACAGAACTTCGGCATCGCCCGCGGGCTGATGACGACCTGTCACGCGTACACCAACGACCAACGCGTGTCGGACATGTTGCACGACAACATCTACCGTTCGCGCGCCGCCGCCATCAACATCATCCCCACCACCACCGGCGCGGCCAAGGCGGTGGGTGAAGTGCTGCCGATCCTCAACGGCAAGTTGACGGGGATTTCGCTCCGCGTGCCGGTCGCCTGCGGCAGCATCGTCGACCTGACGGTCGAACTGGAAAAGGACGTGACCGAGGCGGACGTGAACAACGCGGTGAAGGCCGCCGCGAACGGTCCGCTCAAGGGGATCCTCGAATACTGCGAAGACCCGATCGTGTCGAGCGACGTCATCGGCAACCCGCACAGCTCGATCTTCCACGCGCCGTGGACGATGGTTCTGCAAAAGCGGATGGTCAAGGTGCTGTCGTGGTACGACAACGAGTTCGGGTACTCGAACCGGACCGCCGACCTGATCACCAAGATCGCCAAGATGTGACGATCCCTCCGGGGTCGATGGATCGAACGAAACGGGCCGCGCGGACCGAAGTCCGCGCGGCCCGTTGCTTAAGGTCGTCGCACAATGGAAGGAATTTGAACCACAGAGGACACGGGGTTTCACAGAGGAAGACAAGGGAGAGCGAGAGACTTTGTTGAATCACTCTGTGTAGCTCCGTGAAGAACTCCGTGCCCTCTGTGGTGAAACAGGTTTTGCACATTCTTGGAGCCGTTGCTGGCTTGATTGTTTGAGTCGTCAACGGGGACGTGGAGGGTGAACCGCGAAGGACACGGGGTTTCACAGAGGAAGCCACGCGAGAGCGAGAGACTTTGTTGAATGACTCTGTGTAGCTCCGTGAAGAACTCCGTGTCCTCTGTGGTGAAATGAGGGCGGCGTATCCAGGGGACCGACGCGCAGTGGATTGATCGAGTCGGAATCATTGGCGGATGGCTGGCGGGAAGGGGGACCTTGCAATGGAGGGAGGCGGCCCCAATGACATCACCGGTCAGATCATCGACGCCGCGATGTGCGTCCATACCGCCCTCGGTCCTGGCTTGCTCGAATCGGCGTACGAGAGTTGTTTGGCGTTTGAGCTCTCGGATCGAGGGCTGTCAGTTCAGCGACAGGTCGAACTCCCGGTCATCTACCGCGGCCACCGGGTTTCGGCCGGATTCCGAATCGACTTGGTGGTCGAGGATCTGGTTGTCGTCGAAGTCAAGGCCATCGAGCAACTGCTCCCGGTGCATGAAGCTCAGTTATTGACCTACCTTAAACTTTCAGGATGACGGATCGGACTGATACTGAATTTTCACGTCTCGTCCATGAAAAACGGCATCAAGCGAATGGTTTACGGCTGAAGCACTCGGGCCACGACGAATGCATCCACGAGTACCCGCTGACCCCGGTCCTCACTCCGTGTCCTCTGTGGTTCACACTCCACGTCCCCGCCGACGACTCAAACAATCAAACCCGCAACGGCTCCAAGGATCATTTCACCACAGAGTTACACGGCGTATTTCAACAAAGTCTCTCGCTCTTTCTGTTCTTCCTCTGTGCAACTCCGTGTCCTCTGTGGTTCCTAACTCATTTCCCGGTCTCGCGCCGAGACAAGCGTTTCCGTGGAGCGATTCCCCATGTCCGAACCCGCTCACAACCACAAGCTGTACATCGAAACCGTCGGCTGCCAGATGAACATGCTGGACAGCGAACTGGTCGTGGCGGCGCTGCGCAAACAGGGGTACGACCTCGCCGCCGATCCCGCCGACGCCGACACCATCCTGTTCAACACGTGCAGCGTGCGGGACCACGCGGAACAGAAAATCTACAGCGCGCTGGGTCGCCTGCGCGGTGCCCGGAAACTCCGTCCCGCCCAGGTGATTGGCGTCATCGGCTGTATGGCCCAGAAGGACCAACAGCAGATCTTCCGCCGCGCCCCGTTCGTCGACCTCGTCGTGGGGACCGGTCAACTCGCCGAGATTCCGCGCCTGGTTGCCGAGGCGCGGGAATTCCGCAAGCAGTTGTTGGCCGTCAGCCTGGCTCGTCGCGACGCCACGCGGCAGGAGGTGGCCGACAGTTTCCAGAGCTACGACCCGCTCCGCGATCCGACGATGCGTCCGTCGCCGTTCCAGGCGTTTGCGCGGGTCATGATCGGCTGCGACAAGTTCTGCACGTATTGCGTCGTTCCCATGACGCGCGGTCCCGAGCAATCGCGTCCCGCGGCCGACATTCTGGCCGAGTGCCGCAAGCTCGTGGACGAAGGGGTGCGCGAGATCACGTTCCTCGGGCAGACCGTCAACAGCTACAAGCACCGCGACGGGGACCGGACGTGGCGGTTGTCGGACCTGATCGCGGGCATCCACGACTTGCAGGGGTTGGACCGGATCAAGTTCGTGACGAACTACCCGCGCGACATGACCGACGACCTGTTGGCCGCGGTGCGAGACCTGCCCAAGGTCGCCCGGTACCTGCACGTCCCCGCGCAATCCGGTTGCGACGAGATGCTCAAGCGGATGAAGCGAGGTTACACCGTCGCCGATTACCGCGACATGATGGAGCGGATCAACGCGACCGTCCCCGACTGTGCCGTGTCGAGCGACTTCATCGTCGGCTTCTGCGGCGAGAGCGTCGCCGCGCACGAAAAGAGTCTCGACCTCATCCGCGAGTTCCGGTTCAAGAACAGCTTCATTTTCAAATACAGCCCCCGCGGCGGAACCAAGGCGGACGACCTCTATCCCGACGACGTGCCCGAGGTCGAAAAGCGGCGGCGCAACAACGAGATGCTGGCGCTGCAGAACCAGATCAGCCTCGAAGACAACCTCGCCCGCGTCGGGCGAACCTATGAGATTCTTGTCGAAGGACTCAGCAAAACCGCGCTCAAGAACCTGCACGGTCAAGAGTTCCAGGCCGACGCCCGCGACCACGATCACGATCATGGGCATGGGCATGACCACGACGACCGCATCCCGCAGTTGGTGGGGCGGACGCGGTGCGACCGGATCGTGGTGTTTCCGGGCAATCCGCGGCTGATCGGACATCTCGTCGACGTGCGGGTCGAGTCGTGCACGCAGACGACAATGGTCGGTCGGATCGAAACGGGCGAGCGGTTGCACCTGAGCGGTGCGGAGCACGTCTCACACGGGCACGACCATTCGCACGACGACGGGGGGGCCTGCTCCGTTCCGGCGTCGGAAACGCGCGGATCGCTGTTGCCGATCCTGCCGTGAACCATCGGTACCGAGGCGGTGACTTTTTCGGTCGACCGGTGAATTCGCGATGGAAACCCGAAGCGTGAGCGAGGGACCCCGCGAGGATTCCCAGGGATATCGTGCGCTGTCGGGAGAGCGGGGTCCCTCGCTCACGCGTCGGGTTTCCAAGACGTCGCTGCCTCTACGCCTGAACGGCGTCGGCGATTCACTTCCACCACCAACGACGCCACCCCGAGGGGGCCGGCTGGTCTGAAGTCTCTTCGGTCGCTGCTTTTCGAGATCGCCTTATGTCGCCACGTATGCTGCGAACATGTCTCCTGTTTTTGGGCATCTTCACCGGCGTTTTGGTGCCTGCCGAGTACATTTCCTGGGTCACCGCGGAATGCGACCTGCGCGGGCGCGTCGGCTATGAATACGGTTCGTCGGCGTATCTCACGATCGTGGCGACGCTCAAGTCGCATGCTGTCGGTCGCGCGAAGCTCTCCGCGCTTTATGCAATTCTCTTGTGCGGACTGGCGCTCTCAGTTCGGGTGGATTCCTTGACGGAAACCAAGGCGGGAGATGCGTGACCACATGCGAAATCAACTGAACCAATGTGGTTTCGCACGGCCTGCGTCGGTGCCGAACGCGGTGGACATCTCGTCGACGTGCGGGTCGAGTCGTGCACGCAGACGACAATGGTCGGTCGGATCGAAACGGGCGAGCGGTTACACCTGAGCGGTGCGGAGAGCCTCTCACACGGGCACGACCATTCGCACGACGACGGGGGCGCCTGCTCCGTTCCGGCGCCGGCATCGCGCGGATCGCTGTTGCCGATCCTGCCGTGAACCATCGGTACCGAGGCGGTGACTTTTTCGGTCGACCGGTGAATTCGCGATGGAAACCCGAAGCGTGAGCGAGGGACCCCGCGTGGATTCCGGGGATATCGTGCGCTGTCGGGAGAGCGGAGTCCCTCGCTCACGCGTCGGATTTCCAAGAAATCACCGTCCCTACGCCTGACCCGTGTCGGCGATTCACTTCCACCACCAGCGGCGCCACCCCGAGGGGGCCGGCGGCGAGGAACCGGGCGGCGACGCCGCGGGCTTGGCGGGTACTGAGGCAGGTACCGACGCGGGTGTTGTCGCGGGTCGGGTCGTGGCGGGGGTGGGGCCTGCGACCGTCGCCGTTTTGCGGGAGGCTTCGCTCGTCGTGGAGGGCACGCTGTCCGACATCGCGCCGCGCGCGGTGGCGAGCGACGGCTCCACCTGTGCGAGCAGACGCTCGCAATCGGCGTAGCGGCCTTCGCGCCACGCGACCGACAGCGACGCCTCGGTCTTGATGAGCAGGCGATAGTCCTCCTCCGCCCGCGAGCTGGACTGCACGACGACATCGTCGATCCACACGCGTCCCGCCTCGAGCGGCCTGACGCGCAACCGAAGTTTCCCGCCGCGCACATGCGCGGGGGGGGACACGCGCAGCACGTGGCGGGACCAACGGGGAGACGCCTCGACATCGCGGGCTTCGGACCAGGTGGCGTCGGGATCCGAGGACTCGACGGTGATCGACACCCGCTGTGCGGTCCGTTCGGCCAACAACCACAGCGTCAGCACCAGTTCGTCGGAGGTCTCGAACGGCATCGACCGGGAAACCAGTTGCGACGCCGCCGATGTCAACAGCAGCGACTGCTTGCCCGAACGAGCCACGCGCGGATCGACTTGCACCCGCGACGGCCCCTGGCCGCTTTCCCACTGCATGGAGGGAAGGTCCGACTTCGCGGCACCGGTTTCAAAATCAGCGGTGACTCCTTCGGATTTGTGCCGGGTGGCGGACCGCTCCAAACCGACGATCCCGTCGCGCACTTCGTCCATGCGTTTGCGGAGCGAAGCCAGTTCGGACTCCGGCCAGCGGACGCGCGCGGTGGCGAGCCGCGCTTCGCGCCCCTTGGCCGAAGCGTTCCACGCGGTGAACGGTCCAACCGGAAGCTGCACCACCAAACCTTCGCGGGCACGCGACACCTTCGCTCCGCCCCCCGTCCCCGGCGCGGTTCCCGAACGCGACTCGAATCCGTCGGGATCGACACCGTGCAGCACGAGGTCCAACTCGAACGTCAACGTCGTCGGATTGGCGACCGCCAGCCACACCCGGTCGTCCGAGCGCAACTCCCGAACGACCGCCGGCAGCGCTTCGGGGAACGGGTTGCCCAGCGGCTCCGCAGGCAGGCCACGCACCAGCGCGGCCGCCTGATCGACGACACGCGCGTGAAACGGTGCGTCGGGCCGAATCACCTCGAACACCGCCAATGGGTCCCGTGCCAGCGCCGGCACAAGCCGGCGCCGAATCGACTCGGCGTCGTCGAGCACGAAGCCGTCAACATCCTCGTCCCCGGCAAGGCCCGGCCCGATGGCCAGTTCCCGCGAAGAACTCCACAGCAGGCCACCGCGAATCACCGCTTCCGGCACTTCACCCCGCGCACCCCGAGGGTCGTGACCCCGCACGTCTCGGAGTTCGTTGGCGAGGGGATGCTCCGTGTCGAACAGCCACACGATGTCCGCGCGATCGGCGGTCGCGGCGGGATCGATTCCGGACGCCAACCACGCGGACTTTCTTTCGTCGTATCCGCCGCGCGGTCCACCGACGGCGGGCGGCTTCGATGACGGCGGCGCTTCGACGTACAGAATCGCACCCGAGTGACATTGAGAAACCGCGTCGGCCAACGATCGCAGGGTTTCGGTCAAATCGCGTGTGGTCGCCTCTTTGTCCGATTCCAGCGACGCGATGGGCTCGCGTGCGTTAACACAGAGCCCGGCGAACGCGGTCCGTCCGCGGCAGCGGTCGAGGAACGTCGAATAGCGGGCCTCTTCCCGCGTGGCGGACCAGACGGGACGGGCCACCACGCGAACATGCCGCCGCGCAGCCAATCGCAACAGGGCCTCCCAACGATCGTCCGCGGCGGGGCGTGCAAACAGCCGGGTTCCGGGGACATCGATCGCCTCCGCCGTCTCGACGGCGAACTCGGGAGGGGGCTCGTCGGCGGGGACCGAAATGAGGAGCGTGTCGCGTCCACGGGCGACGACGGCGTCCAGCAACCGGTCGAGTCGAGTTCGGGCCGAGGACCAGTCCACCGCACCGCCATCGCCGAGGGGGGGACACCAGGTGTCGAGGTTGCCGACATCGAGGCCCCACGGCCTCCCGCGCGACTCGACGGGGGGGGCGAATCGCAGTCCCGCGCCATCGAATGTGCGGATCCTCGCGGGCAG
Organism: Planctomycetales bacterium; assembly: GCA_044359065.1. Taxonomy (GTDB): domain Bacteria; phylum Planctomycetota; class Planctomycetia; order Planctomycetales; family Planctomycetaceae; genus JAIXZD01. Next base: position 132,378 of record JBIKMW010000004.1, on the reverse strand, counting down.
CACACGATGCCCCTCGAACTCCAGCGCGGTTTCACGCGTTTCGGGCCACAACAAGATCGTCAGCGCTTCGGGAACGGCGTTCCGCGTGACCGGCGTTCCGCCCGGCAACACCACTCGCAGCGGACGATCCGAGAGTCCCGACGGCGGCAAGCGGATGCTCGGAGGAAGATCGTGAACGGTCGCGGCGGCCACGGCACCCGGCACGCCTCCCGCACCCGGCGCGTGGGTCGACAGGCTGGTCAGTTCGATCTCGAACGGCTGGCCGGCACCGGGAGCTTCGAGCGGCACGACGCGGTCGAGTGGATGAGTGTCGCGCGAACCGGACACCCGGATGACCTTTCCCATCCAACGCTTCATGGTCCGCGAAAGTCGTTCGCGCGTGGCTGGGTCGAAGTCCTCCAGCAGCCGCCTGGCGGCATCGTCGGCATAGGGAGAGACAGCCGAGGCCGGGAGGGGGCAACCGAGGGGATCGATCACCAGGCAGGTCTCTTCGAGCACGACCGGCCGGGAGTTTCGCAGTCCCTTGCGGGCGATCTCGACCCGCAGGTCGAACACCCCGTCGCGCGCGGGAAGCGGGGCGTCGACGCGCCATGGGACTCGTTCCGGTCCGACGATTACGGTGTCGTAGTCGTAGGCGGCCACCTTGCGCGTCGCGTGGTCGACCCACTTCCAGCCGAGCGAGACCGTCGTGCCGTCGGGGAGGTCGTCTGGCACGGGAAGTTCCAGGCGAAACACCTCGCCGGGATCGAACACGCGATGTGGACGCGGCGCGATCGGCTCGGCGGTTGGCTCGATAGTTGGATCGTCGCGGGCGTCGCCACCGGTCCGGGATTCGTCCGCGTCCGCCGCGACGCGCGACACGGTCAGCGTCACTCGGCCCCCTTGCAGGCGGAATTTGGCTGGCTTGTCGGCGAGATCGCCGAGCTTGATCTCGACTTGTTCTCCGTCGGCACCCGCTTCCGTGGTGTGCCATTCGCCGCGAACGACGGCGTTGCCGGTCGACACAACATCCACCAGAAAGCCGTCCTTGTTGCGCGCGGTTTCGCGACGCAGGCGCAGCTTGCCGCGCTCGATCGCCAGCGAGTCCGCCGGATCGTCGCGCGGACCTTGCGACCGCAGGTTTTCAAACTTGCCGTTGGTGGCCAACAGTGCCGCGCCGGGTGTCTGCGCGGTGGTGGATTCCCATTGAAATCGAAGCGACACGCGACCGGCCGGTTCCGCTCGACAATCCCCCGCGAAAGTCACCAGTAGGCCGATGGCCGCGATAAACCCGAACGCGCGTACGGGGAGCGAGCGAACGGATCGATCCGTCGCCGCAGCCAAGTCGCGGAAGTCGTCGGGAACTCGCATGGAATCGAATGGATCGCGGTGTGTGGGGGGAGGTTCCACGCCGCAGAGGGCGTGGCGGTACGGTTCGGACGCGGTGCGCGCCGAATCGCCGGGGGATGAGTGGTGTGGGAAAAGCCGACCCGGCAGACCGCCGGTCGAGCGAGGAGAGAGGCGGGACATACCACACTCCGCCGTTCGCCCCAAGACCAGTTGTCGCATGACCGAGGCCGGGGGGGGGCGGTATGGCGGCGGGGCGGATAAACTGAGGTTGATGAGCCGTGCGGGCTTGAATCCGTTCCCGAAGCGTTTCGTCGGAGTTCGCCGTGTCGATGCTGTATGACGCCGAAAGTGGTCGCAACCGCATGTCGGGAAACGTCTTGTTCTCGGCGGTGCTGGCGTGGGTGGCGGTCTGTCTGGGGACGGGGGTCGCGTCGGCGGTGGAGGAACAACGGGCCGGGCGGGGCAACCGCCTCGCGGCGCTCGACGAGAACAACCCGTGGGCGTACTTGGGCCGCGCGCCGAAGTTGATCACGCCGCAATGGGTCGGCGAACCGGGGGTCGAATGCGTGGTGACCCTCGGGATCGACGACATGCGCGACCCCGCCGTCTACGAAAAGTATCTGCGGCCGATTCTCGACCGCCTCAAAAAGATCGACGGGCGCGCGCCGGTCAGCATCTTCACCTGCAAGGTCGACCCCGAGTCGCCGCAGTTGCAGACCTGGCTGGCCGAGGGGTTGTCGTTCGAGGTCCACACGACGACGCACCCCTGTCCGCTGCTGTGCAAGAACGACTTGACCGCGGCCAAGGCGACCTACGACGACTGCATCGACCTGTTGTCGCGCATCCCCGGTAACAAGCCGGTCGCCTATCGCATGCCGTGTTGCGATTCGCTCAACACGCTGGGACCGCGGTTCTATTCCGAGTTGTTCCCCCAACCGACGATGGACCGCCGCTTCCTGCACATGAGTTCGTCGGTGTTCACGCTGTTCACGGCCAACGACCCGGAGAACCCGCGCGAACTGGTCTTGGACGAGCAAGGGAACGAACGCTTCCGCCTGTTGGTCCCCAAGGGGGTCAAAGCGCTGGGTAAGACGACCGAACACTTCGTGAATTGGATCGAGGACTACCCCTATCCGTTCGTCGTCAACCGCCTGTGTTGGGAGTTTCCGGGGGTCGTCCCCAGCGATTGGTCGTCGCAACACGCGCGGGGTGTGAACAACCCCGCGACGGTGGCGGACTGGAAGCGCGCGCTCGACCTGACGGTGAAGAATCGGGGCGTGTTCAACCTCGTGTTCCATCCGCACAACTGGATCAAGCCCGAGCAGGTGGTCGAACTCATCGACCATGCCGTCGCCACGCACGGGAACAAAGTCAAGTTTCTCACGTTTCGGGAAGCACTCGACCGCATCGACCGCAACCTGCTCGACGACAATCCGCTCCGCGCCGCCAACGGGCAAGACAACGGCGTGCGGATTCTGGACATCAACGCCGACGGCTACATGGACGTGGCGATCGGCACGGAGAAGCTCGGTCGTTCCAAGGTGTGGGATCCCGCAAACAACACCTGGAAGACCGCCGAGTTCCCGGTCCGCTTCGTGCAGGTCGATCAGAACGATCGTCATCACGACGCGCAGGCACGGTTCGGCATCGTGCAACCCAACGGCTTCGCGACGGTGGCCGTCTCGACATCGTCGACGCGCCGCGCGTGGGACTTCGACGGCGAGCGCTGGCAGCCGAACTTGCCGTTGCGCAAGTTGTTCACGGAACACATCGAGCGCGCGTCTTCGGGCGAACTGGGCGTGGACCACGGCCTGCGCTTTCGCGACATCGACGGCGACGGCGTTTGTGAAATCGTCGTCGCCGATCCGAAGCAGCGCTCGGTGTGGCGGTTCGACCGGGGGGCAAACGAGTGGCGCGACAGTGGCTGGAGCCTGCCCACCGAACTGGTCGTGGCCAACTTGCGCGGCAAGGACGCCGGAACGCGGTTCGTCGACATCAACGACGACGGCGGGCTCGATCTGGTGGTGTCGAACGAGAAACACTGCGGTGTGTGGCTGTTCGACACGCCAGAGACCGGTTGGTCGAAGAACGTCTTCCAACACAAACGAGACCAACCGCAAGCGGACGAGGCGTTGCCCGCGATCACGATTGACGGGTCGGACCAGGGCTGGGCGGCGCGCGACGGCGAGATGATCTGGATCAACGAACGGACCGATCAATCGCCCGACCTGATGGAACGGCGGCGGCTCGTGGACCTTGCAGTGGCCGAGGGGAAGTTGCCCGAACCGCGCTCGCCGCAGGCGGGCTTGCGTTCGTTGCGGGTTGCGCCCGGCTACACGGTCGAGCTCGTCGCGGCGGAGCCGCTGATTCAGGACCCCGTGCATTTCACATGGGATGAACGGGGTCGGCTGTGGGTCGTCGAGATGCGCGACTACCCCAACGGGTCGCCGGGGGGCGGGCGGGTCCGGATTCTCACGGACACCGACGGCGACGGCGTCTACGACAGCGGCACGACGTTTCTCGAGGGAATTCCGTTCCCGACCGGCGTACAGCCGTGGAAGGATGGGGCTATTGTCTGCGCCGCACCGGACGTGTTCTTCGCGCGGGACCTCGACGGCGACCACCGCGCGGACGAGCGGACGGTGTTGTTCACCGGCTTCGCCGAAGGCAACCAACAGCACCGGGTGAACGGCCCCGTCTATTCGCTCGACCACCGTTTGCACTGTGCGAATGGCGACAGCGGCGGCGTGGTCCGTTCGGCGAAGACGGGCGAGACTCTCGATATTCGTGGCCGCGATTTTTCGTTCGACTTCGAAACGGGGGCGATGCGGGCCGAAACCGGGCAAACGCAGTTCGGACGCTCGCGCGATGCGTTCGGCAACTGGTTCGGCAACAACAACAGCAATCCGCTCTACCAATATGTCCTTGAGGACCGCTACGTCGCCCGCAACCCCCACGTGGCCGCGCCCCCGCTGCGGGTGGATGTCCCGGCGGTGGCGGGAAACGCGCCGATCTTTCCGCTCAGCCGCACGCTCGTGCGGTTCAACGATTTCCACACCGCGAATCGCCTCACGTCCGCCTGTTCGTCGCACCTGTACGGCGACACGTTGTTCGGGGCGGATTCAAATTCGCTGTTCGTGTGCGAGCCGGTGCACAACCTCGTGCATCGCGAACGCTTCGAGGAAATCGACGGCCTCTACCGTTCGGCCCGCACGCCGGGCGAGGCGAGCTCGGAGTTTCTCGCGTCGACCGACAACTGGTTCCGACCCGTGTACGCGACGACCGGCCCCGACGGCGCGCTGTGGGTGGCCGACATGTATCGCTTGGTGATCGAGCACCCCGAATGGATTCCGAAGGCGTGGCAGGAGCGGCTCGACCTGCGGGCCGGACAGGACAAGGGACGGATTTATCGCGTTCGCCCGACACACTTGCCGCGGCGGACGATCCAGCCACTTCCCCAGGACGAGCGGAACATCGAGCGCATGATCGCGGCGCTCGACCATCCCAACCGCTGGCAGCGCGATACCCTGCAACGTTTGCTGCTCGAACGCCGCGCGCGCAACCGTTCGTTCGACGCGCACGCACCAGCCGCATTGCGAAACATCGCTCGTAAGTCGCCCCTTCCGGAAAGTCGTGTGGCCGCGTTGTGCACGCTGCGGGGATGGTCGGCGCTGGAACCGGACGACATCAAAACCGCGCTGCTCGATCAGGACGCGCGCGTCGCCCGTCACGGCGTGCTGCTGCTCGAAGGTCATCCCGATTGGGTCTCGGGCGTCTCGGCCGAACTGCGCGGGTTGGTCGGTCGCGACCGCCGTCTCGACCGACAATTGGCCTGTTCCCTGGGTGAGTTTCGCGGCGCGGTCGGCGACGCGGCCAAACTGTTCGCGGCGCTGGCAACGAGCGGGCCAGGCGACCGGTTTGTCGACGCGGCGCTGGCGAGTTCACTGCACAAGGAGAACCTCGGCCCGATCCTCGAAACGCTGTCGAGCGCGGAAGTCGTGGCCGGTTCCCCCGCTGGAGCGGCACGTGACGAGTGGATCGTGCGATTGCTCGAGCAGGGCACGGCCCTGGGAGACGAACAGGGGGCGGCCAAACTGTTCGCAGCCATGACGACGCCGCGCGCTTCCGAAGCGCTCTCAGACCGCCTGACTCGTGCGGCCCGGTTTTTTGAGATGGCGGCGCGACGCCCGCCCCTCGCCCGCTGGTTCCGCGCCCTGCCGTTGGAGGCGCCGTCGTCCGAGCGACAAGCGCTGGCCGATTTGCGATCCGCCGCATTGGCGTCCCTCGCCGATGCCAAATCCGCGCTCCAGGACCGCACGGCAGCGGTGCGCTTTCTGGGGCTGTCGAGTGCCGCCTCCGGGACGGCCGATTCCGCTCGCACCGCCGCGCGCGACCTGCTGCCGTTGCTGACGGTGCGTCAACCGGACGCCGTGCAGAACGCCGTGGTGGAGTCGCTCGGTGGTTGGCCGGCGATGCTCTCACCGTTGGCTGAGGTTTGGCCGACCCTTCCCCCTGCGCGTCGCGCGCGGCTACTCGACCTGTGGCTGGCCGCGAACGACTCCCGCGCGGAGTTGGCGGGACTGGTCGAAACGGGTCGGGTCTCCCCGGTCGACTTCACCGCCGCGCAACGTCAGCAATGGATCGATCGAGTGGCTGCGGACGATCGCCCGCGCGTGCGAAAACTGTTGGACGCCGCACCGACATCGACCCGAGGGGATGTCGTGGCGGCGGCGCTCAAAACGCTCTCCAGCGAAGGGGACGCGGAGCGCGGCGCCCAAGTGTTCGCGAAGTCGTGCGCCGCCTGTCACAAGTTCGCTGGTGTCGGCAAGGAGATCGGGCCGGACATCGCTTCGTTGACGGACCGATCTCCGGAAGCGCTCGTCGTGGCGATCCTCGACCCCAACCGCGCGGTCGAGGCCAAGTATTCGCAATTTGTGGTGGAGACCGTTTCGGGACTCACGCATGGCGGCATCGTCTCCGCCGAAACGACCGGCAGCCTGACCCTGCAACTGGCGGACGGCAAGGAGTTGGTTCTGCCGCGCGAGGAAATCGAATCGCTCGTCGGCACAGGCAAGTCGCTGATGCCGGAAGGGCTGGAGAAGGATTTGAATCCGCGCGACCTGTCGGACTTGTTGGCCCACCTGAGGTCGGGGGTCGCACCGGCGAAACGCCGCGAGTTCGCCGGCAACGCGCCGCGACTGGTCGTTCCCGAACCGGGTGGCCACCTGCGTTTGTCGGCGGACGCATGCGCGATTTACGGCACCAGCGTCGTCTGGGAACAAAAGTACGGCAACCTCGGTTATTGGAGCGCCGAGGCCGACCGGGCAGAGTGGACGTTCCAACTGCCCCGCGCGGGGCGGTACCGCGCGGTGCTCGAATGGGCCTGTCCGGAGGACGCCGCCGGCAACGGCTGGCAACTCGAATCGCGCGGCCAACGACTTTCGGGAACCGTGGCCGCGACCGGCACCTGGGACGATTACCGTAGGCAGCCGGTGGGTGAGCTACAGTTCGGCGAAGGAACGCACACCCTGATCGTCCGGTCGTCCGGACCCGTGCGCGGGCACCTGTGGGATTTGAAAGGGATCGTCCTCGAACCGGTGAAGTGATTCCGTAGGTCAGGCTGTGTCTGACGGTTAGGGCGTTGCGCAATGAGTTTGCAAGTCGTTGTATGGAAACATGTTGCGACAATTCTCGTGATCATCGAACTTTGTGCGTGAGATTTCACGTGGGTTTCCGCCTCTGACTTGAGACCCGACTTACGTTCCGGCTCGAGGAAACCCATCATGACCAAGACGGTTCAGTGTGTGTGCGGCGAGGTGGTGCAAATCGCGCCTGTCGCCGAGCAAGCGTCCGGCGGGACAGCCTCTCCCCAAACTCCGCCGCTCTGCCCCGTGTGCGGACGTGCGGTTGCCGTCAGCGAATTCCCACCTCCCCTGTTGGGCGACGACGCGTCCACCTACTCGTTCGCCCCCCCGCCGGTTCCTCCGCCGCACCCATCCCCACCGTCGGCGGGCGTGTCAGACCCTCCGGTCGCCAAGCACGCGGCGGACGAGACGGACGGCGTGCCGCTGTTCCTGCGACTCTTGCTCGACCCGAACACTATTCGGCGGTTGCTGATGGTGGGCGGGGGTGTGTCGGTGCTGGGACTGATCGCGTGGTTGGTCAGCCTGGGAGTGTTCGACGATCCGCGTGTCCTGGCGGTGGCACTGGCCACGGGCAATCTGGCGCTCCTGGCCTCCGGTTGGGGCGTTTCTCTGCGGACGAATTTCAAACTGGCCGGGCAAGCGTTGACGTTTTTGGGCTGCGTGCTGGCTCCTCTGAATCTCTGGTTCTACGACGCGCAGAACCTGTTGACGACGGACGGCCGCCTGTGGGTCGGCGGAGTGTTCTGCTGCCTGCTGTACATCGCCACGGTCCGCATTCTGCGAGATCCGTTGTACCTCTATGCGGTGGAAGCGGGCATCACGCTCACCGCGATGTTGCTTCTCGGGGACTTGGGACGAGCCACCGACAGCACCTCGCTGTGCCTGGTGCTGGCCGCTCTTGCGGCCGTGTCGATCCACAGTCACGCGGCCTTCGCCGCCGAGCACCCCGAGTTCAACCGCAAGCGTTATGGCTTGCCGCTGTTTTTCTCCGGGCAGGTCCAACTCGGATTGGCCACGCTTGGACTGCTATTCCTGCAAACGTTGCATTGGGCCTTCCCGGGCGGACCTGCGGATTCCTGGGCCAACAGTCGCATCGCGACGACTCCCTGGCTGGCCGGAGGGGTGTGGCTGTTGGCGGCGTACCTGTGGCTGTACTCGGACCTCGCCGTGCGGAAGCTGGGGGTGTACAGCTACCTTGCGGCGGTGGCGCTGCTCATGGCCGAAACCACGTGGCTGCGCGAACTGCTGCCGACGGAAGGGCTGATGATTGGCCTGTCGCTGACGGGATTGGCGATCCGCGCACTGATCGCACGGACGATCCCCGACCGCTCGAAGTGGTCGAACTTCGCGGGAGAGGTGGGCCTGGCTGTGGCCGCCGTACCGTGCGTGATCGGCTTGGCGCGGCACTTCGATTTCCCCGGCGGCGCGGGTGCGTCGGCCTTGTTCGGGGGGACGTGGTTGATTCTCGCGGCGTCGACCTGGGCGCAAGGGCTGCTGCAAAACCGCGACCACGCCGAAGAGACCAAGCGTACGGAAGGAACGTTGGCGGCGTACTGGATGATGGCCGGCGTGGCGGCGTGGTTGGGGGCGACCTGGTCCGCGATCGCGTGCGGTCTGGATGCCTACAAATGGCATCTGCCGGTTGCGCTGTTGATTCCCGTGGCGGGCACCCTTGTGACTCCCCGGTTCCGGATCGGGCTGGGGCGACCCCTGGCCGGGGCGATGATCGGCACGCTGATGGTCGGACCGCTGTTGTCGTTGGCGACACTCGGCTCCGTCGCGGAAATGGATCGTTTGGTGACCTCCGACGAGGATGCCGTGTTCGCCGCGGCGATCCTGTTCGAGGTGGCGGTCGCGTTTCTGGCATCGGGACTCGTCAACCAGCGACGGCTCGGCACTCGTCTGTTGGGGGGCTTGTTCTTCCTGATGTCGGTGGCGAAGTTCTTCCAATGGGCGGACCTTCCCGACGAAGCGTACGGTCCGGCGGTCGCCGCGTTCGGCGTGGTGCTGATCGGCGTCGGGCGCTTGTTCCCGCGCGGCGGGGACATCAAAACGCTGAAAGGGGAAGTGTGGAACCCTGTGGTCTCCGCGGGGGACCTGGCGCTGCTCATCGGCGAACTGGTCGTGTTCCTGCAAGTGCTGGGGAACGTGCTGCGACCGGTTCTGAACGCGGACATCGCGGATGTCGTCGCGGCGGTGCTCACGACGGTGCTGGCGATCGTCGGCAGCCTGCTGGCTCCGCAGGGAGCGGTGCGGTCGTGGCATCGCTTCGCCGCGATCTGCCTGATGGTGGCGACGGCGGCGCTGGGTATCCGGGCGCTCGACCTGAACGACGCACAGAAGGTCGAAGTGGCCATCGTGCTGTTCGGTCTCGCGTTGATCGGGGCGGGATACGCGGGACGACTCCGGGAGCAACGGGGCGAACGCGATCCCGGCACGAGCTTGGCGCTGTGGCTGGGGAGTTTGGCGGCCGTGTTGCCGGTCCTGGCCTTCACGTTGGGACACCGCTTGTTCGGGCGGGACGCGTCGTTCGGCGACGAACTGTCGCTGGTGACGATCAGCCTCGCGATGGTGGTGACCGGTTGCGTGTTGCAAGTCCGCTCGACCACGACGCTGGGTGCGCTCTCGTTCGTGACGTACCTGGTGGTGTTGTTCGCGGAATTGGTCTACCGGCCGCAAGTGGCGGTGGGGGCCTACCTGGCGATCGGCGGCGGCCTGGTGTTTCTGGCGGGCGTGGCGCTCAGCGTCTATCGGGACCGGTTGCTCGCGCTCCCGTCGAAGATCGCGCACCGGGAGGGGATCTTCCGGATCATCGATTGGCGGTGAGCGGGCGGAGCGTGGTACGGGCGGAGCGGGGTGCGGGCGGGACGTGCTGAGGAACTGGCACTCCCCGCCCCGTTCTGAAGTTGCGCTATCCTTGGCGGAGTCGCAGAAAACATCGGAGTTCCCAAGGTTGTTTTCTCACACAGAGACGCGGAGCCGCTGTGGAATCGTCTTTCCCCGCGTCTCCGCGCCACTGCGTGAGACCACAATACCTGGTTCTCATCGTGACTCCGCATAAGGAATAGCGCCACTGCAAAAGGCACCCGGGGGTTGATGAGGGACGGAAGCCGTACCGCGTCGGTCCGCCGTCCCGGTACCGATCTAGTCTCCGGGGTGCGCCGTCGGTTATGTTTGTCCCGTGACTCCGACGGAGTTGGAAGGATCGAAACAAGAACGGGAGGAGCCCCATGCCAAAGCGCTACTTGGACGGGATTCTGGCGGGATGGATGTTGGTGTCCGTGGGAACTGTGGTCGCGGAGGACAATCCCCCCGCGGCCCCGCCCAAGGTGGAAGCGGAGGCGGCACGAGCGAAGTCGCCGGAGAGCGATCCCCGGTTACCGCCGATCCCGCTTCAGGTGCTGACGGCCTTGGCGAGCAACACCACAACGGGCAGCTTCGTCCTGGGGCAGGCCTACGATCTGACGGCGGTCTGCCGCGAGTTGGAGATCACTGATGCGCAGCGAGCCGACATGTCCAAGCTGATGCAGCCGCATCACCGCTGGAACTTGAGCCTGCAAAAAGCGCGGCAGGTGTTCTTCGAGGGACCGCAGATCGGATTCGGCGGGGCATCGCAGGCACTCACGATGGCCTTCGAGTTGCTCGAACAGCGGGAATCGCGCCGGCTCGCAGCGTCGCTGGAGGCTCCGCTGACTCCCGCGCAGCGTGCGGGTTTGCGGCGCAAGTTTCGCGGAGCGGGGAGCGACGAGTTGGTACGTCGCAACACGCCCAAACACTTGCACAGCTCGATGGACTCCGGCCGCGTCGAGGCCTTCACCCGCGCCGGGGACCAGTTGTCGCTGCTGTTGGTCGGTTCGGTGCAGGATCAACTGGAACTGACGGACGAGCAGTTTCTGGCGCTGTGCGATGTGCGCGACCGGGCGGTTGTGGCGGCCATACAACTGATCGAGGCGGAAATGGCTCTTGCCGAACAGACGACTCCCCCCGCCACTGTTTTCGGCTCGACCACCCTTGGGGGCATCTTTGCCGATGCCGTCAAGGAACTGTCGGACGAACAACGCCAGACGTTTGGGAAGTTTTTCGAGAACCCCGCTCCGGAACGGATGCGGGAGCTGATGCGCGGGGGGGCGACGCGCATTCAGCAGGTGAACGATCAGGTTCAGGCGGAAGTGACCATCCCCAACCCGGTCGAGAACAGCGAGGAGCTGCGCCAGGCGCTCAACCTGACGGACGAGCAGCGAAAGAAGTTCGCCGCCGCGATCAAGGTCGAGGAGGAGAAGGTCAAGCAGCGGATCATCGACAACGCCAGGAACCAGTTCATCGCGAACAAACAGACATCCGCCCGGGGTGCCGAGATCCGCAAGGCCTTCTTCGACGAATGGAACCGAGAGGCCCTGGCGCTGCTCACCCCCGAGCAGCTCGCCAAGCTCGGGAACCAGAAGTGGCGGGCCAGGGGGATCATGTCGCTGCTGGATCCGGAACTCGGCCAGCAACTGGAGCTCACCGAACGGCAACAGGCGGACATTCGCAAGTTGCTGGTCGAGAACCGTCCTGTGGAAGTGGCCTTCCAACCATTCCAGCAACCGGGGGAGAAAGCGGACGACTTCCTGAAGCGACAGGAGAAGGAGCGACTGGAACGACAAAAGCAGGCCGAGACCCACATCGCCAATCAGAAGGCCGTGCTTGAGATTCTGACCGACGAACAGCGGGCGAAGTTCGTGGAACGAACGGGGTACAAGGCTCCGATCGGTCCAACCACGCCCCGACCGCGCATTCCCGCCGCCAACCCCGCGATGCCGTGAGTGGCCTCAGGTTGTGAGCTGCTTGCGTTGAATCGCAGTAGACGGACCACGTTAACTCAGTAGGGAAGTCAGGTCGTTTTACACCTCAAGACCGCACTCCGCTTTACAAAAGTGTGAGGATGGATCGCCAGAAGGTCATCAACGCGTTCTCCAAGACTCCTCATCCCGGAGATGAGCGTCTTTGTTCATGTCATTGCGAAGAGTGTCAGTGGGAAGTCACGCGGTTCAAAGGCAAGAAATGGACGCAATTGACATTGGATGATCTCGCCACCGGAGGAAGAGGCGGTGAAGCGAACGTCTTCCTTTTGACCGCAGAGGCGTTTCACTATTTCCTGCCGGGCTTAGTGCTGCTGATTGATGTCAACGAGGGAATGGAGTGGCTGGTTCGCGATGTTGTCTCCAGGTTGGTCGTTTCCGACAGGCACACGGAGTCCCGCCGGGAGTCCGTGGGGAATGTCATCCGGAAAATGAATCCGGAACAACGGAGCGTTCTGCTGCCAGTTGTCGAGGAATGGAAACGGGTGACGACCAACATCCCCTCTCGTCAGGCACCGCTTGGCCTACCGCGTGCTTCTCACGGTGCGAGCACAGTCTTCGCGCGCTCGGTGTACATCTCCAACAGTCGCGCGGCATCGTCCGGCAGCAACAGTCGCTGCTGGACGTAGTCGTTCACAACCCTGCCAAGGTCCGCGCGAAACGTGGCAACACCCGCCTCGCCCAGTCCATAACGCTCTTCGAGAGACCCTCGCGCGTCGCCGGATTCTTTTCGTTCGGCGATCGTTCGCGCGAAGGGAATGTACGACCCGGTGAGCGACACCAACTGCCCCGTTGCTCCTTGTTTGGCTGTCCGCAGGTTCCAGCCGGTGTGAGTTCCCAGCGGCACAGCCACTTCGGGAGGCAACAGCGTCGCGCGGTCGTTGCCGTCTTTACCGGGCGCGGGGACGAGGCAGGTGTAGCGACCGCGGACGACAGGTGGCTGACGGTCGACGAACCCGTCCGAGAACCAGCGGTCGCCGTAGTCGGCGCACGGGGGATGACGGAGCAGGGCGGGAATCGGCCGACCGGTACCAAGGTCGGGGAACATTCTCTGCCAGTCCGCCAGCGTGACCAGCGTGCCATTCGAAATCGTGGGGTGCGTGCTTGCGGGGGCGGGGGTGCCGTCGCGTACCCACTCGACGAGGTCGATCAACAACGCACGCATCATCGGCTTGAAGTCGCCGTGGTTGTTGGCGTATTCGCCCGAGAGTTTCGGGGGATATCCCGCGGGGCCGTGTTGCGTGCCGCCGAACAGGTAGACGCGGACGTTGTCCGGAATTGGCTCGTCGCGTGTGCCGGTCGGGTCGGTGTGTGTGAGCGAACCGGCGCGCGTCCAGTATTCTCCCGCCGATTGTGTGTGCAGGATTTTGGGAACGGTGCCGAGCTTCATCGCCTTCGCGCACAGTCCGTCGCGGCGACCGGTGAGGGGATCGAGCTGCGTCGAATAGCTGAACGGGAAACGGTCGACGGGGTAATCGTCGTGATCGTGCTGCTGGGCGTGACGGGTGGGCTGGGCGAAGCGGTGGTTGAACGAGCCCATTCCGGACCCCGAAACATGCGGGATCAGGCCGTCGAAGACGAGACGGCCCCGCTCGTCGGCGTTGCCGGTCGTGTGCAGGAAGTCGCGCAGAAAGCGTCCACTCTGCGAAATCCCGAATGCCAGCGCGTGCCGGAAGGGGCGTTTGACGTTCTCCGTGTTCGCCGCATACGGGTTCCCCACCCCCGATCCTTCGCGAAGGGCGGAGATCAAATCGCGCACCGTGGTGAACGAGCACCCCATCACGAGCGGATCGCGGGCTTCGTAAATGAACTCGTAGATCGCTCCCGCCTGCCAGGCGAAGCGGGGTTCGATCTCGATCTTCGGCAGTTGCGCCGGTTCGTCCGGTTGGTCGTCGGTCAGGTGCGGGATCCACTGGTCGCGCGGAATCTCCAGTCGCGGCGCTTCCGGGCGGGGCCGGACGGACAGCGTCGCCCCCTCGAAATTCGCGCTCGTCGGTCGGTAGCTGCCATGATTGGCCCACGAAGTGACCGTGAGTCGATCGCGCGACGCGCTGCCGGGGACGAACTCGCACCGCACGCGGCCGGTGATGGTCGCCCCGTCCCCCGTCCCCTTGGCCACCGGGGCACGCAATCGCATCCGCTCGCCCCCCGCCAGCAATTCGCCATCCCAACCGGACCAGACGATGGTGAACCCGCGGCGCATCAAAAAACCGTCGCCGGCGGACGCCACGTCGTTCCCGCCGCCCCCCTGATTGAAGAACCCGACGATCCCCTTGTTCCCTCGGTTATTGACCTCGTACAGGAGGCAGCCGTTGCCCCGCGCGGGGTCGACGGGGGCGAGCACGCACACGTCCGCCACGCATTCGACCTGACCTTTGTCGTTGCGCGGCGCGAGTGCGAGATCAACGATGCTCCGGTTGGCTTCGAGTGCGGGATCGAATTCGAAGACCGCGCGGCCGCGCAGCACTTCGTAGGGACCGGTCTTACCGAACTCCGCGCCGTTGGCGAACGGAACTCGCGACTCGATCTCGAAGCGAACCAGTTCGGCCTGGACGGAACCTGCGGTCAACGACACGGCCCAGCACACCGCGACGACTCGCCAGTGACGCATGACAACTCCCACGGGTGACGATGTTGCTCTGAGTTTTGTAGATCAGGCTGTGCCTGACGGGTTTTGAGTTGCTCGCCGCTTGTCCCAAGTTCGCACTGCTGGACAAGCCAGCAGTAGCACACGGCACCGATTCCGGACCAAACGGTGTCCTTAACCTTTCGTCAATTCCGTGTCGGCGGACAGCAGCTTCAGGTAGCGCTGGTAGCCGTAAACGCGATCGCGCTGGCGGCCGGTCCGCTCGGACAGTACTCCGGCATCCGTCAGCGCGGCGATCGCTTTCGTCGCGGTGGGCTTCGTCGTCTTCAACAGGTTGACAACCGTTCCGAGCGTGACGATGGGGTGCTCCGGCAGCAAGTCGAACAAGCGAATCGCCGACACCGTGGCCGCAGCGTGCTTCGTGAGCTTTTGCCGGTCCCCCAGAAGGAGACGGAACAACTTCCCGGCGGCCACAACGCCATCGTCCGCCGCCTCTTTGACGCAGTCCAGAAAGAACGCTGTCCAGCCCTCCCAATCGCCGTCGGTCCGCACAGCCCCCAGTCGTTGGTAGTATTCGTCCCGATGCCGCTTGAGCGCCAGGCTCAGGTACAGCAACGGGCTGTCGAGCAACTTCCAATGCTCGACCAACAGCGTCACGAGCATTCGTCCCACGCGGCCATTGCCGTCGAGGAACGGGTGGATGGTTTCGAACTGCACATGGGCCAGCCCGGCGCGCACCAGCGGCGGCAGATCGCTGGGTCCGTGAATCCAGCGGTCGAGTTTTCCGAGAGCGCCCTGGACTTCGTCGGGCGGAGGTGGAACGAACCGGGCATTGCCCGGCCGGGTGCCGCCGATCCAGTTCTGCGAGGTGCGAATTGTTCCCGGTTGCTTCTCGGCACCGCGAACACCGCGCATCAACTTCTCGTGAACGCGACACAACAGTCGGCTGGAAATCGGCAACCCCTTGGGCCGGCGGACTTCGCGACGGGCGAACTCCAGGGCCGCGACGTAGTTGCAAACTTCCTCCACGTCGTCCGGTCGTTCCGAGGCGCTCGTTGTTTCGAACTGCGCCACATCTTCCAGTGTGGCCTGCGTTCCCTCGATCTGCGAGGAGATGACCGCCTCTTTCCGGACGAAGCCGTACAGGAACCAGGTCAGGCTCGGCACGGTGACCGCCGCGACGGACAAGCGTTCGACCGCGATCGTGGCGGCGACATGCTTCGCGAACAATTCCCCTTCCACCACGAGCGGTGGACGTTCCGGAGGAAGCGGGTGCGGAACGAAGGCGCGGACGGTTTCGCCCCCCTTCGTTTGCTGGCGATAGGTCCCCGTGACGCGCGGCATGCTGGTAAAGCCCCTTTGCCTTGAGAATCCAATTGGTAAAGAATCCTTTCCCAACGGGAAGCAGGAGTCAAGGGGGCTTTACCAGTCTCCCGGTCGCCCGGGGGGGCCTTTTCGCGGCGGACGGAGGGGGCGACGACGCACGATCCGCACGCGGCATGCCGGAAGAGTTCGCATCGCGTGAGGCACGCAATGGTAAAGAGGACGTTACCGGCGGCGAGCGTAAGGCAAGTCTGCTTTACCAGCCGGTCCGTCTTCGGTACGCATCCCTCTGGTACCACGCCTCCTACTTCTTCCCCTTCCCGCCGCCGTTCGCCGCCGCGTCGCGGGCGCGGGCCTGGCGGCGGATCTCGTCCTTCGCTTTGGACAGTCGCTCCGGCCACTCGAACTTCGGAGCCTTCGCCGGGTCGTAACCCTCCAGGTGCCCGGTCAACCGGGTCTGCGGCTTCGTGTACTTCAGCTCGGTGTCACCGAAAACTTCGCGGCAGAGCGCGGCGAGGCGCGGGTCGTACTCCAGCAGTTCCGCACGCGTGTTGACGTGATTGTGATCGTGGTCGTCTTCGCGGTTGTTGTCGAACCACGACTGCACCCCCTCGGCGAAGTACTCGTGGTGATTGACGCTGGGGTACTTCCCCTTCCACAGCCCCTCGAGCATGGCCGCGTCGTAGGCGGCCTTGAGACGCGGGTCGAACGTCGGGTCGACGTTGAGCATGCCGCGCAGGTGAATGTTGTGGGCGAACTCGTGGATCAGGATGTTCTCGGTCGAGTACGGATCACCCGGATAACAGAGCAGGTTCTCTTCGCCGCACGAGCAGAACGGGTCGGTCTCGCTCCCCCCCATGCCCCGCGCGCGGGCGTCGAAATAGTCCTTTCCCGAAATGCCGGGAAAGCCCGGCAGCGGATTGTCCATCAGCCATTTCCATTCCGGCTGGTCGGTGGTGAATTCGTTCCAGGCGATGATCGACAGCCGAGCGCCGCTCTGGACCATCGCCTTCCGCACATCGGGCCGCTTCGCGAGCATCAGGTCCAGCAGATATGCGGCCTCCTTCAGGGCGTACGGGTTCACCGTGGCGGAGGCGACGATCGGAAAGCCGCCGGACTCGAACTTCTGCGTGTAGAACGCGGGTACGCCCCCCACGCGAAACCCCTGCACGAGGACTTCGCTGGTGACGGTCGATTCCGACTTGTCGTCACGCCCGACAATGACGAACCGATGGCCGAGGGTTGTGGTGATGTTTGTATTCTTGCCGGGTTCGACCGTGCCGTTGGGGACCCGCTCCGAGTCGGACTTGAGCCAGAACACGTCGACGGTCTGGTCGGTGCCGTTGAGGATTTGAAGGCGGGGACGAGGAGAGTCGGCGGCACGGAGGGTGCCGCCAGGCAGAATCGTCAGGCTAGTGGCAGCAAGCCAGAACGACAGGTGCTGGAGTGCAGATAACGGTCGAAGCGTGTTCATGGAGATGGGACTTTGCGAGCGGAATGATGTCTGTGACGTGGATGTTGTTGGATACGGGTCCGCGCCCGGCGGAAATCTCACGATTTCCGCTACACCGGGTCGCGCGGCGCCAACCCCCGCGCATCCTTCCCCATCCACCCCTTGCGCCAGAAGAACAAGAGTTGCGCCACGGTGACGACGATGATCACCAGCCAGAACATCGCGTACCCGTACTCCCAATTGAGTTCCGGCATGTTCCATTTGTGCTCGGTGTTGAAGTTCATTCCGTAGATGCTGCACACGAACGTCAGCGGGATGAACACCACCGAGATGATGGTCAGCACCTTCATCACTTCGTTGAGGCGGAAGCTGACGCTCGACAGGTACAAGTCCATCAGGTCCGAGCAGACTTCGCGATGCGTCTCGACGAAGTCGATGATCCGGACGGCGTGGTCGTAGCAGTCGCGCAAGTACACGCGTGTCTCGTCGGTGACTCCTTCGAGCGGATCGCGGACGAGCGTGTTGAACACCTCGCGGAGCGGCCACAACTGTCGTCGCAGGTCGAGCAGTTCGCGCTTGGCCGCGTGAATCTCGGCCACTTCGTCGCTGGTGGCACGCAGGATGATGCGGTCCTCGAGGTCCTCCAGCCGCTCGCCGAACTCTTCGAGGATCGGAAAGTACTGGTCAGTTACCGCGTCGAGCAGTGAATACGCGAGGAAGTCGGCCCCGGTGCTCCGCAGATGCGGCTGACCCCGTCGGATGCGGTCGCGGACGGGGTCGAGGCAGTCCCAGCCGGGATGTTCCTGAAACGTCACCACGAAGTTGCGACCGAGGAACAGGCTGAGCTGTTCGGTACACAGGTGGCCGCTGCGGAAGAACGGCATGTGGGTGACGATGAAGTGCTGATGATCGTAGGTTTCGACCTTGGCCCGCTGGCGGACGTTGACGACGTCTTCCATTGCCAGCGGGTGGATGTGGAACACTTCGGCCAGCCGGGTCAGCACGGCTCCATCACCCAGACCGTCGATGTTGAGCCAGACGACGGGCCAAGCCCGGAGCCTCTCGGGGAGCGTCGAAAGGTCGGTGAGCGCTTCGTCGATGTAGGCGTCGCGCGAATAGGCGATCAATCTTACGACGGAGGGCGGAGACTCCGGGTTGACCGCGATCGTCCCCGGCACCGCGCCGGGCACCCCCCGCTTGGCATGCCGCTTCTTCGTGCGATCACGAACCCGCTTGGACATGAACTCGCCCGAGAGAGAAATGAACACCGAGGGAAACAAACCCCGACGGAAACAAACAACGACTCGAAGCTCACACCGCAAACGTCGAATCGCCCCGGCGAGCCAACCCCTGCCGCGCTGGCGAAGTGCAGGGGAGCGGGAAACGAATCGTTCTCGACGGCCCCACGTTGTAACGGACAGGAATCCAACAGGCACAACGGAACCAGACCATCGTACCGTTTCGCTCCGTCGAAACGCGACTCGCTCACCGGCATCGGATCGGCCCGTTCGAGGCGGCAGAAAAGCGAGGCCGAGCAGTGCGGCCAACCGTATCCGGCCAACTTCCATCGTAAACCGCGCTGTCGGTTACAATCGCGGCCTGAGCGATCACGAGCGGCTCGTCAGCTCGTCATTGGCCCTTCTTCTCGGGACCGAAGATGTCATCGGTGGATGGACCGACACGTGTGGAGTTTGAAGCCCGATCACCACAGGCCAGCCGGGATGCTCTGGCACGTTGTCTGGCTCTTGGGTGCGTGGGCCTTGTGGTCACGCATTCACAGTGGCAACACCTCGCCTGGGCATTCGATATCGGCACCGTCACCCTCATTGGGTTGGTTGCGGTGATCGTGACACGGAATGGCCACGTGGAGGGATTGGGTTTGCAGTCTGTTCCACTTCAAGGTTGGTGGTACTGGTGCCGCTGGAGCGGATGGCTCGCAATCGGCATCGGGCTGGTGCTCGCGATCTATGCCCTCGTCGTCTGGTGCGGCGGTCTGGTGGTTCGGAGCCCGCGAACCGATCCTCAGCACCTGCTGGCTCAGGCACTCTTCATGATCGTCTACGCCCCCGTCGTCGAAGAGATCGTGTTCCGCTCCCTCCTCTGTTTTTCCGTGGCTCCGACGCTCGGCAGTCGATCCCGCATTTTGCTGAGCGGGACGCTGTTCGCGGCCATGCACTGGATTTACGGCAACCCGAGTCCTGAAAACCAGCTTGGTGGATTCTTCCTCGCCTACGCTTTTGTCCGAAGCAACACGGTCTCCGTCCCCATCGCCATGCATGCGAGCGGCAACGCGATCGCCCTGGCGTCGCAGGTGCTCAACTGGTACGTCGTTGGAAACTGAGTACCCGCCGACCGCTCGGCAGACTTCGGGCCAACGCAGCCGAACTTCTCTGGGGCAGAAACGGGGTTCAGAATTCTTTGTTTTGCCGCATCCACGAAAAGAGTTTTTACCTCTTTTCCTCTGACCCCTTTGTCTGCTCCCTGACGGCGATTGCCGCACGACAGTGCCACTCAGTCCTGCCCCTTTATTCTCTCTGCAGAAGTGCGGGCTAGCGTCGCGCAAATCAGGTCACGCCGGACGACAAAACGACTTCACTTCGTCTCGGCTGAGGAGTCGACCGTCCCGGCAGAACAAGTCACAGAAGTCCTTTCCAATATCTACAAAGTACTCCGTCCACCGCTGCTGGAGGTCGGCAGCGGTCGTCCGCACCGATCGACGGAAGGCATGAGCTTTGCCGGGGCCTGCGATCCAGCCAAGTAGGGCAGGCTCCTGCCTGCCTTCCTTTGCTGTCAATCCTTCGTCTTCATGCTCGCAGTGGCCCGTGACGGGTGGGTACGACGAGATAATGTCGTCGAGTCTCCCGTGAATCATGGAAGGCAGGCGGGAGCCTGCCCGACGACGGGTTACAACCTCCCCGCCGCCTTGAGCTGCTCCCGGTAATACGGAATCGTCCGCTCCAGACCTTCCCGCAGCTTGATCTTCGGTTCCCAGCCACCGAGCCACTCCTTCGCGCGGGAGATATCCGGACACCGTTGACGCGGATCGTCCGACGGCAGCGGGCGGTGTTCGAGCTTCGACTTCGAGCCGGTCAGTTCGAGCACCGCCTGCGCGAGTTCGAGCATCGTGAACTCTCCGGGATTGCCGAGGTTGACCGGGCCCACCTGCGTGTCCTGATCCATCATCCGCAGGATTCCCTCGACCAGGTCGTCGACATAACAGAACGACCGCGTCTGCTGCCCGGTGCCGTAAATCGTGATTGGTTCGCCGAGCAGGGCCTGCGTAATGAAGTTCGACACCACGCGGCCATCCTTGGGGTCCATGCGCGGGCCGTAGGTATTGAAGATGCGGATCAGCCGCACATCGAGCTTGTGGGCCCGGTGGTACTCCATGCAGAGCGTCTCGGCGACGCGTTTCCCCTCGTCGTAGCAACTCCGCAGGCCGATGGGGTTGACGTGCCCCCAATAGTCCTCGCGCTGCGGATGGACCTGGGGATCGCCGTAGACCTCGCTCGTCGAGGCTTGCAGCAGCCGCGCGCCGCAGCGTTTGGCCAGCCCCAGCATGTTGACCATCCCCACCGTGCTGGTCTTGATCGTCTTGATGGCGTTGAACTGATAGTGCTCGGGAGAGGCCGGGCACGCCATGTTGAAGATGCGGTCCGCTTCGAGAAACAGCGGATGGACGATGTCGTGGCGGACGAGTTCGAACCGGGGGTTGGAGAGCAGGTGTCGGACGTTCTCCTTCCGCCCCGTGAAGAAGTTGTCGACGCAAATGACATCGTCGCCGCGCGCGATGAGGCGGTCGCAAATGTGGCTGCCCAGGAAACCGGCTCCGCCGGTGACAAGGATGGTGGCCATGAGGTCTCGAAGGAGGGAAGGATCGGGAGTGTCTCGTCCGACGATCCGTGAATGGGTTCCGTGAACAATCGGTGACGGGCGACGCCGGAACGTCGCGACGACTTCGGCTACACTGCGCGGGAAGGATACACTTCCCACGTGAGGGTCGGGCGACGTTCCGCTCGGCAGGTTGCGTTTCGACGCCCCCGTCCGGCGGATTGTGGCGAGGTTCGCCTTCCGGGGAAACCGACGGACGAAAGAGATCGCACGCATTTCGGAGAACCGCGCATGTCGGCAGTCGTCCCGTCCCCCCCCCCGCCCGCGCGCATGCCGCCGGGCGAGCGTCCCACGGCTGTCAAAACGAAGATCGTGGCCACGGTCGGTCCCGTCTCGAATTCCCCCGAAATGCTGCGGCATCTGGTGAACGCCGGGGTGGACGTGTTCCGCCTCAACTTCGCCCATGCCGACCACGCGGCTCTCGCCAAAGTCGTCGCCGAGGTCCGCGCCATCGCCACCGAGGTGGGTCGCTGCGTCGGTTTGCTCGGCGACCTCTCGGGCCCCAAGATCCGCCTCGAACAAATTCCGGGCGACGCGCTCGACCTCGCCTACGGCCAACGGGTCGAGTTCGTGAAATCCGCCGATCCCGCCCACCCCGAACGGCTCACCTGCACTTACGACCCGCTCGTCGACGACCTCCGCGTCGGCGACCCCGTGCTCCTCGCCGACGGCACCGTCTCGCTCCGAGTGATCGAGAAGTACCCCGACGAGCCCCGCGTGGTGTGCGAGGTCGAACAGGCGGGAACGATCCGCTCGCGACAGGGGATCAACCTGCCGGGGGTGATGCTGAGCACCCCCAGTCTGACGGAAAAGGACCGGCTCGACCTCGCGTGGGCGCTCGAACAGGAACTCGATTTCGTCGGCCTCAGCTTCGTGCGGCGTGCCGCCGACATTCAGGAACTCAAGGATGTCATCGCGGCGGCAAATCCGAAGACCGTCCCGTGGATCGTCGCCAAGATCGAAAAGTTCGAGGCGCTGGGGGAACTGACGCGGATCATCGACCTGACCGATGCGGTGATGGTCGCGCGGGGGGACCTGGGTGTCGAAGTCGATTTGGCGATGGTCCCCGCCTACCAGAAACAGATCATCCGCGCCTGCAACGAGCGGCGGGTGCCGGTCATCACCGCCACGCAAATGCTCGACAGCATGCAGTGGAACTCGCGTCCCACACGGGCCGAGGCGACGGACGTTTCCAACGCGGTGCTGGACGGGACCGACGCGGTGATGCTGTCGGGCGAGACGGCCATCGGCAAATATCCCGTCGAAAGCGTCGCCACGATGAGCCGCATCGTCGGCTTCGCCGAACGGATGATGCCCCCGCGCCGCCCCGATACGGGCGTGGACGCGGCGCGGTTGAAGGCGGTCGAAGTGACGGAGGCGATCGTGTTGGGAGGGGGCTGGACGGCCCGACACCTCCCGGCCGACCTGATCGCCGTGGCCACGACCAGCGGTCGCACGGCGTTGGCGATCTCCAACCAGCGGAACCACGTGCCCGTCCTGGCCGTCAGCCACCGGGCCGACACGGCGCGGCGGTTGGCGCTGTTGTGGGGGGTGACCAGCATTCACGAGGAACGCAAGTTCGACACGGCGGGCGAGTTCCTCGACTATGTCGTCGAATGGGGCGTCAAACAAGGGGTGCTGCGGAGCGGCAGCAAGATCGTGTTCATGGCGTCGTCGAACTGGGGCACATCCGGCCACAACACGCTCATGGTGCACGTCGTGCCGTGAGGGAAGCCGAAGCCGTTTCAAAACCCGGTTGCCGGCACAAAATCCTCGACAGGGGGAGACGTGAATGTCTTCGGCGGAGGCGTTTGAAACCTTTTTCAGGACATGAACCACCAAAACACGAAGGCCAATGGCCGGATCGGCGTCGTCCGGAATCGCAGGATGTCACGGATGATTATTGTTTTCGTGTTCCAAGGTGTTCTCCCGGCTGACTGAGCGATGAGGCTGCGGGAGTCCGTCTCAAGTATGTCCGCCACGCCTTTTTGCGCGGAAGCGGGCGGTGTCTGGCACATGAGTTGAGGTTACGATGTGCGAAAGTCCGCCCTGCGAGGAGGTTCACCCAATGACAGCGCCCCTGCAAACCCTGGGCATTGACCGGATGAGCGTGGAGGACCGCATCGCCCTGGCGACGGCGATCTGGGACACCATCGCCACCGAACCGCACCCCCCGTTCCTCACCGAGGTTCAACGACAGGAACTGGACCGCAGACGAGCCGATCACTCGTCCCACCCGGAGGACGTGATCCCCTGGGAAAGCATCAAGGCCGAGGCTCTCACCCGGTTTCGGCAATGAATCTTCCGATCGTCTTTCGCAGAGCCGCTCGCGCCGAGTTCGACGAGGCGGCGAATTGGTACGAGAGGCGCCGCTCCGGACTCGGTGAGGCATTCACGACGGCCGTTCACCGGGTCATGGACCGTATCTCCACCCAACCGGAATTCTACGCCATCGTGGATCATGACGTGCGTGAAGCGATGGTCTCCGGGTATCCGTACTGCGTCTACTATCGAGCGGAACTCGCTCGGATCGTGGTTCTGGCGGTGTTTCATGCCTCCCGCGACCCGTCCCTGTGGCAGGTCCGGGAATAAGAGGCCATCCGAAAACCTGGTTGCGCTTGCTCAGCGACCCGCCGATGCTCGGGTGCCGCGCAGGCGTCAGAGGGTTTTCGGATAAGTTGTAAGTGACTGTCCAAAAATGCTGGTCGGGACACTGTCCATTGTGTTTATTGCACCCATCCACCACGAAGGGCTGGGGGCGACCAGCTTTTCGGAGAGCCTCCCAGAGTCGGCACGCCACACATTGTGAACGGGGCGGGGTGAAACGATGGGCTCAAGACGGTTTGTATCGCGAAGACAAAAACGGGGTGCTGGAACCTGGTCGTACGATCCTGGCGTGACCGCGTCCTCTTTTCGTGTGCCTTCGTGCCTCGGTGGTTCCATTCCCCTTTCCCGGTTGTTCGTCCGATGAAACTCTTCCGCATCATTCTCAAGAACGTCCGCCGCAACATCCTGCGGACGGCCCTCACCGCGCTGGGCACGATGGTGCTGGTGTTCGTCGTCACGCTGGTGTGGTCGGTGCTCGACTTCCTCAACGAGGCGACGCGCGACAAAACCAGCAACTTCAAGGCGGTCGTCACCGAGCGCTGGCAAATTCCCAGCCAAATGCCGTTCGCCTACGCCGACGGCCTGTCGCGCGGCGGGGCGCGGCAAGAGGGGGACCTGTCGATTCCGGCCCCCGACTCGATGACGTGGCAATTCTTCATCGGCAACATCGACCCGACCAAAAAGGACTTCAACAACTTCGTGTTCCTGTTCGCGATGGAGCCGTCGAAAATCGGCACCATGATGGACGAACTCGACACGCTTCCGCCGGACAAGAAGGCGATCCTCGACGAGGGGATCCGCAAGATGGAACAAACGCCCCAGGGAGTGATCCTCGGCAAGGAACGCCTCGCACTGCTCAACAAAAAGGTGGGCGAGACGTTCAAGGTGTTCGGGCAGAACTACAAGGACATCAACCTCGAGTTCACGATCGTCGGCGTCATCCCCGAGGGCACGCGGTACGACAAGAACGCGTTCATGAACCGGGACTACCTCAACCGCGCGCTCGATGATTTCCCACGCAAGAATGCCGGCAAGAAGCACCCGCAGGCCAACAAGACGCTCAATCTCGTCTGGCTGCGCGTGAAGGACACCAGGGAGTTCGAGAAAGTCGCCGGCCAGATCGTCAACTCCCCCGAGTTCCTCGCCCCCGCCGTGAAGGTCGAGACCGCCTCGTCGGGCATCTCGAACTTCCTCGAAGCGTACAGCGACCTGCTGTGGGGCATGCGGTGGCTGTTGGCGCCGGCGATCCTGTCGACGCTGTCGTTGGTCATCGCGAACGCGATTTCGATCAGCGTGCGGGAACGGCGCATGGAGATCGCCGTACTGAAGGTGTTGGGCTTCCGCCCCTGGCACGTGTTGGTGCTGGTCCTGGGAGAGGCGCTGCTGATCGGCGTGGTGGCCGGGGGATTGAGTTCGATCCTCACCTATGTCGTCATCAACGACGTGTTGGGCGGCCTGAAGTTCCCGATCGCCTTCTTCGCGGCGTTTTTCATCCCGACCGCCGCCCTGTGGTGGGGCGTGGCGCTGGGCGGAGGAACGGCGCTCTTGGGCGCGATCGTCCCCGCGCTGGCCGCGCGAAACGTGCGTGTGGCGGAAGTGTTCTCGCGCGTGGCGTAGCCGTTTGTTCGCGTTCCTTCCGAGGCTGTGATCCTTTCGCCAACCCGGAAGGTCGCGAACGGACCGGACCTCCCGAGTGCGTCCGCACAGCGAGCGGGATGGCTCGTAAAACGGTAATCGCTCGCCTTCCCTTTCGTCGATTTGTTCGGCAGTCGACCGGTTTCGGTTAGACTGTTTTGGATGCGTCCGCGAGTGCCAGCGCGAACGCACCGGACGTTTCGGGCGTGTGTTGCGACGTTTGAAGAGGCTCTCCGAAAAGCTGGAGGCACCCCACCTTTGATGGCGGGAAAGTGCCATGAGCCGAACGAATGGTGTCCCGACCAGCGTTTTCGGAAAGTCAACGACACCCCCATTCCGACACCCCACAGCGAGTTTCCCATGCCCCCCTTCGCGCAACCCTTCCTCCCGCTCGACCGCCGCCGGATGTTGGCCCGCTCCGGCCTGGGCTTCGGGTCGCTCGGGTTGGCGTCGCTCCTGGCCGAGGCGGGCGGGTCCTCGGGGAACACGCTCTCCGGGGCCGAATCCTCCGCCCCCCGCGGTCCGCATTTCCCCCCCAGGGCGAAGCGCGTGATCCACTTCTTCCTCAACGGCGGTCCGTCGCACGTCGACACGTTCGACCGCAAACCCGCCCTCGAAAAGTGGGCGGGCAAGCCGGTGCCCAACACGCTCACGACCGAACGCAAGACCGGCTCCGCCTTCCCCTCGCCGTTCAAATTCCACAAGTACGGCCAATCCGGCCTCGAAATCAGCGAGATCTTCGCCAAAACCGCCGAGCACGCCGACGACATCGCCGTCATCCGTTCGATGCACGCGCAGGTTCCCAACCACGAACCTTCGCTCATGCTCATGAACTGCGGCGACTCCGTCCAACCGCGTCCCAGCGTCGGTTCGTGGCTGCTGTACGGACTGGGTATCGAGAACAACAACCTCCCCGGTTTCGTCGCCATGTGCCCCGGCGGCTTTCCCATCAAGGACGCCGAAAACTGGCAGGCGGGCTTCCTGCCGGGGGCTTATCAGGGGACGTTCGTCGATCCGCAGCACCGCGAGATCGACCGCCTCATCGAGAACATTCGCAGCCCGCACCTCGACACCAAGTCGCAACGGCGACAACTCGATTTGCTCAAGGCGCTCAACGAATCGCACAAGTCGACGCGCCGCGACCCGCGTCTGGACGCCCGCATCCAATCGTTCGAACTCGCGTTCCGCATGCAGATCGAAGCCGCCGACGCGTTCGACCTCGCCTCCGAACCGAAACACATCCAGGACCTGTACGGCCAACACGTGCACGGGCGGCAGACCCTCATCGCGCGGCGCTTGCTCGAACGGGGCGTGCGCTACGTGCAACTGTGGCACGGCGCGGGCCAACCGTGGGACAACCACAACCAGATCGAAGCCAACCACCGCAAGTTGGCGGGCGAACTCGACCAACCGATCGCCGCCCTCATGGCGGACCTCAAGCAGCGGGGCATGTTCGAGGACACGCTCATCCTGTGGGGGGGCGAGTTCGGACGGACGCCGACGGTCGAACTGTCCGGCGACGGTAAGGCGCTCGCCGGTCGCGACCACAACCACTGGGGTTTCAGCGTCTGGCTGGCGGGTGGCGGCATTAAGGGAGGGACGGCCTACGGGGCGACGGACGAATTCGGTTTCAAGGCCGAGGTGAATCCCGTCAGCGCCCACGACCTGCACGCGACGATGCTGCATCTGATGGGCCTGGACCACGAACGGCTGACGTACCGCTACGCGGGCCGGGATTTCCGGCTCACTGACGTCGAGGGCCGAGTGTTGCAAGAGATCGTCGCGTAGAATCTCGTGGCGATCCCCCCCAGGTTTCGGAGTCCCGATGCGATTGGTTGAGGTTTCGGCGTTCCGCGCGCGCATCCCCCTGCGAAGGACGATTCGACACGCTTCGCACACGCGAACCGAAAGCGAATCGCTCGTGGTCCGCTGTCGCCTGGACGACGGCGCCGTCGGCTGGGGCGAAGGGCTGCCGCGGCCCTACGTCACCGGCGAAACCGCCGACGACGCCTGGCAACTGTGGCGCGACGGCCCGTGGCGCGAAGGCGTGCCGCGCTCCTGGTCGAGCCTCTCCGAACTGGTCGCCGGATTGGACCATTTGCGGGTGGCGGACCCCGCGCCGGGGCGGCGCGACTGCTTCGGCCACGCATTGCGGTGCGCGATCGAACTGGCCGTCCTTGACGCCGCGTTCCGTTCGGCGGGACGGCCCCTCATGGACCTGGTCGACTTCGTCCCCGAAACTCTTTCGATCCGCTGCCGCACCCCGCGCGTGCGTTACGGAGCGGCGGTCACACCGCAAAGCGGTTGGCGCGAATGGATCCGCGCTTACAAATTGTGGGTCTGGAACTTCCATCAGATCAAGGTCAAGGTGGGCGTGGCCGGGTGCGACGACGCCACGACGCTCCGCCGCCTCCGAACCCTGTGCGGCGAGCGGGTCGATCTGCGCGCCGACGCCAACGAGGCGTGGACCTGTGCGACGCTTGAGGCGCGGCTGGCACCGCTCGCCAGTTTCGGTCTGACCGCCCTCGAACAACCGGTGCCACATGCCGAGGTGGACGGCTTGGCCGATCTGCGCCGCTCGCTGGGGGTGCCGATCATGCTGGATGAATCGCTTTGCAGCCTGACCGACGGGCACCGCGCCGTCGAACGGGGGACGTGCGACCTGTTCAACATCCGCCTGTCGAAATGCGGCGGGCCGATCCCTTCGCTCAAGCTCGCCGCGCTGGCCCACAGGGCCGGCCTGGCTTCGCAACTCGGCTGCCAGGTGGGCGAAACCGGCATCCTCTCGGCGGCGGGACGGCACTTCGCCTGCTCCGTGGCGGGACTGCGATACCTCGAAGGGAGTTTCGACCGGTACCTCGTGCGCGAACGACTGACCCGCGAGGACCTCACCTTCAAGCACGGCGGCTGGGCGCATGCGATCAACGCCCCCGGCTTGGGTGTGGACATCGACCCCGCCGCGCTGCGGCGCGTGACGTTTGCCGAAGACCACTGGCTGGCCCGATAGGACGGGGCACGCACTCGTCGATTCACCCGGCGGATCAATTCACCCGGCGGAAACAGACCAGGCAAATGTCGTCCCGCTGCGATTCCCCCTGGCAGAACGCCTCGACGTTCGCCACCAATCCGTCCCCCAGCGTTTCGACATCCGTCCCTTGTCGGGTGAGGAATTCGACGATCCGTGCCGTTCCGTACATGTCGTTCGCGGCGTTCGCGGCCTCGGTCACGCCGTCGGTGTACAACACCAGCGTGTCTCCCGGTTCGAGCGGCACTTCCAACTGCCGATAGACGGTGTCCGCCTTGATGCCCAGGGGGAGTCCCGCGCCGTCGTAGTCGATCTTTTCGACCGTCCCCCCCGCACGGCGCAACAGCGGCAGCAAATGCCCCGCGTTCACCAGCGTGAGCGTGTGCGTGGCGGGGTCGACCACCACGATCACCATCGTCACGAAGCGATGCCCCATCCCTCCCGACACAAGCTGTTGGTTGAGGCCCGTCATCGCATCCGACGGCACCGGCTTGGTGAGCAACTCGAACCGCGCCGCCGAGTACATTCGCGCCATGAGCAGCGCCGCCGAGACCCCTTTCCCGGCGACGTCTCCCAACCCGATCGCCACGCGCCCGCCGGGCAGCGGTACATAGTCGTAGAAGTCCCCCCCCACGCCGCGCGCCGCCTCGTAATACTCGTAGAACTCGTAGCCCGCCAACCGCGGCCTTTCCGTCGGCAGGAACCCCTGCTGCACCTGACTGGCGAAGTCCAGTTCCCGCTCCATGTCGCGCTGCTTGAGCGCCGTTTCGTGCAGCAACGCGTTTTCGACCGACAGCGTCGCCAAACTCGCCACGCTCGCCAGCACCTCGAGGTCGTCCTGCGTGAACTGTTGGCGGATGTCGAGCGTGTCGAGCTGGATCACCCCGTGCACCCGCCCTTCCGCCCCCACCAAGGGCGCGCAAATCACCGACCGCAGCCGCAGGTTCGGCAGGCTTTCGCTCACCTCGAATCGCTGGTCGTCCACCGCGTCCGCGCTGAGGATCGCCCGGCGCCCGCTCATCGCCTGGCGGATGATCGTCATGCTCACCCGGCCCGACAGTTCCTGCTCCTCCCGCCGCGTGAGCATCGTGCGAATGCTCACCTGCGAGGTGTCGTCGTTCTTGAGCACCACGCAGCCACGATCGGCGTACGGGAAGATGTTGAACAATCCCCGGATGATCTTCGGCAGCGTTTCGCCCAGGTCGAGCGACCCCACGAGCGACCGGCTGATTTCCATCACCGCCCGCAGCTTGATCTCGGGCTTCACGTCGATCCGCGGCGACAGCGCCGACGGCAGCATGTCGAGCGACGACAGGATCGACGAGTTGTCCTCGATGAGCACGTCGGCCGACGACGCCGAAGGACTGATCATCTCACCCGAATACGTGGCCAACAGCGCCGCCGCCGGACGGGCCGCGGGCAGTCGACCGGTATCGGCTGCCGCGGTCGAAGCTCCGCCGGGCTTCGATGGATCGACGGGGGACGCTACCGGCAGCGACATGTGGAACGTCATCACGACGTCGCACACTTTGATCTCGTCCCCGTCCGACAGTTCGATCCGTTCGCGGATCTTCTGCCCGTTGACGAACGTGCCGTTACGGCTGTGCAGGTCTTCGATGACGTAGGCGCCGTGACTTTCGGTGATCTGCGCGTGCGTGCGGCTGACCGAAGCGTTGTCGAGCACGACCTGGCAACTGGGATGCCGACCGAGAACGGTCTTCTCCCCCTTCACCTGGACGACCTGCCCGGGCACGCTCCCGCGGACGACTCGAAGTACCGCCATGGCTTGCGACTTTCACTCCCGCGCGGAGACGACGCATGGTCACGCACGATGCCATCCACGTCCGGAGCCCGACGTGCCCCGAGGCGACGCCCGCACCCTTCCACCAGCCTAACCACCCCCGCCACCACCGGCAATTCGCCGGTCGAAATCCGATCCGCAACCATACCGCCCAGACACCGCCCATCGACGTGTACGTTGATCGCGAAACACGGGAAAACAAGGGTGGCCCGGCCACCTCGTGGCTGGCCCCCACGAATTCATGGGCGCAGCGACAAGACGCCACGCCTTCCGCACCCGACTCACCGTTGGCATGCCCGGCTCCCTTTGGAACCACCCCACCCATCGGTCGCGTTTGACGCGACTATGGCCCACATGTAGTCTGGAAAAAACAATTGGGTTCCGGACACTCGTCGCAACTCGATGTGCGTTGATCAAGTTGGGTCCCCTCGGCTTACTCGCGCTATCTCGCCAATAATCAAGGCCATTCCCATGTCTCGATTCGTATTCGTTGCGGTTGCGATGGTGTTGAGTTGCGTCCCGTCCGAGGCGCGGGCCGAGTCGAATTGGCCGATCAAGGTCGATCCCCCCACCGAGCAGTTCGAGTTCAAGCCCCCGGCGGACTGGGCGATCCCTATGCCGGGTCGAAAGGACTCCAAGCAAGGGGGCTTGCTCCGTCCCGCAACACCCAGCCGCTACATGCTGGTCGGCCTGGGCATGGGAGTTACCCCGGTCGCTGTGTGGGACTTGGTTGATCGCAAGCGGATCGGCGAGATCCAGGTTGACCTGGCTTACGGGCCCCCCTCCAGCGCCCTGTCGACCGACGGTCGACACCTTCTGACTTACCACGCCCCGAAGGTGGAAATCTGGAATATCGAGACCGGGAAAAAAGTGCGGTGGTACGGCAAGGATGTGTACGGGATGTCATACATGGCCTTCCGGAACAAGGACGAGGTGCTGGTCCGGTGGGACCCGGTCGGCCGTACGCGGGTGACGATCCTCTCGCTCGTCGAGAAAGGGGAGAAGCAGCTGGTGTTTCCCGAAGACGTGGACGAGGGTTCG
This sequence comes from Planctomycetales bacterium, assembly GCA_044359065.1. Taxonomy (GTDB): domain Bacteria; phylum Planctomycetota; class Planctomycetia; order Planctomycetales; family Planctomycetaceae; genus JAIXZD01. Next base: position 101,203 of record JBIKMW010000004.1, on the reverse strand, counting down.
TTCGCGATTAGTCCCGGCGGCAAGTATCTCGTCGCCTTGAAGGCGAACGGCAACGAGATGTACTTCGCGGACCTCGACGAGCGCAAGGTGCTGGGGTCGGTGGACCTCGGCAAGCCCGATGGTTCGTTCTGGCACACCCCGAAAGGGGCGGCTTTTTCCCACGATGGAACTGAACTGGCAATGATTTTCGAGTCGGGGAAGCAGGAACTGGTCGTGTTCGATGTCGCCACCGGCAAGCGGTTGCCCGGTATTCCGGTTACCCAACGCGAAGGAGGGCGTCCCCCCGCGTTCCACGACCGGCTGCAATGGATGCCTGATGGCAGCGGTTGGCTGGTGCATGGGGTGGGACTGCTCGACCGGAACAGCGGGGTTCCCGTCTGGACGTACACGTATCATCCCAGCGGCTATCCCCAACTCGTCGGGATCGATCATCTGATGATGGTTTCCGGAAAAGGGGAAACGGCCGTAGCCCAGCCGCATCGCATTCCGTGGAAGGAGATCGAACAACTGGCGAAGGACGCGGAGGCCGGAACCAATGCTCTCGCTGGCAAGAACGCCGCCGTGTCGGTCGAAGTGACCGTCGGAGAAGTCCGACTGGCAGACAAGGAGAAAGTCGCCTCGACGATCCGGTCTTCGCTGGAGAAGAGATTGGCGGAAATTGGATTTGTCGTGAAGGACGACGCACCCTGCGTGTGTCGCGCTTCTTATGCGGAGTCGGCGGGGCCGGAGTTGACGATCCAGAAAGCCGGCCGATTCGATCCGTTTTCCCTACCCGGCGTGCGGCGCCCGCCCGCCTTTCCGTCGTTCCGGTTTCCGATTCCGCAAAACGCCGCCGACGCCAAAAGCTTCGGCTCGGGGGTGTTGGTCTCCACCGAAGGCCACGTGCTCACCTGCGAACACGTCGTGGGAAAAGCGAAGAAAGTTCGTGTGGTTGCGGCGGGCGGGAAGTACGAGGCCGACGTGTTGGCGACCGACGCGGTCAAGGACCTGGCGCTCCTCAAAATCGTCCCTTCGGAAAAGGACAAGCCGGTCTTCAAACCACTCGTTCTGGCCCAGGCGGACAAAGCCGAGGTCGGCGCGGAGGTTCGCGCCTTCGGTTATCCCCTGTCGAGCGAGACCTCGGCGACGCTCACGGTCAGCAAGGGGACCGTGTCCGGCTGGGCGAAGCGCGGCAAACACGAGGTGCTGCAGGTCGACGCGGCCGTGAACCCCGGGAACAGCGGCGGTCCGCTGCTTGATGAATACGGGAACGTGGCCGGGATCAATGTCGCCAAAGTGGTCGGGGAGGCGGTGGACAACGTGGGCTTCTCGGTTCCCGTCGGCCTGCTGCGGGAGTTTCTGGACAAGCAGCAACTTGCGAAAGCCTCCGCTCCGGCGACCGAAAAACTCGATGGACCCGCGCTGGTGAAGCGCTCCGCCGATTCGATCTGTCTGATCGTAGCCTCGGTGTCGGGAGTGCCGGACGCCCCCGAGACGCGTCGCGACGCAACGGGAGAGGCAGAGGGAATGCCGAAATCGGACCAACCGGTGAAAGTCGTGTCGACCGCCTTCAAGGGATCGGTCCAACTCGTCAACAAGGAAACCAACAAGGGGGTCTGGTTCTGGAACTGGGCGAACGACGGACGAAGCTTGTTCCTGTTCGGGAGACCGGCGACCGAACAAGGCTTACGGGACTACGCGTTCGACAACCTCCTTCGGGAAGTCAAGACCATGACCGGTCCGAAATACATCTCGCGCGATGACCCGCCGCGCGTATTTCCCGGCGAAACAAACTTCGCCTCCGTGCCGACCATCGCGGCGAAGGAAGACGCGGCCGTCCTGCCGAAGAAAGCGACCAAGCGCGGACAGGATTGATTGGACGGGGATGACCGCCGAGAAACTCCCTCCCTCACGCCACCCGGCGGGTGGTCGTCAAAACACAACGGAAACACGGTTGTGTGCCATGCTTGGCCCGCCTTGGGGACAAGCATGCGGACGGCGAGATGGCGGCGACTTGCATTTCATCCTGTAGGGGCGTCGCCGCCGTCTAACCACAGTCGGCAACCCCCTCCCGTCACTTGCCGTCCGCACGGTCGTCGAACATGAACTCGGGGGCACGCCCCGGCTCGCGATCGATGCGGTAGGCAATCTTGAATCGTCCGGGCGTGAACACACGCGTTTGTGAGATGCCGTCAAGCCGGCCGCGTTGTCGGCCGAACGTAATCAAGCGAACCTTTGTCCCGCTCACAAAGACGAACCCGTTGATGTGGTCATACCACGGCAAGGGGCCGAGATCACTCTCCGACACATCGGCCCCCAGCAATCGGCTCACACGTTCCGGCGATTCGTAGGGTCCGACAAACACGGCCCGGTCCCAGCGAAACAGGACGCACTCGTCGAGCGAAATCTTGCCGGTCTCGCCGCCCGATGCCAGAGCACTCGCAATGCGGAGATTCATCGCCCTGCGGAACCATGCTCCCAGGGCTTCGTCGAGCAGCCCACCGGGGAACAGCAGTACCGCCCCGGCAACCACGAGACACAGCACTGTCCGTAGACGCGGAGAAACCGCGCCGGTCTCCTCGGGCACGCCAGCCGTCGTCACGGATCACGCTCATCGATCGGAACAAAGCTCGAAACACCGCGATCAGCACACTGCCACAATAATCGCCGTTCCGTTCACGTCACGCCACCCGGCGGGTCGCCCGGCCATCTTCTGGCCGGCCCTCGAATTCATGGGTGCAGCGACAAGACGCCCCACCTTCCGCGCTCGATGTCGAAAGCATCGCCCAACGACACTCACCCCTCTCGCTCCACGCCGTGGCGTCCGAACAGGTCGGCGTCGGCCCCCCCCTCACGCCACCCGCCTCCGCAAGTGCCCGCGCTGCCACATCGCGCTCCGCACCGCCCGCTCGCACGCCTCGCCAAAACTCCGCCCCGTCCGCGCGATCATCTTCGGCACCAGGCTGTGGTCCGTGAACCCCGGCACCGTGTTCACCTCCAACACCCACGGCTGCATCAGCCGATCCAGTCGCACGTCGACCCGCGCCATTCCGGACGTCCCCAACGCCCGGCACGCCGCGCGTGCCGCCGCCGCAACACGCCCCTCGACCTCCGCATCGGCTCCCGTGTCGAACAAATAGCGTGTGTCGTCGTCCTCGTACTTCGCCCGGAAGTCGAAGAATTCCCGTCCCGTTTCGATCCGGATCAGCGGCAGCAGTTCGTCGTCGATCAGACCCGCCGTCCACTCCTGTCCCGGAATCGCCCGTTCCAACAGGCTGAACGCGTCCAGCTCGAAGCTCCGCGCCAGCGCCGCTGGCAACTCGTCCTCGTCGGCGACGATCGTCACCCCCAGGCTCGAGCCTTGCGAATTCGGCTTCACCACGAGCGGGAACCCGATCCGCAGCGCGTGCGCGCGGATTTCGGCCGCCGTGTCGGTTTCGTGAATCAGCACGTACTCCGGCGTGGGAACCTCCGTTTGCAGGAACCGCTCCTTCGCCGCCGATTTACTCATGGCCAGCCGCGACGCCTCCACGCCGCTGCCGGTGTACGGCACGCCGCACGCCTCGAGGATCGCCTGCACCTGGCCATCCTCGCCGAACGGGCCGTGCAGCGCGTTGAACGCCACGTCGATCCCCGTCCAGTCGTAACGGGCCGTGTCGACCTCCGCCGGGTCCACCGGGACCACCGCGTGCCCGCGCTCCTCCAGCGCCGCGCGGACATGCCGTCCACTGTTAAGGCTGATTTCGCGCTCCGCCGAGTTCCCCCCGAACAGCACCGCGATCACCAATCGTTCCGTCGTATTCCGCATGGCCGCATCCTTGCAGCGTGAATGGATTCATAGGTCAGAGGGTGCCTGACGGTCCCTCTCCGTGGTTCAACATCCAATTTGAACCACAGAAGACGCGGAGTTCCGCGAGGGGCTGCTTTTAGGAAGTTGTCAGACGTGAGGACTGACAGCTCTTCTGGTCCTGGTCCGGATTTCTCGGGCAATCCGGCCACGAACTCACTCCGCGAAACTCCGCGTCCTCTGTGGTCCAATCAGGACTTTCACCACGCTGGATGCGGACTTCGGCATCGGCGACTTACCAGATCACGAGTTCCGGCTCCAGATCGACTCCGAACTGCTCGCTCACGCGGGACCGCACCAGGTCGATCAGCCGCAGCGCATCCGCCGAGCTCGCCTGATCGTGCGTCACCAGGAAATTCGCGTGGCGGTCGCTCACCTCCACGTTGCCGATCCGCGTCCCCTTCAACCCCGCCTGCTCGATCATCAGCCCCGCGCGCAGTCCCCGCGGATTGCGGAACACGCACCCCGCCGACTGGAACGTGAGCGGCTGTGTCGCCTTCTTCATGATCCACAGCTTGCGCATCCGCCGCGTGATCTCCCCCGCGTCGTCCGGATGCAGGTCGAACGTCGCCTCCAGGACCGTCACGTCGGCAAGGTTGCTTTGGCGATACTCGAACGACAACTCGTCGCGTGTGCGCGTTTCGATCCCTCCTGAGGAGGTCAACACCGTCACGCTGTGCACGTGTTGACCCACGTCCCCGCTGCGTCCCCCCGCGTTGCCATGCAACGCCCCGCCGATCGTCCCGGGAATCCCCACCAGCGTGTCCAATCCCGCCAATCCCGCCTTCACCGAGTGCGAGATCACGTTGGACAGGAGCGCGCCCCCTCCGGCCCGCAGCCGGTGGCCGTCGACACTCACCTCGCTGAACGCCGGGTGGTCCAGCCGCAGCACCACGCCGCTCACCCCTTCGTCGCGAACCAGCAGGTTCGAGCCCCCTCCCAGCACCCGCAGCGACATCCCGTCGGCGTGACACCGCCCCGCCACCGCCGCCGTTTCCTCGAACGTCCGCGGACGTACGAAATACTGCGCGGGGCCGCCGATCCGCAGCCACGTGTGCGGAGCCAGCGGCTCATCGGCCGTCGTGATGTCTCTGAATTCGTCGAGCAAGGGCATGGTGAGTCCGGTGGATGTCTCCCGCCCCAAGCGTCATCCAGAGCTCGGGGACCGATCCCGGATCGTCCATTGTTGACGGAACATGGTCAAGAGACGGCACGAATCGCGCGTTTGTTCCCAGTTCACGCGTCCGATTCGCCAACGCCTCTCCCCATTCCCGGCACGCGTCCCCCCCCGCCTCCCGCGCCGCGAAGATCGGCGTCACCAACACCCGGTCCGCACTCGCCAGCGCCGCCGCGAATTCCTCAAGCAGCATTCGCGTTCGCGACACCTGGTGCCCCTGGAACGCCACCACCACGGGCCGTCCCGGATAGGCCCGCCGCCCCCCTTCCAACACCGCCCGAATTTCCGTCGGATGATGGGCGTAGTCGTCGATCAACACCGCGCGAGGGGACTCGCACAGCACCTCGAACCGACGTCGCAACCCCGGAAACGTCTGCACCGCCTCTCCCAACCGGGCCGCGACCGCGCCGTCGATCACCCCTCTCCCCGCATCTTCCCATGCGGACGCCACTAACGCGATGGCCGCCAACACGTTGCGCACATTGTGCTCGCCGCTCAGTGGAGACTCGATCACCCCCAAGCGCTGGTCTCCCCGCCCCCACTCGAACCGCTCTCCTTGATGTGGACGCTCCGTTTCGTACGGCAAAATTCGTCCCCACCAATCGGCGACGGGCGATGTGTTAAACGGTCCCGACAGCCCGAACGTCACGATCCGCCCGCGCGCACGCCGCGACACCCGCGCCACGACGGCATCCCCCGCCGGAATCACCAGCGTCCCGTCCGCTGGAACCAACGCTGCGAACTCCTCGAACGCCGCTTCGATCTCTCCGAGCGACCCATAGCAGTCGAAATGATCCGGCTCGATCGACAGGATCGCCGCCGCGCGCGGCGCGTGATCGAGGAAACTCTTTTGGAACTCGCAACTTTCGGCGACGAGCCAATCCCCCCCTCCAGCCCACCCGTTGCGCCCGGTGTGGCGGAACTCCGCCCCCACGACGACGTCCGGCCGCTCGCCCAACTGTTCCAACATCCACCCCGCGAGCGCCGTCGTCGTGCTCTTGCCGTGCGTTCCAGACACGCACACACCGCGCGACTCCCGCATCAACCGCCCGAGCATCCGGCTGTATGTCAGTTCGGGGATTCCCAGCTCCCGTCCCCGCGCCCGCTCGACATTCTCCGACGGAACCGCCGCGCTATGCACCAACACTTCGGTGTCGACCGGGACGTTCTCCGCCGCGTGGTGGCCGACGAGCGTCACCCCGGCCCGCCGCAGTTGCTCAAGGCCCGTCGCCGCTGGGTCGAGTGCCCCGTCGGACCCGCTCACTCGCCACCCGCGCGAAACCAGCAGTTCCGCCAACCCCTTCATACCGCTCCCGGCGATCCCCACCAGATGCGCACGTCCCGCGCAACGCGATTCGTTCCCAGGGGCGGACTGCTCCATGCGAAAGTCCCCCTCCGTGAACCTCAATGATCACCCGAGCGCATGGTGTGGCGCAGGGCGCACCGCGGAGCAAAGACCCCCGAACCCCTTCGCTCACCCGATCAACTCGGCGCGAACCTCGCCCGAGCCCGCCGCCGGCAGCGGTCGTCCGACCGGGTCTGGGAATGTCGCATGCGGGGGGATTCCCAGCAAGTGGTACGCGGTCGCCTGGATGTCCTTGGGCGAAATTGGCGTGTGCAGCACGTCTCCCCCGTCCCGGTCGCTCGCCCCCACCACCGTCCCCCGAGGCACGCCGCCCCCGGCCATCAGCCCCGAATACACGCGCGACCAGTGGTGCCGCGCCGCTCCCTTCGGTCCCGAATCGATCTTCGGCGTCCGACCGTGCTCGCTCATGCACACCACCAGCGTGTCGTCGAGCAATCCGCGCCGCTCCAAATCGACCAACAGTCCCGCCAAGCCCGCGTCGAAGCCCGGCAGCAGGTACTCGCGCAGCCGCGGGTAGTGGTTTTGATGCGTATCCCAAGCCCCGCTGAAGTACGTGCCGTACGCGTCCCAAAACACCGTGACGAACGGCACCCCCGCTTCGATCAACCGCCGCGCCGCCAGGCACGACTGCCCGAACAGCGTCAGGCCGTACTCGGCCCGGACCGACTCCGGCTCCTTGGTCACGTCCAGCGCGTCTCGCACGCCGCTCGAAGTCAACAACGAAATCGCCCGCTGTTGATCGTGTGTGTAGGTCCGCACCGCCGTCGATTGGTCCAACCGCACCCGTTCCCGGTCGATTTGCTCCAGCAGCGTGCGCCGCAATTCGAACCGAGAGGCCGTCAGCCCGGTGTCCGATGGCCCAGTGTCCGACGGCCCCTTATCCGAGAGCGTGGTCGCCCCCGCCACCACGAACTTCGATCCAGGAGCCACGCCCCCATACGGATCGACGAACGCCTTCGGTTGCTCGTGCCGACACTTCGGCGCCTCGCGCAGCCCCGGCCCGTCGAAATCCGCCCACAACGGATCGTACTGCTGACCCAAGTACGATCCATACACCCCGGCCAGCGGGACGTAATCCTCCGCCCGCGAGTTCAATTTCCACGGCACCGCCACCTGCCACGGCATCGATCCCGCCGCCGCATTCCGACCGGCCTTCTTCCCGCTCAAAAAGTATTCCGCCACCGACCCCATGTACGGCCACACCGCGGTGTCGCGCGGTCGCCCTTCGACATCGGTCGTGTAAGCGGGCATGCCGGTCAGCGCGTAGGCCGTGCAATGCAACGGAAACGGGTGCGTGAGCGACCGCATCACGCACGTCCGGTCGAGCACCTGCGCCAGCCGCGGCAACCCCTCGCAGATTTGCACCCCCGGCAGCGCCGTCGGGATCCCCTTCATCTCCCCCTGGACTTCGACCGGAGCGTCGGGCTTGGGGTCGAACGTCTCGTGCTGCGGTTGGGCACCAAACGGAAACACCAGAATGCAGCGCTTCGCCCGGCCAAACCCCGGCCCACCAGACGTTGCCTCCCCCGCGCGTGCGGCAGCGGCAAACGCGGCGGTCGACGGAATCCCCAGCAAGCTGGCCGCACCGATGTGCAACAGGTCCCGCCGCGTTGCCCCATCGCAAAACCGCTTGGGATTCCCCAGCACCCGGACCATCGGTCCGTCCGCCATCGACGGCGCGGCGGCCTGTGGACTCGGTCGTTTCGGCGGAATAGACATGGCGACTCGCGATCCCCGAAACAGCAACGGCTCGGACAATTCATATTAACACACGCTCATGTGTCAAACAATACGCCCTCCGCCGTTTCGCCGTCGGGCTTGCCCGACGTGCCCACCGGTATTTTCGCCTCCCCGTCCCCACCCTCACTTCGCGTACGCCGTTTCCCCCGGCGGATAGCAGATCAGCTCGATCACGTTTCCGTGTGGGTCCTTCACATAAATCCCTTCCGTGCCGTCGCGGTGCTTGTCGATCGACTTCCCCGCCTTCTCCGCCTCCATCCGCAGTGTGTCCGCGTCGACGCGGAACGCCACGTGTGCGGGATGCTGTTCCGGACGCACCAGCGCCAGTTTTCCCTGTCCGAGTTTCAGGAACGCCCAGGTCTCGCTCTCGTACAGCACCACCGCCCCGTAATGGTCGATGTAGTGGCGGGCGGTTGCGGGAACGTCGTTCGTCTGAATGGCAACGTGATCCAGTTCGTACATGGCGGCAATCCCGGAGATCGAAAGGAAAGGGGCGATCCGTCCCGCCTCAGGTTTTCGCGACGTACTCGCACGTGATGTTCGTCCGAATACCGCCGCGAGGAGTGAACTTCGCCAACAGCGTCATGCGGCGCGGCTGAGACACAGCCACCAGGTCGTCGAGGATCGTGTTCGTGATGTGCTCGTAGAAACAGCCCACGTTGCGAAACGACTGCAGGTACATCTTCAGCGATTTCAACTCGATGCACACCGCTCCGGGAACGTAAGTGAGCACCAATTCGCCGAAATCCGGCTGACCGGTTTTCGGGCAGAGGCTGGTGAATTCGGGACAGATCGTCTCGATCACGTAGTCCCGGTCGGGGAACTGATTCGGGAAGGTCTCGAGAAGTCCCCTCTGGGCGTCGGTCATCGGCTCGGGCTCTGGCGAAAGGGTACGGAGGTCCGGAGAGCGGTCTCCGCGCAACCCGCGCGAAGGTCTCCCCACCCTCGAATTTAGTCGCGCGTCCCGCGCCCGACCAGTCCGCCCCAAGTCGGCATTCGCTCCGCCGAACGCATCAACACGCGGGGAAAATCGATCCCCGCGATCGGGAATCGGGTGGCCCTCAATCTTTCGGAGCCCGTTCTCAGAGGCTCTTCGAAGAGCTGGACGGCACTCAACCTCCGGTGGCGGGAATGTGCAATCCGCACAACGGATGGTGTCTCGACCAGCACTTTCGGAGAGTCACTCACAGCTCCGTCAGCAGCGGCGCGACGACCGGGTCGCGGTGGGTCGTCGCGGGTCCGGGCAGCGTCGCGGGGGTCTCCCGTTCGCGCTTGCGCAACAGCTCTTCGAACTGGGCATCGATCAGCGTCAGGCGGTACGCCACCTGATCCGCCCGCTCCGACCACCGCTCACGCCAGGCCTCGAACTCGGCATCCGGCGGACGGACCATCGACTCCACCACGGTTTCCACGACGGTCGCCGCCGCAGGGGGTTCCGTCGGAAGCGCTTCGGCAACCTCCGGAACGGCTTCGTCCGAGGCCGGTACGACGTGTTTCGGGGGCGCATCGCACTGCAGGAGGCCCGGAGCAGACGCCTCGACCGCCGGACACGCACCTTCGGCGGGAGCACCTCCCGTCAACGCACGCTCGCCCGCCAACGCCTTCAGCCGCAACAGCGACCGGGCGAGCCGCGACGAATCCGGGTCTCGTGTGCGACCGAGCGGCAAGGGGGGCACGCTAGGGAAGGGGAGGCGGGGCGCGGGCTGTCGGGCGGACAAGTCCCGGCAGGCTCGAATCGTTCGACACTCGAACCCACCTCCGTGTTGTCGGATATCCGTCGCAGCCGGGATCGGGCGGGGTCGGGCGGAGCCGACCGGTTTCCCGAAACCCCGGACGCGCCTAGGGAGCGTAGGGAAAGCGCCCGGAACACGGTGCGCTACGCGCGTGACGCGCTTGCCGCGAGGAACGATTGTGAGGCCGCGCGGTGCCGCTTCAGCGGCCCCCTCCCCGAGGCAAAACCCTCGATCCGTGTTTGCCGAAGGGCTTTGTGACGAACCGGTTGCTTTCGGGCGTACGTGACGTAGGGTTTCGGGCGGCGACGAATTCCGTACGGGCCGCACCGGTCACGGGTCGACTTCCACCCCCGACCGTCCTTCGGAAATCTCGCCCCCCCGAGAGGAGTTGCGTTCGGCATGTCCCACGATCCTTGGAGCCGTCCCACGGTGGAGGAGTTGCGCCGCGTCCTCGAGGGAATCGGCAGCTCCGACGAACATCACAACCGCGCCGTCGAGCGGATCGAGCTGTCCGTCCCCGCCGAAGTCGTCACCGGACGCGGAAACATCGTTCCGGCGATGACCCGCGAGATCAGCCGCAGCGGCATCGGCCTGTTCCATCGCGGTTCGCTCAGCCCCGGTGACGTGGTCGTCAAACTCGCCAGCGACACCCGCGAATTCGAGTACCGCGTCCGCCTGGAATGGTGCCACCCGTGCGACGGGGGGATGTTCCTCAGCGGCGGCCGCTTCCTCGGCAAAGTCACCGCCGAAACCTGACAAGGGCACGGCCCTTGACCCGGCTCGAGCTGCCGCTCGGATCGGGATCCACCGCTCCCGTTGGTCGCTGGCCGAAATCGTTGGAGTGATACGCGACAAAGTAGCCGTTCACTCCGTGAACGGAATCTGGAACGCCTCAAACGCAACCGCGTTCGGCATAACAACGACACGCCCTCGTCTCGAACAACAGTTCGCACCACACACCGCTTCGCTCGGTCGATCCACACGCACCACGCGAAGCACCCAAGCCCGCCTTCGCGGCCGCGGGGAGACGCCGTCTTCGGTCTCCCCGCGGCCGCGTTTTTTTTGCGCGCCGTGTTCTCACTTCCCCGGTTCGTGAACTCGCCCGCGCGTCACTCGTCGATCCGCTCGAACAGCACCACCACCCCCGCTGCGTCGCGCCGTGCCCGCTCCAATTCGGCGGCAGTCCACGTCTGTTTCGCTCCACCCGGCCAGGTGACTTCCAACCCGCGAATCGTCCCACCGTCCGGCAACCCCCAATGCAGGACCGGTTCGCATGTCGACAGGTAGCTCCCGCCACCGATCACCGGACGCAGCAGTTCCCCCGCCGATGTCGACAGCACGGCACTCGCCCCCACCGGTTCCCGCGCCGCGCGGCGACCGACCAGCCGCACTCGCAGCGACCGCCCGCTCCCTCCCCTCTGCCCATCACCCCCCGGCCCACTTCCGCCAGTCGACACCGTCCGGTTGATCAGTGCCGCCGCCGGTTCGTGCGTGTTTGTGAACACCAGGTCCGATTGACCGTCGCGGTCGAGGTCGACGGTCGCCAGGCCCCGCCCCAAATGCGGCTCCGAGAAATATCCCGCGGGCTTCTCCCGCGCGAATTGTCCCGCTCCCGAGTTCAGCAACAAGAGCGGCTCCTGCTTGACGGGCGCGTTCCTCGGGTGGTGCACGACATGCCCGTTGGCGACCGCCATGTCCTCGTCACCGTCGAGGTCGAAGTCCCCTGCCACACAGCCGAAGCCCACGTACAACGTCCCGATGCGCCCCACCCCGACGCGCCGGCTCACGTGTTGGAACGACCCGTTCTTCAGGTTGCGATACAGCGCCAGCAGTTCGTCTTCGTAGTTCGCGACCCACAAATCCAGCCCCCCGTCCCGGTCGTAGTCGGTCGCCGCGACCCCCATCGACCCCGTCGAACCGGCCATGTCGTCCAGGGCCGTACCTGTCGCCTGTCCCGATTCCTCCAATCCCCCGCGCCCGTCGTTGACGTAGTAGAAGTTCGGCACCGTGTCGTTGGCGACATACACGTCGGAATCGCCGTCCCGGTCGAAGTCCGCCACGAGCACTCCCAAGCCCTTCCCCTGCGGAGCCAGACCCGTCTCGGGCCCCGCCGCGCGGAACGTCCCGTCCCCCTCCGAGAAGTAGACGATGTCATCCAACCCATCAAAAGCACGCGGCGGACACACGTCCGCCTGTCCGGCCGGTCCCTTGCAGGGTGGGTTGTTGTTGAACGACCAGTTCACGTAATGGGCCACGTACACATCGGGATGCCCGTCGCCGTTGAGGTCCCCCCACGCGGCGCTCGAACTCCACGACGAATCGTCCAAACGCGCCGGCCCCGTGACATCCTCGAACGTCCCGTCCCCCAGGTTCCGCCACAACGTCAACCCGCCGAAGCCGGTGATCAGTAAGTCGCCGAATCCGTCGTTGTCGAAATCCCCCGCCGCAGCGCCGTGCGAATAGTGCTTCGGTTCCCCAAGTCCCGCGAAAACTTCCACTCGCGCGGCCTGGTTGACCTCCGTGCGGCGAAGGAGCCGCGTGGGCAACCCGCGCGTGGTGCGTTCCGCGAACGAACCCCCTCCCGGAAAGACCAGATCACACCAGCCATCCCGGTCGTAGTCAATCGCCGCCACCCCGCCACCGAGCGATTCGAGAATCGCGTTCACCCCCGCCTCCGACCCGTTGTCATACCGCAGGTCCAACGCCCGCACAGACGCCAACTCGTCGAATCGCAGCACCACGGCGGAGGTCGCAGGCGCCGTCCCCCCGGGACCACCGCCGGACGTCGCAGCGGGTGGCGTCGTCGGCTTCACAGCCCCTCCGCACCCCGCCAGCAACACCACCCCGAGCAGCATCACCGCGACTCGCACCCCGCCCGCGCGCTTCGAGCACGCGCCGCACGCTCCCTTCTCCCCCACACTCGGCTCCCATTCGCCGACACAACTCGACTGTGGGGGAGAAGGTGCCCGCAGGGCGGATGAGGGGGCCAAGGTTCGCGCAGCCCCCTCTCTCGGCCCCGCATCGCGCATCGATCCCTCAGCGCTTGGCCGCGATCTCCGCAAGGCGTCGGCGATGCAGTTCGGCCAGCATGGAGTATTCCGGATTCTCCGCACGATGATCCTCGTAATAGCGGGCGAGCAGTTCCCGCGCGGCGACATGGTCGGCCTCGTAAGACAACACGCTGTTGAGCCACACTAACCCCTGATTGGGAGAGACGTGCTCCAGCAGCATTTTGCCCACCCCGAACCGCGCTTCCAGGTCGTCGGGCTGTTTTTTCAACCGGTCGATCAACCGATCACACGCCGCCAGCGCGCTTTGAGTCGCCTCGACGCGTTCCGTTTCCTCGGCGGCTTCCTTCGTCCGTCCCAACTGACGTAGCGCCGCCGCGTGACTGTGCCGCACGCGCCAATCGTGGGGGTTGGCTTCGACGGCCCGAGCGAACCACCGTTCCGCCTCTTCCGGTTTGTCCGCGTCCAGTTCGATCTGTCCGCGCTCGGCGGCGGCTTGCGCCAGCGCGGTCTCCGACCGTTCGCCCGTCAACCGATACGCTTCTTCAAGCCGGTCCTTGGGGCGGGCCAGCGCCTGGTCAACGACCGCGCGCGCTTCGTCGAGCCGACTCAACTCCCGCAGGCAACGAGCCTCCCCCACCAACGCGGGCTGGGGATCGGGCAGCGATGGTCCGGCCAACCGATAGAGAGCCAGCGCTTCCTCGATCTTCTGTTGCCCGATACGGATGCGCGCCAAATTGAACGCCGCCGGTCCGTGGCGCGGCGCTTTGCGCAGCGCCGCCTGGAATTCGTCCGCCGCGCCGTCGAGATTCGACCGGTGCTCGAGCAACCGGCCTCGCAGAAAATGCGGCTGCGGGTCCTCCGGAAAATCGGCCTGCCACGTGGACAGCACGCTCAGCGCGTCGTCCAGGCGATACGTTGCCACGCAACCCCGTGCGAACGCCTCGCACACCGCCGGCAGATCCTCCCCCTTGAGGAGCAGGTCCCCCAGCTCGCGCCGCAGGTTGACGATATTGCCCGACTCGGACTCCGCCAACCAGCGCTCGACTTCGAGGCGCCGACCGGGAACTCCCAACAGCCGAGCCTCGTCGAGGCACCGATCCATCTCGGCGTAACGGCCCAGTTTGCGGGCCACCCGCGCCGACCACATCACCACGCGCGGGTCCTTGGAGGCCCACGCACGCGCCCGCGCGGTCCACGCTTCGACCGCAGGCCATTCCTGGGCGACGAGCGCCGCCTCGGCGCGCCCCACGCACAGCGCGGGTCCGAACCACCACGCGGAGCCGACGGCCGCGAACAGCACGACCGCCGACCCGATCCACACGCGGCGCTTCGCGCGCGATACCATCACGCCCACCCTCACTCGTAGCGGAAATCGCAAGATTTCCGCCGCACGTCAACCCGCGCGCCGACGCCTCGCGCACCTCTCCCGATCACAGCTTGGCGATCATCGCCTTGGCCAACGCCTTGGCGGCGTTCGGATCCTGGGTGGCGCTCAACTTGGCGAAGTCCGCCAGCAACGCCTTCTTCTTGGCTTCGTCGGCGATCTTGTTGATCTCCGCGTCCAATCCCGCCAGCGCGCTCCCCGCCTGGCCGGAATCCGCCACGTACTGCAGACGTTGCTTCAACTCGTCGACCGACTTCACCTCGCCGATCGGACTCACTTCGCCGGGAGGAGACCCGCCACCACAGCCGACGAGGGACGCAGCCAACACACCGGACAGACACAGAGCGCTGAAAACTCGCATAACAACCATCTCCGAAGCACGACAAAGGCGGATGTCTCGCGGAGATCCTCGAATGCGATTTGGCACACTCCCGCAACCGGACGGGCAACGGATTCCGACGAGTTCGTTGAACCTTCATCTTCGTCCAGCGAGTCCCATAAATCAAACGGGACCGGGGCTTGTTCAGCCACCGGTCCCGCGATTCCTCCGTTCGTCCGCCGAACCCGCCCGTCACACCGAGCTAGGTCCCGGCGAGCGATGGCTCACCAGTCGCCGAGCGGCAAGCCGTCGGCTCGGGCTCCCGCACGTTGCCAGATGTCCCAGTCGATGTTCTCACCGACGAACTTCACCGAACCATCAACCAGAGTCGCATGCACGCCGCCGACATGCTTGCTCCGCGCGCCGTGCATCCCGGGGCCGTCGTAGTTGCATCCCCCGCAATGGAACGTGGCACTCGGGAACTTCGAGTTCGGCGTCAGCAGATGGTTGTACGCGTTGCGGCCCGGTTGGCCCCGGAACCAACGTTCACCGACGCGGTTGCCGTTGATGCCAAGCGACACAGCCGCCGCACCCCACGTGTCAACATTCGCCTTCGTGATTCCCGGATACGACCACGGCGCCGCGTTCCCGCCCGCAATCCCGTTCCCATCGCGCACGCGGGCCAAGTCCGCCTGGTCGCCCGAACGGCTCCCCTGGTCGGTCGTGAGGATCTCGCTCACCGCGACAACGTTCGAAGTCCCGTCGGTCACATCGCCAATCCGCACCCACACGGTCCGGTTGAACACACCATTCTGGTCGACCGTGGGCACGGCCCAACCTTTGTTGGAACCTTGCGACACGGCGTAGTTGTTCCACGCCTGGAAATTCTGCGGCGGCGCGTCCGAAGGACACAGGAACGCCGGCACCTTGACTTGGTCGTACTGGTGCGGGGCGTTCTCGCCCGCGCTGGCCGTCCCGTCGCAGCACGCACGTCGGTTCTCTTGCACCGCTTGAGACATCCGGTTGTACAGCGGCGCCTGGTCGATGTACGGCAGGATCGAGAAGTGCGACCCGTACGACCGCCACCCGTCGGCGCCGTTCCCGTCGACCTGCGGGCCGATGATCATCCGCGGGAACATGTTGAAGTTGTCGTGGTAGTTGTGAATCGCCAACCCCAACTGCTTCAGGTTGTTGCGGCAGGTCGACCGACGCGCCGCTTCCCGCGCTTGCTGTACGGCCGGCAGCAACAGGGCGATGAGAATCGCGATGATCGCGATCACCACCAGCAATTCGATCAGGGTGAAGCCACGCGGCTTCCGCGACAGAGAGCGCATTGAACACCTCGCATTCCGAAGAAAAATGACAGCGGCGAATCGGTCGAACGACCGGCCTCGGATTTAGTCTGCACATTTCTCCGATTTTTCACAAGCAAAAACACGCAGGTGCAAGTCAATCGACATAGGCAATTAGTCTTTAGTCTTGATTCTCCGCCAAACGGCGACCACGGAACGCGGATTGATCTTCTCGCGAATCGCACGCACCAGGGCTTTATGCAAAAAAAGAGAGGCGGACCAACGCGGCCCGCCTCTCTCATGCACAACTCAAACGCAACCCGCGGAACGTACACCATTCCCGCGATGGGTCGCGAACTCCGCTTTCACCACTCGCCAAGCGGCAAGCCGTCGGCACGGGCACCGGCCCGTTGCCAAACGTCCCAGTCGATGTTCTCGCCCACAAACTTGACCGAGCCATCGATCAGCGCCGCATGCACGCCACCGACGTGCTTGCTCCGCGCGCCATGCAACCCGCGACCATCGTAATTGCAATTGGCACAGTGGAACGTCGCGTTCGGGAATTTCGAGTTCGGCGTCAACAGGGTGTTGAACGCGTTGCGACCCGGCTGACCGCGGAACCATCGTTCGCCCACGCGATTGGTGTTGATCACTGTGATGGCGAGTGCCGCGACGCCCCAGGCGTCGACGTTGGCCTTGGTGATGGTCGGGTAAGAGTCCGGGGCGGCGTTTCCACCCGCGATCCCGCCCCCGTCCCGCACACGGGCCAGGTCCGCCTGGTCGCCCGATCGACTCCCCTGGTCGGTCGTCAGAATCTCGCTGACAGCGATCACGTTGGAGGTTCCGTCCGTCACGTCGCCGATGCGCACCCACACGCTGCGATTGAACACACCGTTTTGGTCGACCGTCCCGACGGCCCAACCCTTGTTCGAGCCTTGGCAGACCCCGTAGTTGTTCCACGCCTGGAAGTCCTGCGGCGGCGCGTCCGACGGACAGAGGTACGCCGGCAACTTAACCCGGTCGAGGCTCCACGGAGCGTTCTCGCCCGCACTGTTCGCTCCATCGCAACAGGCCATGCGATTGGCTTGCACCGCGGTGGAGGCCAGGTTGTAAAGCGGCGCTTGGTCGATGTACGGCAGGATCGAGAAGTGCGATCCGTATTGCCGCCACCCGTCGCCACCCGCGCCGTCGACGGACGGACCGATGATCATCCGGGGAAACATGTTGAAGTTGTCGTGATAGTTGTGCAGGGCCAACCCCATCTGCTTGAGGTTGTTCCGGCACGTCGAGCGACGAGCCGCTTCCCGCGCTTGCTGCACAGCGGGCAGCAGCAGGGCGATGAGAATCGCGATGATCGCGATCACCACCAGCAATTCGATCAGGGTGAACCCGCGTCGAGCGGGAGTCAGCGAGCGCATGCGTGACCTTTCAAAACGGAGAAATCAAATGACGGGCAACCAGGTCGATCCCCGCAGAAAACGCGGGATTCATCATTTGCTCACAAATCGCTCGCAAATGCGACGGCAAAATGTAAAAGATTTCCGGAAATTCATGTCGGGAAACGAATGTGCACCGCCCCGCTCCCCGGCGGTCGAATCGGCGCGGTCGAACCCGAGCAAACACCGCAACCCGTGAAGAGTTTCTCGGGAAATTCAAATTTCCGAAAAATCGCTGTCACACCCGCCCCGTCAACGCCGGGTCAATCTAGGTCGGTCTTCTTCCGACCCCGGTTCCGCGCCGCATGCGGATGCGCCTTCTCGTAGGTTTCCTTCATCCGCCGCGTGCTGACGTGCGTGTAGATCTGCGTCGTCGTCAGCGACTTGTGCCCCAACAGTTCCTGCACGCTCCGCAGGTCGGCCCCACCATCCAACAAATGCGTGGCGAAGCTGTGCCGAATCGTGTGCGGTGTCACCCGCGAATCCAGCCCCGTCAGCGACAGGTACTTCTCCAGCAGGCGGCCAATGCTGCGTGTCGTCAACCGCTTGCCGTTCTTGTTCAGGAAGATCGCCTGCCGGTGGTTGGCGGCCGCCTTGTCCGACACGCGGCGCACCTCCAACCACCTCGAAAGCGCTTTCGCCGCGTAACTGCCGATCGGCACGATCCGCTGCTTGCGTCCCTTCCCGGAGACCCTCACCACACCGGCGTCTTTGTCCCAATGCTCGATGTCGAGCCCCACCAGTTCGGCCACCCGCAACCCGGCGGTGTACAGCGTTTCCAGAATCGCCCGGTCGCGCAACCCCAACGGCGTGTTGGCTGGCGGAGACTCGAGTAGCAGTGCCAGTTGCTCGACCGACAGAAAGTTCGGCAGCTTCCGCCCCACCCTCGGCGTCCGCAGGGCCTTGGCGGGGTTCCCTTCGCACAACCCTTCGCGCTGCGCGAAACGGAACATCGTCCGCAGACACGCCAGCCGCCGGGCCATCGTGGTCCGCGCGTATTGGCATTCGTGCAGATAATTCACGTAGCCGCGCAGCGTGGCGATCGTCACATCCCCGGGCCCGGGGATGGACCCGTGCCGTTCCCGGAAGTACTCGAAGAGGCTTTCGAGGTCCTCGCCGTACGACTTCAGCGTCAACGGCGACGCGTTCCGCTCGACCCTCAGCATGTGAAGAAACGCGGTCGCAAGCGCTTGCACGGCAGGCCTCGGGGATCGGGTGCCATGCTTGGCCCGGCTCTGCGGGACAAGCATGCTGACATCTATCGGCTCGCCGGGTGTCGAGTTTTGGGGGATCGGGTGCCATGCTTGCACGGGCTTTGCGGGGCAAGCATGCCAGCGATCACCGGCTCTCCCGGTAGCCGCGATCCACCTTCAACCCGACGCCGGGTGCCATGCTTGGCCCGGCTCTGCGGGACAAGCATGTCGACGTTGATTGGCTCGCCGAGTCGGTCCACTCCCGGACACACCACAGGAAGAGCACGGCTCCCACCCGAACCGACTCCCGCGTCGTCAATCGAACAGCGGTTTGCGATTCATCGCCGGGAAATGCGGTGCGACCGTTTCGTCGTGTGCCCGGTCCCTCTTGAGCTTCCGCACCTTCTGACTGAGCACTGCCGCGTCGTACCACGAGAAGCTCAAGTCGGGGTCGCCGGCGTATTTCCCCAGCGTTTGCAACATCTTCGGCGCGCTCTCGTCGTCGTACAGGAAGATGTATCGCTCGGAGCCTTTCACCAAGGCGATGACGTTCACCCCTTTGTTCATGGTCGCCACCGTCCGTGGAAGCGGTTGAGATGTGCGGGCGTCCTGCCGCTCGCGGGAATGGCCGTGTCGACGGCCCGTCCGCGTGACTCACGTTATCGGTCGGATCGAAACGCCGTTCCGCCACAAGAATCGGAAAAATCGTCGCCACGGGCGAAAACGGAACCGACCGGTCCGATCGCGACGGCCACATCCCCGCGCTGTGGGGCCGCCGTCACTTCCACGAGGGCCACACCGTCTCCGACTTCAACTGGCCCCCGTGCAGTTGCAGCATTTCCAGAATCATCAGATGCGACGTGAATTGCAGGAAATCCTCGCTCCGCTGCAAGTACCCTTCCCACCCGCCGCTGCGCAAATCCCCTCGATGCGCCACATACGCCTTGAGCGATTTGACGAGCACCGGATCAGCCCCGTCGAAGAACCGGGTGTACGACATCAACGGTTCGGTGGGCCGTTGCGCGGGAGGAGACAAGTCCTCGGACCGCATTCCCCCGCTCTGCGAGGAAGGACGCGCACGCGTCCCGGCCCCCCCTCTCACAGACCCGCCCACCGACCCACCCGTCGAGCCTGTCGCCGGACGGTTCGATTCTTCGGAAGATGCGACGGCGGTTCCACTTGTGGCTTTTCGTCCGCGATCCCGTTGCGGCCACAGTGGCGGAGCCACCGGTCCTCCCTTGGGAGAGGCCCCCCCCTGGACCAATTGCACGGGAAGCACCCCGGCCGTCACGAGGGCGTCCACTTCGGCGTTCGACAAATCCTCCTCATCCGATTGCCCACGAACGACTTGTGGCGGACAGACCTGCGGCGGACAAAAGGGTGCCGCACCGGCGGGGGGAGGCTGGCCCGGTCGGGCGATCGGGCCGGGATAAAACAGCCAACCGCGCGGCGAATACCACTGCACCTGCAAACCGACCTGTGGCGGATAATAGGGGCGATAATCGGTGATGCCGCCGATCACAACCGCGTCCGCCCCCAACAGGCGGCACAGTTCGACCGTGTCGGCCGGGTCCTCCAGGGACAGCCCGTTCGTGGATATGGCCTCCTCGACCACACCCACCGGAATCACCTGAAACCCCGCCTGCTTCTGGAGTTCGGCGTAGTAGGCCTGCGCGAATCGGCGTCCATCGGCGGTCGGTTCGGAGCTCAAATTGAAGAACGGAGCCACGGCCACGGTCGTCAGCCCGGGGATCGGATTGCTCACGCTGACGGGAACCGTCGCACAACCACTCAGCGGCAGCACCGCCGCCAGCGCGGCCCGACACCACTCCCGACGGGAGAGTCGAAACGGCAGCGGGGGACCGACCGGGGGACTATTCACGGCGATAAACTCTTTGTTTGTATGTCTTTGCGGCGTCTGTGGCCGATTCGGCCTGCTCGGCACACCGCCACAACACACGGCGCCCGCATCGGCAAAATCGGCACAACAGCCCGGACCGCTTCAATCTTCCTGTCCGCCAAAGTCGATCATTCCGTAGGTCAGGCTGTGCCTGACAACCCTCGTAACGAATCTGACCCTTCCGAAAACCCGAAGCGTAAGCGAGGGACCCCGCGTGGATTCCAGCGCACCCGTGACCTGCGGACAGAGGGGAATCCCTCGTTCACGCTTCGGGTTACAAGAAATCACAGCCTCGTGCTTCGTCACAGCCGGATTCGGGGGTGACACTGCTGGCAAGTCCAGCATTGCGAATGACTTGCGACGATCACAACCCCCAATTTCCGTCGAGACAAAGCACCCATAGCGGAAATCGTCAGATTTCCGCCGATCGTGAACCCGCCCGCGCCGACACCTCACGCGCCCCCCATCCCCGCCGCAATCATGCTTCCTCTCACCGATCGCCGTCGGTTTTTGACTTCGCTCGCCGCCTGTGCGCTCAGCGTCCACACGCCCGCGCTTCGGGCCGACGACACCCCCTCCACCAATGCCGCCAACCCCGAGGAACCGGTCGCCCCCCCCTCGATCCTGCGTACCGGCGATGTTGTCTTCCAGCACGTACCGACCCACCTCAGTTCGTATGTCGCCGAATTGACGGGGTCGCCGGTCTCAAATTGCGGTTTGGTGGCGCGGATGGGTCGGGACGTGTGGGTGCTCGACACGCTCGCGGGGGTGCGCTATGTGCCGTGGGACGAATGGGTCGCCCAAGGTCGACGCGGCGAGTTCTTCGTCGCGCGGTACGAACAGGCCAGCGAGCGCGATCTGGCTGCGGTGGTGAGTGCGGCGGCGGGTTGGATCGGGCGCGGTCACGATCTGGCCCTCGCTTTCGACGACCAACGACTGTGCGGCGGAGAGTTGGTCTACAAGGCCTTCTTGCGCGGTGCGCGGATCCAGGTTTGCTCCCGCCAGCCGCTCATCCACCTGGCATGGAAACCGTGTGAGGCCTATTTGAGGGCGCTCTCCAAGGGGGATTTGCTGCTCGACCGCGATGTCCTCACCCCCGCCGGACTGATGGCGGGGGGCAAACTTCGCAAGGTTTTGTCGACGCTGGTGGTCGAACCCGAGACGGACCTGTACCGCAACGAACCGCCGCATCGGTTGTTCCGAGGGACATGGTCCGGTCAGTACACGCTCGACGACAACGCCGTGGCGGCGGCATGGATCGAGTTCGGCCTCGAAGGGGAATTCGCCGGCGGCGCGATCATCGCCCCGAGCGGCCAATCGCACCCGATTCGCCGCATGGGGATCGTTCCGTTGGACGCGTCCGGCGAATTCGTGTCCGAACTGCTCGACGGTCGCGGCTTCACGACCGAGATCCGCGGCCAACTGCGCGACAACGGCACGCGTTTGATGGGAGCCTGGAAAGACGAACGCGGCCGCCGCGGGCTATGCAGCCTCGCAAAGACGGAACCCGTGGCGTGAGGCCATAGAGGCCGTGAGTTCTTGGAAACCCGCCGCGTCAGCGAGGGACCCAGCTGAGTTTTTGAAAACCCGAAGCGTGAGCGAGGGACCCGGCTCTCCCCGCCGATCACCATCTCCCCGGAATCCACGCGTCGTCCCTCGCTCACGCGTTTGAAGATGCGCTATTTCTCTCGGGAAGTCGCCGAGAGATCGCAAAACATCGGTTTTTGTGGTCTCACGCAGAGGCGCAGAGACGCAACGGATTTGTCTTTCCCTGCGTCTCTGCGCCTCTGCGTGAGAATAAAAACCCTTGAAATCCCAGTGTTCTCTGCGGCTCCTCGGGGAATAGCGCAACTTCAGAACTCACGCTTTGGGTTTTCATCGAGTCCGCCGGTTGTCCGAAAAAATCACTGCCGCGTAGCGTAAATCGTCCGATTTCCGCCGCTCGCGAACCCACGCTCCGACGGCACGCTCTTCCTCAAGACGCTCGCGAACCACGTTCATACCGGCGCGCTATCACCCCCTGATATGCTGCCGTACGCAGCCCACCCGCTGGCGTGACGTTTCAGATATCCCTTCCTCTCTCCGATCCGACCCGACGGCCAACACCATGCGATTCACCAAGATGCACGGCGCGGGCAACGACTATGTCTACGTCGATTGCTTCCACGAAACCCTGCCCGGCGACCCTGCCCACCTTGCCACGCTCGTCAGCGACCGCCACACCGGCATCGGCGG
The DNA here is from genome assembly GCA_044359065.1 of Planctomycetales bacterium. Lineage (GTDB taxonomy): Bacteria > Planctomycetota > Planctomycetia > Planctomycetales > Planctomycetaceae > JAIXZD01. The sequence goes on along the minus strand of JBIKMW010000004.1, from coordinate 78,591 downwards.
CGACGGACTGATTCTGATTTGCCCGTCCGACAAGGCGGACGCCCGCATGCGGATGTTCAACGCCGATGGCAGTGAATCGGAAATGTGCGGAAACGGCGTCCGGTGCGTTGCGAAATATGTGTACGACCACAACATCGCCCCCCGTCCGGAAATCCGGATCGAGACGGGGCGGGGAGTGTTGTCGCTGCGGTTGTTTCCGGGAGCGGACGGCAAAGTCGAACGCGTCCGCGTCGACATGGGGGAGCCGATCCTCGAGGCAGCGCGAATCCCGACGACACTGACGGGGGACCGCGTCGTCGACGTGCCGCTGGCGGGCATCGCGGGTTTGGAGGGGGACTGGCAAGCCGACTGCGGTTTGGTCCCGAAGATGACGTGCGTGTCGATGGGCAATCCGCATGTGGTGCTGTACTGCGCGGATGTCGCGAAAGTGCCGCTGGAGCGTGTCGGGCCGATCCTCGAACGGGCCGACCTTTTCCCACGACGCATCAACGCCCACTTCGTGCAGGTCCATTCACCCAGCGAGATCACCGTCCGCACGTGGGAGCGCGGCAGCGGCATCACGCTGGCATGCGGCACAGGCGCGTGCGCGTGTTGCGTTGCGGGCGTGCTCACCGGCCGCCACGGACGGCGCGTGCTCGCGCACCTTCCGGGGGGGGACCTCGAGCTGGAGTGGACCGAACAAGGTCCGGTCCTGATGACCGGCCCCGCCACCGAGGTCTTCAGCGGCGAATGGCACGCTTGAGACTATGTCTCCGGTCAAAGCCGAGGCGAAACGACGCTCCACAGCGTGAGCCACACGCGCGGGCTGCTATCATCGTTCGCCGATGCGTGACCGTCCGCACCCAATTCCTTCTCCTCGGATTTCCCTTCCCTCGGAATTCATCGTGTTGCTTCCCGAAAACTCCCTGGCTGTGCGGTTGGCGCGCGGCGAGTCCGTCAACGTCTGCGCCGTCGGGCGCATCCTGCACCACAACCTCGTGCAAATGCTCGCGATGAGCGGCACTTTTCAGGGGTTCTGGTTCGACATGGAACACACCGACTTCGCGACGGCGGACCTTGAGATCGCGATCCTCGCCGCCCGTGCACACGGCTGCGACAGCTTCGTCCGCATGCCGCTGACGAACTATGCGGCGGTGACGCGCGTGCTGGAAGCGGGTGCGGGGGGAGTGATGGCGGCGCAGATTCGCACGGTCGACGAAGCTCGCGAGTTCGTCCGCTGGGCCAAGTTCGCACCCATCGGCGTGCGCGGTCTCAACACGATGGGTTACGACGCCGACTTCGGAAAACTGGCCGCCAAGGATTTCCTGGTTCGGGCCAACCAGCGGTCGTACGTGGCGATTCAGATCGAAACGGTCGACGCCCTCGAGTGTGTCGAACAGATCGCCGCGCTGGAGGGGGTCGATTTCCTGTTTGTGGGTCCGGCCGACCTGAGCGTGAACCTGGGCGTGCCGGGGGATTTCCTGAATCCCAAATGCCGTGCCGCCCTCGAACGGGTCGGCAAGGCCTGCCGCGCCAACGGCAAGACCTGGGGCGTCGTCCCGTTCGGACCGGAGCACACGAAATTGTGCGTCGACAACGGTTGTCGCATGCTGTCGATCGCCGCTGACGTGCGGGTGGTGAATTTGGGTTTGGCGGCGTTGGCCGCGCAAATCAACGGGTGAATCGACTGGAGCCCGATTTCCAGGACTTCGGCTACCAGAACCATGAGGATGGGTGCGATGGCGATCGTCGAGTTGCGGATTCATCCGCTGTATGGCGGGACGGTGGACGGCGGATGGCCGCAGGGGCATCAGCCGGACGAAAACTTGCACACGCTTGTCGAAGTGCTCGACGACGCGGGGCGCAGCGGGTTCGGCAGTTGCTTCACGTCGGGGACGCTCATCCGCGGCGCGGTCGAACTCATGTGGCCGTTGTTGCGGCGCGAGTCGTCGGTCGAACCCGAGCGGGTCAGCGAAAAGCTGCGCCAAGCCACGTTTTGGCAGGGGCGTGGCGGATCGGTCGAACACGCCATCAGCGGGATCGACATCGCGCTGTGGGACCTGATGGGTCAGGCGTGCGGCCAGCCGGTGTCGCGTCTCCTGGGGGGAAACTACCGTCAGAGGATCAAGCCATATGGTTCGATTCTGTTCGACGAACCGGACCGTTTGGCGAAGACGCTGGGTGAGGTTGTGGGCCGCGGCTTCCGGGCGATCAAGATGGGTTGGCGTCCCTTTGGTCGACGTGATCGGAAGTTTGACGAATTGCTGGTGCGCACGGCCCGGCAGGCTGTTGGCGACGGCATCGAACTGATGGTCGACGCGGGGGGGAGCGAGCAGTTTTGGCCGCACGGGCTGAACTGGGCGCGCGAAACGGCCAAGATGCTCGCGCAGTACGACATCACCTGGTTCGAGGAGGCTCTTCCTCCGGACGACATCGAGGGATACATCGAACTCACGCGGGTCTCGCCGGTTCCCATCGCGACGGGGGAGGTGCTGACGCGGCGGCAGTCGTTCCAGCCCTGGCTCGAACGGAAGGCGGTGGACATCATCCAGCCGGACTGCACCAAGAACGGTGGCTTGAGCGAGTCGCGGCGGATCGCGTGGACGGCGTTCGACCACAACATCCTGATGGTGCCGCACGGCTGGAACACGGCAGTGGGGGTGGCGGCGGACCTGCAACTGGCCGCCGCGCAGCCGGTGGCGCGGTATGTCGAGTACCTCACCCCTTGCGCGTACATCGAAGAACTGCCGACGACGCCGTTCCGGATCGAAGCCGGCGAACTCGTCATCCCCGACGCTCCCGGTCTGGGCATCGAGATCGACCGCATGAAACTCTCCCGGTTCTCCAAAGGGGATGTCGCGAAGTTCGTGTGACGATCATTGGTCAGTGTCGCCGCACGTCTCCTTCAACAGACACCGGTTTGTTGCGCGCTTGTTGCAATGGCATTGTGAGAAGCGTCGGTGTTGAATTCCGGGCTGTTTTGGAGGGACGAAAACGGGTCGGGGAACACGACACCGGGGGTGCAAAACGCGAAAAAGGTGGGAAACACGCGCGAAAACGGTGCGGAACCCGAGGTCGGCTTGCGCACCGGTTTTTGACCGATGGAGTGCGCAGATTCCACGTTTTGAAAAATCGAAATGTGGGAAATTTGAGCGCGCTTTTTTCGCGCGGGGGTGGGAACGGGGGTTTCGAATGGCGCGCGACGCGGTCATAGATTGTGGCTGCGCGCGGAAACGCGTGTCGCGTGATTGGACCGCCAGACGGGCGCAACGAGGAGAGGTACGGGGGGGTTGCACCGAGTCGTTCGAGGCGGGCTTGCGGGTGTGCTCGCGCAACGTCGTCTGTCCCCGCTCGCACTGCTGGACGAGCCAGCAGTGGCACACGGTGTCATGAGGAGACTTCGAGGGACGCCGATCACGTTCGCATGCTTCAAGCATCGCACCCGACGCTTGCACAAAGCACCATTCACTGGGCGAGAGTCAAATGGTCCAGCAGTACCGGGAGATTCGAGACATCCTAGCCAAGCAGAGGCTGGATGGCCTTTTTGGACAAGGAGCTTCTGAGGAACAGATTCGTGATTGCGAGGAAATTCTGAATTTGAGATTGCCACGCTCCTTCCGTCAGTTCTTGGAGGAGTATGGCTGGGGTTACTTCGGTTCTCTTGAGCTCATTGCTGGGCTGGGCGCTGACATCCCCAAAGAATGGTGTCGAGGCGCAAACATATTGCAGATTGTAAACGACGAGCGACGGGGGCCGCTGCAAATCCCGAAGACGGTGATACCTTTTTGTCAGAATGGAGCGGGTGATTGGTATGCTCTTGATTGTACGAACGATGATGGCGATGAATCCCCTGTCGTTCTAATCGCGCACGAGACGGTTGCCACTAGTGGATTTGTCGCCGAGAAATGTGCGGATTCCTTTGCGGAATGGATTCTCGGCAAGCTCTCTGGCGGTCAGACACCAGATTAGCTCTGAAACAAGCGATCACCGTTCGCGGTCGCGGACCTGATCAAGCCTCTTTGCTCGGACCGTCGCGATTCGTAAGGCTTTGGGTGCGGGTACATCCGGGAAGGCAGGCAGGAGCCTGCCTACTCGTCTTTATCACAGACTCACATACCGGTGGCGTCTGGAAAACAATCAGCAAGAGCCATGAGCGAAAGGGTGCGCTGGACGCAGACCTCAATGTGATTGGAAAATGATGTCATTCACGATAACCATTGACACCACCGAGGGCGACATCGATTCGGATAGCCGCATCGCTGTGTTTGCCTTCAATGGCGAGCGCGAAGCGTGCGCTCTTTCAGTAGAGACGTGGTGCCTTAGGGACTACATCTCGCACTGGCTGTCATCTCTTGAGCACCTCAGACTCACACACATTCCCGTTGCGCTTTTTACCTGTGTCCGGAATCCCGGCTCAGGTGTTCCGCATATCGCGTGGGTGTTTTATCCACACTCGCAGGCCCGTTATGCGATTCAGCAACACCTGCGATTCGGTCTCGATGTCGTAGAACCGCGCGGTGGGATTGTCTCATGTACAAATAAGAGTCGTAGGTTGGTTTGTGACGAAGGTGAAGCGATATCGGAATGGGAAGTCTCGGACGCCGATGTAATCGGTGCTGAGGAGCAGCTTCGCGAACTTCTTCGCACTATAATTTAAGAATGCTGGGTAATGCAGTCGGGTAGGGCAGTCTCCCGCCTGCCTTCCTGCCCTTGGCCGTTGCCGAGGTCATTCCTCTTTGCCCGGACCGTCGCGATTCGTGAAAAATTGATCGCGAGTACGTCCGGAAAGGCAGGCAGGAGCCTTCCCTACTCGTCTTATCCGCACAAGGGTTCTGTCCATCAGTTCGAGCAGGCCACTGGCCAGAAATACAAGAGATAGAGGCTCGTATGGTAGTCGTTCCTGAATCCGCTCGCGCAGTTGACTCACACGATCTCGCTGAAGTCGAGGCCCGTTTTGGGTTCCGCTTTCCAAGCGGTCTTCGCAAAATTCTACTGGCGACGAATGGTGGGCGGCCTGTCAATCCGTTGTTTCGTTCGAACGACGACGCTTTTGTCGTCTCACAGTTTCTCCCGGTCAGGCACTCGTTATGGGGAAGTCGATTCGAGAGTTCCTGCGAGGCGCTGCTGGAGAATGAGATCATCCGTTCATTGCGTCTGCTTCCTTTCGCGATTGATCCAGGGGGTGACTATTTTTGCTTCTGCACTGAAGGTCCCGACGCGGGTAGCATCTGGTTTTTTTGCGGTGAGTACATCGATGAACCGGATCGTGCTGCAGTTCGTATAGCGTCAGGTTTTGAGGAGTTTGTCGGCTCTCTTGAGGCGGACGAATGAACAGACATTTCGCGATCGAGAGGCGTATTCAAGTAGGGCAGGAGCCTTCCCTACTCGTCTACTCGTCTTGGAGTAGAGGACGGGGCGAGGTGACCACAAGGTTTCCACGGGACGTGCTTGCAACGCTTCTCCGATCCGGATGGTTCGAGGGGCGCAGTGTTGATGTGTCTGTTTATGATCGTCTTGGCATGGAGATGTCCGTTGCCGCCAAGGCGGTGCTCGCGGAGTTCTCCGGACTCCACATTGGCGAATGTGGCCGCGGCATTGAGTGCGCCGCCAGCGACCTCCAGGTCGACCCTTTGTTGTGCACCCATCTAGTCAGTGAAGTGCAGGCAATTGGAGACGAGCTCAATCAGTCGTTCTTTCCGATCGGAGAAAGTCATCGAGGTCATGGATATCTTTTGGTTGATAGCCACGGACGCGTGTATATCTTCGATGACGAAGTCAGGCCATTTGCGTACTCCTTCGACCGCGCGTTGCAAAAGCTCATCACTGGAATCCTACCGGAGTCAGAATAGCGGGGCCACGCATCACCCTGAGCGTGCACATTGGGTCGCCAATTTATGCCGATAATAGCGAATCGAAGGCGGCTGACTCAGCGGGTGTTGCAACAGCCGGCGTAGATGCATGGCGGGCGTCGCAGGCGCTGCTGTGAGATTCTGGGCGCCCGTGCGATGAGAGGGCAGGCGTTCGACGGTTGGCAACGACCTTCAACGACGCTTGAAGTAGCGGCTCGGGGACGGGTGGGTTGTACTACCCTCGGCGGAACGAGTACACGGGGACGGATTACGACGCGACGGGGAATCGGGAATCGTATACGAACACGGTGGGCTCGGCGGAATATACGACGGGTCCGGGCAACCTGATGTCGTCGGACGGGAGTTATACGTACACGTATGACGACGAGGGGCAGCGGACCGGTCGGACGCGGATCGCCGACGGGCAGTCAAGTAGGGCGGAAGCCTGCCCTACTCGTCTGCTGTGACGACTCGTTTCCCATCTACCACATGATCAGCCCTCTTGTTGCTCCGCAACCCGGACGCCCAAAGCGGCGTCCGGGCCACCCGCGACGTCGTATTGAGGTCCTATATCGAACGGGGCGATGCCGTGCTTGCGTGACCGCGACGACGATGTGAAGGGAGAACAGGGACGGCTGACGACAAGGACGCTCGGAATCGATTTCGACCCGGTCCCGTTCGTCGAAGTGGTTTCAAAACCCTCTGGACGGTGGACAATCATCCGGAAATCGCGGATTGGTCCAGGTGGCCAACGGGGTTTTAAAACGGCTTCTAGCGTGCCGACCTGAAGTTACGGGACATTAAATGCGTGCGAAAAACGTGTGCCACTGGCTCTGCCAGTGCGAATGGGAACACGCCCACACGGCACTGGCAGAGCCAGTGGCACACAACCGATAAGGTCCCATCTGTCCGAATCACTACACTAGCGTAGGATTCTCGCCGCGAAACCCGCCCTGGGAGCGTGGGGGGGGTACTCCGCGATTTCTGGTGGTTGAACGAGTAAGGTGTGGCGTCTTGTCGCGATGCGACCCGGCCACGAGGTGGTCGGGCCACCCGTGTTTTCCGAAGGTCTCAGGGAAATCGTGGTCGGCAATGTACTACCCCGTCGGCCGGTCCTGTGGGGAATTGTTTGGCGAAGGCCGAGTCTTTCTTGAATCACTTGCGGATCGACGAGTCCCGACACTCTCCATCTTGATCGAAATCATGCGAAATCTTGTCCTCGCTGTTGCCTGTCTGGTGACGATTCCGGTGGCTTCCCTTCGCGCGGACGACGATACGAAGACGCTGCGTGTGTTCATTTTTGCGGGGCAGTCCAACATGGTGGGGACGCACTCCCGCGTGGAGCACATTCCGCGGTTCCCCCCGTATGTCGGATTGGACAAGCCGCAAGCTGACGTGCTGTTCTCGTACAACCTCGGGCGGGAGACCAAGGAGACCTCGCAGGGGTGGGTCCCGATGCAGCCCACGGGGGACTATTTCGGGCCCGAGCTGAGTTTTGCCCGGCGAGTCTCGCAGAACATCGAGGCGCCGATCGCCATCATCAAGTGCGCCGCCGGCGGCACGGCCCTGGGAGACGACTGGAACCCCGACCATCCCGAAGGTTTTCGACTTTATCCGCTCGCGCTGGACCTGGTCCGCTCGTCGCTGCGAGAGCTGGACAGCAAAAAGGTTGCCTACCGGCTGGAAGGGTTTATGTGGCATCAGGGGGAGAACGACATGTTCAGCCAGAAGTTCAAGCCGAGGTACGCCGAGAACCTCGCGAACTTCATCGCGAGTTGGCGCCGCGACCTCAAGGCCCCGGAGTTGAGGTTTTATATCGGTGAGCTGTGCACCAAGACGATCTGGGGCATGGACAACCGCGACAACATGTACGCCATCCGGACCGCGCAGAAGGCTGTCGCGGAGGCCGACCCCCTCGTCGATTACATCCCGACGTCACACAACGCCGTGGAGATCGGTGGCGAGGCGGGATTGCACTATCACTATGGAACGCTCGGTCAATTGGAGCATGGCGTGAATTATGCGGAGGCTTACCTGAAAACGATCGGCAGGCTGCCCCCCTCGGAGCGGCCGCTTCCGGTTTGGCCTTACGCCAAGGGGAGTGCCGTGAAGCTGTTCGTCCTCGCGGGGCATCGCAACATGGAGGGGGAGCGGGCGTTCACTCGAGACCTCGCCACGTTGACGGGTCGGGAGTCGCTCGCGCGGGACAACGCCGGGATCGCTTATCGATACAGTCTTGGCGGCGGGTACAAGACGTCCAACGGCTGGGAGCCGCTGGGCCCCGCCGGGTGCCATGAGACGTTTGGTCCCGAACTCGGCTTTGGCCGAGCGCTGCAATCCGGAATCGCCGGCAACATCGCCATCGCGAAGTTCACCCACAGCGGCTCGCAGATGAACGATTGGACTCCGGAGGGAACGTCCGCGAAGGACGGCAATCTGTACGCGCCGTTCATCGCTTTCATCAAGGAGTCGCTGCGCGACCTCGAGGCCAAAGGCCATGCGGTGGAGTTGGCGGGTATCTTTTATCACGTCGGGGAGAATGACATGGCATTCGGCCCCTATCGAAGAAGCGCTCCCCAATGGTTGAAGTCCACCATCGCGCAAAGCCGCCAGGATTTGGCGTTGCCGAATCTGAAATGGTACGTCAGCCAGCAGTCGCCGCCCGTCGAGGAAGGCCTCGACCGAATCGACATCACCGCCGATCTGGCCCAATTGGCCGTGGCGGACGCCGCGATCGTTCCTGTGAAAGTGTTCGAGCTTGAGCCGCTGCAGGAGAAACTCGTCCTCGGCACCGAGGGGGTTGTGCGGTTGGGCGAGGCCTTGGCGCGGAGTTATCTCGGGCAGAAGTGAGCGATGGAGCATCGAGCGGCGTGAAGAGATCGCCGGTCCGCGGTTGGCATGGTTGTCCCCCCCGAGCGGGCCGAGCATGGCCCGTGACGCCGTGTACGAGGATTCGCTCCGGCGTTGCTGCCCGGAGGGAGCGGTGCGTGTGGTTGTTCGACTCTTCCGGGATTGAATGCGGAAGGTGTGGCTGCTTGTCGCGAAGCGACGCGACCAAGAGTTGGCAGGGTCACGAGGTGGCAGGGGCACGAGGTGGCAGGGGCACCCGCCGTCCTCTTGCCTCGCACGGAACTTGCCAGACAGTTTGTGAATTGCGAGGCCCTCGCAACCGCCGTTCGGGCAGCTTCTCCTCCACAGTCGAGTTGTGTCGTGTTCTTCCGAACGGACTGTGGGGGAGAAGGGGCGCGGTCTCTGAGTCGTGCATGACCCGTGGGAGCTGCCGGAGAAGTCGACCGAACTCCGCGTCGACCCGCATTTCTTCGAGGAAATCGCCGATTGACCCCGTTCGTCCGGGCGCGATAGAGTCCCGCGTGACCTCGTCCGCCGGTTCTCGGCGCGATCATCCCCACCCTTGTTTTCGACCCGCGTGTGCCGCGATGGATCGCTCGCGCTCGTTCTCCGTTGACCGCGTGTTGCGCGGCGGGCCGTGGTACGGCGTCGCCTGCGTGTGCATGGCGACGGCCGGGCTGGTGAACTTCGGCTTCGCCCAGCCCCCCGCGCCGGACTCCAGCAAGCCTCGCGCGGCCTCCGTTCAGGAACCCGCTGCGGTGCGGCCCGAATCCGAGTCGACGACCGCCGAAGACGCCGAGGGGGATCCCAGCCTGCCGAGGATCGTCCTCTTGCGCGGCGGGCGGACCGTGCAGGGGGTGGTGTCGCGCAACGGCGAGAACTATGTCGTCCGCAAGCCGACGGGGGAGATGTTTCTTCCCGGCGCGCATGTGTTGTTTGTCGGGAAAGACCTGCGGGCTGTGCATCGCCATCTGCACGACACCTTGCCCGGCCAGGTGCCGCCGGACGAGCATTTCGCCCTCGCGAAGTGGTGCCTCGAAAAGCAATTGCTGTCCGAATGCCGCCTCGAATTGCTGGAGGTGCTGCGTCACGATTCGACGCGCGAGGACGCTCGGCGGATGATCGCCCGACTGGACGACGTGTTGGTTGACCCCGCCGACAAAAAGCCCGCCCTGACCGCCGCCGACGCCGAAAAGGCGGTGCTCCGCGCGAAATACGGAGTCTCGGACCTGCAATCGTTGGGCGGACTGACGCGCGAGCAATCCCGCGTGTTCTCGACGCGCGTGTTGCCGATCCTGCTCAACAACTGCTCGGCGTCCGGATGTCACGGCGGTCGCGGCGACGACGGGTTCCGGTTGGAACGCCTCCCTGTCGCCGAATCGAGCCGCAAGCTTTCGGTCGGACGGAACCTCGAGCGGGTGCTGGCGAAGGTCGATCGTGGCCAACCCGGTGCCAGCCTGCTGCTGACGGCCAACACGGGGCCGCATGCCCGCACCGGTCGCGTGGCGATTCCCGGCCCCAAGGGGACCGAGCAGCTCCGCACCTTGCGCGAGTGGGTCGAATCCCTGGGCGGGAACGACTTCCGACCCAAGTCGCCTGGACTGTTGGCCCCGGACGGCGAAGCGCTCGCCTCGCATCGTTCGACCGAGCCGGTCGACTCGTCGGGGCCCACCGGGCTGGTTTCGCCCCGCGCCGAGTCGCCCCGTCCTGCGTCGTCCTCGCTCGATTACGACGCGGTGAAGATCGATTCCGCGAAGGACGCCGAATCGGCCCTGCTCGCAACACCCCGCAAGAGCCCGTTCGATCCCGCGGAGTTCAACGCGGGGCGGGATGTCCCGCGGTAGGCTCGAGAGGCCGTGCGCTCGCCGTTCGAGACGTTGTGGTGGAGGGACGTCGGCAGGGACTGTCACGGCTGGTGACACACCGGTGGAACGGGGATTGCGTGTCTGTTGCTCCGAGCGGATGATGATGTGCGGCCTTCGGGACTAGGCGGGGTGCCCGTGGCTCGCGTAAGCCACGTGTTGGGGCGAGTTTGGGGCAGTGCCACCCGCCGGGGCGCGGTTGGCCGGGTGTGTTGTCATGGATGGCAGGTCCGCGTCGTGTTGATTGAAGTTTGTTGTTGTTCGGTCCCTCATGCCCGCCACTTCGTTGAACCTGCTCGAACGCCTGCGCGGGCCTCGCGATGAGGAGGCATGGAGTGCGTTTGTCGAATTGTATTCTCCGCTCATTTACGGCTGGGCCGTGCGGACCGGTTTGAACGACGCCGACGCCCGCGAAGTGACGCAGGAAGTGCTGTCCGCCGCCTTCGTCCAGATTCCCGATACGGAATTCCCCGAACGGAGCGGGAGTTTTCGTGGCTGGCTCAAGACCATCGCGAAGCACAAAGCCGCCGATGTTTGTCGCCGCCGTGGACGGGAGGTCGCTCCCGACAGCGGCTGGCTGAACGAGGTCGCCGACAGCGTCGACTCCGCCCGCTTCTGGGACCGAGAGTACGACCGGCTGCTCGTCGAACGGGCCTTCGAGATCATGCGGGCGGACTTCGAGGAGCCGACGTGGCGGGCCTGCTGGGCCATGTTGGAGGGGGACCGCACGGCGGCGGAGATCGGCAGCGAACTGGGCCTCACCGAAGGGGCTGTCTGGGCCGCCAAGTCCCGCGTCTTGCGAAGATTGCGAGAAGAACTCCGTGGCCTTCTCGATGGGTAGAAAGTAGCCGTTCGCTCCGCCGAACGGACGCGAGCTCAAGATCGCGTGCCCTCCTCCAGACATTTTTTTCCGAACTCCTCCATTTTCGAGTCAGGAATCGCCAACTCCCGCGATTCCTCTGTACCAACATCCGCGCCGCCCCCCGTTTGAATGTCGCCACGAGGCCCTCCCATGCCGTGCCCTCCCGCCGAAGAACTGAGTCGCTGGGCGAATGGTGAACTGGACCTGGCGGTGTCCGACGACATCGAACGGCATGTGCTCACGTGCGTGCGGTGCGTCGAGACGTTGCGGGTGATCCCGAAGGCCGATGACCGGTTGTCCCGCGCGTTTGAGGCACCCGCCACGCCGTTGAACGCGGCACAGCGGGCGAGTGTGGCGGCGGTCGCGGATAGTCTGCGAGAGTCGCGATCAAAAAGTGCCAGTGAGGTCGCCCCGCCGGGATCGGTGGAGATCCGCGCGGGGGAGACTTCTCGCACGATTCCGGGTCCGAACAGTCCCGGCCCCTCTCAACCCGCCACTCCCACCTCGAAGGGGAAGGAGAAACTCGGCCCCGGCACCGTCCTTGGGGCCTACAAGATTCTCAAGAAATTGGGCCAGGGGGGGATGGGGGTGGTGTTTCTGGCCGAGCACCAGCGGATGGGACGACAAGTGGCGCTGAAGGTGCTCCCCCCCGCCGCCATGCGGGATCACACAGCCGTCGAGCGGTTTCACCGCGAAGTCCGCGCGTTGGCGGCCCTCACGCACCCCAACATCATCACCGCTCACGACGCGGACGAAGCGCGGGGTCTGCACTTCTTCGTGATGGAGTACGTCGAGGGGGAGGACTTGGCGGCACTGGTCAAGCGTCGGGGAGCGCTGCCGGTCGCGCAAGCTTTGAACTACGTCGTCCAAGCGGCCCGCGCGTTGGAGTACGCCCATAAGAAAGGGCTGGTTCACCGGGATGTGAAGCCGTCGAACTTGCTGGTGGACGCTGACGGAAAGGTGAAGCTGCTGGATTTGGGGTTAGCGCGGTTCACCGATCAGGAAGAGGGGGTCGGGCAGGACCTGACCGGGGCGGGGGTGTTCGGCACGCCCGATTACATGGCCCCCGAGCAGGCCGAACGGACGAAGTCGGCGGATGCGCGGTCGGACATCTACAGCCTGGGAGCGACGCTGTTCCACTTGCTCGCTGGTCGGACGATGTACGAGGGAGAGAGTGTGCTGGAGCGGGTGCTGGCCCACATCAACCAGCCGATTCCGTCGCTGCGGGAAGCGAATGGGGAGGTGACGGAACCGCTGGAGCGCGTGTTCCGCAAGATGGTCGCGAAGAAGCCGGAGCAGCGGTATCAGACGGTGGGGGAGTTGCTGCGCGACCTGAAACCGCTGTTGCCGAAGGCCATTGAGGAGGAGGAACCGCGCATAAAGCCGGACGCGCCGCGCGTGGCGGCCGGCGAGGCGACGATTGTGGCCGCGGGGTTGTTGGGGCTGGGAAATGGACCGCGTCCGTGGAACAACCGCACGCTGGTGGCGGCGGGGGGTGTCGCTGCGGTGCTGTTGTTCGGGGTGTGGTTGGTGTTCCGGGACAAGGGGGGGAAGGAAGTCGCGCGGGTGGCCGTGACACCTGGGCAAGAGTTGAAGTTCAAGGCGTCGCCCGAGACCACCATGAGCGTGGAGCAGACGCCGGATGGTTCCGCCGCTGCGGGTAAGGGGGAGGTCGGGGAGCCCCCGACGGTGCGGATCGGGGTAGAGCCGAAGGTGGCAGAGGCAGATACGGGGAAAAGTACAACCGCAGCGGCGACGCCGATGCCGGAGACCACCAAAACAAATCCATTGCCTGTGGCGGCTGCCGTCCCCATAGCAGCGAAAATGGTCGAAGCCCCGCCGATGACGCCGAAGCCGGAACCCGTGGCGAAAGCGGAGCCTCTGGTGTGGCCGTTTGACGAGAGCGCTGCGAAGGCGGGTCAGGCGGCGTGGGCGAAAAGTCTGGGGAAAGCGGTGGTGGAAAAGAACTCAATCGACATGGAGCTGGTGGTGATTCCGCCGGGGACGTTCACGATGGGGAGTCCGGCGGATGAGAAGGACCGTTCACCGGACGAGGACCAGGTGGATGTGACGCTGACGAAAGCGTTTCAGATGTCACGCACGGAGGTGACGCAGGGCCAGTGGAAAGCAGTCATGGGGACGGAACCGTGGCAGGGGGAGGCGGTGGCGGGAGAGTTTTCCGATTCACCGGCGACGTACGTGAATTGGGCTGACGCGGTGTCGTTCTGCGAGAAATTGTCGGCACGGGAGGGGCAGGTGTATCGGCTGCCGACGGAAGCGGAGTGGGAATGGGCGTGCCGTGCGGGGACAAAGACTGCGTGGAGTTTTGGCGGGAGCGAGGGGGAATTGGGGCAGTATGCGTGGTTCGCAGGGAACACGGGCGAGATTTATAAAGTACCGCGAGTGGGGCAGAAGTTGTCGAACGGATTTGGGCTTTCGGACATGCACGGGAACGTATGGGAGTGGTGCGGGGACTTGTACGGGAAGACGCTGGCGGGTGGGAGCAATCCTGTGGGTGCGTCGTCTGGCTCGTTCCGGGTCGTCCGGGGCGGCAGTTGGGACTACGCGCTCGCGAGTTGCCGGTCCGCGGGCCGGATCAGCATTGCCCCGTCCTACCGGGGCTTCGCCTTGGGCTTCCGCCCCGTCCTGAGTCCGTCCGTCAAGTAGCCGGAGGCGGAAGAAGCGGAGCGTAGCCCGGAACGGAGCCCCGACCGGAGCTGCCGGAGTGGAGTGGCGGAGCGGGGGGATGGCAACGAACCCGCGACACGCGCAGCGTGGCGCGCGAATTTTTTTTGAACCAGAGGTGCTGTCCATGCCGTTTCGGTTCTTAACCGTGCCGGTCCAGAGCATCGCCGAGGCGGGTGGCCGAGACGCCGCTTTGGGCGTCTGAGTTGCCGAGCAACAAGAGGACCCCGGTATGGACGCCCGACAACGCTGGGGCAAGTTTCATGGTTCGACCGCGCTGCATGACGCCGGGAGGCCAACGACACGGGGCTGATCTGTCGGGAGAAAGGTCCAGTGATACGGGATGTTCCAAAACCTCCGACTGTGACTACGTCACCCAGGCGCTCAACGCCGCGTTCGGGTCACCTGGCATACGAAGATCAAACCAGGGTTTTTCGCATTGGTCTGGAGAGGAAGGCGGCAGCGAATACCCATAAAGACGCAGCGGTTTGCGGGGGGGCGTCAGGTGTGCGGGCTGTCGAAGGTCAAAGCCCGGACGCTGCGGCATACGCTCGTGTTGCTGCGGCTTTTTGAACTGGTTGCAGAGTGCCCTGGCCGCGCGGTTCGTTCGGCGGAGAGGATGTGATTGTTTCACGAACAGGGCGCGTCCGCAGAATCCCATTCGCCGAGTCGCTCTGTTTTTCGCGAGTTTTCTCGTGGCTCGCCCTCGCTCACGCGTCGGGTTGCCGAAAGAATCACAGCCTCGGAGCGAACGACGACAATCGTCGCGTTTCGCTCCTGCGAAACGTTGGGGTGGGGATTGAGATGGAGAGTGGTCACGAACGGGACGGGGTCGCGTGGGTGCGAAGGAAGGCGGCGACCTGTGGTTTAGCGATCCGACCCTGGGCGACGCCGAGGACGAGGTCGGCCAGACGCATCTCGTCGACTTCGGCGGGGGGCCAAGACGCCGCTTTGGGCGTCTGGGGTGTGGAGCAACACGAGGGCCGATGCGATGGCGAAGGGTGAATGGGTCGTTGGCGGATTCGGGCGGATGACCAAGGTGGCGTGGCTCGAGGAACGCGCGAGCCGTGACGGCTTCACTCGGAACCTTTGAGCGCCGCGTGGGCCATTCGCCATCACCGGAGTGTTGTTGCCAACACTCGAAGAGTCGAAACGCCTGAGATCGACGAGCGCGGAAGGTGGGGCGTCTTGTCGCTGCGCGACCCGCCCACGAGGTGGACGGGCCACCCCACGAGAGCTTCCGCTCTGTGGGGTGCCACACGCGGGTCCTTCGTGGACCGTCTTGAAGATCCGGACTCGGGCTGATGGCGAAGATCGCCCGGAAACGCGTGGCGAGTTCGGGCTGGCAAACGAAGTAACGAACACGAGACTCGCAGTGTCGCGCAGGATGGGTCTGGAGTTGTGTGCCATGCTGGGCCCGGCTTTGCGGGACAAGCATGCGGTTTGGGAACCGGCATTCGCGGGCGGAATTTCCAGGTTTTCAACGACCGCCGTCGAATTGGGGATTCGACCCGGAGCACGCTGGCGTCGCGGATTCTCCCGGAAGGTGTGGTTCGATCCGTTGGTGGATGTCGAATGCATGCTTGTCCCGCAAAGCCGGGCCAAGCATGGCACGCGAGAATTCCCGAGGCCCCGTCGAGGGGCGAGAGATTCCCTCCGCCACTCACCGTGGTCGCACCACCCACGATGGCGTGCGTTATGCACCGCACGCTTGGCACGACACCGCTGGTTCCGTTTCCTGCGTCAGGTTCATCCGGGCCATGCGTGCCTTTCGCGCAGTCGCGCAGGCCGGGCAGCCGCGCAGCCGTTCGATGTCCCACAGGTCGGCGAAGACACGTCCCCCGCGCAGGGCCAAGGCCCCCTCGAAGGCCCTTTCCAGCGCGGTCAACGATGGCGGCTCGAATTCGCCCTGCTTCGCGAGTTTCTCCATGTATCCGTTGCCGGATCGCATGGGGATGATCGCGCACACACCCACGCCCGCATCAAACGCGTACTCGACGGACTTGATGGCCCATTCGATCCCCTGTTCGTCCCCCGCCTCCCCCGATGGCAAGTACGGTGGCCGAAGCAGCACGAAGGCCCGCACAAGGATGTCGTGACCGGTGAGCAAGTCGACGGCCCCCCGGAAGTCGTCCAGCGTCATCCGTTTGTTGAGACGCGGCAGAATCTCAGGATGGATGGTCTCCAGGCCGAGGGCCACTTCCAGTTGCGTGCCGAGGGCGCGAGCGAAGTCCGGCACGACCACGCCGCACAGTCGCGGATGGTTCTCGACGATCACCGTGTCGAAGTCCTGGACGCGTTCGATGATCGGACGGTAATCCTCGGGGGGAATCGCCTGTGCGTCGAAGAAATTGCCCGCGTTGTAGAGCTTGATGTGCCGCGGCAGGCGGGGCGCGGCGGGTGAACCGGCATGGGGCGAGCGGGCATCGGGTGAAACGGCGAGGTCGGTGGCTGCATCCCACACCGGGACTGGAGGCTCGGGCGGAAGGGTGGTCCGCGCGTGCTGCAGGGCCAGATCGATCTGCGCGGGTATCGCCCCCGGCGGCACGCGGAACTCCGTGGTGTTCTTCCAGAGGTCGCAGTACACGCAACGATAGGGGCACTCGCGGTTGGTGAGCAGCGCGGTGAGGGTCAACTCGGGACGGCCAAACCGCGAACGTTCCCATTCGAGGAACACACCGTTGGGGCGAAACGGATCCACCTCATTCCGTTTTGGCCGTGACGAGAGCACCAGGGCGTCGGCACGTCGCGAAGCGTCGGTGGCGGGAAGGCTCATGGGGCACTCGAATCGGGTCGCGGGAAGGGGCGGGATTGTCGACGAAACGTCGTCGTGGCGACAACACCGCCATCGATGCCCCGCGAGCCGATCATACGGCAAACGCTTCCGCGCAAGGTACGCCCGCTTGCCGAGCGGGTCGCCATCCGGGAAGCGTGCCCCTGTGCTACACTCCCGAGAGATTGGACTTCCGGCGAACGGCCGGCGTCTTCGATACCGTTCCGCACCCTTCGCGAGGCCTTTCGTGCTCGATATCGCCCGGCTGACCGCCGCCCTCGACCGACATCTTCCGTCCGTGCTGCGCTGGGGGGGGAGCATTGCCCGCCGCATGCGGGGCTTCAACATCGCGCTGGGGGGCAAGCAATCGGGCAGCTCCAACACGGACGCCCTGACCCTCGCCGACCTGACCGTGCAGGAGCTGATCGTCGGGGCGCTCCGCGATTGCGATCCGCTGTTCCGCAAGTGTCGCATCGAAGCGGAGGAGTCGACCGGGGACCTCGCGCGGTTCGCGACCGAATCCCCCTACACGCTGGCGCTCGATCCCATCGACGGCACCAAACAGTACCGCGACCGCAACGGCAACGGGTACTCGATCATCCTGACGGTGCGGAGCGAGACCACGCTCCATTATTCGCTGGTGTTTGTGCCGGAAGCGGGGCCGCACGGCGCGTGGATGCGGGCGTGCGCCGGAGCCGTCTCCAGCGGACCGGACGACCCGAGCCTGCCCGCCGAGCATGTCGTGTCGCAACTCCCGCGGCGCGTGGCTCCCGCCCCGGTCGCGGCGGGCGGACCGAAGGCGATCTACCTGATCGGCTTTCAACAACACGACCGCGCGCGGGCCGAGTTGGTCACGCAAGCGGGTCTTGAGGGAGTGCCCGCGGACGACGCCCCCGGCTGTCTGTACGAGTTGATGGCCGACGGACGCTTCGCGGGTTCGCTGATCCATTCGCCGAACGTGTACGACTACCCCGCCGGACTGCACATCGCGCGGGCCTTCGGCGGCGATTCGATCTGGGTCGACACCGGCGAAAGCGTGCACTTCCGCGAGCTGTGGATGGACGAGCGGGCCAGCATGCTGCGTCTGCCGCGGATCATCGCGACCAGCCACGACCGCGCGATCCTCGAAACGCTTCGCAACCTGGCGAAGGACTGGAACCCGGTGCGCTACGCGGAGTGAGGGGATGGGTCGCTATTGGGAGCGGGGTAAGGTGCGAAAGGCGTGGGGACTGCGGCAACTGGGCCGCCACCAAGCGTTTTTGATTTCAAAGATTGAGTCGCTGGCCGCTCCGGTTGACGGTTTGGTTCGCGGTCGTCGGGATGTACTTCACGCACACCATTGGAGTATGCCCTATTTGCGATTCATGTCGCGAATCTGCTCCAACTCATCGAGCTTTGCCTTCAACTCACCCGTCGGGTCCAGCGGCTGGGTCGACAGCGTGCGGTTCGACGTCGAGCGACTGTCGAGGTTGCGGAAGTTGTTGCGGCTCGAAGACTCGATTCCGGCCACCCACCCGATGACCACTTATGAGCAGATAGGGCTCCTTGACCGCGCCGAGGCCCCGTGCGAGACTTTCGAGAACCTGCAGATCACATGATTTACGCGATTGCGATCAGTTCGTTTCCAAACCGCCACCCTCTCTCGGCAAAACCGCCAAACCGAGTCATACGGAAATCGCCATGAGTCCCGTGCCCGACAAAATGCCTCGTCGACTCAAAGTCATCCGCGTCAGCGGGCTCTTTGGCGTTTTCGACCACCGGATTGAACTCAATGAAGAGCGCATCACGATCATTCATGGACCGAACGGGTTTGGCAAAACCGCGGTTCTGCGACTCGTCGCCGGTTTCTTTGAACGCCGCTATTCGATGCTGTGCGCGGTCCCTTTTGCATTTGCGGAATTCGAACTCGATGACGGTTCGCGAATTCGCGTCGAGCAGTCGTACGGCGACGAGAATCGGCACTCCGAGAAGCCGTTCTTGCGTATCTCGTTCGGTGAGAACTCATGGGATTGGAAGAACCCGGAAGGGTCTGCCCAAGGAATGGTGCGACAATTGGTCGCTGATCGAATCCCATGGCTGCACCGCGTAAGCGGAGGTGTCTGGTTCGATGAACAGTCCGGAGAATCCCTGAACCTCGACGAAGTTATCGACCGCTACTCGGATATCCTGCCGATTGCAAAATCTTCAGACAATGCACCCAAATGGCTGCGAGCGATTCAGGATGCAGTCCAGGTCTATTTCATTCGTGCCAATCGATTGGAGTTCCAGCCATCAACCAAACGAGCGCAAGCCGGCCGAGCAATATCATCCAGAGACTCGCCAGCGGTCGCGAAATTCTCGCGTGAACTTTCGGAACGAATTCAGAGGGTTCAGGCTGACTATGCCGCACTATCGCAATCTCTCGACAGAAGCTTTCCGGTACGGATTATGTCGGTGACCAGCGAGGATTCGTACTCTCTTGACGATGTCAAGAAGAAGCTGTCCGAGCTCGATGCCCAACGGAAGGTGCTCTACGACACAGGGCTTCTCGGGCAATCGTTGCCGGGAGGCGAAACGCTTCCCGAGCCCAACGAAGACCAATTGAGCGTGCTGACGGTCTACATCAAGGATGTCAACAAGAAACTTGCCGTCTTCGGGCACCTCCGTGAGCGCATCGAATTGTTTCGTGAGTTGTTGAACAGTCGTTTTTTATACAAGCGAGTACAAATCGATCAGGAGAAGGGGCTGGTCTTTCAAACTACCGCTGGACAGGAGTTGCCTCCCACCTCACTTTCCACGGGTGAGCAACACGAAGTCGTAATCCTGTACCAACTCCTCTTCGAGGTGCAGTCGGACGCACTCGTGCTGATCGACGAACCGGAGATTTCACTTCATGTCGCGTGGCAGAAGCCGTTTTTGAGCGATCTTTCGAAGATTTCGTCCGTGACCAAGGTCGACTTCCTCGTCGCGACCCATTCGCCGCAGATCATCGGCAATCGGTGGGATTTGACGGTGGAACTTCAGGGGCCGCCACGATGAGGCAATACCTCGATAGTGATTCGCTCGCGAACCAGTTGCGAATGCAGCGTTCGCAGGATCCTCGGGCGGTTCTGATTGTAGAAGGAGCGACGGACGCACGATTGTTCGAGCACCTGGTCGACCACGAACATTGCTACGTTCTGGCGGCTCATGATCGAGACCGGGCGTTGAAACTCCTGCGGATCCTGAATGCGTCGGGCGTCCTGGGGATGGTCGCTGTGATCGACGCCGATTTCGGGCGTGTCAACGGGCAGATCGAGTCTGACGAGAACCTGTTCTTCTGCGATGGCCATGACCTGGGGATCATGCTCGTTCGTTCTCCCGCGTTCGACCGGGTTGTCTCCGAGCACTGCTCGAAGGAGAAGCTTGAGGCCTTTTTGAGTGCCCGCCAGCCTAATCGCATCTTTGCGGCGCATCTCGCGAATTCGTGCCGCCCGCTGGGGGCACTGCTCCTGACCTCGCTGACTCGGGATTTGGGGCTGACTTTCGACGGGCTGGCCTTTGCCGAGTTTATGGACAAGACATTATTAGAATGTGATATAAGAAAAATGGTGATATGCGTGATGAATAAGTCGAACCGACATGAGGCACAGTTGCGGGATGACCTGATTGCTGACGTGTTAACCCGGTTGCGTGCCGATCCTGACGCGTGGGAGTTGGCGCGAGGACACGATTGTGTGCGATTGCTGGAATTTTCACTGCAGTCGACTGTCGGAACGAGGAAATCGAGAGACGAAGATCGGAGGTCCTCAGTCGCCACGGCCGAGACGCTGGAGAGGGAACTTCGGCTCGCGTTCAGTCGCGAAGACTTCCTCGCGACCGCGCTCGCCGAGTCAATCACCCGGTGGGAACAGGCATCACCAGACTATCGGCTGTTGTTGAGAGCATAACGGCTACGTCGAGAATCCGAGGGCTCGAAGACTCGACCGCGGCCACCCAGCCGCTTCGCTCTTCGTTTCCTCGACGCTCGCGACCGCCACGATCTTGTCGAAGATTTGGCGGCCCACCTCTTCGGCAGGTGATCCTCGCAACCGTACTGCATCGCGCAGCCCCCCTTGTGTAGGACCGGCACGACGCCGTCGACGTTGGGGAAGTCCGCGAGGAACCGCTCGTCGAAATGCCGTGCGATGTACTTCGACGTGTGGGCCGAACAGTTCACCGTCGACACCACGCCGACATAGTTCCGCGTGGCGGCGCGGCCGTCGGGGCGGCGATAGCTTGGAAAGGTGAGCCCCGTCAGCGGAGCAGGGGGGAGCGGCGTTTCGGTCGCGTGCGCGTCGTCGAGCGACAGCGCTCCCGCCTCGACGTTGTGGGTGTGGACCCATTGTCCGGCCGTCACGTCCGTCGTCGCGAAGCCAATCGTCTGTCCGAACTGCTTGACCGGTTGTCCCTTAGCGATGGCTCGCACCGCGACCTTGTGACCCAGGTCGATGGTCGATCGCCTCCCGCAAGGGAATGGGCAGCCCGCGAACCTCCACCACGGTTCCCGCAGTCAGGCCGCGCGTGGCCACGGCGGCTGTACGGTCTACGGGCACTTCAAGGCTCCGGGCGTACGGCGGCTGAAGTGGAAGCCTCCTGGCACCGCCGCAGCGTTTGGTTGAGATGGCAGGTAAGCCGGATGCGGGAAATCCGCACGTCCGGTTTGATGAGGGGGGATGCGGCGGACGCTCCTCCCCTACTTGACCGTGAGGCCATAAAACCCGGTGTTTGCGATTTCTCGGCGACTTCCCGAGAGAAACAGTGGAGCTTAAGAACCGTGAGAAAGGGACACTGCTCTCCCCGCAAGTCTTGATTCTCCGTGATTCCACACGGAAACCCTGTCAACACCGCAGAAGCCCTGGCGCACCCCCGTCGACCTCACTCCCACGCCGCATACGCCAACCCGAACGTTTCCGCCACTGCTTTGTTCGTCACGCGGCCTCGGTCCATGTTGATCGCGTTCGCAAAGCCCGGGTCGCGCGCGGCTGCTCCGGCCAGTCCCTCGCGGGCGATCCGCAGCACGTGCGGGAACGTCACGTTGCACAGCGCATAGGTGCTCGTCCGTCCCACCGCTCCGGGCATGTTTGTGACGCAGTAATGCACGATGCCGTCGACGATGTACGTCGGTTGCGAATGCGTCGTGGGACGGGAGGTTTCGAGGCAACCTCCCTGATCGATGGCCACGTCGATCACCACCGCCCCCGGCTTCATCCGCGACAGGTCCTCGCGCGAGACCAGGCGCGGCGCCCGCGCCCCTTCGATCAGCACCGCCCCGATGACCAGGTCCGCCCGCTGCAACTGGTCGCGGACGGCGTGTCGGTCGCTGAAGATCGTGTTCACGTTCGGCGGCATGATCTCCTCGAGCGTCCGCAGCCGATCCACGTTGATGTCGAGAATCGCCACGTCCGCCTGAAAACCGGCGGCGATCCGTGCCGCGTTCGTGCCGACGACTCCGCCCCCCAGAATCGCGATGTGCGCGGGGGGGACCCCCGGCACGCCGCTCAGCAGGATGCCCCGTCCCTCCTGAGGCCGTTCGAGATACTTCGCCCCCTCCTGAATACTCATGCGGCCCGCCACTTCGCTCATCGGCGTGAGGCAGGGAAGGTCGCCGCGCTTGCCGCGCAGCGTTTCGTAGGCGACCGCTGTCGCTCCCGTTTCGAGCACTCCCCGCGTCAGCGATTCGCTCGCCGCAAAGTGGAAGAACGTGAACAGGATCTGACCGGGCCGCATCTTGGGCCACTCGGTCGGTTGCGGCTCCTTGACCTTCACAACGAGGTCCGCCGCCCCCCACACCTCTTCGGCGGTGGTGACGATCTCCCCGCCGCAGGCGCGATACTCGTCGTCGGTGATGCCGCTCCCCAACCCCGCGCCGGCTTGTACGACGACCTTGTGACCGGAGCGGGTCAACTCCTCGACCCCCACCGGCGTCATCGCCACCCGATACTCGTCCGGTTTGACCTCTTTCGGCACACCGACCAGCATGTTGTCACGTCCTTGAACAAAGGGATGAGCGTCGCCTCCCGTACCTGACGGATGGTAGCCGCGCATTCCGTCCGCTCCGAGACACGATTCTTCGACATTCCGCTGCGTCAGCAAGGGGGAGCGGCTGACGAAACTCTCCTGGTACGACGGACTTCCAGTTCGTCGCGGTTGCCGTGAAGCGACGGACTGGAAGTCCGTCGTACGAATCGTATAGGTGTCTGCTCATCGTTCGCACGCCTCATCCATAGCGCTCCCACCGAGACCCTTCCCATGCGTGAAAACACCGTCAAATCGAAGATCCAATCCGGCCAGGTCTCGCTTGGCACGTTCATCTTCGAGTTCCGCACCGACGGCATCGGTCGCCTGGCCGCCAACGCCGGGGCCGAGTTCCTGATCTTCGACATGGAACACACCGGCTGGTCGGTCGAGACGATCCGCACACTGATCGCCACGACGCGCTCGACCAGCGCGATTCCCTGCGTCCGCATCCCGGCCACCGACTATCACTTCGTCGCCCGCGTGCTCGATATGGGAGCGCTGGGGATCATGGCCCCGATGGTCGAATCCGAAGAGCAGGCCCGCCGCATGGTCGAATCGGCCAAGTACCCCCCTGTCGGGCGCCGCGGCTCCGCCTTCACGATCGCGCACGACGACTTCGCGGGGGGCGACATCGACGAGAAGATTCGCACCGCCAACGAGCAGTCGCTCCTCATCGCCCAGATCGAAACCGCGAAAGGACTCGAGCGGGTCGACGAGATCGCCGCCGTGCCGGGGATCGACGTCCTCTGGATCGGCCAGTACGACCTGTCGAATTCGCTGGGGATTCCCGGCCGCTTCGATCATCCGTTGTTCGTCGACGCGGTGAACAGGGTGCTGGCGTCCTGCCGCCGCTTCGGCAAAACGCCCGGCTTCATGCCGCTCGATCTGGACACCGGCCGCCGCTTCATCGACCTGGGCTTCAAAATGCTGGCCTACGGTGGGGACCTGTGGCTGTATCAGGCGGCGCTCCGCAAAGGGCTGGGGGAATTGCGGACGCACCTCGAACGATCGAACGCGATCGGCGGAGCCGTCGGGGAGGGGTAAATGTCGTCGTGCGTCTTTTCCGGGGTTGATCGCGGAAGGTGTGGCGTCTTGTCGCTTTGCGACCCGGCCACGAGATGGCCGAGCCACCCACATTTTGCCGTTTTGCAACGGGCATCACCGACCTAACAACTCATCCGAAAACCCTCTGACGCCCGCGCGGCACCCGAGCATCGGCGGGTCGTTGAACAAGCGCAACCGGGTTTTCGGATAGCCTCTCAGCGAAAGCCCTGCACATCACCTCGGCGACCATTGAAGGGGCGGGGGAGGCGTTCCATAATCGCCGCAGACGATCGCATCGCCCTGATTCGATGCGTCACCCCCCGTCCTGCCTTCGCGAAAGACCTCCGTGGACCCCCGTTACCGCATCGACGACACGCGCGAGATTTTCTCTCCCGCGTTGCTCCTGTTCCGCGAGTTGCTGGACGCCAACCTCGACCACCTCGTGCGGATCGCCGGGTCGCCGGGCCGTTTGCGCCCCCACTGCAAGACCCACAAGATCCCGCAGGTGACCCGCATCGAACTCGACAAGGGGATCACCAAACACAAGGCGGCGACGCTCGCGGAAGTCGAGATGCTGGCCCAGGCGGGGGCCAAGGACATTTTCCTCGCTTACAACCTCGTCGGTCCCAACATCGGTCGGGCCGTCCGATTCCTGCAGAAGTATCCCGACGTGCGCTTCATGGCGACGGCGGATCACCCCAAGCCGCTTGGCGAACTCTCCGCCGCGCTGGCCACCGCCGGCAAGTCGATGGAACTGCTGATCGATCTCAACGTCGGCATGAACCGCACGGGAATCGTCGCCGGTCCGGAGGCGCTGGCGCTGTACGAACAGTTCGCCAAACTGCCGGGGATCGTGCCGGGTGGCTTCCACGTCTACGACGGCCACCAACAGCAGTTGGACTTCGCCCAACGGACAGCCGCCGTCGACGCGGAATGGGGCCGTGTCCTCGAACTGCGCGAGGCGGTGTTGAAGAAGGGCTTGCCGCTACCGCGGATGGTGTGCGGCGGAACGGGATCCTTCCCCGTTTACGCCGCCAAGACCGAGCCGGAAATCGAACTCAGCCCCGGGACCCTCGTGTTCAACGACGTCGGGTACTCGACGATGTTTCCGGACCTGGTGTTCCCACCGGCCACCGTGCTCCTCACGCGGGTGGTCAGCCGCCCCGCCGCCGACCGGGTCACGCTGGATTTGGGCAACAAGGCGGTCGCCAGCGACCAACCGTTCGGCAAGCGGTTGGTCGTGCTTGACCTGCCCGACGCCGAACAGGTGGGACACAACGAAGAGCACCTGGTCCTGAAAACGCCGTTGGCCGAACGGTACGCGCCGGGTGACGAACTCCTGGCCGTGCCGCGACACATCTGCCCGACGACCGCCTGGCACAAGCAAGTGTTCGTGATTTCGGAGGGCAAACTTGTCGACCGCTGGGAGGTCGTGGGCCGGGATCGGTGGTTGACGATTTGAATGGCCGGGTGTGGGAGATGCCCCCGAGGCTCGGAAGGCCGCGTAAAAGCTGGCTGGCGATGTGCTCGTGGGGCGCGCGTCTTCCAGGACGCGTTTCGCTTCAGGTCGCGGTCACGGCAGGGGCGTCGCAGCGGATCGCCCTTCGACGACCAGCCATCGCGCGCCCGGCGCGACCCCCTCGACCATCGACTTGTGACCGCCTGGCCAACGGATTTCGATCCGCTGGATGGGGTCGGCTCCACGCAACCCGAAGGTGATGCGGCGAGTGTTGCTCGACAAGTAGCCATCGCCGGCGGGCAACACTTTGACCAACCGCGTTCGGCCCGCGATGAGTTCAACGACCGCGCCGATCGGTTCGCGAGCGCCGCTGGTCGCAACGAGTTCCAGCGACAGCCAATCGGCGGTTGACGACGAATCGTTTGGCGAGCGGTTCTCGAACAACGTCGCGGGTGAACCGATGTGCGACGCGAACAGGTCTTCGCGACCGTCGTGATTCCAATCCCCCCGGGCCATGCCGCGTCCGAGCGATTCCCTCGCGAAGCATTCACCCACGGCGTCCGCACGCAGTTCCTTGAACCGACCCGTGCCAAGGTTGCGATAGAACTGCGGCCGCATCTCGAACGGTTCGCCTCGGTGCCGGGCGTCGTCGATGTGGCCATTGACCAGCGCGATGTCGGGGCGACCGTCGAGATCGGCGTCGACGAACTGTGTGCCGAACCCCAGCATCCGCAAGCTCGACTCCCCCAACCCCGAACCACCGGTCATGTCGACGAACTCTCCGGGGCGAACTTGCAACGACAACGTGTTCGTCTCGTTGAAGAATTTCGTCACGAACAGGTCGAACAGTCCGTTGCCATCGGCATCATCGAGGGCGATGCCCATGTCGGCCTGCGCCCGGCCATCGCCATTGAGCGCCAGCCCGCTCGCGAGTCCCTCGTCACGAAACGCCGGTTCGGCGGCGTCCCCTCGCGGCTGCCGAATCCATAAGAAATTGGGCGTGGTGTCGTTGGCGACGAACAGATCGAGTCGCCCATCACCGTTGAAGTCGGCGGCCGCCGCCCCCAAACCCTTGCCGTCCGATTCGACGAATCCCGCGGCTTGCGTGTCGTCAACGAATGAGCCGTCCCCCTGACTCCGCAGAAACATGTCGGACTCGGCGGGGAAATGCTGTGGCAGGCAACTGTGTGGCCGGTTGTCCGAATCCGGGCAGGTCCGCGCGTAGACCTCCGGGCCGCCCAGGTAGCGTACGACGTAGACGTCAGGTTGACCGTCCTCTGTGAAATCCGCGACCGCCAAACTCGTCGACCAACCGGCGGCGACCGGCAACGGCGCGGTTTCGAACGTGCCATCGCCGCGGTTCCAGAGCACGCTCGCGCCGCCGATGTTGGCAACGATCAGTTCGGAAAAGCCGTCGCCGTCGAGATCGCACGCCGCGACCCCTTGTGTGAACCCGGTGTCCCGTGCGCGCGATTCCCGCGTGACATCGCGCCAGGAACGCCCCTCAATGTTGCGAAACAACCGGTCGATCGTGCCCGTCGCGAGCCCTTCTTCCGCGTTGCCGGGTCCCGGTGGAGTGCTTCGGCCCGCCGGCCAAGGCACCCCCTGACCCCAGAATGTGTCCAACCAACCATCGCGATCGAAATCGCAGACGGACACCCCTCCCCCGGTGAACTCGAACATCCGGGGACCGGCGGCCGTCCGCCCCGGATACGGCTCGAAGGTGAAGTGCAAACCGGTTGCCGGGGCGACATCTTCAAAGCGGATGGCCGACTCATCCGGCAATCCGGCGGCGGGGTTGGAACGGGGTGTTTTCTCCTCGGTGCGGGCCGCATCGTCGAACCGGGGCACGGGCCAAATGGAACGGTCGAAACCCGCCAGCGGGTCTCCCTCGGGAAGAGTTCGTCGCGGCGGTTGGGCCGGTGCGGTGTTTTCGGTCGCGGCCAACCAGTCGCGGACATCGGACAGGGACGGATCGTCCCTCCATTCAGGACGCCCCATCGACCACCAACCCGCCGTCTCGATCCCCAGCGACAGGCGCCGACAAAGTCGCGTCACGCGGGTCCACTGCGTACGCCCCTGTTCTTGCCGAACGGCCTTGACCGCGTTCAGGTACTCCGCCAAATCCGCCGCGCGCGCCCGCAGGCGTCGAGCGAGGCCCGCTTCGATTCCCTTTTCGTCGAGGAGCCGCGCCAACGGCACCAGGGAGCGTGACAGGTTCGGCTGCAAGGCGAGCGCCTCCGCATGGCAGCGAATGGCTTCTCCGGCCCGTCCGTGTCCCTCGCACCACACCCCGCGCAACCACCACAGCGCCGCCGAATCCTCCACATCCGCAGTGTCGGCGAGGACGCGCGCGAAACCCGGTTCGTCTCCCCGTTCCCGCGCCCATCGGGCGTCCAGGACCCGCGCTTCAACCGGCGCTCCCCGGTCGATCGCGCGTTGCAGCGCACGGCGACCGAGTTCCAACCGGCCCCGTTCCCCCGCGAATCGAGCAAGGGCCAACAACGTCAGCGGATCGGAAGTCGACTCGTCGACATCCGCCAGCAACTCGGTGTTTTCCAGAGCGTCATCGTGCAGGCACAGCAACCACAAGAGCGTCCACACCCGCGCTCCACGGCGCACCAGCTCAAGGCGGAGCGGTTCGGCCAGCGCGGCCCGGTTGGTCAGCCCGTACAAATACGCCCGCCGCTCGAGCAGGTCCGAATCGGCCGGCTTCAATCGCGAAATCCGTTCCAGAAGTCGTTCCGCGCGGGAGAATTCCCGCAGGCGATGAATCGCGAAGTCCGAGGCGACCGTCGCCAACCGCGAAAACGCCTCCGACGCGTCGGGCATGCGCTCGACATGCGTCACCGCGTCGGCAAAACGTTCCGACTGAACGGCGCAGCGATGGGCCAGGTCAAGACCTTGCCCCGTCAAATCGGGGGGGGCGGTTTCCACCCAAGCCAAGGCCAACTTCTCGGCGCGGTCGAAGTCCCCCGCGAGAAACGCCTCTTCGGCGTCGTCCAGGCTGGGTGCCCCGCCGCCCCACAGACCGTACACCACAACGAGCGCGACAACGACAACCGCCGCGGCGATTGTGAATCGACGCGGCGGAGCGGATGGAATTCGGTTCACGACAACCAGCAACGCAGGTGCGGCGGGACCGTCACTTCGTCAATTCGAACTTCAGATCCAGCGGGCCGTCTGCGGTGACCGTCGCCTGCAAGCCGCTGGTCTGGGCGTTGCGATACTTCGCGGGGATGTCGTCCACCGGCTTGGGGACCGAAGCGGGATCGACCGCTTCCTTGGGAGCCGGGGGGAGAACAGCCACGCGGTAGTCTCCGACGGGAATGAGCGTGATCTCGAACTTGCCGGCGAGCATGATTTCGCCCGATCCGGAGAACCCGTTGTAGGGATTCGAGAAACTCACCATCCCGGCATCGAGCGGCTTGCCATTGAGCGTGACGACACCGGCCACCTTGGACATCTTCTCGTTGCGGGTCTTGTCGCTTCCGCCGCCGCAGCCCAACAGCGCCGCGGCACAGATCGACACTGCGAAACAGCGGAGCGCTATCGCGCCGCGGTGCTTGCCACCGAACCGGAACATGGAGACCTCAAGACGAATGGAAACCGTTCCCGGCGGATTCAGCCAAGGGACGGAGTAAACCGATCACCGAAACGCACAAATCGGCACGTCAAAATTCCGACAAACACCGAGCGGACGTGGACGATTCGACACCACCGGCGACGACATGGTCGCCGCATGCCTCAGAATTCGCCGACGACTTGTCCGTCGTCCTTCGCTCCCAAACGGCGCAGGTTGGTGAAGTCGATGTTCTCGGACAAGAACTTCACGGCGCCATCCCCCATCAGGGCATGCACACCGCCGACGTGATACGAAGTCAACGCCGTGTTGGCGTCCCACGTATTGTCCATTCCGACATCCACCGCCTTGGGATTGATCACGTAGCGGATCGAAGTCGTTCCGCCTCCCCACGGGGATCCGGTCATCGCCGGCATCTTTCCAGCCGTGGTGAATCCCGACCACCCGCCGTAATACACGCTGCGGTAGTCCTGGAAGTTGATCACGCCCGACTGCTCGGCGATGACCAGTGTGTTCGACGTGCCGTCCGGGCCATCCTTGATGTTGAAACAGTCGTTCGGAGCGAGGAACCCATTGTTGCAGTAGATGCCGCCGTAACCGGTCGCCGCCGAACAGACGGTCGTGCGGCCGGCGGGGTCCGGAGTGGCTCCCGAAATGCCGACGTAGTCGTGCGTTTGAAGGAGTTCGCCGTTGTTTTTGGTCGGGCCGGCGTTGCTGTTGGGGGAAAGGGCACTCGACGGACATTGGAAGCCGGGAACGTAGTAATTCCTGAGGGCCGCGTTGGCTCCCGTTCCCACGCCGTAACCGCTACCGCCAGCCGACGCGAAGCCACCCACTCCGGCGGGGGTCGTGTTGAGGTAGCCCGTGTCGCATCGGTTGTACATCGGCGCCTGGTCGAGGTACGGCAGGATGGCGAAACGCCAGTTCATGCGGAACACCGGCGTTTGTTCACCGATCGGGAACCGCGTGAAGTTGTCGTGGTAGTTGTGAACCGCGAGGCCCAACTGCTTCATGTTGTTGCGGCATTGCGTGCGGCGGGCCGCTTCGCGGGCTTGCTGCACCGCGGGCAACAACAGGGCGATGAGGATGGCGATGATCGCAATCACCACCAGCAACTCGATGAGCGTGAACGCGCGACGACGAAATCGAAAACGCATGGCCGGGCCTCCAGAACGAACCCACGACAAAATCGAGAATGACCGATCGGTCAAACATCAGCGCTAATCGATGCACGTTTTTTAGGCAATTCAGTGCAACTCCGTCTTCAGCAGCTTCCGTTCCAGTCGCATCGCCCCCGCCGTCGGGAGCCGCATCCTGGCGGGAGGCTCCGGTATCGCTTTGGGCGTCTGGGCTGCGGAGCAACGAGAGGGATGCCGAGTTGTTGGGGTGGTCCGAGCGAAAAAATGGTAGGGGCTCGCGGATTCGACAACGGGCGGCGGCATCGGAAACGGGTCCGTTTGGACCGCGAGAAACGATCCGATCTTTGGCGGAAACTCGCGGTTTCCGCGACAGGCCCGTCGAGTGCCTATCAGCCGAGCAGATGTTGGAGACCACTGGAGTTCGTGGAAATGACGCTTCGCCCGCGTTTTCCGGTCAGAATCGGAGACGTTGACGGTCAAACTGAGGCGCCGGTCAAACCGAAGCCGGCCACACCCGATTCGAGAGGTGGCCCGCCCCTCGCTGATTTTTCACCGGAAGCGGGCGGGGTGGGCTGATATACTGCCTTGTTCGGCGCACGTCGCGGCATGGGGTCGCGAGACGTCGTCGACCGTGGTTATCGGAGATCGGGTGACGCAGTGAATCATCTTGGCGCCGTCGATATGGCGGTTTCCCCGCTCGACAAATATCGCGAGTACCTCGCCCTGAGCGGACGGCGACTGACTCCCGAGCGGAACACCATCGTCGAGGAAGTGTTCTCGTCGCACGAGCATTTCGACACCGACCAACTGGTCGCCCGATTGTCCAATCGGGGGGATGGCCGCTCGGTCAGCCGCTCCACCGTGTACCGCCGCTTGACGGAACTCGTCGAAGCGGGGTTGTTGCGCAAAGTCGCCCGTCACAACGACCGCGAAGTTTACGAGCACGATTACGGTTACCCGCAGCACGACCACTTCATTTGCAAGAAGTGCGGGTCGATGACGGAGTTCCACAACGAGTCGATCTCGCGCGTGCTGGAGGAGGTGGCGGACGGCTTCGGCTTCCGCATCGACGGGCATCGGCTCGAGGTGTATGGCCTGTGCGAGGCGTGCGCCCGCGCCCCGAAATCGCGGCACCGCAAGCTCGACATGATCTGAGCCGCAGCGCGGTCCAGGCTCGATTCGCGCGTCTCGTCGCAGCGCATTGAAACACGAGTGCTTGGCTGCGAGCGCTTTGCCACTCCACTAAAGTGGGGGTGCGCAGCGTCTAAGAGGTATTCGCGCGGCGGCACAAGCCAGGCGCGTCACGCAATGCCTTGGCCGTGACAGAGCACCCGCCACGCGACGCCGCGTTGTAGAACCGACAACAACCTCGAGGCGGCGTGGAGAGGTTGAATCGCCGAAAACCTTGGAAAAACGTGGGGATATGCGCTCACCCCGCTGATCGGCACGCGACTCGCAGTGGTTGGCGGCGGTCGTGGCGAGGCCGGCCGCTGGCAACGCGGGACCGAGCGAACTCGGCGGGCCCCCGGTCCGCTCGCTTTCGCGTGTGTCGGTTTCATCCGCGACCGGTTCGACCACCCGTTCCACATTGGATCGCGGTGGTCGGGCCGTTTTGCGGATCAGCTTTGGATAGGTCCCACAGTGGAGTCTGTGAGTTCTTGGAAACCCGACGCGAGAGCGAGGGACCCCGCGCTCCCCGCAGGTCGCGATTTCCATGCAATTTACGCGGGGTCCCTCGCTCACGCTGCGGGTTTCCATCGCGAATCATGGGTGGGCCCGAACAATCCTCGCCTCGTTGGGGATGTCAGGAGTCACAACCATACGGCCTCGGGCACAACGTCCGGGAGCCTTACAATTTATCCGAAAACCCTCTGACGCCTGCGCGGCACCCGAGCATCGGCGGGTCGCTGAACAAGCGAAACCGGGTTTTCGGATAGCCTCTTATCGCCTCACGCCAGAATTTCCCAGATCGGCGTCCCGCTGCGGGCGACTGGTTGTGGCCGTCCCACCTGGTCGCTGACGAGCATTTCCGGGTCGATTCCCAGGCAGTGGTAGATCGTGGCCACGATGTCCGCCGGGCTGGCGGGTTTGTCCTGCGGATAGGCGGCCTGCGCGTCCGACTTGCCGTAGACCGAGCCCCCCCGGATCCCCGCTCCCGCCAGCATCACGGAATAGCAGAACGGCCAATGGTCGCGACCCGCGTTCGCATTGATCCGCGGCGTGCGGCCCATTTCGCTCATGATGACGACCAGAGTTTCGTCGAGCCGGCCCGTGCGGTCGAGGTCCTCCATCAGCGCCCCGAACGGAGCGTCCAGGTACGGGAGCAGGTACTTCTTCAAGTAGGCGTGGTTGACGTTGTGGGTGTCCCAGCAATCGTATTGAAGTTGCAGCCGTTCCCAGAAACTGTCCCACGTGACGTTCACGAACCGCACACCGGCGTCGACGAGGCGGTTGGCGATCAGCGTGCTGTGGCCGAACAGCGTCGGCGTGTAGCGGTCCTTGACCTTCGGGTCGACTTTGTCGAGGTCGAACGCCTCGCGAACGCGCGAACTGGTGAGGATGCTCCACGCCCGTTGCTCCTGCCGGTTGAACGAGCCGAGCGAACCCGCCTCGTCGCGGCGGTATCGTTCGGCGTCCAGTTGCGACAACAGCGTGCGCCGCGCGTCGAGCCGGTCGACCGTCATATCGCCGCCGAGCTTGGCGAGCGGGATGACGGGCATGCCGCGGAGCGGCTGGCCGCGATAGGGGAGGTCCGGGGGATTGTCGACGTACGGCGCGCATTCCGTGTAGAGGCCGTCGTACTTCGCACCGAGAAAGCCCGCATAGGGACCGGGGCGTTTGATCGACTGTCCCCAGCCGAGGTAGCACGGCATGTACACGTAGGCGGGGTTGTCGACCCGGCCGCCGTTCAAGTACTCGCACACGGCCCCCATGCTGGGGGGTTGGCTCGATTTGGGGAGCAGCAGCGTGTCGGGGATGGTTTCATCGCCGGTGTAGCTGGGGAGCGGATTGTGACAGCCCCCCTTGTGGTGCACGGTGCGGACGACCGCGGCGCGGTGCATCCACTTGGCCATCTGCGGGAGGTGTTCGCACACGTCGAGACCGGGGGCGGACGACGCGATGGGTTGGAACTCGCCGCGGATATCGGACGGGGCGTCCGGCTTCATGTCGTACATGTCCTGCGTGGCGGCCCCCCCCAGCAGGTACAGCACGATCACGCTCTTCGCGGGGCCGGACCCGACCGCACCGGCGGCACGGGCCTCCTCGGCGCGAAGCAAGGCGGGCAGGCTCAGCCCCCCCAGGGCGGAGAGAGTCCCCGCGCGGAGCGACTCGCGCCGCGTGAGGCCGTCGCAACAGCGCCTCTGCGTTCCGAGCATCGTGAGCATGGGACGTTCCCGTCGCGGTGGCGATGGCTGTCATCGAGCACGACCGACAGGGTCGCTCGAACATATGATACGATATCGATGCGTTGGGTGCCGGACAATGGGAGTTCTCGCAATGTCGCGGGACGGGTGCGAGTCCCGGCGGGCGGTGTTGGGATGCGAGAGTTCGCACGCGGCGGAACACGAAGACTATCGAGTTGAGCGACGGACTCTGCCCCGAAGCGAGACCTTGCAATTGACGGAAAGCCACGTCAGAAACGCTTCCGATTCGCTGGGTCCCATGGAACGGAGGTGCCGCCTGCTGCGAAGCAGGACGCAACGTTTGGCCGGCGTGACATACGACGGATCGGTGTGATCGGCCAAGCGTTCGAGTCGGCACGAATTCGCAAAGTCGTCAAGACATCACGGATCACGGGGTAGACTGTTCCGAGTAGCCGAAGATGCGGCCCGGTCAGATCCTGTTCACGTTCTTTCACTTCGCGGCGAGCGAATCGCTGACGCGCGGGGTGCTGGAAACCGGGGCGACGGCCGTCGCTTACGAGACGCTGCGCGGCGACCTTCCCTGGCTCACGCCGATGAGCGAAGTGGCGGGCCGCATGGGTATTCAGGAGGGAGCGAAGTACCTCGAACAGCCACAGGAGGGACGGGGCATCCTGCTGAGCGGCGTGCCGGGGGCGGTGGCGGAAACGTTCGGGTTGGCGTACGCGGCTTGGGAATAGCGGGCCGTGGAAACATCGGCCGAGTTATGTATGAACCCCGCGCGCTGGCCGCTTCACACCGCGTTCGGCGGAACGGGCGGCACCGGTGCCGGATCGTCCTCAAGCGCCAATCGGGCCCTGGCTGCGCGGCGCGCGGCCGTTTCGATCACGCAGATCACCGCCAGCAGGCACCCCTCCATGCACAGGATCAGCGTCGCGCCCGCCCAACCGGGGACGTGATACATGAGCAGCCCCCCCAAACCCGTCGTCAGCGTCACCAGATGGATCGTGAGCACGGCGTACTTCTTCGAGAAACCCAACTCCACCAAACGGTGCGAGAAATGGTTCTTGTCGGCGTGGAACGGGCTGCGCCCTTGCGACAGCCGAATCACCACCACCGAGGAAAAGTCGTACAACGGCACCGCCAGCACGCAGAGCGGGGCCAACAACACGTGCGGGTTGTTCTGTTCGTAGTCGTAAAACGTTCCCAGCACGGTCATCGTCGCCAGCGCGAAGCCGAGGAAGCAGCTTCCGGCGTCCCCCATGAATATCTTCGCCGGGGGAAAATTGTGCACGAGAAAGCCGATCAACGAGCCAGCCAACAGGCACAGGAATCCCGCGACGAACCAGCGCGGCTCGTTCGTGCCGGTCAGCATGATGACCGCCAGGTTCACCGACGCGATGACGGCGATTCCGCTCGACAGGCCGTCCATGTTGTCTAGGAAGTTGAACGCGTTCGTGAGCACCACGATCCAGAGCACGGTCAAGAGCGGCCCCGCCCACGGCACCTGCAGGAACGCCGTGAGGTGGATGCCCGACAGCACCATCCCCCCGGCCACCAGGAACTGGATCAGGAGCTTCGGCTGCCACCGCAAATTGCGGAGATCGTCGATCAGTCCCATCACCACCAGCGCGAGGCCCCCCACCAGCACCGCCAACAGTTGCGGCGCGCGATACACCACCCCTCGCGCGGCAACGACCCACGCCTCGGGAGGGCCACCCGACGCCATCGTTCCCGCGTGGGCCACCGCGAAGGCGACGACCAAACCCGTTGCGAGCGGCAGCGCGACCCCGGCAAACACCGCGAGACCGCCCCCCAGGGGGGTCGGCACCACGTGGACTTTCCGCGCGTTCGGCCTGTCGACCAGGCCCCATCCGGGAGCCAGTCGGCGTATCACAGCCGTCAGCGTCACCGAAATGACGAACCCGACACCGCAGGCGACCGGTATCAGCAGGCTCCACAAATGACCGGTCATTCCGGGGACGCTTTCGGGGTAATGAGTCGCGGCGGGACGGGGACGGTCCAGCGAAGAAGAGTCTCGCGCGGAGAGACGGAGAGGGAATTCACATCAGCGAACCTCGAAGAGCAAGACCCCCGTTCGTGCGGTAAACCACCGGGGGCCTCCAAAGCAGCACCCGTCACGCATCGGGGCTGACGAGCAAGGCGTCGATTCTCGCCACGACTTCAAACAACTCGGCCTCGGAGAGTCGACGAATCAACTGGATGTCACGCGCCTTCCAGTCGACATTCCGCAGATGATCGGCGAGGACCACGCTTGTGGTTCCATCCGGATTGTCGATCTCCACTTCAAAGGCGTAACCCTTCGCCTGTCGCGTGGCGGGGCAAAGGACGCACAAGCCCGTTTTGCGGTTGTAACTACGCGGGCTGACAACCATCGCCGGACGACGACCCGCCTGCTCGTGCCCGGCAATCGGATTCAACGTGATCCAGACCAGGTCGCCTCGATCAGGCACATAGTTCGCCGGCGCCCGTTTCTCTTGATCGCTTCGAGGCTTCTCCCGATCGCCACGAGGCTTCATTCGATCACCTCGAGACCGACATCCGCGCCAAAGTCGGTTTCACCATGCAATTGAGAGGCCCGACAGTTCTTCAGCAACTCGCACAGACTGAGCTTCTTCGACCGGATCGGGCGGATCACCAACTCGTCACCCCGAACCCGCATTTCGACGGCGGCTCCCTCTTCCACCGACAGTTGCCCGGCAACCATTCGGGGAATGCGAATCGCGAGGCTGTTGCCCCACTTCTGAATCGTGGACATGACTTCCCCCGTTGGTGCAACACGTAGATACATTGAATATACAGACCCCCCTTCGCGAATCAAGGGGAATCCGCGTGACGCATCCGGGCTCCGTCCGGGGGGAACCCACGGGATCCTCGGGATTCCGCGCGCGAAAGAAACTCCGCGCGAGGAAGAAGTACCGCTTCGTGGACCGTTCAGCGCGTCATGTCGCGGGCCTGGAACAAGTCGAGCTTGCCGCCGAGGTCGAGGAACTCGGAGTGGCTGCCGACGGGCAAGGTCCGCTCGAATTCCCCGGCCCCCGTTTGCACGCGGATCGTGAGGGGAGCGCCCACCGGATACTGATGGAACTTGCCCGCTTCCAGTTTCCAATCCGCACTCCACGGCGTGCCGGGGGCGCGTGTGCGATACACCACCTCTCCCGGAGCGCTGTTGGTCAATCGCACCCCCGCCGGGCCGAACGCCACCGAGATGAACGGATTCTGCCAAGCCACCGACGACATCCGCAGCGAGCCCGAGGCGACGTTCACGTCGGAGACCGGTTTGCCGCCGCCGTCCGCATTCCCCGCGGTGAACTCCCGCCAGCCCGCCGAAACAAGTTCGTTCGCCCGGTCGACGGCGATCGTCTTGTCCTCGGCGGCGTAGCCGTCGGCGAACCGGACGTTCACATCGAACTTCGCGGGCATCGACCAATCCAGGCGGAACTCCCGGCGGGCGAACGTCGGCATGGCCAGGCGCGGCTCGACCTGCTGACGAATGTTGATGTCAAACACCGCGAACGGACGCCACTCGGACTTCGCCTCTTCGCGAATCCGCGTCTGGAGTTGCACCTTCGACAGGTTGAAGACGAGACGACCGGATTCCTTGTCGGACTCGGCCTCGATGGCGTCCGCGATCACCAGTTCGGTGCGGATGTCGAGTTCCGGCCCGTACCGTTTCAGGTCGGGGAACAATTCCGTCATGACCGCGCGGTCGGCGAACAGCGGCAGCGTTTTGGTGGGCGTGTCTTGCACGTGGATCCGCGACACGTCTGAAACGATCATCAATTGCGACAGCGGTTTGATCACTTGCGGAGCGAGTCCCACGCTCAGTCCTGGGGCACGCGGCGCGTCGACCGCCCCGCGACTGGCCGGAGGCACGATCACCCACTGCAATTTCTTCGCGGGGTTGATCGAACCCGCGGTGATCCCCAGGCACAACGTCACGCCGTCGGCGTCGACGGCAATGTCGCTCGGCCAGGTCTTCAGCGTCGGTTGGTACACGGGCAACGGCCAGGCGCTGGCGGCCAGCTTCTCCCCCTGTCCCAGATAATCGTTCAGTTGACGTTCCATTTCGGCAACGATCGTCGGCACGATCGACAGCACTTGCTGCTCAATCTGGCCACGCTGCCCATACAGTCCCTCGACCAGCGCGCTCGACACCCGGTCGGCGTCCATGAACAGCCCCTGTGTCGAAACCCCCGCCGGGCTGCTCACCGAGTAGTTGTCGTAGGGAATGCTGAACGACGCACCCGACGCCTGCAGGCGGATGCGACGCCCGACGACGCTCGGTGTCAGGTCGAACCGCAGCCACACGGGACCGCGGCGACCGATGGAGATGCCGATCGCCCCGGCCTGGGCCGATTTGCGACCGCTGCCGACGATGCTCGTCCCGCCGATCTTGATCTGGCCGTCCGCCACACCCAGCGCGACCGACAGCCGGTTGTTGCCCGCCGCCCGCAGTTCGGCCCCCGCCAACCGGGCGTTGTACGAAATGCCGTAAAACGTGATGTTGAAATCGATCCCCTGGACGCTCGTCGATTGACCCACGTTCGGCAACGATCCGCTGAGCGCGGTCGGGCTGACATACGCGGGGAGTTGTGCGCCGAACTGCGCGATCAAATCGTTCCCCGCGCGGGCGTACAGCGCGTTCGGAACATCGAGGACCGGCGTGAAGGCCGCCTCGGGGATCGACACGACCGGACGACCGCGCGAGGTCGGCATCGGCGACAGCGGAGCGTCTCCCGCCGGAGCGCTCGACGGAGCGAGCATCCACGCGAAGAGGCGCTCGTCGCCGAACGCCTGGATCCACACTTCGTGATCCGCGTCCTTGTATTCGGTGTACAGCGGTTTCCCCCCCACTTCACGCAGGGCGGCGACCATCTCGCGCGATTCAGCCACCGGCACGGCGGTGTCCCGAGCACCGTGGAACGCCCACACCGGCTTGTCTTTCAGCGCGGCGGCCGTTTGCGGGAGTCGACCGGCCGGCCCTCCCGCCGCCATCGGGACCAGCGCCGACCACCGGTCGGGCATCGCCGCTCCCAACTCCCACACGCCGTAGCCTCCCATCGACCATCCGGTCAGCACGGTCCGCTTCGCGTCGACTTTGTGGGTCTTCGCCACGTCGTCGAGAATCGCCAACATCCGCCGGGACTCGGCCCCCGTTGAATACCAGTTCGTCTTGATGGGGCTCGTCAAATCCTCGGCTTGCGGGAAGACCGCGAGGAACGGGTATTTGTCCTGATTCGCTTGCAGATAAGGGGCCAGGCCATACACCAGCGGCAGGCGGCTGTCGGTCCCCCGTTCACCCGCGCCGTGCAGGAACACGACCGTCGGCCACTCCTTGTCGGCGGTGTACCCGCGCGGCACGAACAGCGTGTACTTGTGAACGGAACCGTCGGCTTCACGCAGCTCCCGCGCCACGAATCCATTGCCGACCAGGACTTGGGCGCGGACGAGCGTCGGGAACGCCCCCACGATCCAGAGCGCGGCGCATGCCAACAGAAACCGGCGAACGGACGACAACATAGGGGCCACCTGGGACGCTGAAGACTCGGAGTGGTGGAATCGTGTGATGCCAGGAATCGTTCCCGACTTGGCACCCGCCCCGAAAGTTCCTCGGAGCCATCGATTCGTCACGCCCTCCCTGGCGACCCTTGGCCGGACCTTGCTTGGCAAGGTCGGTCGACCGGACAATCTGTTCAATCGTCGCAACCGCTACAACCGGACCGGGGAC
Organism: Planctomycetales bacterium; assembly: GCA_044359065.1. Taxonomy (GTDB): domain Bacteria; phylum Planctomycetota; class Planctomycetia; order Planctomycetales; family Planctomycetaceae; genus JAIXZD01. Next base: position 39,374 of record JBIKMW010000004.1, on the reverse strand, counting down.
CTGGATTCTATCCCTCGCCCACCCGCCCGCCTATCAGGCCGACAAAATAGCGCTGTTTGGACCGTTCACCCGCAATGGGTGTGTTTCTTTGTGGCCCGACGCGTCAGCGAGGGATTCCGCGCTCCTTGCAGGTCTCGATGTCCCCGCAATTCACGCCGATTCCCTCGCTCTCGCGGAGGCATTTCCCGGCAACGGGTTTTGCCAACCGACCGAAGAAAATCGGCTCGCGTAAGCTCCGACGAAAGCCATTCCACTCCGCGCGGTTCCGATCGGGAAAACCACACACGAGTTCAACGGTTGTTCCGGATGTTCCGCCACAAATGCGAGGTAGGGTTGCGAACCGATGATCGTTTCGGTCGGAAGCGTCTCCGCCCCACACGGGTCGCGGAAATCGTAAGATTTCCGCCAAACCTGAACCCGTCCTTCCCGGCCGATGTTTTCACCGGGAGAGGTTGTCGACAGCAGCCTGCCCCCGCACGCTGCCCATCACCGATTGCCAGACTCACGGCGCAGGATTCTCTAGCCACTCGGTTGGATGAATCGGTATCATTGCATGGGTGTTTTACTCGCCGCTTGAACGGACCCACCCCCCGCCAAACCGGTTCCCGCCTCTGACGTTCAGGGAGTTTTCCTCGGGATTCTCCCCCAACCCCCCATCCTTCCCGCGAAGGCCCCGGCCACTCCCGTGGTTGCGCTTTCCTCCGCTGTGAATTTCGGAGTTCCACCGATGCTCAACCTTCTCGGGTCGGCTTTCGATCTCTGCGACGGCCTGTCGCGTCGAGACATGCTGCGTATCGGAGCGCTCGGGTTGGGTGGCCTGTCGCTGCCGCAACTGCTGCGCGCCGAGCAGTCCGCGAAGGTCGTGAACTCGAAGAAGTCGATCATCATGATCTACCTGGTGGGTGCTCCGCCCCATCAGGATATGTACGACCTGAAAATGGACGCCCCGTCGGAAATCCGCGGCGAGTTCCGGCCGATCGACACGGCCGTGCCGGGCATCCAGATCTGCGAGCACCTGCCGGGCCTCGCCCGCGCGATGGACAAGTGCTCGATCCTGCGGTCGGTCTACGGCAGCCCCGACGGCAACCACGATTCGTTCATTTGCTACACGGGCCGTTCGTTCCGCAATCAACCCGCCGGAGGTTGGCCAGCCATCGGGCCGGTGGTCTCCAAACTGTACGGCGCGCGCAATCCGTCCGTTCCCCCCTTCGTGGGTCTCGCTCCCAATGCGGGACACCCCCCCTACGGCTCGCCCGGTCATCCCGGCTTCCTCGGAGTGGCGCACGCTGCGTTCCGGCCAAGCGGACCCGCGCGGGAAGACATGAAGTTAGCGGAGGGGGTCAATTTCGACCGCCTTTCCAACCGTGAATCGTTGTTGACGAATTTCGACAAGTTCCGCCGCGAAGTCGACGCCAGCGGCATGATGCACGGTATGGATTCGCTCAACCGGCAAGCGCTCGAGATCCTCACGTCGAGCAAGTTGGCCGACGCGCTGGATGTCTCCAAGGAGCCGGAGGAAATCCGCAAACGCTATGGCACAGGCGACACCCGCAACTACGGCGACGGCGCCCCGCGCAACAACGAACAGTTCCTGGTGGCGCGGCGTTTGATCGAGGCGGGCGCGCGGGTGGTGACGTTGAACTTCGGCCGCTGGGACTTCCACAGCCAGAACTTCAGCGAATTCAAGAACACCCACGCGCCGCTGTTCGACCAGGCGCTGTCAGCGCTGATCGAGGACCTGCACGCCCGCGGCATGTCGGACGACACGACCGTCGTCGCATGGGGCGAATTCGGCCGCACGCCGCGCATCAATCCCGAGGCGGGTCGCGACCACTGGCCGCAAGTCGGCGGCGGACTGATCGCGGGGGGTGGCCTCAACATGGGCCGGGTGATCGGGTCAACGGACCGGTTGGGTGCGAACATCGCCGACCGCCCGGTGAACTTCGGCGAAGTGTTCGCGACGATCTACCACAAGATGGGCCTCGACACGAACCAGGCCTACCTCACCGACCTCTCAGGCCGCCCGCAAACACTGGTCGACCACTGGAAGCCGATGCCCGAACTGCTGGGGTGAGGATCATCGGGTAGGCAGCGTCCCCCACCAAAGTCGCCGTTCGCTCCGTCGAACGGAATCCCCGCAGCGCAGCAAGGGTGCTCGATCACTCGGCCTCACTCGTCGCCACACGCCCGCTCGTCGACCTCGTCGTAGCCGACCTGCGTTCGCGGCAACCGATCCAGTTCATTGCGCAGTGTCCGTATCGCGAACACGAGCGCAGTAGGTCCGCCACGACTTAATCCGCGCGATCATGGTCTCCATCAGTTGTCGACCGGCGTAGCCGTAGCGGGCGCAAACCCGGAGGGCGGGAGAAGGCCGCCCGTGCGGCGGCCGTGTCGCTTCGGAAGCCCGGCAAGAACGTCAACGCGTCGCTTCAGGACAATGACTGGCTGCCGGACGATCCGGAGAAAAACCAAATCGCGTCGTGGAAGACGTTTCTCGGCGACCTGATTCGACGGGACTGACGATTTCCCGCGGATGCCCGCAGGCGCGGGCATCCGCGGGATGGGTGAACGGCCCCTACCGCGAGGAGCCGCTGTCGCAACCGAGTGCTTGCAATCAGCGGATGAAAAGGCCCGTCCTCAGTTCTTTTTGAGGTGGGGCGAGTACGGGACCGCCTTCATAAAGACCGACTCGACCTTCGCGACGATCTTGCCGTCCTTCTCCGACTCGTCCTTCGCGGCTTTCCACTCCGGATCGTTGATGAAGGCGTCCCACGACCGCTTCGCCGCCGGTTCGCTCTCGTGTTCCAGCACGTAAATCAACGTCGTTTTCGACAACTCCTTGTCGGTGGGCACCCAGTACATGATGTTCTTCATGCCGTGCTTGGCGAACAGCTTCATCGTGTGCACCCGGAACCGGGTGTGCAGCGCTTCCAGCCGACCCGGATGGGCCGTGTAGGTGCGCAGCTCGTACACGGGGCCGGGCTTGGGGGCCTCTTCGTCTTCCTGGGCGGAGACGGCTTGCGCGCCGATCCATTCGCCCACTCCCTGGGTGGCCAACACGCCCGCCAGGAAAGGAATCGTCCACATCGCGGCGGTCCGAATCCGAGCGGTCCGCCATCCCTGTCCGTGTTGCCGATCCGACCGTTCCATCGAGGTTCTCCGCGAGATTGGTTCGGGAATGTCGGCCACGGGTCACGCGCCGCGCGAACTCTTCCATTCCCGGCGATCACTCGACGGATTCTAGCCATTGGCCCGGCGGTCCGCCGCTCGACTGTGAAATACAAGCCGTGCAACACAAACCGTGCAAGACAAGAGGGCGAACCGAGCCGGTCTCCGCACGTGCGATCCCTAAAAGCACTTCTCGCCTGGCAGCTTCGACGCTTGTTGCAGCCAGCTCGTCACAAGTGTTTCGTCGATCGGCTCGTTCTCGTGGATGTGGAGATACCTCGTTCCTTCGTTCCTGGACGCAATCGGTGGGAGTGGACTGAGCGATGTGCCGTTGAAGAACGCCACCTTCACGTACTTGGTGATGCAGTGGAAGCCGAGGAACCAACCTTGGCCTTCGACGCCGTAGAAGGGCGTGTTCCACCGCACTGCCTTGCGCACACCGGGGACCGCGCGCGTGACGAGTTCGTCGAGGCGGACGCCCACGTCGTGCTTCCAACCGGGCATGGCGGCGATGAAGGCTTGCACCGGCGCGTCGCCGTCGGCCTTGGCGATTTGCGGGTTGCCACCGGAAAGAAGCACCGGCGTGGCGGGTTGGTCGCTGTGCGAACTCGGCGCGGACTTGCGCGGTGAGGACGACTGGGAACCGGTGCGCTGGCTCGCGGCTTTTTTGATGCCCGTTGCCGACTTCTTCGCAGCGCGTTTGGCCATGGGATCTGGCTCCGATTTGTGGGTCTCGCCGGCATGTGCCGCACGAGGAATCCTCGCGCAAGAGGGGGCCGCGACGGTTCCCGAATCAAGGTCGGGGCAGCGCGTCCCCATCGATCTCCGGGCTTGCGGCCGGGGACGGCTGTCTGGAGAACACTTTTCCCGCCTCGCCGGTTTCGGCGAAGAATCCGCAGTTCCGCAAGAAGAAATGCTCCTTCTCCGCGCCCCCCAGGAAATCGAGGCGGTGACGGCCTCCCCCCGTGGGGTCGACGGAGAAGCGTGCCCGCGTGCATTCGTGCCATCGGCCTTCCACGTCGCGGACCCACACATCGCCGTACCGCGCACCCCGGGAAATGTGCCCCGTCGACGGATCGAAGTTCTCCAGGAACGAATGGAATCCGCGCAGATGGGTGCGGGTCTTCGGACGTTGGAAACTGGCGACAAGACGCCAGCTCTTCGCCGACTTCTCGCGAAACCATGACGTATAGACCGTGCTCGCGGGGCCGTCGGGGCGGACTTCGGTCAAGAATTCGTAGGCGACATCCGCTTTCCACGGGAACACCAGGTAGCTCTGTCCGCCCGATCCTTCATTCCCGAACTCGCCGATCTTGACCCCGGGGCCGGAGCCCAGGCACTTCACCCGCTGATCCTCGGGGATGTCCCGAGGGTTGTCCGTCGAGAACGGGCTCCACACGGAAAACAGCACGCGACGCTCGCGGGGGCTGTTCACCTGGATGCCGAAGTAGCCTTCGGCGAACCCGTTGGCCATGAAGTACGAGCCGATGGTGTCGTCGCCTTTCGGGACGACGATCTCCGTGTGTGCGTATTGGAGCGGGACGTTCTTCGGGGTCTCGTACCCCAGGTGCACCGACGGCCCGCGGCGGCCCCAATAGAACATGTTGCCGTCGTTGTTTCTCACGAAGTCGACGATCAAACCTTCGACGTCCGACGCAACCACCAGATTCCGCACCTCGGGCGGGGCCGCCTCGCCCGTTCCTTCTCGTTCGAGTTCGACGCGGACGTATCCCGCGCGAGCGATCTCCGCGCGGCCAATCTTGTGCGGCCCGAACTCGGTCCCGTCGACGGCGACGGTCCACTTTTGGTCCCCGACGCGGACGGCCACACGGGAACCACCCGCCGGAGACCGCGCGGTCAACGAGAGATCGACCGCACCAGGCCGGTCGACGCGGAAGAACATCGAGCAAGACGCTCCGGACGCTCTCAGTTCGAGGAGCCCATCGTCGCGTAACCCGTTCTTGGCAGGATCGTCGCGGCCGGGATCGTCGCGAAACGCGTTGCCCCCGGTCGGAACGACCCATTCGGCGCCGAAGGCGGAAAGAGCATGCGAATGTGCGAACACCACCGCGACACAACAGGCCATCCAACGCCACATGCTGGTGCTTCCCGGGTTGCGGTGGAGGGAGTGCGCAAACATCACGCGCGCGGCGCCGATCCGGATCGCCGGAGCCGCTCGCGAAACGCTTTCAAGAGACGGCTTTCGAAGCGATACGGGTTCCACGCGACCGCCACCGTCCGCGTCGCTTTCCGCCCGTGCAACGAGCGATACACCCGCCGATCGCTGTGGTCAAGCCGCCGCGCCATTTCGGGGACCATCGAGATTCCGTGCGACAGCGAGACCAATTCCTGCACCATCGCGAGTTGACTCGTCCGTTCGACCGCCACCGGTTGAAACGAGCGCTGTCGACACAGGGACACGATGTTGTCCGACAGGCAATGCGCTTCGCCGAGCAGCACGAACGGAAACGGTTCGACATCGTCCAGCCGGATCTTCTCCTTCGCCACCAACGGATGCTCCGTCGGCAGCACCAACAGCAACTCCTCGTCGAACAGCGGTTCGACTTCGATGTGTTTGGCGGCGACGGGGAGGGCGAGCACCGCCAGATCGATTTCCCCCTGCGCGCAACTCTTCAGCAGTTCGTCGGTCGTGCTCTCGCGGACGACGACGGACGCGCGGGGGAACTCGGCGGAAAACCGACGCAGGATGTCCGGAAGGAAGTACGGGGCGATCGTCGGAATCGCCCCCACGCGGACCCGCCCGCTTTGCCCGTCGTCGGCGATCTCGGCCTTGGTCTCCTTGAGGATGGCCAGCACTTGTCGCGTGCGCGAGAGCAACAACGCGCCCGCCTCTGTCAGCGAGATCGTCCGCGCGCCGCGCTCGAACACCGGTTGGCCGAGTTCCTCCTCGAGACGTTGGATCGAACGGCTGAGCGCGGGCTGCGAGATCGCCAGATCCTCGGCCGCGCGCGTGAAATTCTGTCGTTCGGCGACGCGCTCGAAGTAGCGCAGCTGGTCGAAGTCCACCGCAAGGCTCCCGTGGTCATGCACTGAATGCATGGGATATAGGCAAGGAATGCATTGGAAGTCTAGGTCCGCAATGGCGATGATTCCACCGTCGACACCGGAGGGCCGTCGCGGCCCGCACCGGTCCCACGGCGGAATGCTTCCGCCCGCGCTCCCACACAAGGAACGATTGCATGTCACGACGATCCCTCTGGTGCGGTTTGGCGGCGGCGACGTTGTTCGCCTCGTCCGGCTGCATGGCGCAAAGCGGCCCGGTCCTCGCCGGGGACGGCAGCCAATCCGGCCAGGCCAAGTCTGGTGAGGCCAAGTCTGGTCAGGCCAAGCCCGACGGCGGCAAGCCGAAAGCCGCGGCGGCGAAGCCGGTCGCCGCCGCGGCTCCCGCAGCGGGCCAATGTCCGGTCCTCGGGCATGTTCCCCCGGCAGCGGCGCGTCATGCGGCCGCCGGCGCGATGTCCAACGGCGACTGGTGGCCCAATCAGTTGAACCTGAAAATCCTGCACCAGAATCCCCCCGGCGGAAACCCGCTGGATCCGGACTTCGATTACGCGAAAGAGTTTGCGAAGCTCGACCTCGCCGCCGTGAAGAAAGACCTGCGCGAACTGATGACCACGTCGCAGGAGTGGTGGCCAGCCGACTACGGCCACTACGGGCCGCTGTTCATCCGGTTGGCGTGGCACAGCGCGGGAACGTACCGCGTGAGCGACGGTCGCGGGGGGGCCGGTTACGGCACGCAGCGCTTCGCTCCGCTCAACAGTTGGCCCGACAACGGGAACCTCGACAAGGCGCGGCGACTCTTGTGGCCGATCAAGCGGAAGTACGGCGAACGGATCTCGTGGGCCGACTTGCTGGTCCTGTCCGGGAATGTGGCCCTTGAGTCGATGGGCTTCAAGACGTTCGGCTTCGCCGGGGGCCGTGCCGACGTGTGGGAACCGCAGGAGGACATCTACTGGGGCCCCGAAAGCGAATGGCTGGGCGACAAACGCTACAAGGGGGACCGTCAACTTGAGAACCCGTTGGCGGCCGTGCAGATGGGGTTGATCTACGTCAATCCCGAAGGACCGAATGGCAAGCCCGATCCCCTTGCCGCCGCCCGCGACATCCGTGAAACGTTTGCGCGCATGGCGATGAACGACGAGGAAACGGTCGCGCTGATCGCGGGGGGGCACACCTTCGGCAAGGCGCACGGCGCCGGTCCGGCGGACAACGTCGGTCCCGCACCGGAAGGAGCCGACATCACCGAACAAGGACTGGGCTGGAAGAACAAGTTCGGCAAGGGGAAGGGGGGGGACACGATCACGAGTGGACTCGAAGGGGCCTGGACTTCGACGCCAACACAATGGTCGAACGGCTATTTCGAGAACCTGTTCGCCCACGAGTGGGAACTGACAAAGAGTCCCGCCGGCGCTCAGCAGTGGACCCCCAAGGGAGGGGCCGCGAAAGGGACCGTCCCCGACGCGCACGACGCGAAGAAGTCGCATGCGCCGATCATGTTCACCACGGACCTCGCGCTCCGTATGGACCCCGCCTACGGCAAGATTTCCAAGCGGTTCAAGGACAATCCCAGGGAGTTTGAACTCGCCTTCGCCAAAGCGTGGTACAAGCTGACGCACCGCGACATGGGACCGGTCACCCGCTTGCTCGGTCCGGATGTCGCGCCGCCGCAAGTGTGGCAAGACCCCGTGCCGAAGGTCGAACACACGCTCATCGACGCGGCGGACATCGCGGAACTGAAGGCCAGGTTGCTCGACTCGGGGCTGTCGGTGTCCGATCTGGTGTCGACCGCCTGGGCTTCGGCCTCCACCTTCCGGGGGAGTGACAAGCGCGGCGGCGCGAACGGCGCGCGGATTCGGCTGGCTCCGCAAAAGGACTGGGAAGCGAATCAACCCGCGAAGTTGGCGAAGGTGCTGGCAAAGCTCGAAAAGGTGCAAAGCGACTTCAACCGCGGTGCGAAGGATGGCAAGAAGGTTTCGCTCGCCGACCTCATCGTGCTGGGTGGTTGTGCGGCGGTCGAGAAGGCCGCCAAGGCGGCGGGACAGGATGTGACGGTTCCCTTCACGCCGGGCCGCGCCGACGCCTCCGAGGAAGAGACCGATGTCGAATCGTTCGCCGTGCTCGAGCCCAAGTCGGACGGCTTCCGCAATCACCTCGCGCGGGAGACCGACCGTCCTGCCGAGGAACTGCTGGTGGACCGCGCCCATCTGCTGACGCTGACCGCTCCTGAAATGACGGTGCTCGTTGGCGGGCTGCGCGTGCTGGGGACGAATTCCGGCAGTGGCCCGCTCGCCCAACTGGGCGTGCTCACGAAACAGCCGCAAGTGCTGTCGAACGACTTCTTCGTGAACCTGTTGGACATGAACACCGAGTGGAAGAAGTCGCCGATGTGCGAGCACTTCTTCGAGGGACGGGACAGCGCGACGGGGGATGTCAAATGGACGGCCACGCGGGTTGATCTGGTGTTCGGCTCGAACTCGCAACTGCGGGCGATCGCGGAGGTGTACGCGGGGGACGGCGCGAAGGCGAAGTTCGTCAGGGACTTCGTGGCCGCGTGGACAAAGGTGATGAACCTGGACCGGTTTGATCTGGTTGCGAAGGAGTGAATCGTTCGCAAGGTGCGTGAGGGGGCGGGTGACAGGCGTGATCCGCGCAGAGGAGGCCCCCGAATCCACGCGACATCCACGACCCCGACGAGAACCCTCGTGGTTCCCGTCGGGGTCGCTCGTTCTTGATGTGCGGTGAGAAAGCACCGACCAATCCGCGAAATGCTTGTGTGGCCTGAGTCTGGTTGCCGGGTTGGTGTCGGCACCGGAGAGGATGTCGATGTCAACCAGCCCCCGGTTGATCGTTCACAGCGTGTCACCTTGCGGACGACATCTGTCCCGATGTCCGCACGCAAACCAGCCCGGAAGAGCCTTCGCGTGGTTGGCACGGTACCGGAGGCACAGCTGGGACTATGGACATAAACGCGACACCAGAGAATCCATGATTTATATCTCGATGATCACTCTCATGTCCCGCAGGCTCGCCGGCGCGCAGGTCCAGCCGCCGGAGTGATTGTGACGACTTGTTCTTATGTCGGTCGGCAGTACCATCTGGTCGTCGATGAAGACGAGTTCGATATCGACCTGCTCTTTTACCACCTGGTGCTGCGCTGCTTCGTGGTGATCGACCTGAAGACGGGAACCTTCCAGCCCGAACATGCCGGGAAGATGAACTTCTCCCTCAACGTGGTCGACGATCGTCTGCGTCACGCCTCCGACAACTCCTCCATCGGCCTGATCCTGTGTCAGGACCGCAATCGCGTGGTGGCGGAGTATGCGGCGCGCGGGATGACGAAGCTGATCGGAGTGTCCAAGTACGAACGGACCCGTTCCCAGCCCAAGTCGCTCAAGTCCAGTTTGCCAACCATCGAAGCCATCGAAGCGGAGTTGGCCGACGCGCGTTCCGTCAAGCCGGCAACCAAACGGGTCGTTCGGAAGAAACCCAAGCGTCCGCCACGATCCAGGGACGGGTGAGCGATTCTCGGGAGATGCCGGTGGAGACACCCCCGTCGATGCCGCTCCCCGCATCCCGAGCCGGGTGCGAGGCTTCGTCCCGCTGGAGCCACCTCGTCCGCGAGGGTAGACTGATTCGCGGCCTCGTCCGCGCCCTCCCGATTCCATTTCGAGCGTCCCCGACGTGATGTCGAGGACTGTCCATGACGACTTCGCTCGGGCACACTGCGAAGGTGCGGGGCGGGTCGCGATCTCGGATGCGATCGGTGTTGTTTGCCGCCCGTCCCGTTTTCACCCCGTCCCGTTTTCTCACTGCTGAACGAACCGGCAGTGGCACACGGCGCGTCCGGAAGGTCGCGCCCTCAACCTCATCCGGAGTTGGTCCCCATGAACCGAACGATGATTGCAGGTCTGCTGATGGCTGGACTGTTGACGGGCGGAGCCGTGTTCGCCGCGGATGTCGATCTGAAGGTCGGCGACAAGGCCCCCGAGTTTTCCGCCGCCGACGACACCGGCAAGCCGTGGAAGTCGACTGACCACGCGGGCAAAAAGTTCATCGTCGTCTACTTCTACCCCGCCGATTGCACGGGGGGCTGTACGAAGCAGGCGCAGGCCTATCGCGACGACATGGAGAAACTGGCGGCGAAGGATGTGGTGGTCGTCGGCGTGAGTGGCGACACCGTCGAGAATCACCAGTTCTTCAAGCGGAAAGAGAAGCTGAACTTCCCGCTCCTCGCGGACGTGAAGGGGGAGGTCGCCGCGAAGTTCGGCGTCCCGGCGACGATGGGAGACAAGGAAGTGAAGGCCGCGATCGGTGGCGAGGAGAAAATCCTCAAGCGGGCTGTTACCACAAAGCGTTGGACGTTCGTCATCGGTAAGGACGGCAACATTCTGTACAAGAACACCGAAGTGAAGGCTCCGGAAGACGCCAAGGCGGTTTCGGACGCGATCGCCAAGGCAAAGTGATCGCGCACGGGGCGGCATTCTCGGAAAGATACTCCATGTCGGGCGGGCGGCGTCGATCGCGCCGCTCGCCCGAAATCTGCGTCCCGCCCTGGAGATGGGCGTCCCGCCCCGGAAATGGCGATGATTTTTTGGAGGAACCATCGTCCAGGGGGTAAACTGGACGATGCCTTGGTGACACCTTCGCTCCGTTGACACCTCCCCGGTTTGCGCTCCATGACTCCTCCTCCGCCCCCCGCCGGAACTGCCGTTCTCGACGAGGCGCCGCCAGCCACTCAACCGGAAACCCCCGCCGTCCCCGAGTTGCGCGTCATCTCGGACGCCACCTGCACGTTTTGCGGGTGCGTGTGCGACGACATGGAGCTGACGGTCGAGGGGAACACGATCACCAAGGCCAAGAACGCTTGCGTGCTCGGCAAGGCGTGGTTCCTCAACCACCATATCGACGACCGCCCGGTGGCGACGATCGAGGGGCAACCGGCCTCGTTCGACGACGCGGTCGAGCGGGCGGCGCGGATCCTCGTCGACGCGAATTTTCCGATCACCTACGGACTTTCGGACACCACGTGCGAAGCGCAACGCGTGGCCGTGGCGATTTCCGACTGGATCGGCGGCAACGTGGACACGACGACGTCGGTGTGCCACGGGCCGTCGGGGATGGCGTTCCAGGGGGTGGGCGAGGTCACTTGCACGCTCGGGGAAATCAAGAATCGAGCGGATTTCCTCTTGTTTTGGGGGGGCAATCCGGCGGAGAGCCATCCGCGCCATTTCACCCGCTACAGCCTGATGCCGAAAGGGGAGTTCCTCCCCAACGGCCGCAAGGACCGCACGGCGGTGCTCGTCGATGTCCGCAAAACGAAGAGCGCGAAGGCGGTCGACATCTTCCTGCAGATCAAGCCGCGCGCCGATTTCGAGTTGGCGTGGGCGCTGCGGGGATTGGTAAACGGAGTGGAGATCGGCCCGGAGATCGAGGAGGCGACCGGCATTTCGCTGGAAACGCTCACCGACGTGGCCGACCGAATGAAGAAGGCCAAATTCGGCGTCATTCTGTTCGGCATGGGGCTGACGATGACGCGCGGCAAGCATATGAACATCGAAGCCGTGTTGTCGCTGGCGCGCGACCTGAACAAGTTCACGCGGTTCACCGCCAAGCCAATGCGCGGGCACGGCAACGTGACGGGGGCGGACAACGTCGTTTCGTGGTCGACCGGTTATTCGTTCGGCGTGAACCTCAACCGGGGTTATCCGAGGTTCAATCCGGGGGAATTCACCACCAGCGACGTGCTCGCGCGGCGGGAGGCGGACGCGGCGATGATCATCGCGTCCGACCCGATGTCGAATTTCAGCCAACCCGCGCGGGATCACCTGAAGCGGATTCCGGTGATTGTCCTCGACCCGAAGCTGAGCGACACGGCCCGTATCGCGACGGTCGCATTCACCACGGCGGTGTACGGGATCAACACGGCCGGCACGGCCTACCGTATGGACGATGTGCCGATTTACTTGCGGCCGGCGTTCAAGTCGCCGTTCCCGAGCGATCTGGAAGTGTTGCAGGCGATCGAGAAGCGGGTGAAGGCCTTGCTGGCCGAACGGGCGTGAACGGGGGCGGGTGATCGCGGGCAGGCGATCGGACCAATACCCGGGCATGGGTTTTCGAGGGGCGGGACCACGCCGGGCAAGCCCGGCGGCGAAGGACGCGCGATGGACGAACCGCAACGACAGTTCTTGCGAAACTTGTTGCATCAGGTGCTGAACTCGGCGATCCATTCGGCGGTGTGGCGGCTGCCGACAATCGGCTTGTTGGTGGTGATCGCGGCGGTCGGGGCGGCGATCTGGTACTACCGGTTGTGGTGAGCGTACGGTCTGTGCGGGTCGGATCGTCACAAGACGTTCGCGTTGTGAGTGTTGCGCCCGTCGATGGGGCAAGGTGCGACGACTTTTCCCGATGCGGTTGCTTTACGGGGGTTGCGGTCTCAAGGTAGAATCCGAGGTCGTTGATATGAAGGTTTGGGTGTGTTCATCGGGTCCGTCCCGCTTGTTTCACCCACTGGCTGTGTGCCACCCTGCCCGATTGTGTCCCGCCTTGAAGTTCGTCGAGCGAATTCCCGCCCTACGACGCCACGGTTCGCTCGCCGCCTCCGACCGAAGCCGGTGAATCGCGATACCGCGGCTCCGAAGCGGTCGCCCACCGTTACGATTTCGAGTCTTCGCGCCGCAGGGTTGGGATACCCGGTGTCGCGGGGCCGTCTCCTTTAGAGCGAGGCCGACCCGATGTCGACCCCCTGCCGCACGTTTCGTTCGTCCCTCCGCGCCGGTGGTGCGGAGTCGCCCCGGCGGTTGCCGGCGGTTGCGCTGCCTGTGTTGGCGCTGTGGGGCTTGGCGCAGTGGGGCGCCCTCCCCGCGTTCGCCCAGATGTTGCCGCAGACGCGTGTCTACGCGGTGTTTCCCCCTGGCGGGCAACGAGGCACGCAGGTTCCGGTGGCCGTGGCCAACGGAGCGGATCTCGAAGAGGCGACGAAACTGATCTTCTCGCATCCGGGGATCGTTGCGGTCCCGAAGACGCAAATGGTGGAGGGGAAGGAAGAGCCGATCGCCAACCAGTTCGTGGTGACGATCGCCGGAGACGTGCCGGTTGGCACGTACGACGTGCGGGCCGCCGGGATGTTCGGGGTTTCCAATCCCCGCGCGTTCGTGGTGGGGGACCGTCCCGAGGTCCTGGAAACGGAGCCGAACAACGAACTTGCCAAAGCCCAGGCCGTGACCTTGGGTACGGTCGTCAACGGCCGTTCCGACGGCGGAACCGATATGGACTTCTACAAGTTCACGGCGACGGCCGGTCAACGGGTGCTGGTGGATGTGCGTGCGCGGCGGCTCGATTCGCGGATGTCGCCGGTAGTCGAGATCCTCGACGCGAACGGTCGGAAATTGCTCCTCTCGCGGCACTCTTTGCGGCGCGACGCCTTGGCCGACTTCACCCCACCGTCCGATGGCGAGTACATGGTCAAGGTGTACGACTCGGTCTATGGCGGCAGCGCCGACCACCCTTATCGAATGAGCCTCCACGTTGGTCCGCACGTCGACTTCGCGATGCCGGTTTCCGTACTTCCGGGAACGACCGCCGAGGTGACGCTCTACGGGCGCAACCTGCCCGGTGGACAACCCTCGCCGTTCAAAGTGGCGGGCGGCAAGGTCCTCGACATGCTCAAGGTGCAGATTCCGGTGCCGGGTGACGGGTCCGCCCCCCCGACGGCAGAGTTGCTCGGTCCCGCGGAGGGGGGCGTGAGCGGTTTCACGTACAGCCTGCCGTCGCCGAACGGTTCGTCGAACCCTGTTTCGCTGTATTTTTCGTCGACCCCGACCGGGTTGGAGGTCGAGCCGAACGACAATGGCGCCCAGGCCCAGAAGATCGTCCCGCCGTTGGAAATCAGCGGTCAATTCGCCGCTCGGGGGGACGCCGATGTGTACGCGTTCGACGCGAAGGCCGGGCAGATTTATTGGATCGAGGTCTACGGGCAACGCAGCGGCGGACCCACCGACCCCTACTTCATCGTGCAGCAGGTGGTGAAGAACGACAAGGGGGAAGAGACCGTCAACCAGATGGCGCTGGTCGACGACAACCCCGTCAACCTGGGGGGGAATCAGTTCAACACCACGGGTGACGACCCGTCGTTCAAGTTCGTTGCCCCTGCGGACGGCACGTATCGCGTGGCGGTGCGGGACCGTTACGGGGAAAGCCGGGGCGATCCTTCGCTCACGTATCGCCTGGCGATCCGCGAGGAAACGCCGGACTTCCGCCTGGCGGTGGTGCCCGCGGTGCCAAGCGCCGACCCGACGCAACTCGTTTCGACATGGGAAACGTCGCTGCGCAAAGGGGACAGCGTCGCATTCAACGTCATGGCCTATCGATTGGATGGCTACGTCGGTCCGATCGACGTGACTGTCGAGGGACTTCCGGCGGGGGTGACATCGCGCGGCACGACTGTCGCGGCCAATCAGAATGTGGCGACGCTCGTGATTTCGTCGACTCCCGAAGCGGCGGACTTCGCCGGACCGATCAAAATCGTCGGCACGGCGAAGATCGAATCGCCCCCCGTGGTCCGCGAGGTCGCGGCGGCCGAGGCGGCGGTCAAGGGGGCGACGGCGGCCGTCAAGCCGTTGGAGAAACCGGTTGCCGACGCGCAAGCCGCGGTGAAGACCGCGACCGACAAGGCGAACGCGGCCAAGGAAGCGCTCGACAAGGACGCGAACAACGACGGGTTGAAGAAGCAAAAGGCCGACGCCGATGCGGCGCTGGTGAAGGCTCAGGAAACGCTCAAGGTTGCCGAAGCCAACAAGCAGGCGGCCGAAGCGAAAGTCGCCGAGGCCACGCAAGCCTTGGTGGCCGCGAAGGCCAAGTTGGAGCAAACGGCCAAGCCCGTCGCGCGGGATGCACGCGGCGGTACGGTGGTGTGGAACGGGAATCCGCAACTGGCTGCCCAGTCCCGGATCTCGCAGTCGATTGTGTTGGCGGTCCTCAAGGAAAAGTTGCCGTTCCGTGCCGTTGTCGAAGGGGAGCGGAAGTTCGAGGTGAATCAAGGTCGTCAGATCCTGATTCCGGTGAACCTGCCGCGCGAGGCGGGGTTCGAGACACCGGTGGCATTCACGTTTGTGAATCCTCCCCCGAACGTGCAAGTCGAGAACAAGCCGATCGAGAAGGACAAGCCGGGGGCCGTGTATCGGCTGTACGTGGCGAACAACGTCGCACCCGGGGCATACACGTTCCTGCTGCAAGGTGCAGCCCAGATCAGCTATCGCCGTAACCCGGAAGCCGCCGACGCCGCGCAGAAAGCCAAGGAAGCCGCCGACAAGGCGCTCGCCGACGCGATGGAAGCGGTGAAGAAGGGAACCGAAGGGAAGGCCGCCGCCGACAAGAAGGTCGTCGATACCGCTGCCCTCGCCAAGAAGGGAACGGATGACAAGGCCGTTGCCGATAAAGCGATGGTGGATGCCGACGCGGCTGCGAAGAAAGCCGACGAAGAGAAAGCGGTCGCGGTGAAAGCGGCGACCGACGCGGAAACCGCCGCGAAGACCGCCGCCGAAGCGGCTGTGAAAGCCAAGGCGGACGCCGACGCCAAGACCGACGACAAGGCTTTGCAGGACGCGAAGGTCGCCGCCGAGAAAGCCGCCGAAGAAGCGGCCACCAAGGCCAAGGCCGCCGTCGAGGCGAAGGTCGCCGCCGAGAAGAAGCACGCCGACGCGGTCGAACTCGCGAAGAAGGCGGCCGAAGCGAAGGTGGCCGCCGACAAGGTGGCTGTCGACACCGCCGCCGCCGCGAAGGTGGCCGTCGACGAAAAGGCGGTCGCCGAAAAAACCCTGGCCGACGCCAACGCGGCACAGGTCAAGGCGACGGCCGCCAAGCAGGCCGCCGACAAGAAAGCGACCGACACAGCCAACGTCGCCAAGCCGCAGAACGTCAATCTCGTGAAGCCGGCCGAGTCGTTCACGATCGTCGTGAAGCAGGGGCCGGGGACACTTGCCGCCGCTCCCGCGAACAATGGGACCGTCGCGCGGGGAGCGAATCTGGAGATCAAGGTGACCGTGAACCGTGCGAACGGGTTCGCGGGGCCGGTGAAGTTGTCGTTGCCTCTGCCTCCGGGCGTGGCGGGATTGACCGCGCCGGAAGTCGAGATTTCCGCCGACAAGAACGAGGGGACGCTGGTCGTCCAGGTGGCGGGTGACGCGACGCAAGGGGCGCTGCCCAACATGGTCGTGCGGGGAAGCATGGAATTCAGCGGCCCCGCCGCAGTCGATCAACCGGTGACAATCACCGTGCAGTGAGGTCGAAGAGCGAGGAGAGACTCGGTAACCACAAAGGCCACAAAGGAAGAGTCACAAAGAAGTCACAAAGGATTTCACTTTGTCGCTCGTTGTGCCCTCCCTGAGTCTTTGTGGTCAACCGTTTTGATCTCGATGAATTGACGAAGAGCAGTGAAAGTTTGGGGTAACCACAAAGTCCACCGAAGAAAGAGTCACGAAGAGGCCACAAAAGAATCAGGTTGGTGCTACACCCACAGTTCGGTTGTCACTTTCTCTTTGTGCTTCCTTAGTGCTCTCTTCGTGCCCTTTGTGGTTAAACAACCTATACGAGCGAGCGGAGACGTGCTCATGACGACGGGAATTCGACGCCAGGGTGGTTGGTTGTGCGCGGCTCTGGTCGCCTTCGGTGCGACCGGTGGGGCGCTGACGGCCCAAGAAGCCAAGCCCAAGGAAGGGGTCATCCAACCTGTCGATCCGGCGCTCGGCCGTCCCGTCGACTTCGAGAAGGATGTCTTCCCGATCCTCGACGCCAAGTGCGTCGCTTGTCACAACGTGGCCATCAGCGAGAATGGCCTGATCCTCGAAGACGTCAAGCACATCCTCAAGGGGGGGAAACGGGGTCCGTCGGTGGTGGCCAAGGACCTCGAGAAGAGCGTCCTCTACACAATGTCCGCCCGTTCGTTCGCGCCGGCCATGCCGCCGCTCCCGAACAAGGTCGAAGCCACCTCGCTGACCCCCAAGGAACTGGGCATCCTCAAGCAGTGGATCCTTGAAGGGGCCACCGAAGGCTCGATGGGGATGGGCAAGACCATCGACTGGCGACCACTCCCCAAGGGTGTGCAGCCGGTCTATTCGGTCGCGGTCTCGGGTGACGGGCAGTACGTGGCCGCCGGTCGCGGCAACGGCGTGGTTGTGTACCACGTCCCGTCGGGCGATCAGATCGCCTCCCTCACCGATCCGGCGTTGCTGGGCATCCAGTACAACGGCAAGCCGATGTACGCGGCGGGTTCTTCGCATCGCGATTTCGTACATTCGCTGGCGATGTCCCCCAACGGGCGGGTGATCGCCTCGGGAAGTTTCCGCGAAGTGAAGTTGTGGGTCCGTCCCGAAGCCTCGGCCAAATTCACGTTTGCCGGGTCTCCGGGACCGGTGACGGTCGCCACCGTCAGCGCCGACGACAAATGGGCGGCGACCGCTTCCAGTGACAACGTCGTCCGTCTCTGGAATCTGGCCGATGGCCAACCCGGTAAGACGTTCGCCGGACATACCGCCGCCGTGACGTCGCTCGTGTTCTCGGCGGATGGTGCGAAGCTGATTTCGGCGGGACAGGATCAAACGATCCGCGTCTGGTCGGTCGCGGACGGGGCCGCGCTCGCGCGGATCGACACCCCCGCTCCGGTCGGCTCGCTCACGATGACGCCCGATGGCGCGAAGATCATTTCGGGCCATGCCGACAAGTTCATTCGCCAATGGTCGGTCCCGGCAGCGGCGAAGCCTCTCACGCAACCCGCCTCGGCTCCGCCGACGCTGGCTGTCAGCCCCGACAAGAAACTGCTGGCGATCCCCGAAGCGGACGGGAAGATCAAGCTGCTTGATCTCGCCACCGGACAAATTGCGAAGGAATTGGCCGGACATGTGGGAGCCGTGAACTCGGCGAAGTTCGGCGCGAACGGCGCGAAGCTGATTTCGGGTGGAGCCGATGGGACGGTCCGCGTGTGGGATGTCGCCACGGGTCAACTCGTGGTCACGCTCTTCTCCGGCGCGGCCCCCGTGCAGCACGTTGCCCTCAACGCGGCGGGCACCCTCGCCGCCGCCGGTCATGCGAATGGCCAGGCGTCGACCTTCAAGCTTGATGCGGCTGTCCCCCGCCCGTTCCCCAGCGACAACGGCGCCCCCGCGACGGTGAGCGCGCTTAGTCGCGATGGCAAGCAACTGGCGACCGACGGCGTCGCCGAAGGGAAGCCTGCGATCCTTGTTCGTGACATCGCTTCGGGGAATCTCATCAAGGCGCTTGTTGGCCACGAAGGAGCGGTCACTGCTCTCTCGTTCAGTGCGGACGGTACGCGACTGGTTTCGGGGTCCGCCGACAAAACCGCCCGCGTCTGGCAGATCGGCGAAGGGAAAGAGATCGCGAAGTTCGCCGCGCACACGAACACGGTGACGGCGGTCGCGTACACGAACGATGGCAATCAGGTGATCTCCGGTTCCGCCGACAACAGCCTCAAGCTGTGGCAGGTGGCTGACGCCAAGGAACTCGCCAACTTCGCCGGACATGGCGGAGCGATCACCGCCGCAAGTTACACAGCGGCGGCGGGTCAACTCGTCACCGGCTCGGCGGACGGGACGGCCCGTATCTGGACGGTCGCCAACGGTCAACAAGCTGCGCAGATCGGACATGGTCAGGCGGTGGCCGCGATCGCCGTCAGTCAGGACACGCAGAAGATCGCCGTCGCCGGGACGGATAACGTCGTCAAGGTGTACCAGCCGAACGGGACCGCCCAATTCACGCTGACAGCGCGGGGCAACGTCGTGAAGTGGCTGGCCATGCTGGCGGATGGCACGAAGCTCGTCGCTGGTTCGGCGGACAACAACGTCACCGTCTGGGACCTGGCGACCGGGACGCTCGTGCAATCGCTGCCGGTACCGGCGGGCCTGACGACGCTGCAATTCGCGGCGGCGGCGTTCCCGAATGTGCCGACGCAACTCATCACCGGAACCGCCGACAAGGCGCTCACGGTCCACACGCTGAACTACGACCGCTCGCTCGTTCACCCGGCGATGGCCATCACGGGGATGGCGTTCTCTCCGGCGGGCGAGTTCGTCTACACGACGTGCGAGGACGGCCACTTCCGACGCTTCAACCCGGCGGACGGCTCGCAACAGTTCGCGCAGAATCACGGGGCGAAGATTCTCGACCTCGCCATCAGCGCGGACGGTCAATGGCTGGCCACGGCGGGCGAGAACAACCAGACGCGTGTCTGGAATCGTGACGGAGGGAACGGTCCGCAAGCGGGTTTGGCGGGAATGGCCGCGCCTGTCCGGAGTGTCGCCTTCGCGTTCGACAACGAGCACATCGCCTCCGGAACCGCCGACAACAAGGTGTTCGTCCACAACCTCAAAACCGGACAGGTCGTGCAGATGTCGCTCGATCACGCGGGGCCGATCGAGGCCCTTGCGGCGGCAGGTGACGACGGCAAACTGTTCGTCGTCGCGGCGGCGGACAAGGCCCTCAAATCGTTCCCGCTGGTGGCGGGCCTCGCCATCGCGGGGAGTAACGCGCCCATCACCGGCCTCGCGCTCAATCCTGCGAATCCGGCACAACTGTGGGCCGCGGGTGAGGATGGAACCATCCGGGGACTCGACCTCAACAACGGCAACCCGTTCCGCAACATGAATCACGGCGCGGCCATCACCGGCATCGCTGTCCATCCGACCGGAACGCGGATCGCCACCTCCGGTGCCAACGGCACGACGAAGCTTTGGAACGATCAGAACCAGCAGGTCGCCGAACTCAAGGGAGACATCCGGGCGCAGGCCCTCGTCGCCCGCCTGACCGCTGACGACACCGAAGCCAAGGGGCGCTTGCAGGTCGCCACCGCCGCCGTTCCCGCCGCCGAGAAGACGCTCGGCGAGCGTAACGAAGCGGTCAAGAAGGCAAGCGAAGCGAAGACCAAGGCGGAAACCGCCGCCACGGAAGCGGCCACGAAACTGACCGCCGCCACCGAAGCGGCTACCGCCGCCAAGAAAGCCGCCGACGACAAAAAGGACGACGCCGCCTTGCAGAAGGCTTCGACCGATGCCGAGAAGGCCCGGACCGACGCCGAAGCGGCCGCCAAGAAGGCCAACGAAGAGAAGATGACCGCCCTCAACAACTTCGGCCAGGCCGAGAAGGACGTGCAACAAGCCACTGCGGCTTTGAACAAGGCGAAGACCGACCTCGAAATGGCCACCAATCGCCAGAAGACCGTGGAAGCGGCCCTCACCGCCGCGAAGCAGGCGGACACCGACAAGGTCAAACCGCTCAAGTCCGTGGCCTTCTCGCGGAACGGCAAGGAACTCGCCGCCGGGAGCGAAGCGGGTTACATCGGTCGGTTCGACGGACTCACCGGTCAGGCCCTGGAAGCGACCGACGCCCACACGGGGGCGGTCCTCGCCCTCGGTTACACATCCACCGGACTGCTCCTCACGGCGGGTGGCGACAACACCGCCAAGCTCTGGACGGTCAGCCCCGAGTACCAACTCGCCGGGGTGCTCGGTCCGAAGAAGGAAGCTCCGCTCGACCTGCACGATTCCGTGTTTGTCGACCGCGTGCTGGCCCTCGCGTTCAGTCCCGATGGCACACTGCTCGCCACCGGCGGGGGGGACCCCTCTCGCTCGGGCGAACTGATCCTGTGGGATGTCGCCAACCGCGCGATCTCGAAGACGATCCCCGAAGCGCATAGCGACACGATCTTCGGGATCGAGTTCTCGCGTGACGGGCAGTTCCTGCTCACCGGAGCCGCTGACAAGTTCGTGAAGATCTTCGAGGTCGCCTCCGGTAAGCACGTCAAGAGTTTCGAGGGGCACACGAACCATGTGCTCGATGTCTCGTGGCGGGCGGACGGTCAGCGGATCGTCAGTGCCGGGGCCGACAACGCGATCAAGGTCTGGAACGTCGAACTGGGCGAACAGGAGCGGACCATCGCGGGCTACGCCAAGCAGGTCACGTCGATCCAGTACGTGGGCCGGGCGAACCAGGTGATCAGTTGCGGCGGCGACAAGACGGTCCGCTTCCACACGGCGGACAACGGCGGCAACTTCCGCAACTTCGCGGGGGCGACCGACTTCCTGTATTCGGTGGCTGGCTCCGAAAACGAACAGCTCATCGTCGCCGGGGGACAGGACGGCGTGGTCCGTCTGTGGAACGCCCAGAACGGCCAGGCGGTCAAGCAGTTCGACCCGCCGAAGGAAGCCGCGGCGGCGGGACAGCAAGCGGCGAAGTAGTTGGCTCACGTCGTGGCGGAGATCGTAAGATTTCCGCCGGACGTGAACCCGCGTGCGTTTCCCTTTTCCGCCCGACGATCACTCATGCGACGGATCGCGCTGACCTGTCTGATGTTTGTGCTCGCCGGTTGCGGTGGCGCGAAAGGTCCGCCGCTCGGCGCGGTCGAAGGACGGGTGACGCTTTACGCCCGCCCGGTCGTTGCCGAGGTGTTGATGCAGCCGCTCGACAAAGCGGGCCAACCGACCGGTCGCCCCTCCGTCGCGCTGTCCGGTAGGGACGGTCGGTTTATCGCCCGCTTCTCTCCCGAAGCCGCCGGAGCACTCATCGGTCCCCATCGCATCACCGTGACGATCTTCCCCTTCGCCGACGAGGGGGAGCCCGCCACCTACGAGGACGCGACCAAACCGCTCCGCCGCGCGAGTTTCGAGCGCACCGTGGTCGAAGGGAACAACCGGTTCGACTTTCCGCTGACGTTGTGACCGGCCGCGAAACCACCGGGAGTCGTGCGATGGCCTTGGGATTCCGTCGGCACCAGATGCGGTTCGCGGGGACGCTCGCGCTGCTGGCCGCGATGGTCGCGACCGCCGGCGCGCACGGAGCGGACGCGTCCGCCCCCGGCCTGGTCGACGGCGGGTTCGAGGCGGGGTTGTCCAAGGAGGACGGGTCGGGTTGGTTCCTGCCGTCGGCGCTGCGCGAGGCGGGATACGCGTTCGAGGTCGTCGACGACGGCGGGGCGCGGGAAGGGAAGCGCTGCGCGAAACTGACCGCCCCCGCCGAGGCCGCGCCGGGGCGGTTCGGCAACGTGATGCAGGTGGTCGACGCCGCGCCCTACCGCGGGAGGCGCGTGCGGTTCCGCGCGTCGGTGCGACTGGAAGGAGCCGACGCCGAATCGCGCGCCCAACTGTGGCTGCGCGTCGACCGCGAGCCGGACGGGGACCGTCCGCGCATGGGGGCGTTCGACAACATGGCGGAGCGGCCGATCGTCGCGCGGGAGTGGGGCGAGCACGACATCGTCGTCGATGTGGCGGACGACGCGCGGTCGCTCGCCTGCGGCCTGATCCTTGCCGGAACGGGGACGGCGTGGCTCGACGGAGCGTCGCTGGAAGCGGTGGAGAGGGCCGGGAAGGGGACCATCGCGCCGACGGCGGTCGTCGCCGCGACCGGATCGCCCGCCGATCCGCACGACACTCCGCCGCAACCGTTCTGGAACGGTTGGTTGTGGTTGGCGGCGACGGCGCTGGTGCTGTTCGGCGCGGCGCACGGACCCGAGGGTGCGGCGCGTCGCTTCGGGCTGCGATTTTCGTGCGCGTATTGGGGGCTGTGCTTCGGCCCGCGCGTGCTGGCGGCGCTCGTGCCGGTTCTGGGGCCGCTGGTGGCCATGCGGTGGCGACTGGTCGAGGAACCGGTGTTGGCGCTGGCCGCCGGGCGCGTGCTCGGGATCGCGTTGCCAGCCGCAGTCCCCACCGGCAGCGGCGACACCACGCGTGACTTCGTGCGACTGTTCGTGGTGTTTTGCGCGGCGCTGGTGGTCGCGGCGATATGGTGGTTGGTCTCGACGGTCCGTTCGCGCGGCGGGGAACGGCCTTTCGCGGGTGATGCCGTGACGGCCGACCGGCTCCGCGTATTCCTGCGATACGCGCTGGCGACGTACCTGCTGTCCTACGGGTTGGCGAAGGTCGTCGTTCACCAGAACCAGTTCGCCGCGCCGGGCGTCGATCAACTGCTGAAACCGTACGGCGAATCGTCCCCCATGAACCTGGCGTGGACATTCATGGGGGCGTCGCGGCCTTATACGGTGTTCGCGGGAGCGGGCGAGTTGGTCGGGGCGGCGCTATTGCTGTGGCGGCGAACGGCGCTGGCGGGGGCGCTCGTGTCGGCGGGGGTGATGACGAACGTCGTGATGCTCAACTTCTGTTACGACATCCCGGTCAAGCAGTTTTCCAGCCACCTGTTGGCCGCGTCGGTATTCGTGGCGATGTACGACGCGCGGCGACTGGCGGCGCTGTTCGTGCGGAATGTCGCCGCGGAGCCCGCCGACCTGTCTCCCGGCGGGCTGTTCGCGAAGCGTCCCCGCGCCACGCTCGCCTTGAAGCTGTTCGTGTTGGGGTGGGGGTTCGTCCTGCCCGCATATACGACGCTCGTGCGCGATTTGACTACGTCAGTGACGATACCGTTCCTGATCGAGGGGGTGTTCGAAGTGGAGTCATACTCGTCAGGAACGGGTGGTGCGGAGGGGGGCGGGCGTTGGAAGCGGGTGTCGATCCAGAAGACGTCGGATCGCGGACCGGACGGGGCGGACTGTGTCGTGGTGGTGTTGACCGAGAACGGGAACCGAATTGGTGTGCTGTGCGACGTGGAGTACGCGTCATCCGGCGAACGTTCGCGTGGCGCGATCACCCCGCGCAATGCGTGGGGCGGTCTGCCAAAGCAACTGCGGTATCGCCTCGAACGAACCGAGGCGGTGCGGATGACGCTCGAAGGAGGCTCGGTCGTCGAAGGCATGAGGGCGGAGTTGTGGCGGATCGAACCCGAAGAGTTCCTACTGATGCGGCGCGGCTTTCACTGGGTCAACGAGATGCCGTTCCAGAGGTGAGGGGCGGGACGCGACCGCTTGTTCCGGACGGCCCGAAGTCCTCGTTCTGCTGTCAGTCGACGGGACCTTGTGCCCACCGGTGGTGAAGATATCCGAGCAAGCGGTTATCGCCGTCATAGATTTCGAACCGGTGTCGAACATCGGACGCCGCAAATGTTTGTGACAGTCGGATCGCAGCTTCGGACAATTGGTCGACCCGATCCGACTCCCCGGACACGAGGCATTCGGTGGATGAGATCCGCTCGAAGCGGAACTCGACGTTGTCCATCTCGACCAACAGGTACCGGCCTTCTGTGTAATGGGTCGATTCCCGGATTTGGATCGACATCCCGGTGGGTCGTACTTTGTCAGCAATTCTTGACAGGTTCGCGCCAGAATCGAGTTCGCCATTCAATTGAGCGCGGTCGCTGTTCATGGCTTGGACCGTGTTTCGGTGCGTCTGAAACGCAACTCACTCCGTGAGCGTGCGGGGACCTCGCCTCGCGCGTCACTTCGGCGCGACGGTCAGCCACACATCGGGCGAGGAGCCCAAAAGCGGCGTGGCGGGCCGCAGCGCGGGGCGGGGGGCTTCCCCTTCCACGTGCCCGACGAAGTGGATCGGTCCCGTGAACGGCACCGCGTCGGCGGTCGACTTGAGCACCAGTTTCACCTGCTTGGCGGCGTCCCCCTTGCCCGGAGAGGTCACGTCGTCGCACGTCACGCCGGCGGGAAGTCCAACCGCTTTCACCACAACCGGTTTGTCGTAACCTTGCTCGCGTTTGAGATCGACCACCACCTCCGCCGTCGCTCCCGGTTTGAACGCGTGCCGCGCCGCGGGAAGCGACAGCACCACGTCGGGCCGCGCCGCTTCCACGTCCAGGCGGTAGTGATATCGCGGTCCGCCGTGGCCGTAGCGGTCGGTAATGACGATCGACAGCGGACCGTCCGCCGCGACCGCCTGGACGAAATCGACATCGACCTCGCCGCGACCTTCGTCGTCCACTTCGCGCAGCGGCTTGCCGTCGGGACCCAACACCCGCACCACCGGGTCGAGCAGGGAATCGAACTCGCGGGCCAGAACGCGCACGCGGAGCGACTGCCCCTTCACGCCGACGACACCGTACTTATCCGTCTCTCCGCCGCGCGAGATCGTTCCCGAAATGCAGCCGGGGAGGTTACCCAGGTCCCGCGGTTGGCCGTCGGGCGGTTCGACGGCCAATCGCGCGCCGGCCGGCGCGGGAGGGAGCCGCCCGAAGGAAAGAATCGTCGGGTACGCGGGGGAGGGCAGTCCGGTCTTCGGGAACGGAACCGGCGGCGCGGGCCACCCCTCCGGAAGCGCGAACGGGGCGAGAGCCGCCGCCGTCGGCGCGGCACCCCCTGGCAAATTCCATCCGACCAAACCGACCTCGAACGGCGCGTCGGGGACCGCTTCGCCAGCCGCATTCGGCCCCGGTCGACCCAGCGGCAGCGCATGGCTGGCGACCGGACCGGTCGACAGGGTCAGCCGATACGCCCAATTCGCCCCCCCAGCCAGTCGGATGGCGGTGTCGGGGGTGGCGGGGAATGCGAACACCCGCACGAAATGCACACCGCTTTCGGTCGCCGTGAAGGCCAATAGCGGATCGAAGCCGTGGTCGTCGTCGTTCTGTTCCAGCACGAATCCGGCGGGCGAGACGATCTGGATCACCGGATCGGCGGGTGCGTCGAGTCGACGCGACTCAAGGGTGGCAACGAACGTCGATCCCGCTTCGAGCGGCACGGCGAACACGTCCGCGTCACCGGCCTTGTTGAACAACCCCGTGACAGCCACGCCGCTGGCGTACGACGTGGGTTGACCTTCACCCCCGACCAACGCTTGCGGCTTGCGCCAATGGTCGTTCGGCTCGATCTCCGCCACCTCGGCGGCGTCGCCGACGAACAGCGGACGCGGGACCGCGTATCCCAACCCGGTGTACACCCAAACTTCGGCGACGCCCGAAGGGGCTTCGGGCGCGACGTGGAGCACCAACTCCCCTTGCTTGGCCCCGGTCTCGAACTTCAGGCCCGGCCAGGTCGAGCGCGCGGAGACCGGCTCCTTTCCGGGATCGCCGATCCACTTCAATGTCGTCGTCGTGCCGCGCTTCGCTCCGGACGGAGTGAACGAGGAAACATCGGGAGCCTGGGCGAAAGCAGGGGCGGTGGTCGCGAAGACAAGGAGGGCCGCGAGGAGGATCTTGCGGCCGGGGCGAACGTTGGTCACGAACCTCGTCGAGGCGTTGTCCTCATCGCGGTTCGAGAACGCGCCGTACGAATCCTTCTCCACCACACTCGGCGCTGATTTCGCAAGAAGATTCGGCTGTGGGGGAGAAGGTGCCCGAAGGGCGGATGAGGGGGCCTTGATTCGCTCAGCCCGCTCGCCCCGCCCCGCTTCCCCGCAGTGCGGTCGGCCTGTGATGTGCCGATCCATCGCGGTGGCGAAGGGGAAAAACGCAGGCATTTCGAGTCGACCGACAACCGGGATGCGCACTCGTTTCCGGCCCGGCCACGCGGACGGGGATGCGTCTTGTCCCGGATGCGACCCGGCCACAAGTTGGCCGGGCCACCCCACCGGCGCTCCCCGGGGCACCAGGGCTTTGTCACGACGGAAACCGGGGATTGTGCTCGTCGCAAGTCGTTCGCACTGCTGGACAAGCCAGCAGTGGCACCCCCGAATCAGGCTGTGACCAAGCACAAGCATCTCCCGCTCGTTCACATCAGCTCCGAAATCGGCGTGGGATCGCTCACCAGGTGCGCGGGGCGACCTTGCGGCGTGTAGTACATCTTGTCGGGGTCGATCCCCAGCTTGCGGTACACGGTCGAGACGAAATTCTCGGGGGACAGCACCCGCTCTTGCGCGGCGTAGCCTTGCCGGTCCGTCGCACCGACGACGACCCCTCCGGGAATGCCCGCCCCCGCCATCAGGACCGACATCGCGCTGGACCAGTGGTCGCGCCCCGCGTCCTTGTTGATCTTCGGGGTGCGGCCAAACTCGCCCAGCACCAGCACCAACGTGCTGTCGAGCAGGCCCCGCTGCTCCAGGTCCTCGATGAGGGCCGCGATGCTCGCCTCGAAGGCCGGCACCCGCTTGCGGAACGCGTCGAACAACTGCCCGTGATGGTCCCAACCCCCTTCGTTGAGGGTCACGAACGGAACCCCCGCCTCGACCAGCCGCCGGGCCAAAAGCGTCCGTTGACCGAACGAATTGCGCCCGTATTTGTCGCGCAGTTGCGGCGACTCGGAGTGGATGTTGAAGGCCTTCTGCGCGGTCACCGAATCCACGAGGCCGTAGCCTTGTTCGCGATATTCGTCGAGGGCGACGACGGGGTCCCCCGCCACGCGCTCCTTGAAGCGCGGGAGCGAATCGACCTTGGACCGCAGATCGCGGCGTTCGGCGAAGCGGGCCGGAGCGAGGTCGCGCGGGGTTTGCACGTCGCGCACGCGGAAATAGGGGCTATTCGGATCGCCGTCGACCTCGAACGGAGCGTACTGCGCTCCCAGGAAATTCGGCCCCCCCGAGCGCGTCATCGACGGCATCGAGAAGTACGCTGGCAGCCCGTTCGTGTTGCCGCGCTCGTACGAGGTCACCGCCCCGAGGCTGGGGTGGTAGCTGACGAACGACCCGCAGCCGACGGGGATCCGCGGCGGCGCGCCGGTCATCATGTAGTGATTGCCAGCCCCGTGGTTTCCCTGCTCGTGACAGATCGAGCGGACGATCGCGAACTTGTCGGCGATGGCGGCCAACCGCTCCATCTTCTCGGAGAAGTACACCCCCGGTGCGGCTGTGGCGATCGGATTGAATTCGCCCCGCACTTCGGCGGGAGCGTCCGGTTTGGGGTCGAAGGTTTCGTAGTGCGTCGGGCCGCCGTCCAGCCACACGAGGATGCAGCTCTTCGCCTTCGGCGCGGCTCCCGCGTCCGCCGCCGCTCCCCGCAGGGCGAGCAGATCGAGCAGCCCGGTTCCCACAAAGCCACCCAGGCCCAAAGCCAACATGTTCCGACGGGAGAGGCCGTCGCAATGACGATAACCGGGCATGTGGAAACTCCTTCGCTTTTGAAGTTGTACACGCGTCCCTCGTGCGAGGTTCCGCGTCGAGTTGTTCGCGATCCGTGGTCGTTGTTCGCTCCACCCTCGCTTTCGCGTCGGGTTGCCGAAGAGAACGGCCGCTCGTTCAGGTCAAATCCGCGTCAGTTCACAAACCAGAATTCAGGCGTGTTGAGTAGCGCCCACAACAAATCTTCGGTCGCCCGTCGGCGGCTTCCCGCGTCCGGTTGAAACAATCCGACCGCAAATGTCGATTCTTCGGCGGTCGGAAACCGGCCGTAACAGGCCAAATACAATTCCTCAACAATCTTGTCGGGGGCAAGTTCGCTTTTGGCGAGCCTGGCGGCCCGGCCTTCGTCGGAGGTGACCTTGCGGGCGACCGACTCCGAGTTCATCACGTGCAACGCTTGAACGACCGTGGTGTCCCGCGTCCGTTCGCAAGGGGGGTCCTGGTTCTCGTCCGGTCGCCCGAACGCGTCGAGGAACTGCGAATCGATACGGTGCGTCCACAGGTCCTTGGCCGAACTTCCCGCAGGCATCGCCTCGAACGATTCCGGAACTTCCGTCACGGCCACGAGGGCGTCGAGCAACACCTCGCCCCGCAATCGCGTGCGGTAATGCCGCGAGTAATTGCGGGTGTCGACCAGGTTCCGTTCGGTGGGGACCGAATCCAGCGCGTAGGCCGCCGAGTTGGCGATCCGCCGGATCAAGTGCTTGTTGTCGAAACCGTGCTCGCGGAAGTCGTTCCCGAGGGCGGCGAGGAGCGATTCGTTGGTGGCGGGATTTGTGGCCCGCAGGTCGTCGACCGGTTCCACCAACCCGACGCCCATCATGTCGGACCAGATTCGATTCGCCTGCGTCTTCGCAAACAGCGGGTTGCCGGGGGATGTGATCCACGCGGCCAACAGGTCGCGGCGATCAATGTCGGATTCGTCGGCGGGAATCGCGCCGAGCGTGTCGATGGCAAACAGCGGACGGGGGGCCAACACTTCACCCGACAACGGGTGTTTCACGTCCCCCGATTTGCCCGTGAACAGCATCTCCTCGGAACCGGAGATCGGCGTCGACAGGCCGGTCCCCTTCCGCCCCAGCCGGGCGAAGTACGCCGCAAAGCTGTAGAAGTGCTCCTGACCCCACACCTCGGACGGATGGTGGTGGCACTTCGCGCACTCCAACCGCGTGCCGAGGAACAACTGCGAGACGATCGTCGTCAACTCGTCCGGCTCGCGGCGGTCCCGGAACAGAACCGTCTGCCCCTGACGGAAGGAAGTGCCCCGCGCGGTGAGCAGGTCGCGCACGAACTGGTCGTACGGCTTGTTCTTGCGGAATGCGTCCCGAATGAACTGGTCGTAGTTGAGCGTGGCCTTGATGCCGACGCGGTACGGATTGGGGCGGAGCAGGTCGGCCCATTTGTTGGCCTGGTGCTGAGCGTACTCGGGGGCGGCCAACAGTCGCTCCACCAACCGCTCCCGCTTGCCATCGGCGGAGTCCGCCAGAAATGCCCGCGCCTCTTCGGGGGTCGGCAAGCGGCCGATGATGTCGACCGTCGCTCTCCGCGCGAACGTGGCGTCGTTGCAGGGGGCGGAGGCGTCCAGCCCCAAGCGGCGCAGTGCCGCCCACACGTGGTCGTCGACGAACGTCTTTCGCGGCAGCGCGGCGTAGTAACTGTCCGGCGGAGCGTCCGGGACCGGCACCGAAACCGGGACGACCGCAAACATCCCTTCGTAACGGGCGGTGACAGCCCCCGATCCCGTGATCGTTCCAGCCGTCAGCACGCCGGTCGTGGCGACTTCCACCAGCGCCGCTTCGTTCGACTGAAAATGGGCCAAATGCGTGACATCACGGATCGATCCGTCCGCGTAATGGGCGGTCACCGACAATGGCTGGACTTCGCCACGGGTCAGGATCCGTTCGAGCGGATACACCGAAATCCGGACGAGCTTGGGAGCGTCTCCCGCACGACGCAGCGCCCCTTGCCGAATCCAATCGAGCAGCAGGCGATAGCCGTCGCTCTCTTTCGCGAGCCGAATGCCCCCGCCGTGAGGCACGGTCCCCGCCGGCTTTTGCAACAGCAGACTCGTCTCGGGACCACTCAACGACACGCGCCGCCCGCGGGCTTCGCTCACCAGCGCATGGTGATCGAACTCGGAATCGAACCCCAACAGAGACAACTGAAAACCGTTCTGCCCCCGCTGTTTGCCGTGACACGCACCGGCGTTGCAACTGAACTTGGCGAGAATCGGCTGGACATCGCGCTCGAAGTCGAGCGGCTTCGGCGAAAGGTCTCCGACCTGCACCGGAATCCGCAGCGTATGGCCGTCCGCTTCCACACGGATCACCCCGGTTCCAGAACCGACGGTTCCAGAAACAGCGGGCGTCACCAATCCACTCGCCGAGACAGCCACGATATCGGGCGTTTCGCTGTGGTACTTGGCGGTGGTGGTGCGATCCGGACGGCGCGAGGCAACTTCCGCAGGCGAACCGGTCGCCCCGGCGGGAGCCGGTCCCGACACGAACAATTGCTGCCGCGGGTTGTCGCCACTCAGCCACACGACGCCCGGAAACGCGACGAGGGGCTGGGCGGGGTCGGTCGTCGCGACCGCACTCGTAGCAACCTCATCCGCCGCACGCACCTCGACCGCATCGCCGAACAGAATCGACGTTAGCAGGGCCACGGTGACGACTGTTCGCAAGGAAATCGGCATGGAGCGGAGGCGGGAGGATTGGGGCGGGGCAGTCTTTGGCACAACGATGGGCACAACCCCAATATCATATTCGCAATCACCGATTCGTCCAACCGGAAACTGCGGAAAAGTGACCGGCGCAGCCAAGCCCGAAAGCAGTCCGTCGTACAAAACGCAACCCACTCCCGATTGAGCTTCTCAACCAGCCACCCGCGCACCGGTCCTCGCCGATGGCCGATTCCGTCGAATCTCGACCCGTTGCGCTCGGCGGAGGTGGGCCGGGACGGCATACTGGTCGAACGGGCATGGCCCTTCCCCTGGCTGCGGCGCGACACTGCCCGCGGCGGCACACCGTCCGCGGCCAAACGCGACCGACATCGAGGGTCTCGACGATGAGCACTCACGCACTCCCGCAGGCCAGGGCCAACACGTTCGTCCGTCGCGACTTTCTGGCGGATTCGGCGACCGCGCTCGGTGGGATGGCGCTGGCGCATCTGTTGGGTGGAGACGGCTTGCTGAGCGCGGAGGCCCCCGAGGCTTCCACGAACGGGCCGATCATCGATCCCGCGCAGCCGCACGCACCGCGGTTCGGG
Source organism: Planctomycetales bacterium (assembly GCA_044359065.1). GTDB lineage: Bacteria > Planctomycetota > Planctomycetia > Planctomycetales > Planctomycetaceae > JAIXZD01. Next base: position 8,037 of record JBIKMW010000004.1, on the reverse strand, counting down.
CACGCGCGCGGCGCCGCCAAGAACGTGGTCGTCATTTTCTGCGCCGGGGCCGTCAGTCAGCTGGAAACCTGGGACCACAAACCGGAACTCGAACGCCGCGATGGTCAGACGCTGGAGGGGGGGCCGTCGGTCACGTTTCAGGGACCGGCGGGGGGATTGGCCAAACCGCAGTACAAGTTCCGCCCGCGCGGCGAGACCGGCAAGATGGTCTCGGACATGATTCCGCACCTGGCCGAGTTGACCGACGACATCGCCTTCATTCATTCCCTCACAAGCAAATCGAACACCCACGGCCCCGCCGAGAACTTTCTGTCGACCGGCTTCAATCTCGATGGTTTTCCCAGTCTCGGGGCGTGGGTCACGTATGCCCTGGGGAGCGAGAACGCCAATCTCCCGTCGTATGTGGCGATCACCGACCCGCGCGGCGTGCCGCAAAACGGGTCCAACAACTGGGGTCCGGGATTCCTCCCCGCCGCTTTTCAGGGGACCCCCTTCAGCGCCAAGGACCCCGTACGGAACCTGTCTCCGTTCGACGTTCCGTCCGGCACCGACCGCGCCGCGCGCGACTTTTTGCGGCGCGTCAACGAGCGGCACCTGGCCGAACGTGCGGGGGACGGCAAGCTCGCCGCGCGGATCGCGAGTTACGAACTGGCTGCGCGGATGCAACTGAGCGTCCCCGACGTGACCGATCTGGCGTCCGAATCTCCCCACACGCTGCGGATGTACGGTGCGGACGACGCGTCCAATCCGCTCAAGGCGGCGTTCGCCAAAAACTGCATCCTCGCCCGACGGCTGATTGAGCGCGGCGTGCGGTTCGTACAACTGTTCAACGGGGCGTACGCCAGCGGCGGGGAACTCAACTGGGACGGTCACAACAAACTCCGCGAGCAGTACGACCGTCACGCGGCGATCCTCGACCAACCGGCCGCGGCGCTCATCCGAGACCTCAAGCAACGTGGCTTGCTCGACGACACCCTCGTCGTGTGGTGCACGGAATTCGGTCGGATGCCAATGTTCCAGAAGGGAGCCCAGGGGCGCGACCACAACCCCGATGGGTTCACGTGCTGGCTGACCGGCGCGGGTGTGAAGCGGGGTGTCAGCCACGGCGCGACGGACGAATTGGGCTGGAAGGCGGTCGAGCACCCGCATCCGCTGTACGACTTCAACGCCACGATCCTGCATCTGCTGGGCCTCGACCACGAACGGCTGACCTACGAGCACAACGGCATCCGCCGCCGCCTCACGAATGTCGAAGGACATGTGATCCGGGAAGTGCTGGCGTGAAGCACACTTCACCCACCGACGAAGCGGGGGTGTCGTCCAGGGCGTCCGGTCGCACGCGGTGGGACAGTCTTCGCGACGCCGTGCGAGGCGTGGGCTGGCTGGTGCGGTCGCAACGCAACGCCCGGATTCACACCGTCGCGCTGTGCGCCGCGGTGGGGCTGGCGGCTGGGTTGCGGATCTCGCCCGTGGAGTGGGGGCTGGTGCTGCTCTGCTGCGGAGCGGTGTTTGCCGCCGAGGCCTTCAACACCGCGATCGAAGAGTTGGCGGACGAAGTCTCGACCGACCACCGCGTCCGCTTGGGTCGCGCGAAGGATGTCGCCGCCGCTGGCGTGTTGCTGACCGCCCTGGCGTCGGCGAGCGTGGGACTGTGCGTGTTCGGGCCGCGATTGTGGAGCTTGCTTGCGGGCTGAAGGGGGGCGGACTCGGGGACGTTCGATCCGTGAGTTAAAAATTTAGCGAATGCCGTTGACGGGCTTCGCCGATACAGTTATCAAACCAATACAGTTAATAAATTAGCGCAGTGGTGGGTCGGGGTCTTTGCGGAACGGATGTCCGATGACGAGCGAACTGCATCTTTCGCGACGCGAGCGGCAGATCATGGATGTCGTGTTCGCCCGTGGCGAGGCGACGGTCCGGCAGATCCAGGCGGAGTTGCCCGATCCCCCCACCGGCATGGCCGTTCGGCGGCTGTTGCACATCCTGGAAGAGAAGGGGCATCTCTCCCGGCGCATGGAGGGGCGTGAGGTGGTCTACCTCCCCAAGGTGCCGAAGGAGTTGGCGGGAACCAGCGCGCTGCAACATGTGCTCGACACATTCTTCGGCGGAGCACTCGATGAAGCGCTGGCGGCGCACTTCGCGAGTCGTGAAACGATTGGAGACGAGCAGCTCAAACGAATTCAGGCGTTGATCAAACAGGCTCGGAAAGAAGGACGCTGACGGTCCGCCGTCGCTCGGTGGTTGTGGTTGAACGCGACACCGGATTTTTCATTGCAAGGATGCAAAACATGACTTCCCTGTTGCTGGACGCCGCGGCCAAAAGCGTTCCGATTCTGTGCCTGGCGGCTGTCGCCTGTATCGCTCTGCGGCGGGGGCCCGCGGCGGCGCGGTACTTGATCTGGGTGTCGTCGCTGGGGATGGTGTTGCTGCTCCCCGTCCTGCTGTCTGGGCTGCCATCGGTGAGGGTCTTGCCCGGCTGGTTGGCCGCGATTGTGCCGGTCGACGACGGTTCGGTTCGGGTATCGCGTGCGCCGGTGCCAACAGTCCACCGGACCGTTCAACCGGTCGTCGCGCGGGGTGGGACGGAACGACTGGAGGTGGTCCGTGTGCAGCCACCCGTCTCCGTCGTACCACCCGTTCTTCCACCAAATGCCGTGACTGACCGGACGCGTCCGACCGAGGCGGTGGAGCGCGTGCCGGTCTCCCTCGGGACCCTCCTTCCTCTCGTTTGGGGCTGCGGTACCGGCCTGATGCTGTGGCCGTTGGCGCTGGGGACCTTGGCTGGTCGGCGATGGTCGCGACGGCATCCGGCGCTGAGGGAGGGTGCCTTGCTGGACGCAACCGCCGCTGTTGCGGCGGAGCTGGGTATCAAATTGCCCGCGGTGCATCTGGGTCCGGCCGGTGCGATGCCGATGGTGTGGGGGATGTTTCGTGGACACCTGTTGCTGCCGCTTGAAGCGGCGACGTGCGACCGCTTTCCACTGCGGACCGTGTTGCTGCATGAACTCGCCCACCTGCGCCGCCGCGATCCGCTGACGATGGGGATCGGGCAGTGGGCGCGGGCGGTGTACTGGTTCAATCCGCTGGCATGGCTGGCGGTGTCGCGGATGCGGATCGAACGGGAGCGGGCGTGCGACGACGAAGTGCTGGGACGCGGCGTGAAGGCCAGCGAGTACGCGGCGAACCTGTTGGATGTCGCCGCCGGTCTTCGTCCCGCGCTGGCGGCATCGTTGGCGATGGCGGACGCCGCGCGGATCGAAGGACGAATCCGGCGGGTGTTGGATTCGCGGCAGAATCGTCGCCCGCTGACCAAACGAAGTGCGGCGGTCACGTGGATTCTGGCGGCCGTTGCCACGGTTTCCCTGTCGATGCTGCATGCGGCGGACGACGCCCGAAAGCCCGCACCGCCAAGCGGGGCCGAGGCGGTCAAACCAAGCGTTGCGGACGTATCCGATAAAGTAACGGGCAACGAAGCGCGACAGCCGACTCCCGTGTCGCAGGTGGAACTCATCGATGTCGAACGCCTGGCCCAGGCCGATTCCGTCCTGCAACGTCTGGGCGAAGTTCCGCCGGAGCGAACCGAAGCTCTGTTGAAGCGACTGGGGGAGGTCTCCAGAACAAAGTTCGGCGACCTCAAGCCCGACGAACTGGCGGGCCTGCTCGTCGATGACAACTTCCAACCGCTGGCCGGAGTCCTGGTCGACCTGTGGACATTTCAGGAAGGGACCGAGACGACCACCGACGCAGACGGACTCTTCCGTTTGAAGTCGGGCGAAGCCGGGACGCCCACGGTTGAAGTTCGCTTCAGCAAGTCGGGCTACTCGCCGCATTATCGGCCGCAACAACCGTCGGGCGAAATCGTGTTGGTGATGCTCGACAACAAAACGTACCTCGAAGGGACTGTGCGGGATTCTGCCGGCAAGCCCGTCGCACAAGCCCTCGTCAAAGGCGTCCAGGAGGAACAGGATGCCGGCAACTTCGTTGTGCCGGGGCCGACCACGACGACCACCACCGATGCGGAGGGCCGCTATCGGCTGTATGCCTTTCCCGGGATCTACGACGTTCGCGTCACCGCCTCTGGCGCGGGTGTCGCGCGGGCGACCGAGGTCGAGGTCCAGCCCTTCGTCGCTACCAAGCTTGATGTCGAATTGCGGCCGGCTGTCCGGTTCGAGGCGCGGGTCATCGATGCCGAAACGAAGAAACCGGTCGAGAAGTTCGTCCTCTGGAGCTGCCTCGACACCAGTGTCCGCGGCATCTCGGACGCCGAGGGACGGATCGTGATCGATGGCATGCTCCCCGGTGAGTTCGACTTCTTCGTCGGACACGGCGAACCGGAAGCGTGCGGCGGCACACCCTGTTACGGGCATGGTCAACTGGGGCGCTGGTGGTCGGCCGACGCGGTCCACGAGACCCAGCATCGGAAGATCGGCGACAAGAAATGGCAGCGCAACTTCGACAACCTCGCGTTCCGTCTGTCTGTCGGCATGCCACCGGTGACGATCGAAACGGAGCAGGGTGTCACGTTCAGCGGTCGTGTGTTCGATCCGGACGGAAACCCCGTTGCGGGGGCGACTGTCGCACCGGCGCTCAAGGGATGGTCCTTAACCGGCGACACCCGCTACAGCACGACCACGAAAGCGGATGGCAGCTATCAGGTCGTCATGCCTGCGGGGAATGGACGCGACTACAACCTGATGGCGCATGATGGCGGCTACCGCGAATGGCGGAAATGGGCAAACGGCGTGTCCGACCCTGTTTCGACGAGGCCGGGTCAGCGGATCGAGAACTTCGACTTGAAACTCACACAACCGGCAACGGTCCGCGGTCGGCTGCTCGTCGACGAAAACCGCAGCGTGGGGGATCGCGAAGTCACCGGCGAGGCGGCCGACAAGCGCGAGAGCAACTACTACGGTCCGACCGCCACCGTCCGCGCGGACGGCACGTTCGAGCTGAAGTTCCTGCGTCCCGGCGCACAGATCATCCACCTGGGGGCCATGCGACCCAGCCCTTCGTCGGTCGAAGTCACGCTCAAAGAGGGGGAAGTTCTGGAAGGGGTGGAGTTGCGCGCGGACCTAGATCCTCGCGCCATCCCTCCGCAACTGATGAAACGTTCGTTCCGCGTGACGGTGCTGAACGCGGACGGACAACCGGTCGCTAAACAGCGGCTGTTCGTATCGCGCGAACACCGCATGTCATTGAACCTGTGGGAGTTGGGCGGGACTCGAGAGGGCCTCGCCACACGGATGAAGCCGTATCAGGACCACCCCGACCCCCTGCGCATGACGGACGCTCACGGGCATCTCGACATGCCGGGTGGATCGATACTGTTCGGCGAGTACGAAACCTCGGCGATGGTCGTCGCGGTTGACGGCGAAAATGCCCGGGGCGCGCTCGGGTTTTTGTATGCCGATCTGAAGTCACCGCAGATCACGCTGCACATGGCGCCGCTCCGCGAGGTGGAAGTGGCCATCGCAACCGACGCGCTCCCGGCATCCGACGAACTCTCGGAAGTCGAAGTGTTCGCCCAATCGCGGCTGGTCATGTCTCGGAAGGAGGTCGGAAAACAGTTCCTGGTCCAGTTGCCGGTCGGAGAGTACGAACTGCGGGTCGCACACCCGCTCGCCAATCCGCAGACGGTGAAGTTCACGGTACCACCGGGCAATGCGCAATCGGGCGACCCGGCCATGACGCTGGAACCGGTGCGGCTCCAGCCGTCGCACCTGGCGAAACTCATCGGCCAGCCCGCCCCCGAACTGCGGGGGATCGACGAATGGAAATTCGGCGAGCCGATCCGTCTCGAGGAACAGCGCGGAAAGATCATCGTCCTGGCCTTCTGGCACCGTTCCTACCACGGAGGACTCAATTCGCTTCCCACCCTGAACACGCTCCGCGAGAGGTACCCGGCCAAGGACGTGGTCATCGTGGGGGTCTTCAACAGCTTCTGGCTCAAACAGGAACCCTGGAAACGGCTGTGGGGCTGCGACGACTTGCCGTTCCCCGTGGCCTTGGCCGATAGCGTGTCGACAAAACTCGACGGAGCCGAACGAGACATCCAGGGCCGCGCAATGGCCGACTACGGCATCACGCGCTTTCCGACCACACTGCTCATCGACCAGACCGGCCGCGTCGTCTCGCTCCTGAAATCGGACGACACCGCCGACATTTCGCGTCGGATCGACAAGTTGCTGGGACGTTGACGGCGTTGGCCGGTCCACCGATGTTCCGGACGGGCCGTGCTGGCGTTCCTCCCGTCTCGACGTGCGATTTCCCCAAAACGGGAGTTGTGGAGAAGTCCACCCGGTCGATACATTCGATGAATGAGCGAATGTTGATGCGACTGCCGGGAGTCTTTGGACGATGACCACACGTTTTGAACAAGCCGCGCCGGCTTCCCGGCGCGATTGGTTGGCCCGCGCCGCCTCCTCGGCGGCGTTGGGCTGGCTGGGGACGGGGTCGAACCGGATTCTGGCCGAGACCGTTTCCGCGATACCCCGCTCGCCGACCGCCAAGGCCAAGTCGGTCATCGTTATCTTCAACGGCGGCGCGCCCAGCCACATCGACCTGTGGGATCCCAAGCCGCACGCCGCCGAGAACATTCGCGGCACGTTCCGTCCCATCGACACCACGGTCCCCGGATTGCGGGTGACGGAACTGCTCCCCCGCCTCGCGACGATGGCCGACAAGTTGGCCGTCGTCCGTTCGCTGCACCACAACCACGGCGCGCACAACTCGGGGATGCATTGGTCGACGGTCGGTCGGCCGTACAAGATGGACAGCACGCTGATCAACCCGAGCCCGACCGACTACCCGTGCTTTCAGACGTTGCTCGGTTGGCTGGCGCAGCGGGAAGGTTTTTCGCTGCCGCTGCCGCCGTATGTCATCACCCCCAACCCGCATTGCGACAGCTTCGTGTACCTGACACCCGGGCAGTTCGGCGGATGCTTGGGGGTGCGGTACGACCCGTTCGTCCTCAACGCGAATCCGAACGACAAGAACTTCCAGGTCCGCGACATGGGGCCTGTGGAAGGGGTTCCCGTCGAGCGCGTGGCGGACCGCCGCGCGCTGTGGACCCGGCTGGATCGGCCGACCGTTTCGGCGTCGACCGCGGCCGCGCGGGAACTGGCCGAGAACCAGGCGCGCGCGTTCGAGATCATGTCTTCGTCTTCGGGCGCGGCGGCGTTCGACCTGTCGAAGGAGCCGGATGCGGTCCGCGACCGGTACGGCCGTCACCCGTGGGGTCAGTCGCACCTGCTGGCGCGGCGGTTGATCGAGGCGGGGGTCCGCGTGGTGACGACCGTGAACGGCCCGAGCATCACATGGGACACGCACAAGGACAACGACAACGCCCTGAAGAACCGGTTGGTTCCGCCGATGGAAACGGCCTACTCGGCACTCCTGGAAGACCTTCAGCAGCGCGGGCTGCTGGACTCGACGCTGGTCGTGTGGATGGGGGATTTCGGGCGCACGCCGATCATCAACAAGGACGGCGGCCGCGACCACTGGCCGCAGTGTTACACGATGGTGTTGGCCGGCGGCGGCATCCGCGGGGGCCAGGTGCTGGGGGAATCCGACAAGACCGGCGGCTACCCGATCGCCCGCCCGCTCGACCCCGCCGACATCCACGCGACGGTCTTCGCCGCCCTGGGTTACGACTCGAAAACCATCACCTACATGACGGCCGACGGCCGCCCGACCCCCCTCAGCGAAGGGGAAGTCGTGCGGGAGTTGTTGTGACGGGTGCGCCTACGGGGCCGGTTTTTTTCGGTTGGCGGACGCGTTCCCTCCGGCAGCCCGACGCGTGAGCGAGGGACCCCGCTCTCCCCCACGGGAAGGTCGCGGTTTTCACACGAGTGTGCCGACCTGAAGTTACGGGACATTCAGTGCGTGCGAAAAACGTGTGCCACTGGCTACGCCCAATTGCGTCCGGAAAAATCTTCATTGAGTCTTCATTTGCGCTGGCCCGCGCGACTTGTCATGCTGCGGCCCCATGGCCCGCCGTGATCGTAACCATCCGCTGTCCTCCGATCAGCCTCCCAC
>JBIKMW010000048.1:0-43412 GCA_044359065.1 Planctomycetales bacterium | reverse complement strand
CGCTGGACGCGTATCGGCGATGTCGGGCGGGTTCGTGGGGGTTCGCCAGCATCCTTCACGTTCCTGAACGGTGCGGGAGGACACAGCCGTTTGGCTGCGGGTTTCCCGAGGTTTTGTGACGATTGGTTCCCTCGGTTGGACGGCGACGTTTTCGGTTTGTCGAAGTGACGCGCCCCACTACGGGACGCGGTTCGATACGGAATCGTTGCCACCGGATTGAGGTCTGGGGTTCTCCTTCCTTGCAAAGGGCGTTGCATGTTTTTCACCAAGTCCCTCACTCGCACGGCGAAATGGCTGTGCCTGACGGCTTCGGCGCTGGCGCTGACGCTGGGTTCCTCCATCCCGACGCAAGCGGGAGTCATCCCGTGGGTCTACAACGCGATTTTCGGCCCCGCTCGTAACGGGCCGTTGCTCGGCGGTTCGATGTACGGCCCATCCTACTACGGTGGCGGGTTCGCGTCGTACGGTCCGTCCTACGGCGGCGGTTGCTCGACCGGCGCGTGTGGCATGTCGTACGGTGGCGGCTATGGGGCCGGTTACGCCATGTCCCCCATGAGCTATGGCGGCGACGGCTGCGGTTCATGCGGCGTGGCCAGTGCCCCGGTGGGCGGGTGCGCGACGGGGAATTGCGGTGTGTCGTACTACTCTCCGATGGCGAGCGCCTGCACTCCGAATGCTCCCGCTGGAAATCTGAGCCCCGTTCCCGCCGCAGCGGGTGCGGCCGCGGGAACAGGAGCGGCTGCTCCCGGCGGCTTCACCGGCAACGGTTTCTCCGGAGCCGCTGCCGGTCCGGGCGTCGGCGCGCCGGCTGCGGGAGCGCCCGCCGCGGGTGCCCCTGCAGGCGTGAACACCTACGACGGAACTCCGCGCACGTTCGCTCCGGCGGATGGTGGTGCGGGTCGCACCACGACGGAACCTGGCTTCCGCAGCCGCGGTGCCGGTGGCAGCCCCGCTTTGAACGAAGAGTCGACGGGGTTCCGCCCCGTGACTCCCGCTCCGGCGACTCCCGCCACAGGTACGTCCGACACAGCCACTCCCGCAGAGGCGGCCCCGGCGGCTCCCGCCGCTCCTCCGGCAACCGAAAAGAAACCAGCTCCCGCCCCATTGATCCCGGAAGACGCCAACTTGGGGCCGGCGTCGGATGCCGACAAGCACGTCGCCAGCCACTCGTTCCGTCGCATGACGATGCACCGCACGTTGCGAGATGCCCGTCTTGCGCGCGGTCCGGTGAATTCCGCCGCTCCGGCGAACGCGGAACTCGCCGCGCAAGTTGCGAAGCGGTAAGGTTTTGCTGAAGAATTCGTAATGCCGTACAGCAGGCGGCGTCTCGGAACCGATCCGAGACGCCGCCTGTTTTTTTGGCGGGGGCGCGTTCTCCGTCACCAAATCACCCACATGTTCCCGCGACAGAAATCGTCCTAAGTGATTTCTGGAGAGTCTCTTGTGGATGATGACGCGATTGCGATCCGCGTCACGCGAAAGAGAATTCCGTCGTCCGCGCATCAAATGGGAAACCACTTCTCGCGGCGGGGATTACCTCATTGTCACTGGATCGGTGCTTACGCGGTGATTTCATTCCAGGCTGGCTCGGGAATTGCTGCCTCCGGGAAGTGACCCGTCGTGGAAATCCGACCCATTGGGAGAGTTTTCGCGGCACCCTGCTGACCGCCGCGTGTTTAGGACTTTCGATGCGGCGTGGTTGAGAGCGAACGGAAGGGCCGTTCGGTGGACCGGGAAACCGGTCGCGAAGGAAGAAGTAAGAAGAATGAAGAATCGGGTCAAAGAGCAGCGGAATTGATTTCACGGATGGTGGTTGGTCATTGTGGTCGGCGTCCCGCGTCGACTGCGCGTTGAATGGAAAACAGGAGTTGCACATGTTGACTTTGTTGGGGTACTTGGATCCCGGGACGAACAGCCTTCTGCTCCAGTTGTTGTTGGGTGGTGCCGCCGGTTTGACGTTGGCGGTCCGCAGCGGCTGGGACGGTTTCGTGGCGAAGTTCGCCCGCACTCGTCGCGATTGATGCGGATGAAGCCGCAATTTCGGCCTTGCCGAATGCCTATTCCCCCCCCGCCCCCCGCCTTTGGCGTTTGAAATCGTGCTTCCTTGGCCGAACTTGGTTCGGCTCCCACCTTCGGAAGCCGTTGTTCCCTTCCAAACACTTTTGCCCCTGCGGGCGAACTTGCTGGCTCCGCGCTTCGCAAGCAGGCCCCCTTGCGCCCTCGAACAACACGCTTTCCATCGGTCTCCGCGAAACTTTGGCGTCCGTGCGTGTTGAATACCTTGCGGGCGCGGGACTAACTTGCGGTGATCGGTCGCTTGTGTGCCACTGACTCCACCGGGGCTGAGGGTACGTGATCGCCTGTTCTCAGAAGGAATTGGCGGCATGTGCTTTCCGGACAAGGAACATGTCCCGGTTTGTCACGAAGAGGCGCGAATTGTGTGGTGGTGACGGATGACCCCGGGTGGTGCCAGCGTGTTGGGAAGCGTTTCGGACCGACCATTCTCCGAACGGACGTCCGTCGAACGAACGTCCGCCAAAGAGTTGTCCCGTCCCGATCCCGGATCGTTCCGCGATCCTCGGGGGAGGGTTTACGCGTCCGGTCCGCGCGTGCTGCGCAGTCTGTCCGAGGCGGGCCTGCAAGACTGGTCGTGCGTGGCCGGTTCGAAGCTTTGGAAGCGTGCGGAAGCGGACGGCGACGTGGTCGACACTCGCCTTCTGGACGACTTCGAGTCTCGGCGGGCATCGACGGAGACCGGTTGCCATGACGCGGCGGGTTGGCTGGAGCACTCGCGCTTGCCGTGGATCTCCTATCCGTACGAGTGGTCGCACGGCATGCTGCGCGATGCGGCCCTGTTGCAATTGGACTTGTTGCTGGAAGGCCTCGACGAAGGGCTGATCCTCCGGGATGGCACTCCCTACAACGTGCAATTCGCGGGAACTCGGCCGGTGCTCATGGATGTACTCTCTCTGGGCCCGTTCGTCGCGCGGTCACTGTGGCCGGGCTACCGGCAGTTTTGTGAAACCCAACTCTTTCCCCTCTTGCTTTCGGCCCATCGGGGCATCGACTTTCGTCCGTGGCTGCGCGGTTCGCTGGCCGGGATTTCCGCGAGCGACTGTCACCGCGTGCTTGGTTGGAGCGGTTGGTTTCGCCGGGGTGTGTTCGCGCACGTGGCGCTGCAGGATTGGCTGTCGCGAAAGGCCGAGGCATCTCCCGGAAAGAAGGGCGCAGATGCCGCCGGAGCGAGGCAATCGACATCGGCGTCCGAAGGGCGTGCCGATGCGAACGCGCTGGCAATCGTCCGCAACAACGCGCACGGCTTGAGGTCGCTGGTGGCTGGCCTGCGCGCGCGGAACGCCGGATCGGTCTGGCGTGATTACGATGCCACGCGCGAACATTATTCAACGGACGATCGCGAGCGCAAGGACCGCTTCATCGCGAAGGTTTTCGACGCGGGGCGCCGACCGTTGGTGTGGGACCTGGGCTGCAACACGGGACGTTTCTCCCGGATGGCGGCGCGGACCGCCGACTGCGTCGTGGCATACGACTCCGACCCGACGTGCGTCGACCATTTGTACGAATCGTTGAAGAAGGATGGAGATCGGCGCGTGATCCCCTTGGTGGCGAACCTCGCCGACACCGCTGGCGGATTGGGTTGGCGCGGGACCGAACGTCGGTCGATGTACGACCGCGGACGCCCTGCGACCGTCTTGGCGTTGGCTGTCATCCATCATCTGGTGTTCGGCGAGGGGCTTCCTTTGGTGGAAGTCGTCGACTGGTTGGGGAGTTTGGCGGACGAACTGGTGGTCGAATTCGTCGGCCCGCTCGACCCCATGGTGCTGAAACTCCGCGCTCGGCGCGACGTTCACCACCCCGGCTATGACGAAGCGACGTTCTTGTCGGAACTGGGGAGGACGCACCGGGTGGTGGCTCGCGAGAGTCTTTGCGGCGGGCATCGCCTGCTTGTCCATGCGGTGGCCAGCGGCTCGGTTTCCGAACGAGCGGAATCGGAGCGTGCCGCATCGGAGCGAGCCCCCTCGACTTCGGGGGGGCTTCGTCCATGACACGCTGGTGGTTCGGCCAGCGCCGCACGGGGACCGACTCCGCCACTCCGCCCGACCCGAGTACGGCGCGCGAGGCTTGGCGGGACTCGTTGGCTTCGGGACTCCGCGGGGCCACCCTCTGTGCCTTCTGCGCGAGCCAGGTCTTGCTTGATCGACTGGCATCGCGTCCCATTTTTCTGGCGACGCTCGCCATCGACGTGCTGATCGCATTCGCGGTTGTCATTGGCGTCCTGGCACCGGCGGTTGTCGCTGTGGCCCTGATTGGATGCCGCAGGACGTTCGTCCGCACGGGGGATTCCATCGAACGCGCGATAGTCGGCGTTTTTCTCGGGCTGATCGCGGCAATTTTCTGGCGGCGGATTCCCGGTATCGGGTGGGAAATCCACCTGATCGCCACGTTGGCCACCGGGGTGGCAGCCGGATGGTGGTACGGACGAGGCACGTTTCCGCGCCGATTGGCCACCGTGGCTTCTCCGGCGATCCTGGTGTTCCCACTCTGGTTCTTGGCGAGCGCCGCCGGCCCGCTATTGTTGGCGGGGAATCGGCAAGACGAAGCCGACGGGCCGAAGGCCGCCCGCCCCAGAAACATCGTGTGGATCGTTCTTGACGAGTGTTGCGGCGTCTCGCTCATGGACGCGAATCGCGGGCTCAATCCGCACCGGGTGCCGAACATTGCCAAATTGGCCGAGAGGTGGACCTGGTTCCGGAACGGGTCGAGCGTGCACCCTCGCACCGATCAGGCCGTTCCGGCGATGCTGACGGGGCGGTATCCGGCCATCGATCGACCGCCGCGTGCCGCCGACCATCCGGGGAATCTGTTCGAGTTGCTGCGTGCCACCGGGCAGTATGAGTTCGTGGTCTTCGAGCCCTTCACGCAAGTGGCGGGAGACATCGCCACCGACCGCGGCACGCGGGACCCCGCCGACTTGTCCGCGCGGCTGGCCCTGTGCCTGTCGACGGTGGCGTGCGTGTGGGCACACGATTTGTGCCCCGAAGTGAATCCCTACGAACTGCCGTCCCTTCCCAACGAATGGTTCGGCGCGGGACGGCAATCGAATTTCACGGGGGACGAGCGATCGGGGACGATCCGCTACGCTTGGGACACGGAGCGTCGAACACAGGTGGAGCACTTCTTGAAGTGCCTGATCCCGAGGGAGCGCCCGACGGTCTACTTTCTGCATGTCGCACTGCCGCACTATCCGTGGCTGTACCGTCCATCGGGAGAGTTGACTTCGGCCGATGTCGGCATCGGTTTCCACGCGATCATCGGCGGCGAAGGCCCCTTCGGCGAGCAGTGGACCGACGACGGCGACACGGTCGACCGCAACTATCAAGCCTACCTCGCCCAACTCGGCTACGCCGACAAGGTCGTGGCGGACATTGTCCGCCGCCTGGAGGAAACGGGCCTCTACGACGATTGTGTGTTCGTGCTGACGGGCGACCACGGTGTCTCGTTCCGTCCGAGCCACGCTCGTCGACTGGCCGACAACTCCACTCTCGCAGACATTATGTCCGTGCCCATGTTCATGAAACGGTCGGGGCGAGATTCGGCCCGCATCGACGACTCCAACGCCGAGACCATCGATCTATTGCCCACCGTACTTTCGGAGATCGGCTTGGCCGACGAGCGTCTCCGCGACGGATCCAACCTGTTCGACGACGGGCGGGTCGAACGTCCGACCAAGCGCTTTCGACGGGAAGGGGCCGGCTTCCACGAGATTCCTGCAACGTTCGAGGGGCGGTGGGAGTCGCTCGCGGATTTGCTGGGTCGCATGGGGGACGGCACGACCGCCATCGGCTATCCGAAAGGGGGACCGGGCGTGCTGTTGAGAGGCCGCCGCGCCGACGAATTTGCGACCAGCGACGCTGCGGACATTCGCTGCTTCGTGCGATCTCCCTCAAATATCAACCATGATCCCGATGGGGAGTTCTTCCCCGGCTGGTTCGACGGGCTGCTCTCCGGAAACATCGAAGACCTCTCGAAAGGGGTCTTCGCGCTGGCGGTCAACGGGACGATCGTGGCGACCGGACGTGCCGGGCGGGACTTGAACTCCGAGTGCCGGTTCGGCGCCTATTTGCCAGACGAGGTCATCGTCCCCGGCCGAAACCGCTTCGACTTGTACGTCGTCGCAGGAACCGGCGGTTCGACCCGGCTTGAACGGATTCCGTTCGTTGACATATCGGGCAAGGTCACCCCTCAACCAGGCCCGTAAAAAATGCGGTCCACGTTGCCGCGGAGCACATCGCGGCCGAGCGCGACGGCACGTTCTTCCGTCCACCCACGTTCGACCACGAAGTTTCGGGCAAGAACTCCCGCCAGCACTCGGCGGTACATCGCGAACTTGGGCAAGCCGAATTCCAGCTTGTACATATCGCTGTAGTACCCCAGTTGTTTCGTGCGCGGTACCGCCTCCAGCCGAGCGCGGCAGTCCGCCTCGATGTACGTCGGGATGTTCGAGTACCACCAATGGCCGCTCGTCACCACGTTGGGGAAAATCCAGCTGTAGCTGACCAGTTCCTGGTTCGCGCCGTGCGACAGGACCGACACCGGAAATACGACCTGCGGGAACGCATTGAACAGCCGCCGGTATTGAATGAGCGAACAACGGCTGTCGAACAGATCCTGACCCTGGAACACGCCCGCCTCATAAACGCGGCGATTGACGCCGATCATCAGATCGAACGGCAGGAGATGGTCGGCGCAGAATTTCGCCAGCGTCCAAAACACGAATGAGCGCAGCACTTTCGCATCGTCGTCACACCAGTTGTCGCGCGAATACAGCCGCTGGACGACCGGGTCGGCGTCGAACCGGTCGACCGGCATAGGCTCGAAATCCGGAGGCAGCGAAATCGCGCAGGCCCGCGCGCCGCGGGCGACGAACCGCTCGAACAACAGGCCGATCGCTTCGACCAGGCGTTCGGCCGAAGAGGGCTCGACGCCGGTGGACTTGGCCAGCCGTTGGCGGGTTTCGGGCTTCGCCAAGTGGAACACCAGATCATCGGTGCGCAGGCACGGGACGTAACGTTTGGTGTCGAAGCCTTCGAGGGGATCGTCGAAGTCGTTGGTGAGGAACACCGCCTCGAGGCCGCTACGGGACAGGACGCGGCTCTCCCAATCCGGCGAAGCCATGACCTTTTCGGACGAGTCGTACAGCCGCTCCCAATTCGCGGGGGTGAGGTCCTCGTCCTGAAAATCGAAGAACGTCCGGCACATCTCCATCAGCCAGCTGTACTGGGCGGTGTTCGTGATGTGCGACAGGTACGGGACGAGCCGGGAAACCTTCTCCTTGGGGGAGATGCCGGGGCCCTCGATGCGGTCGCGCGGCAAGCCCGCCGAATGGGCGAGTTCGGTGTAATAGTGATAACCCAGAATGTCGCCGAGGTTTTTGGACGCGGCCGCGTGGGGATTGATGTGCGAATGCGGATCGACAAGGGGAATCCGTTCCAATTCGGCCACGAGGCGGGCGACCAAGGTGTCGGACATTTCGCGAGCTTTCCAACGCGTGGGGCGATGTCGGTGAGAGGAGTCTTCCGGGAACGCGGTGATATCGGCTGGTCGGCGGTCACGCAATGCCGGAGCCGACGTGACGCCAACACCAGCCCTTCACCCCACGTGGTTTTGTTGCGCGGTTTCTGCAATCCGGTTGCGAGACGGGTCGGTTTTGGTTTTCGCCCCGATCTGGGGGTCGAAAAACGGTCTCGAAAAACGCGACTCGGGGGTGCAAACCGCGGAAAAGGTGGGAAATACGCGCAAAAACGGTGCGGAACCCGAGGTCGGTTTCCGCACCGTTTTTGGAGGAGTGATGTGCGCAGAACCCACGAATTGAAGAACCGAAACGTGGGAAATTCGAGCGCGAAAAATCCGCGCGGGGGTGGGAAGGGGTATTTCGGGGGTCGCGCGACGCGGCCGGTGCGCGCCGATGTTCGACAGGGATCGAAATACGATGGGGGACCGCCAGTGGACCGTCGCGCAACGAGGAGGGATCATGGGGGGGAGCTGATTCCCAGCGCATGCTTGTCCCGCAAAGCCGGGCCAAGCATGGCACGCGCCGAACGGCCCGTGGCGACGGGTTCACGGTCGCACGGCTGGGCGAGCCAGCAGTGGCACGCAGCGGAAGACCACAGTGGGGTGAAGTCTCTATTGGCATGTGGTGATTGAGAATCGCGTTCCGCGGCTTGGGTGACAGCTGCGTTCTCGCGATGTAGTGTGAAGTGTGGTTTCTGAAGCCGTGAGTGATGTCAGAGGATCGAGCGATGTCGGTGGATTTATCTGGTGAGGATGTTCTACGGGACTGTCGGCGTTGGGGCTTGGTGGGCAGCGACATCTTGCAAGCGTTCACCCCTGAGTCGTGGAGTGGCGAGGCGGGCGCTAGGGCTTTGGCGGACGAGATGGTGCAATGCGGCGGGTTGACTCGATACCAAGCGGACGAAATTCTTGCGGGACGGGCGTCGCGACTCCGCGTCAAAGACATCGTTATCGTCAGCAAAATCGGGGATGGCGGGATGGGAGATGTGTACCGCGGACGCCATGTGGGCGACGGGCGGGAGTTGGCGATCAAGCAAATTGCCATACGGCTGGACCAAGCCGAAGATTTTCGCCGGAGGTTCGAGCGCGAGTTCCGAGTGCTCGAAACGCTCGAACATGACAATGTCGTACGCGCCCATTCGTTTGGCGAAGCTCATGGCTTGCTTTGGTTCGCCATGGAGTTGGTCGCGGGAACGGACCTCGCGAAATACTTGAAGACGATTGGAGGTCGGATGGGGATGCGCGAAGCGGTGGACTGCATTCTCCAAGCGGCACGCGGACTGGCTCACGCTCACGAAAAGAATATCGTGCACCGGGACATCAAACCGAGCAATCTGATGCGGCGCCCCAACGGCAGGATTGTGGTCCTCGATCTGGGGCTGGCGAAATTCACTTCGGAATCGGCGGCGGACTTCACGAGCACGGGACGCAATCTTGGGACGCCTGACTACATGGCGCCGGAGCAGGCGGTGGACGCGAAGTCGGTCGATCACCGGGCGGATATCTACTCGCTGGGAGCGACGTTATGGGCATGTTTGGCCGGAAAGGTCATGTTTCCCCGAGACAATCCTTGGGCGGCGATCCACGCGCACCAGACGGAGACGCGGCCGGAGTTGACGGAAGCCGCCCCGTCCGCACCGCGTGAGTTGTCGAAACTGTTTCGTCAGATGGTGGCAAGGGATGTCGAGCTTCGACCGAAGACGACTCAAGAGGTGGTGGTGGCGTTGGAGAGGGTTTACGAGGAGATCGTCGGAGAACGAATGTCGGTTCGAGTCGCGGGGGTGATTCGCGTGGGAGAGACGGAGGCTCCGTCGGACGTGCCCGCGACACTGGCTCGCGTTGCACCGGGGAGGCCTGCCGGGGAACGCAGGGTGGTGGTGGTCAACGGAATCGAAGTACCGTTTCGGTGGTGTCCACGGGGGACGTTTTTGATGGGGAGTCCGGAGGGAGAGACTCGGCGAAGGATCGACGAAGATCAGGTGAAAGTGACGTTGACGCGGGGGTTTTGGATGGGTGAGACGGCGGTGACGCAAAAATTGTATAAACACGTGACGGGGAAGAATCCATCGCATTTTCGGGGGAGGCGAGTGCCGGTGGAGCGGGTGTCGTGGTATGACGCGGTGGAATTCTGCGTAATGCTGACTGAATGGGAGCGGAGTGTAGGGCGCTTGGGGCCAACAGACGAGTATCGGTTGCCGACGGAGGCGGAGTGGGAGTATGCGTGTCGGGCGGGAACGACGACGGCGTACTGGTTTGGGGACGAAGCGGCAGAATTAGACGAGTATGGCTGGTACAAAGGCAACTCGGAGGGATGTACGCACGACGTGGGACTCATGCCGGGGAATGCGTGCGGGTTGTGCGATATGCACGGAAACGTTTGGGAATGGTGCGGGGATTTGTATAGCGAAGAGTTGCCTGGCGGGTGTGATCCGATGGTGCGGTCCAAGGGCTCGTCCCGAGTCTATCGGGGAGGCAGTTGGAACAACTCCGCCGGGTACTGCCGGTCGGCGTACCGTGGCGACCTCGACCCGTCGTCCCGGAGCTTTTTCCTAGGCTTCCGCCTGGCCCTGAGTCCGTCCGGGGAGTCGCCGGAGGAGCAAGTCGAGTGAGCTCCGCTCCCGACCGGACGGTCTGGAGTGGAGGGCGAAGCTGGGGCGGGGGGAGGCCTGCGGCACGCGTGGCGCTTTGTCGGGAAACCCGACGCGTGGCGGGTTGTTGACGAAGTCGCCGAGCGCTGGTTGTGACGATGGAGCTCCGTCGTTGGGGTTCGACGCCGACTGCGATTTGAACGTTTTTTGGGGAGACGACGTGAAAAATTCAGTGGGATAGGCTTCCAGCCTGTCATTTGCTTTTTGGGAAGCTTGGAAGTCCGACAGGCTGGAAGCCTATCCCACGAGAAGTTACGGCCTCAGAACGAAACCGTGGGCGGGTTCATGGTCGCACGGCTGGACGAGCCAGCCGTGGCACGCGGCGGTTGTCGGATCGGGCGTTCGCGAAGTCCGGCGGGGGCTTGGCAGTTGTGCGCGGAAGGTGAGGCGTCTTGTCGCTGCGCGACCCGGCCACGAGATGGCCGGGCCACCCACGGTTGGCTCAGTCTCCGAGTCCTGCCGACGGAGTTGTGTCACTCCGAGTGCCAAAGCTTTTCGCATGCTTGTCCCGCAAAGCCGGGCCAAGCATGGCACTCGCTGAACGGCCCGTGGCGACGGGTTCACGGTCGCACTGCTGGGCGAGCCAGCAGTGGCACACGGCGAGGGAATCCGCGTTTCTTGCCAGTCGCGATTTCCCCGGAATCGATGCGGGGTCCCTCGCTTACGCTTCGGGTTTCCATTGCGAGTTCACCGGTCGTCAGGGAACTCACGGCCTTGGAGCGAAACGGGACCGGGGGCGGGTTCATGGCCGTACTGCTGGGCGAGCCAGCAGTGGCACATGATGCCGGTGGTGACGGCGGAAGTCGTTCGTTCGGCTCGATCTCCGCCGCGATTCGGCCGCGTTTCGCGGAGCGAAACGCGACTGTGGGCGGGTTCACGCGCGTCGCTTGCTGACGCGTCGGGTTCCGGTTGGGGACTCGCGGTTCGTCTCGGACACTGCGCCGACTTAGCGTTGGGACACGTCGAGGCGGGCCGAGCCGCTGGAACGGCGGGCTGGTCGCATTCGCCGACGGGCCTGGTCGCGATCGGAGGGGATCGCGTCGTCGAAGCCGGGGGCTTCGGCGGAAGTGTCGTCCGTCGGCAGTTCGGCAGTGGGGCCTGCTGACGGAACGGTGTCGGCCTTCGGGCCACCGGCCGGACCGGGCGGGGGGAGCGCGTTCGATCCGTCGGTCTCGGGCATCAGTCCTTCCGCCGGAGCGGGGGTCGGCACGCCGGTCCCCTCGTCGTAGGGCGCGGGGAGCATCGCGGTCGGCGCCGCGTTGACGCCCGAGACGCCGTTGTCGGTCGCGAACGGCAACGGATAGTGGTCGACCGGATCGCTGTCGGCAGCCGGGATGGCGTACGTCCGCGCCCAAGCCTTGCGGAGCGCGTCCTTGTACGCTTCGGGCGTCCACATCCCTTCGGCGAGGTGCACGTTGTCGTTCTCCAGCAACGTCCCCTTGCGGAAGTGCAGGTCGGTGATCGCCTTGTTGTAGTTGACCACGCTGGTGAAGTACGCCGTTTCGGCTTGCGCCAGCCGCGTCTGGGCTTGCAGCAACAGGTCGAGCGTTTTCGTCCCGGCGTCGAATTCCGCTTCGAAGGCTTGCAACTGCCGTTCGGCGGCGCGGCGGCGGTTGAAGTTCGTCTGCGCGGTCTGATATCGCCAAGCCAAGGTTTGGAAAGCGTTCGCCAGTTCGTGGCTGATTTCGAGTTCCTGCAGACCGAGCACTTCGCGAGCCTTGGCCAACCGCAATTCCTGGTTGCGGACCTGGGCCGTGGCGTTCCGCAATCCCAAGGGCATCGAGAACTCGAAGCCGAGCCCATAGCCGGTTTGGTTGGCGCGGGCCAAGCTGCGATAGGCGCTGCGGTATTCCCCTTCGGCGGTCGATTCGTCCGCACCGCTATCCGAGAACAGCCGGTCGCCGAAGCCGTTGACCTGGTAGCTCGACACGAAGTCGAACCGAGGATTGGCGAGGTTGGTGGCGGCCAAAAGCTGCAGTTCGAGACTCTTGATGTTCCATTTCTGGCGACGCAGTTCCTCGCGGCGCGTGAGGCCTTCCGCCAGACACATGTGCCACTCGGGAACGATTTCGGCCGTGGTCGGCTCGTCGGCGGGCCGAATGATCTTGCCGTCGTTGGCGGGAAGACCCGTCATGCGACGCAATTGCAGTTCGAGCGAATAGAGGTTTTGCAGGGCGTTTTCCGCACGCGAGCGAGTGTCGAAGTAGGTTTCGCGGGCTTGAGCCTCGTCGGCCGCCCCCCCACCCTTGGCCCCCTGGTCGAATCGCGCTTTGACTTCGCGCCACGTGCGGAGCGCGCTGTTCCGCGCGACAACTTCCGTGTCGTAGGTGCGGTACGCGAGGTACAGGTCCCAATACAGGTCTTCCACGTCGCGGAGCATATTCCGGACGGAGACCTCGAAGTCGGCAATGGTGATGTCGGTGTTGATCCGCGCGATCAGCACCCCTTGATTCACCCCCGACAGACCTTGAATGTTGTCGCCGATCGGACCGGCGATGCGCGTGAACTCCGGCCCCGCACCCGACCACAACGGTTGCCGGTAATCCAAACGGACCGAGCCGTCGTAGGCCGAGTTGTACAGCCGGTTCGGCTGGTTCGTGAACTGGTAGTTCCAGTTGTGGGCCAGCGTTGCACTCGCCCCGTAGGCGAACTGCTTCGTCAGGCCCGTGCTGAACGTAGCGGTGTCCTGGTCGAGCGAGGTGCCCGCTGGCAGTGACCCGAAGAAGCCTTGTTGGTTCTGGATCTGCGAGTTCGTGCCCCACAGCATGCGGGTGGTGAGTTGGGTGTCGAACGCGGCCAGTGCGGACTGCACCCCGCGGCCCCCGAACAGAATCCCCGACTCGCGAATGGCCGGGTCGTACAACGAGTTGACGTTGTCGGCGTTGGTGAAGACCTGGCTGTTCAGGAAGTCGTTGCGGGTGCGGACGATCTTGTTGTTGCGGAGCGCGAGGTGAATGGCCTCGGCCAGCGGCATGTCCCACACCTCGTCGTCGGTGCGGTCGTTGAGCAAACGCGGCTTCTGCGAAAACACAACGGTTTCCGGCGAAGCTTGCTGCACGTCCGAATGCTCGATCGACGTGTCGTAGTCTTGATACTCCGTGAGCTGCCGCTCTTCGGAGGGGTATTTGACGATCTTGTCTCCCCAGTCGACGGCGGCGCAGCCGGTGAGCAGCGTCCCCGAGAGGGCGACCGCGACCAGGCGCATCCAGCGGCGGATCCGGGCGGCGCGAGTCACGAGCGTGTCGCGGCGCGTCGAATGTGTGGTAGTCCACCCCATGGTGATGCCATCCCCGCAGACGTAAGGGAATCGAGAACCCGTTGGGGGCGGAAGTCGCCCGACCCACGGGAACACGGGGGTTCCAACCGCTCCAGCAGACTTCGCGCGGTCCGGACAACCGGAACGATCAGCGCGAAACGCAGGATCGGCACAACCCTTACGGTCATTATCGGCGGGTTAACCGTCAAACTTTGACTCTTTGGACGGGTCGCGGGGCTGCGAGGGGCTTTTCTGGCGGACTCCAGGTCGCTCGACGACCGCGACGTAAGGCCATCCGAGGGCCTTTTTGACGAGCACGATTTCCCCAGCGTCGTTCCCTTCCACGGCATGCCCCAGAAACTGCAGGGCGTACCCAGCAACGAAGCAACATACAGCCCAGAAAGGCTTTCCGTCGACAAGGAACCAAACGGGAGCGGCAAAAGTCACCGGCAGCCCCAAGGCATGGAGACCCACATTGACCGGGTGGCGATGCCGCTGGGCGTAGTTCACCAAGAACCGGCGCAGGACTCCTGGGCGGGATGGGTCGCTTGTGGGCATCGCGGGGGATTGGGAAGATTCAGGGATTGGATGGGGCTGAACGACTACTATCCCAGCCTCGCGCCCGGGCTTCAATCGTTGCTGCGAGTCCCGGGATTGAGTTCGCGAGCGTCACGGAACGCTGCGGAGGGAATCTGGCCGAGTTTCAACGACCGGGGGAACTTTTCGCCCCGTGCGACACTCCTAGACGGGAGTTCTTGCGCCGTGTACCCCGCCGGAGGTGCGGGACCGTTCGGCATGTCTCGCACATTCCGTGTGACGGGCAGGCGAACAGGCGGCAATGCGAGGAACGAGTCGGCGGCGTCTGTGGACGGGAGGCCCGCGTTGCCGATTTCAGGCGGACCGGGAGTGCCTAAACGCGGCGCCCTCGGGCAGACAGGCATCGCCGACCGACGAGTGCGACACGGAGCGTCGCCCGAAATTCCGGAAAGACTTCCGCCTTGACCGAGGCGGCACATACCCGCAAAGACCGGAGCTCCCCTCCCGTGCGAAACTCCTCCCGCTCGACGTTCAACCGCGTGGCCAGTCTGTTCACCCGGGCGCTGCAAACGGCCCAGACCCGCCGTCGAGCGTTTGGCGGTCGAGTCGGCCCGTCGCTGGAAACCCTGGAAGTTCGGCGGGTTCTGGATGCCAGCCTGACCGCGTTGCAGCCGACGATCGGCTTCACAGCGGGTACGCCGCTGTACATCGGGATCGAGGCGAACAGCACCACCGCCAGTCCCATCACGTACACGGCCTCGTCCAGCAACTCGAACGTGACGGCCGAAGTGGTGTCGGGTGGACGCAGTATTCGATTGAATGTGTCGGGGCGCGACAGCACCGGGGCGAATTTCACGGGGGATTTGACGCTTCGATTGTTCGAGGATTTGGCCCCCAACACGACGGCCCGCATCATCCAGCTGGCGTCTTCGGGCTTTTACAACGGGCTGCTGTTCCACCGGGTGATCCCGAATTTCGTCGTACAGACGGGGGACCCGAACGGCAACGGCACGGGGGGATCGGGGACGCAGTTCTCCGACGAGTTCAACGCCAACCTGACGTTCAACAGCCAGGGGCTGTTGGCGATGGCGAACTCGGGGGATGACACGAACGATTCGCAGGTGTTCATCACCGCGATCGACCAACCGCTCCCGTCGTCGCGACCGCAGCACTTGAACTATCAGCACACCATCTTCGGGGTGCTCACCAGTGGCTTCGAGACGTATCGCAAGTTGATCGGGACTCCCACCAACTCGAGCGACAAACCGATCACCAACGCGGTCGTGAATACGGCGACGGTGTTCACCGATTCGACTAACGCCGTGGTGAAGGTGACCGGTCCAGCCACAACGACGGCGTCCGCCACCATCACGGTGAACGGCAGCGATGGATCAGGCTCGGCCTCGACCCGCACGACTTCGGTGAGTTCGTCGATCGCCACGCGCAACAACCGCGCGTTCCTAGGGTCGGTTTCGGACATCACCACCAACAAGAACTCGTCCGTGTCGTTCACCGTCACGGGGTTCGACACGGAGAAGGAAGGGTTGACGTTCAACCTGTTTGCGACGAGTGCCAAGGGGAATCCCAATGCGGTGGGGGCGGCACCGGCGAACTTCACGTTCACACAGGAGGCGACGACGGTTGGCGGATTGGCGGCGACGAAGTTCACGATCACGCCGAATAACAACTTCACGGGCAATGTTGATTTCCTCGTCGGTGTGCGGGACACGCAGTCGTTCTTCGGGGACGGTCTGCCGGTCGACGCGCTCACGCACTTCGATACGGAAGAGATTCGGCTGACGGTCGCCGCGACGGCGTTCACGCAGGCGGTGGCGGATTCCATCGGGGTCAACGCGAATGGAGGCCAGCAAACCTACGACATCGTCACCAACGACATCGCCGCCACCGGGACGACGTTGACGGTGCAGTCGGTCTCCGGCGCAACGCGCGGGACCGCGACGATCGTCAATAACCAATTGCAGTACACCCCCAACAGCAACGTCACGGGAACCGACACGCTGACGTACGTGTTGCGAGATTCGAACAACACGACCTCGAATGGCACGATCACCGTCGTCATCACCGGGACGAGTGTGACCCGTCTGAGGCTGCCGTCGAACGGGAACTTCTTCTTCACGACCAGCCAGGCGGAGATCGACGCGGCCGTGGCTGGCGGGTACGTCAACGAGTCGTCCTCGATCGTCAATTGGCGGGCATTGACGCAAGCGGTCGGGCCGGCGACGCAGTTGTTCCGGGTGTTCAACAAGCGGGACAATCTGCACTATCTGACGGCCAACTCCGCGGAACGGGACTTCCTGGCGGGCTTGGTGCCGCAGACGAACAACGAGGTTGGCTGGCGACCGGAGACTTCGGGCCTGTTTGTGTTCCCGACGGCGTATCCTGGTGCCGTGGAGATTTTCCACCTGTACAACCGAGAGAGCGGTTCCCACTTGTTCACGGACAACGGATCGGTGCGAGCCAGTCTGTTGGGGGCGGCCAATACGCCGTGGGAGTCGCACACCAGTTTGGGCTTCGCCTTCCCGGTGAGGACGGCGGCTGCGGCTGCCCAAGCGGCTGCGAATAGCGCGGCCGCGCTGACGAGCACATTGATCGTAGCCCCCCAAGGGGATCCTTCCGCACGGTTGATCGGGTTGGCGGTGCAGCCGGTGTCCAAACCGGCGACGGCCGCGGTTTCCAGCGTGCCAGCGAGTGCCGTCGAAGAGCGTCCCGCGGACCCGGTCTCGGGGGGGCGACCCGTCGAAGACGAATTGGCCGTGCTGCCGACATTGCCGAACGTGCTGGCGGCTCCAGTCGTCGAAGGGTCGGGCGATGCGGCCGAGGCCCCGAAGAATCCGCAACCGCAAAACCCGGCGGCGGCTGCCCCCGCGGCGGGCGGCAATCAGGCGGCGTGGTTGAACGATATCGACGCGGTGTATGCCGCCGCGGCCTACGACGCGGCGTGAGCGGATGGGGGGGCTTGGCGTTCGTGCCTGGATCATGCCTGTTCGCGACAGAGCAGGTCGGGCACCTGGACCGGTTCCCCTTTGACCGACACCGTGAGCATCGGCCATTGAATGGGGGCGGTGAGGTACTCGGCGCCGGCTTTGCGGACGAGGAGCGTATCCCCCCAACGAATAGGGCCGATCGAGGGAGTCCACGACAAAGCGATCCCCGGGGCGAGTCGCAGATCGTTTCGCGGCGAGACGAGGGACTCGACCGGTCGGTAACCGGTCACCGCGCCTTGCTCACACAGCGTCCACTCCTGGCTGTGGCCGATCTTTTCGTAGATCCGTTGCACCTTCTCCCACGCTTCGGCGACGGAAACGCCGGCGTGCGAGAACGCGAATCCGGTCGCGGCGAGCATGGCGGTCTGCTGGTACATCTCGACCAGAGGGGCCGGCGGATTGCCGAAGCAGACGACACGAGCGGCCTGTGCGTGAAGACCACCCGCAGAGGCGGTCGCGCCGATCACCGCCCACTTGCGGATCGGCGAGTCGCCGAACGTCCAATTCCGATACAAGCGTGCCCGCGCGTCGGCCGAAACGACCAATCGGACCGGTTGCACTTCGTGCTTCAAGAGACGATGCGACAATTCGCCGGCGGTTTCCGCCTCGGTCGCGCCGGGGACGAGGTTGCGGGCGGTTGCTTCGATGGCATGCGACAACTGCCGACCGAGCACGCGCAACGTCGCGCAATCCCCGTCATCGAGGCGCCAGCGTAGTTCGGCGATCCGGCGCGATTCGTCGCGTGCGGACCGCACGGGCACATCCGACGCCACGCGACGTCCGCGACAGACATCGTCGACGAGCTGCTCCCGCCCTTCGTGCCAAGGTCGTTCTTTGAGCAAGAAGCCCAACCCGGTGAGCTGGCGATCGAACAGTTCGCCCGAATCGGCGTTGCCGCAGAGCACGACGCGGGCGTCCCGGGTGATCAACAGAGACGCCACCGATTCGCCACCCGCCAACGGGCCGGAACGGCCACCCGCGGTGAACCAGGCGAAGTTCTCGGGACTTCCCAACAGCAGCGCGTCGAGACCCCGGTTGTCGAGAAACTCGGCGACGGTCTGGTGCCGACGGTCCACTGCCAGGGCGCGGACGGGATCCGAGATTTCAAACTCTCCGGAAGAGAGCGGGGTCGAATCGACAATCGCCACAGCCATGCCGCGGACTCCCCGGACGTGGACCGGCCTTGGGAAACTTCACTCGAAACGCGGAACGCCGCACGGACAAACGGTGCCAACCCGCCTCCCCCTGCGGAACACTCCACACTTCGTCTGCGAAAGCTCCCGGTGATTTTTCGCGCGCTTTGCGAACGCCCGCGCGAGGTCGCCAACGAATCCGACCCGTTAGAACTATATCTCGATGGTGCGGAACCGGAACCGAAAAACCACGCAAAATCCGGGCTGACAACCGTTGACGAGATGACTACGGGCTGTTCGGGCCGATGTGGGTCAACGGGGTACGGCCGTCAGCGAAGGGCTTGCGACGGGGTCGGCGAGGAGAATTCGGTTGCGCCCGGAGTGCTTGGCCCGATACAGCGCGGCGTCGGCCGCCGCCACGAGTTCCTCGGCTGAAGAGGCGTGGTTGGGATATGTGCCGACGCCGCCACTGGTGGTGACTCGCAGCACGAGACCTTCGGTCTCGATGGGCAAGAGTTCGATTCCCTGCCGGATCGATTCGGCGATCCGCACCGCTCCTTCCGAATTGACACCGGGGAGCAATACCACGAGTTCCTCGCCCCCATAGCGTCCGCAGAGGGGACGGTCGCCGGCGCGGGTGCGGGAAATCTTTTCCTTGACGAGCGCCGCGGTGGCCTTGAGGACGTCGTCGCCCGCCTGGTGGCCGTAGGTGTCGTTGACGGATTTGAATTTGTCGAGGTCGAAGAGGATCAACGAGCAGGGAGCGCCGGTCCGCCCGCAATCGCGAATTTCTTCGGCCAAACGCTCGTCGAAGGAGCGACGGTTGGAGAGATCGGTCAGGCCGTCGGTGGTCGCCTGCTTCTTGACATTGGACACTTCCGCGGCGCGACAAAGCGCGTCGCGGACGAAGTCGGCGGTCCACAGGGCCAGCGATTCCGCGGCGGAGGTGAAGGGGGTCGACGTGGTGCGGACGAGGCACATGGCTCCGACCACCGCGTGGGGTTGGAGCAACGGGATCACCAGCGCTCTGCCGAAGAGAGTTCGCACGCCCAGTTTGGCAAGGTCGCGGGCGTCGAAGTGTTGCGGTTCGCTCGAGGCGATGCCGCATCGCGCCATGGCCTCCATGTGCCGGGTGGCTTCGTCGCGAACGCCCGGTCCCAGGGGATCCCCGACGTGACACACGGTGCGCAAGCCGCGCCCCTGCTCGGGGGTCGCCAACAAGAGCGCCCCGCGCGCCGAGGCCACGCGCCCGATGAGGTGCCGCAGGACCGCTTCGGCGAGGTGGGTGGGATGTTCGTATTTCTGGTCGGCCACGGCTCGCATCATCAGCATTTCGCTGGTGAGGGTTAGCCGGGTTTGCTGTTCCTCGAAGCTCTGTCGTTGCTTGAGCGAACAGCCGACGCTGAGCATCACGCGGTTGGCCAACTCGATCTGTTGAACCCGTTCGACACCCGCGGGAAAGAGGTCGGTCGAGACGAACAGGCCGAGGCAGTCGTCCCCGTTCTCGACGGCCATCAGGAACAGTTGCCGTACCTTGGCACGGTCGAAGCCCGAAAGAGCTTCCCACACGGACGATTTTCGAACCGCGGCGAGGTCGAGCTGCAACACCTTCTCCGCCCGGCTCCGCCGCAGGAGTTCGGCGTCGATCATGCGATCCGGCTGCGATTCGCGAGTCAGCCCGCGGGTTTGGTCGGTGAAGAGAGCGTCGGCCTCGCACCTCATAAAGCACGCGAAGCCCTCGTCCGCATTCGGGACCAGCCTGCGCAACACCAGCGAGATCGCGCGTTGGCTGTCCGCCTGGCTGACGAACTCGCGGAGCATCTGGTTCTCGAAGCGGCCCAACTGCCGCTCACGCTGCATGGTCGACAGTTGCGATTCGAGACCGTCGATCTGTTGGCGGAAGTGCTTCCTGTCGCGATGGCTGGCGCTCAGTCCATAGATGTGGGCGACGTATTGCAACAGGCAGATGGCCGCCAGCGCAAGGACGTATCCACCCGACACTGCGTGGGACACGAAATCCAGAAAGCTCGCCAACAACACGTACACCCGGTCGTTCCCCCGCCCAAGACCTTGAGTCTCCGCACACCGCGCCCCCGTCGGGCAACGATGTTGCGACACACAAGGCAGGGGAAACCTAGCTCGGGCCGGGCGGGCATTCGGTTCCTGATGTGCCGGATGCCGCGATTGAATGTCTCCGCGAAACAACCGGTTGGGTTTGTGAGGGTTTTGACGGCACCGTGATCGGACGGCGCACGGACTCCTGCAGCACTCGGAGGGCGAACGGGCTTGTCCGACCGAAACGCGGTGGGCCTGTTCGGACCGAGCACGTCGCCGCAAGGCGACAACGCGTGGTTGTAAGACAACGCCTCAGGCCCCACTGAAGCGTTCAGATTGTTAAGGACTCTTCGCGCCGACCGCGTCGGGGGGGTGAACCCCGGAGTGCAAACCGCAAACGGCTCCTCCGCGATCCTCTCTCTCCCGAAGCGACCTGGGCATCGCGGGATGGCTGGAGTGGGCTGGAGCGGTGGGCCACGGTCTCCGTCCACCCCCTCATCCGCCCTTCGGGCACCTTCTCCCCCACAATCGTGTTTTGTCGTGTTTTTCCGATCCGAAAGTGGGGGAGAAGGGTCGCGGTCCGATGCTCACCCGGTCGGGTGAAAGCGGCCGTCGAGACGACTTGCTGGCTCGGACTGCAACCGGAATTCGCCCCCGCGCCGCGACGCCCAGTCGAGTGGGGGTGAGGAGGGGAAACCGTCAAGGGTGCTCTACGGGCACTCCATTTGCGTTCCGCGTGGCGGGGCGAACTCCGGGTGATTTCCGGAACGTCGAGAAGTCGGTCCGATGCCGCGTCGTTGCGGGACGGGCTCAACGCGGTCGGCGAGCAGGGGAGCGAGTGTTGGTCAATACACGCCAATTGGTGGAAATCGCCGGTTTCGTCGCGGCAAACCTTCCCATCGCCTCCGCTGCAGGTCGCCTGGGGACCGAAGACGGTCTCCAGCGCGGATGGATGGCCGTGCGGGGCCTGCAGCGCGGATGGCTGGTCGATCTGACGGAACGCGACGCCGCCGCGGCGGGTGGCGTCGCGCGGGTCGAACACTCGCCCGAGAGCAGCGCAGGTTCCTCCGAGAATTCATTGGAGATTCGGTTTGCGGCGCGGCGATTCGCAGTGGCCAAGCCGTTGGTGGCGGTTTCCAGTGCGTCGGGATTGCCCGGCGGGAGCACCGCCGCGATCGTTGCGGGTAGCGTCAATTCCGGAGTGTTTTGGGCGGACGGCGCTGGAGAGGCGTGCGTGGCGGAACCGGCTATCCGCGCGTGGTGCGCCGCGCTGTACTACCTTGCCGATGTCGGCGGGAACAAGGCGGCTGGCCAAGTGGCCGAGCATTTGTCGGTTTCGCAAAACCACGTCCGTCGGAAAGTGCTCCAACGGTTGTCGAAGGAGACGGAGCGGGGCACCATCCACGCGCCGCTGGATCGTTTGCGGCGCGTGGGAGAACGCTGGGCGGACCTGTTCGCGGGGGCGCTCTGCCATCCCCGGATGCCCGACGGCCTGGCGATCGACAACGACCGGGCCGAAGAACTCTCCGCCAAACTTCGTGGGACCAGCCGTCTCCGCCGGGCCGCGTGGGAACTTCACATGGCCGGACTGCGTACGGTGTACCCCGCGTTTCCCTGGGCGACGCCGACGCGACAGCGATTGGCGACCGGCTTGGCGGAAGCCCTCCTGGGGCTGCTGCCACCGGACATGTTCACCAGCGACGGCGTGCCGGCACCGACGTGGTGGGCGGGGTTGAAACCTCAACCCCGATAGTCGGACAAACCGGGCCGGTGCCGTCAGGAATGGTCGGTTTCCGAGGCCTCGGCTGCGGACTCACCAATGGCCTGGAATTCCGGCAACGGATACTCCAAAAAATGAAGCCCTTGTCCGGCCACTTCGCGCAGTCGACGCCAACCGCGGGTGAACAACCGCTCCTGCTCGGCCACAAAGGCCGGATCGAGCGATGCCTTGCCGAAGAACCCTTCCACCGTCACCGGCGCGAAGTCGGGATCGACGATGAACTGGGCCTGCGATGGATTGCAGCGAATATGGCGTTCCGGCCGATTCAACAACTCGCCCGGCGGAACCAACCCGACGACGAAGGAGAGGTACAGATCGCTGTCGACGATCTCCTCGACTTCATCGCCGCAGACTTCGCAGAGGTAACCCTGATCGCAGCGGGCCATGATCGTGTCGCGAACGAGGTTGAACGGCACGCGCGTCAGGCGGTGCCTGACGGTCAAGCGGGACCAAGGTTGCCAGAGCCTTGTCAGGCACAGCCTGACCTAGATTGGCGACCATTTCAGCCGATTTTGTCGCAATCGGTCCAGTGTCGTAGCGCGACGGGGATCGAGATCGAACCGTCCGCCTGCTGGTGGTTCTCGAGCACTGCGATCAGCGCCCGCGTGATGGCGACCGCCGTGCCGTTGAGCGTGTGCACGAATTGCGTCCCCTTCTTGTCGGCACTGCGGTATCGCGTGCCCAGCCGCCGCGCTTGAAAGTCCGTGCAGTTCGAGGCGGACGTCACCTCGCCGTACTCGCCCGCCTCGCCCCGACCGGGCATCCACGCTTCGAGGTCGAACTTGCGGTAGGCCGGGCCGCCCAAGTCCCCGGTGCAGGTGTCGATCATGCGGTAGGGGATCTCCAAACCCTGGAAGATCGCTTCTTCGATGTCGACGATCTCCTTGTGGACCGCTTCCGATTGCTCGGGGAGCGTGAAGGCGAACATCTCGACCTTGGTGAACTGGTGCACGCGGTAAATGCCGCGAGTCGCCTTGCCGTGCGCGCCCGCTTCGGTCCGGAAGCAGTGCGACACCCCCGCCAATTTCATCGGCAACTTCTCGGCGTCGACGATCTGGTCCTTGAGTGTCCCCCCCAAGGTGATCTCGGCGGTAGCGACCAGGCTCAACTCGGTGTCCTGGACCGAGTAAATCTGCGTTTCGTTGCCACGCGGGATGTAGCCGGTGCCGTGGAGCACGTCGTCCCGCGCGACATCGGGAGTCGTGTGCAGCACAAACCCGCGCTTGCGCAACTCGCGCATGGCGTACTGGATCAGGGCCATCTCCAGCAGGACGGCTTCATTCTTCAGGAAGTAGAAGCCGTGGCCGGCGACGCGTCGACCGGATTCCAAGTCGATCAGGTCGTGCTTTTCGGCGAGCGCGACGTGGTCGAGCGGCTTGAAGCCGAATTCGCGCGGCGTCCCCCACGTCTTGACGACCTTGTTATCGGTGTCGAGCTTGCCGACGGGAGCGTCGGGGTGCGTCATGTTGGGAATGTGCGACAACGTTGAATGCAGTGCCGCTTCGACCCCCTTGAGTTCTTCTTCGAGTCCGGAAACCAGCGGTTTGAGTTCCTTGCCGCGTGCGACCAGCGCCTGCTTGGCGACGGCGTCCTTCTCCTTGGGGATGCTCGCGGCGATCTCGTTTTGCTCGCGACGCGATGCTTCAATCCGCCCGAGCAGGTCTTGACGCTTGTCCCGCGCCGCCAGCAACCCGTCCAAATCGACGGACACCCCCCGGTTCGCACAGTTGGTCCGGACGGAGTCGAGATGGTCGCAAACGAAGTGCAAGTCGAGCATGGCGGGGATCGAAGGTCGAAAGGAAAAAGTGCCGGGGGGGAGGGGGCTTACTCGCTGCGTTTCACTTCACCGCTGCGTTTCACTTCACCACAGAGGACACGGAGTTACGCGGAGTAAGACAGGGGTAAGGCAGCAGAGGGAAGGGATTTTCCGTGGGGCAGCGAAACGTCTCGACTTGAATCCGGGCCGAGGATGAGTCGGTCAATACTGCACAAACCAAGATTTTTGGGTTGTCGAGAACTTTACCCCGTGCCGGTCGATCGCCCCCCGCTCTGCCGCACTCCGTGTAACTCCGTGTCCACTGTGGTTCATTCCGTGTCTTTTGTGGTTCACGAAGTCCGCATGACGGCGATTCACGCGCGAGACGGCAGACCGGCGCAGTGGGCGAGCAAATGGGCGATGGCCCGCGTGCCGCGGTGGAAGTCGGACAGGCTGAATCGTTCGTTCGGACTGTGCAAATTGTCGGTATTCTGGCCCCAGCCGAGCAGGAGTGTATCGACTCCCAAAAAACGCCGGAAGCTCGCCACCACGGGGATCGAACCCCCTTCGCGGATCATGAGCGGAGCCGTCCCGAACGCCCCTTCGATGGCGGCGCGAGCGGCCCCGACAAACGGGTTGTGCAGGTCCACCATGAAGCCCGGACAGCCATGCCAGGTTGTGAAGTCCAACCGCGCGCCGGGAGGACACAGGCTGCGGAGGTAGCCTTCCAGTGATTTGGCGATAGCGTCGGGGTCCTGGTCGGGG
Organism: Planctomycetales bacterium; assembly: GCA_044359065.1. Lineage (GTDB taxonomy): Bacteria > Planctomycetota > Planctomycetia > Planctomycetales > Planctomycetaceae > JAIXZD01. Next base: position 18,887 of record JBIKMW010000048.1, on the reverse strand, counting down.
ACGAGGCGACAGGTCAATTTGGCTGTGGCCTGGGCGGGGATGATCGTCTTGGGGCCTTCTCCCTGATATCCCCCCTTGATGCCGTTCACATCGCAGGTAGGTCGAGACCAGCGGCGTTCGAGCGTGGTGTAGCCCTTTTCGCCGTGGCCGGTGGCCACGCCCAGATCCGCGAAGAATTTGCGTTCGTCGAAGGGGAGTTCGGTCAACACCGCGCGTTCCGCGTCCGTCAACGGTTTAACAGCGTCGTAGAAGCCGGGGATCCGCACTCGGCCGTCGTCGTCGTGCAGCGCGGCGATCATCCGTGACAGGATGTTGACGGGATTGGCCACCGCCCCGCCAAACACGCCGCTGTGCAGGTCCTGTTTGGGGCCGTGCAGCGTTGCCTCGCAGGCGACAATGCCGCGCAGCCCGTACGTGATGGCCGGCCGACCCGGTCCGAACTGACTGGTGTCGCTGATGACGGCGATGTCGGCCCCCAGCACGTCGCTGCGGCGCTGGAGAAACTCGTCGAGATTGTTGCTGCCGACCTCTTCTTCCCCTTCGATCACGACTTTTACGTTGACCGGCAGCGTGCCGACCGCCTTGAGCCACGCCTCCAACCCCTTCACGTGGGTGAACATCTGCCCCTTGTCGTCGGTCGCGCCGCGGGCGTACACGTGCTCGCCCCGGATCGTCGGCTCGAATGGCGGAGTCGTCCATTGGTCGAGTGGGTCCGGGGGTTGCACGTCGTAATGGCCGTAGAACAACACGGTCGGCTTGCCCGGCGCGTTGAGCCACTCGCCGTACACGATGGGATGCCCGGCGGTCTCCACCAGCTCGGTTTTCAAGCCGATACCGGCAAGTTGTCGCTCGACCCATTCGCCGGCGCGGCGGGTGTCGGCGTTGTGGCGGCTGTCGGCGCTGACACTGGGGACGCGCAGCAGGTCGAACAGCTCGGCGACGAACCGGTCGCGATGGGTTTCGAGGTAGGCGTCGAGTTCGGCGAAGGGGAGCATGGGGAGTTCAAATACCGAATGACCGAATGACGAAATGCCTGATGACGAAGACAGGCGCGGTTTCCGGGCGATTCAGACCGCGATCGATTCGCAAGGACCGATCGCGGCGGTGGTTTTGGCGGTCAGGGGATAGCGCGACAGGCATTCGCGAACCTCGTCGAGCGTGACCGACTTGTAACGGTCGAGGTCGGCTTCGACGGGACGATACTCGCCCCGGCACAGCCAATTGTGGCCGAGCGAGCCCAGCCGCCCCATCGGGCGCTCGCTGCGGAGCACGATCCGGGAGAGGACCTTGTTCTTGGCCTGCTCGAGTTCGGCCGCGGTGATCGTTCCCCGGTTCACGTCGTCGAGGATTTCGCGGATGCGGCCCATGTTCTCGTCGGTGTCTTCCGGCGCGCCGCACAAATAGCTCATGAACACGCCGGAGCCGTCGAAGTCGTTGAAACCGAGGTCCGCCGACTCGACCAGGCCGGGATCGACCAGGTCCCAGAAAAAGCGGCTCCCCGTATCGTCGCCGACGACCACCGAAACCAACTCGGCGGCATGGCGAAGCGGGTCGGTCGCGGAGGGGCCTTCGCACAACGTCATCACGTGCTCTTGCACGCTCGAGGGACGGACCAGAACGTCGAGGCCACCGCTTCCCGCCCAAGGGGCAGCGTTGCGTCCCGGAACACCGACCGGCCAATGGCCGCAGGTTTTCTCCGCCAAGGCCCGCATGGTCGGCCAGTCGAAGTTCCCCGCGACCGCCAGCACGATGTTCCCGCCGGTGTAACGTTTGCGGTGATACTCCCGCATCCGCTCGACGGCCAGATTCGTGATGCTGTCGTTCGAGCCGAGAATGCTACGGCCGAGCGGGTGTCCCTTGAAGTGGAACTCCATCGCCCGCTCGTACACGAGGAAGCCGGGTTGATCGTCGTACATCCCGATTTCTTCGAGGATGACCTTTTTCTCCATCGTGAAATCCTCCTCCCGCAGCGCCGGGAAGAGGATGTCGGCGAGGAGGTCGAAGGTGCGCGGCAGGTACTCGGGCAGGATGGCCGCGTAGAACAGCGTGGTTTCCTCGCTGGTGGAGGCGTTGTACTTCGCGCCGACTTCGTCGAACACGCGGTTCACGTCGTCGGCCGAATGGCGTGCAGTCCCCTTGAACGCCATGTGTTCGAGGAAATGGCTGACCCCCGAAATCTCGTCGGTCTCGTCGCGCGCGCCCGCGCGAACGAAGAACCCCACCGCCACGCTGTGCACGTGGGGATTGCGTTCGGCGACGATCTGCAGGCCATTTGCCAAGCGATGCTCGAAAAACTCCACATTCGGCTCCGGGTCGCACGGTTTTGGGCGAGGTTCTCCTCGCCACCAAGCGCACAAAGTTGTTGTGTCAGTCGACTGGATTCCCCAAGGTGGGTTCTAACCACCAAGGCACCAAGACACAAAGTAAAGACGGGGTCAAAGAATCCCGAGACACGTCAATCCGTTTTGGGGATCGCAACTCTTTGTATTGTTAAATTGCTGGTGGCAATTCAATGTCGTTTCTCTCGATCTACTTTGTTGGGAATTCCTTTGGGGGCTTTTTCTTCTTTGTGCCTTGGTGACTTGGTGGTTCCTCCCCCGATTCCCCCACCTGCTTCGCGTCTTTGGTGTCAAAGACACGCGGTCGCGCGAAGAGTTCTTACACCGGCAGGGCGAGTTCGGAGGGGCCGAGCGTGAGGAACGTGAAGTCCTTCGCGGGAAAGCGAGACAGGTGTTCGAGGATCGCGGGCACGGTGAGCTCGTCGATCTTGCGACGGACCTCTTCCAACGTCGTGACGCGACCCAGGTGGTACCAATCGCGCGCCATCGACGACGCCCGGGCACCGCTCGATTCCTGCTGCATGATGAGCGAGCTTTTGGCACGTGCCCGGCAACGTTCCAACTCGTCCTCGCCGATCCCGTCCGCGAGCCGTTTCAGCTCCGCGACCATCACGTCGAGCGTCTCCTGTGCCCGTTCCGTCTTCGACCCCGCGTAACAGAGGACGCGTGCGTGGTCCTTGAGGTTGTGGAGCGACGCGCTCACCGAATAGCACAGCCCCCGCTTCTCGCGGACTTCCGTGAACAACCGCGAACTCATCCCGCCACTGAGGACGCTTACCGCCGCCCAGGCGGCGTAGTAGTCGGGATGGGCGTACGTAACGCTCGGGTAGGCGACGGCGATTTGCGTTTGAGTCGCTTCGTGCGGCAAGTGCGTTCCGGTCGACCGGGAAGGGCCGGTCTCTATCGCGGGACCGGCGATGTCGGCCCAATCGCCGAACAAGTGCCCGACTTCGTCGATGACGCGTTTCGCGTCGAAGTAACCAGCGACCGCCAAGATCGCCCCTCGCGGACGGGCGCAACGGGCGTAGTGCCCGCGCACGTCGTCAGCGGTGATGGCGTCCAATCCCTCCAGCGAACCTTCGCTGGGAAGGCCCCAAGGGTGCGGATAGCACCGCTTGCGAAGTTCGACCATCACTTTTTGCCTGGGCTCGTCCTCGATCGCCCGCAGCGACTGCTCAATCCCCGCCTTGGCGGCCTCGAACTCGTCGTCGGGCAGCATCGGTCGGCGGACGATATCGGCGTACAACTTCAGAGCCGGGTGCAGATTCTCGCACAGCGTGGCTGCACCAAAGTTCAAGTGCGCCGCGCCCGCCCCTTCGTTGCGCAAGAGGCCCAGGTTGTCGAGCGTGTTGGTCAGTTCGCGGCTGTCCATGTCTCCCGCACCGCGGGAAATCCAGTCGGACAAGATCGCGGCGGCTCCGCGTGTCTCGGGGGTGTCGTAAGCGCTGCCGGCGGGCACCATCAGCGAAAACGCGACCGACCGGACATCGGGCATGGTCTCCAACAGCAGGGTCAGGCCGTTGGAGTAGGTGTGGGCGACCACTCCGGCGGAAATCTCGGGACGCCGTGCGGGCGTCGGGCCGGGTGTTTGAGCAACTGCCATCCGTGAACGTCCCACCGGAAAAGGGCGAAAGGAATCCCAAGAGGAAACCGCTGGGCGAGTCCGCCGCGCGGGATGCGGGATTGTCGCGGGTCCTCTTCCGCGCCGCCAGCCACTCCGGCGAAGACGCAGGGCATTCACTTTGTTGAACCCGCGTTGTGTGGCGGGGCGCACCCTTGAAGTGACCCACAATTCTATGTAGTCCGCTCCCCTCTGTCGGGGTGTGGACTTCGCGGGATGTGGTTGTTTTGGCCGGTTTTGTGGGATTCCCTCGGACTGCGGCACGGGACGTGCCTTCGTGTGGCGAGCGTCCGCCACATTGGTTGGGCGGCCACACGGGTCACAAGCCGAGGCTCGCGCGGACGGAACCACCAGCCCCTGACGGATCGCGATGCACACGCCCCTGGATCTCGACGACTTATGGTCGACCTATCAACGGCCAGGCGGTTGGAGGTGACGACCGCGCTGTGCAGCGTGTTGGACGTGCGGTTGGTGCAGTTGATGGCTGGTGCAGTTGATGACGGGGGCGCGGAACGCACCGGAGACACCCGCCGACCGCGTGGTGCCAAAACTGTGGCTGGAAATGCTGCGGTCGCGGAGGAGCAAGCTGATCATCACAGTGCGGGACTTTTACCGGCACCTGGCGGGTCTGGGGGGATCCCTGATGCACAATGGGGACGGCGAGCCGGGCTGGATCACCCTGTGGCGCGGCACGATCGAATTGGTCCAGGGAATCCGCGGCTACCTCGCGATGCGGAAAAAATGTGGGTAACTCAAAGGTCTTTCCCCGCCACAGCTCGCGTTTTGAAAAGAGAGGAAGCCTTGCCCGCGAGTCGCGCTCCCAATGATTCGCCGCCGGTTTCGGGTATCCGCTTGATTGTGCCCATTCCGCGCCAGACGACCGGGCGGAATTCTTGTTGCGGACCGGCGGTCGAGGTCGCGGCCCGCCCCCGATTGATCGCAGTTGTCCACGCCATGCAAGGGGATTCCGCCATGTGTCAGAAACGGAAGTCGCGATCAGCTTTCGCACGGATTGAGCTGGTGGTGGTGATCGCCATCATCGCGATCCTCGTCGCCCTGCTGTTGCCGGCCGTTCAGCTTTCCGGCAACGTCGGGGACGGTGCCTTCCACCCGAACCGCGCCTACTAAGAGGAGGGATTCCACGGACGGCCTCAGCAACACGATCGCGCTCGCCGAAGTCAAAGCCTACCAACCCAACCTCGGGGACACCTCCAACCCCGCGACGATCGGCGTCGCCCCCCGCCGGATTCGACCAGGGTATCCCATGCCAATTCGTTCCTCGTCGACCCCTTACCCATCCGCCCGTCGTGGGCGTCCGCACCCAGCGGTCGGCATCGCAATCCTTGTCGTGTGCGTGGCGGGACCCGGCGGGACTCGGCTGGGCTGGTGGTTGATGCGTTCCGGAAGCGAACCGGGAGTCGCCGTGGGACGCGAGGTCGCGGAAAAGTTTCTGGGAAACCTGCGCTACGGTCGCCCGGACGCCGCGTGGGATTCGACGACGGCCGAGTTCAAGAGCGCGCACGGGAAAGAATCGTTCGTTCGGGCGACGCGGCCCGTCAAACATCTCCGGCAGCCACTCGAATTCGTGTCCAGCCTGGCGGTGCACGTGGGGGATGCGAAGCGGTCGAAATTCGTGTTTCGCGCCTCGTCGGGAGAGATGGTACGGATTGTGATCGGTTGCGAAGAAAACGATTGGAAAGTCGATCGCTGGGTACGCTGACGCGCTGCTCGACCCCGTACTGGTCGAGCTCGATTCAATGACCGCCCAAAAAATCCCAGCGACGCAGCATTTCCGCGTACTCCTCCGGTGTGTTGCAGTTCCGCAGCGAGTCCAATTCCGGATCGGCGACGCGCAGTCGCTCCACGTCGAATTCCACACCGCGCGCTTCGTCGAGCAAGAACACCGGGCGCAGCCGGTCCCGCTCCACCAGGCCTCGAACGACCGGTTCCAACGACACCCGGTAGCACCCCGCCAGCGGATGATGGAACTTCCCCTCACGCGGCAGGACGAGATCCGCTTCCCCCAATTCGTCGATCACCGCACGGACGAAACTCCCGCTCAGCAAAGGCACGTCCGTTGACGACGCATACGCGGCCTCGCAACGGCCGCGCAGTGCTCCCAGACCCGTCGTTAATCCCGCCAAGGGTCCTTTTCCCTCGAACTCGTCCCGCACGATCTCGACATCATCGGGCAGGGGGGGCAACTCCTGACCGACCGCCGCGACGACCACGACCGGCGAGACGACCTCCCCCAGCACCCGCACCACGCGTTGCAGGAACGTTTCCCGCCCCAGCTCCAGCCATGCCTTGGCCCGCCCCATGCGCGAGCTCTTCCCGCCGCACACCACGATGCCGCCGACGCGAATTGACCGGGGATGCAGCATGGACCACGTTTCAACCTGAAAGACCCGCCATCAACAATTCAGGATTATCCTGGCGCTCTGCACTTCCTCGAAAACGGCTCTCCGCCTTGTCGAGATCGGCGACCGTCCACGACCCACAGGCTCACTCGTAGTCCACCTTCACCAAGTACAGCCCGCAAGCCGGGGCGGTGTTCCCCGCGACGGTCCGATCCTGCGCGGCCAGTACCGCGGCGATCCGGTCTTCGGCCCATGCCCCCCGTCCGACATGCAACAACGTCCCCATGATGCTGCGAACCATGTTGTACAGGAAGCCGTCCGCGACGATGTCCATGTGGAGGAATTCGCCCGCTTCGTCGGGTTTCGGAGGCTCGTCGACATTGTTCGCCCACAGATTCCAGTCTTTTCCACGGCGGATGGTGATCTCCTCGACCGTCCGAACGCTGGTCGCCTTGTTGGGCCAGTCGGTTTCAAAGCTGCGAAAATCGTGACGCCCGACCAGTTGCTGACCCGCGCGGTGCATCGCTTCCGCCGACAGCGGTGCGCGGACGTGGTGGACATGGTTCCGCAAGAACGGGAGACACACCGGCCCGTTGTGAATCACGTACCGGTACCGTTTGCGGATCGCCGAAAACGTCGCGTGGAAATTGTCCGGCGCGATGCTCGACTCGCGAACGACCACATCATAGGGCAAGTGGTTCTGCAGCGCGGGCCGCCAGTTCGGGCCGGGTATCGTGGCGGTCGTGTAAAAACTGGCCACCTGGCCCAGGGCGTGGACCCCCGCATCGGTCCGCCCCGCCGACAGCACTTGCGAACGCATCCCGGTCAACCGGAAGACCGCCTCCTCCATCGTCGCTTGCACCGTCGGCTGGTTCGGCTGCACCTGCCACCCGGCGTACGCCGTGCCGTCGTAAGCCAACGTCAACTTCACCACCGGCATGGACCGTCCCCGCTCGCTTTCATCGCCCGTTCAAACTTTAAGGATTCCGTGCGGCGGAGCACGCGGCGTCCACCGTGCGCAAGTCGCAGAACTTCCGCCCCCCGCGAATCCGCCTCACACCGTCGTCCAGTACTGCGACCTGACACCTGCGTCGGACATCGCCCTTACCGTCTAAGGCCCAACCCGTTCCCTTCTCTTCCCGAACCCGTCACAATACGTGGCGGTTTACCGAGGATATCGGGCGGGATGGTCCCGAACGAATCGCTTCCGGCGGATTCCGGCGATTTCGCGAGCAGGCATGTCCGACACCACGCTCCCCAGCCCTCCCGGCGGCGTCCCTCCCTCGGGAATCACCGAAGGACCGACCCGAGTGGCCGACCCGTCGACGATCGGGCCGTACAAGGTGCTCGAAAAGATCGGTGCCGGAGGCATGGGGGCGGTGTACCTGGGCAAGCACGGGACCAGCGGCCTGGTCGCCGCCGTAAAGGTGCTCCCCGCGTCGCTGGCCCGGGAAGACGGGTTCGTCGAGCGCTTCAATCGCGAGATCGACGCGATGCGGAAGCTCGACAACCCGCACACCGTCAAGCTCTACGACAGCGGCGTCGATGGCGACACCTATTACTACGCGATGGAGTTCGTCGAGGGGGAGACCTTGATGGGTCTCCTCAAGCGGGAGAAACGGATCCCTTGGCCGCGCGCCGTCGAGATCGCCATCGAAGTCTGCCATGCCCTGAAAGCCGCGCACGACACCGGCATCATCCATCGCGACTTGAAGCCGTCCAACCTGTTGTTGACGCTCGATGGCCAGGTGAAACTCGTCGATTTCGGCGTCGCCCAGGTCTTCGCGGCGAACCGCCTGACCGTCACCGGCGGGATCATCGGCACGGCGGAATTCATGTCCCCCGAGCAGGCCCAAGGGCGCCGTGCGACGAAGCAAAGCGACCTGTATTCGCTGGGCGCGGTGCTGTACTGCATGGTGGCGGGGCGCCCCCCGTTCTCGGGGGGAACCGCGGTGGAAATCATCCAGAAGCACCGCTTCGGCCAGTTCGACCGCGCGAAGACGTACGTCCCCGACGTTCCCGTGTGGCTCGACGACCTCATTTCGCAACTGCTCGACAAGGACCCGGCCAAGCGGTTTCCCGACGCCTATGTGCTCGCGCGGCGATTGGAGGCGGAGGTCCGCAAGGCACACTACAGGGAGTTGGGAGGGGGGGCCGATCCCGAATCCCCGACCGTCGCCGCCGACGGAGTGCCGCTCGGCGCGACGCGGTTGGAAGCGAGTTCGATCGACGCGGGTTCGGCCGGCGGCATGGGAGCGGCCACGCTGGCACGCAACGCCGTGCGCGCGGCGCTGGCGGACACTCCGTCCGGTTGGCTTGCCAGGTTGTTCGACCGAACCCTCGTGCAAGTGGTCCTGCTGATGCTGGCCTTGGGGACGATCACCTGGCTGTCGTGGCCCGCGAAGGTCCCCCCCGAGACACTGTACGACAAGGCGGTCGAAATCCTCGAACAGGAACCAGGCCCCGACTGGATCGAGGCTCGTGACCAGTATCTCAACAAGCTGATGGCGCTCGCCGATCCCGCGTGGACCGAGCGCGCCGAACCGTTGTTGCAACAAGTCGCGCTGTACGAAGCCACCCGCCGCGGCGCGACCGGCCGCGGCCTGAAGCCCGCCGACGCCAACCGCAGCGAACCGTTGCGACTCATTCAGCGCGGCCTGCTCTTACAACGCAACGGAGAACCGGAAGAGGCCGAACGGGTGCTGGCGTCGCTCTCGCGTCTGCTGGCCCGCGACCCGGCCACGGCCGACCTCGCCAAACTGGTCAGCCGCCTGGCCGACCGGGCGCGGGACGATTGGGAGGGGATCTCCGCGCGACGGGCCACGTGGATCGAAGACATGCTCCGCCGGGCGGACGAGTCGGCAAAAGCTGGTGACCACGCGGCCGCCCGTGAAGTCTGGACCAGTTTCGTCGACTTGTACGCCGACGACCCGGACCTCGCCGAGCTGGTGAACACCGTCAAAACGAAACGAGAAGCGCTGCCTGCGGAAGCTTCTGCGGCGAAGTGACGTGCCGCGCTCAACGCGACTGCGCACATGCCCCCGACCGCCAACCTGCATCGCGTTTCGGGCTTCGTTATCCTCGTGGCATGTCCGACTTCCCCGACACTCCCGTCGATCCCCGCGAGAAGGTCAAGACCTTCCCGCACGCCCCCGGCGTGTACCTGATGAAGGACCGCCTCGGGCGGGTCCTCTACATCGGCAAGGCGGTCGACCTGCGCAATCGCGCGTCGAGTTACTTCACGGCACAGGCCCTCGTCGACCCCCGCACGGCCGACTTCGTTCCCCAGATCGCCGACCTCGACTACCTCCAATGCGAGAGCGAGGTCGACGCGCTCCTCACCGAAGCGCGGCTCATCAAGGACATCCAGCCGCCGTTCAATTCCGATCTAAAAGACGGGAAAACGTTCCCGTACCTGCAAATCACCGTTCGCGAGGATTTTCCCCGCGTCGAGTTCACTCGCAAGCCGACGCCCGGCGCCCGGCTGTACGGCCCGTTCCCCAGTGCGTCCAAGCTACGCGGCGCGATCAACGCGTTGCAAAAGGTCTTCCGGTTCCGCACCTGCTCGCTCGATATTGTCGAGGGGGAAGAGCGTTGGCGCTGGTTCCGGCCCTGTTTGCTGCACAGCATTCATCAATGCACCGCCCCGTGCAACGTCCGGATTTCGAGGGAGGAGTATCGAGCCGACATCGACCGTCTCCGCCTGTTCCTTGACGGTAAGAAGACCGACCTGGTCGAGGACCTCGAACGCGAAATGAAGGAGGCCGCGCGCGACCTCCGTTTCGAGAAAGCGGCCCGCGTCCGGGACATGCTCAAAGCGCTCGAGAACCTCGCACTGCGCGGCAACCTCGACGACCATACCCAGCCCGAGGTGTTCCAGATCGACCCGAAGCGGGGCCTCGCCGGGTTGAAGAAGATCTTCAACCTCAAGGAGTTGCCGCGGCGCATCGAGGGGGTCGACATCGCGCATCTCGCCGGGGGTCAGACCGTCGCCAGCCTGGTGCAGTTCCTCGACGGGCTGCCGTTCAAACACGGATACAAACGGTTCCGCATCCGTTCGGTCGAAGGGGTCGACGACTTCTCGTCGATCCGCGAAGTCGTGACCCGGCGACTGCTCCGCCTGCGAGAGGAGGGCGAACCGTTTCCCGATCTGCTGCTGATCGACGGCGGCAAGGGGCAACTCAACGCGGCTCTGGCTGGTATGCGCGCGCACGACATCACCCCCCCGTTCACCATCTCGCTCGCCAAACGGGAGGAAGAGGTGTATGTCTCGGGCGAGGAGGAACCCCGCCGATTGGGGCGGCATTCGTTCGCACTGCGGTTGTTGCAATACGTCCGGGACGAAGCCCACCGTTTCGCACAGCACTACCACCACTTGCTGCGCAAGAAGAACCAACGCGGCGAGGAGTGAGGCCCCGCCGTTCGCCATCGGGCTTCGCCCGACGTGCTCCCTCCGGCCCCCCCCCTCGACTCAGGCAAGTGCGAACAACACGTCGGCCAAAGGCCGTCGGCGAACACGGTTGACACTCCGGTTTCTCCCACGGGACGATGAAGAGAAATCGTCCACCGCGAATTGTCCGTACCCTCTGCCCACCGACGTTCCTTCGGGACCGGCCCCCCATGTTCCGCCGCTCGTCCCTCAAATGGCCGATCATCCTGGCAACGCTGCTGCTGGTGATCACGGTCTCGTTGCTGGTGCTGTACATCCTCGCGCAGGCGGCCAACCGGCAATGGGGTCTGCTCGCCGTCGGCACGATTTTCTTCGCACTGCTGTTGGCGGGAGTCGTTGTTTATCTCGTCCTGACGATCAAGGAAATCAACCTCAATCGGCGGCAGGCCAACTTCATCGACAGCGTCACGCACGAACTCAAATCCCCCATCGCGTCGATCAAACTCATCCTGCAAACGCTCGAATTCCGCGAGGTCCCTCCCGACCAACAGCGGGAATTCCACAAGTACATGCTCGAGGACGTGCAACGTCTCGACAGCCTCATCGACCACTTGCTTGCCGCGGCACGGCTGGACCAATTCGACGCCCTTCCCGACATGGAGGATGTGCTGCTCGCGCCGCTGCTCGAGCAGTGCGCTGCCGACATCCGACGCCGTTACGACCTGCCCCCGGATGGGATCGAGATCGACGTGCTCGACTGTGTCGTGCGTGGCCGTCCGCCCGAACTCGAAGTCGTGTTCAGCAACTTGCTCGACAACGGGGTCAAATACGGCGGATCGCCGCCGAAGGTCCGCATCGACGCCCGGCGCCGCTCCAACGGTCGGGTGCTCGTCCGTATTTCCGACAACGGCAAGGGGATCCGCTTCGAACTCCGCAGCAAGGTGTTCCAGCGTTTCTTCCGCGGGGGGACCGAGTTGGAGCGGACCACCAAGGGAACCGGTTTGGGGCTGTTTCTCGTCAAGACTTTGCTGCGAAAAATGGGGGGAGCCATTTCCGTACACGGCCGCGGCCCCTGGCACGGCGCAACTTTCGAAGTGGACCTTCCCGGCTCGGCCAACACCCAATCCAACTCCCACGACGCTCTCCCCACCGCTGACGACGCTCCATTGATGCCAGTTCCGTCGGAAAACGATCCGGGTTCGCGTGACTGATCCCTCTGTGGTTGGCCAAATAGGGCTTGGCCACGGCCAAGACGGGGCGATGCTGCCTGCTCGAAAGCCTGGTGGCCTCCGGGGCATGCACCCGACGAAGCCGCGAGTACCCTGGATTGGACCGCCGGTTTCACGGCGAACTTGCGAAGAGGGCGTTCGCGTGGGACAACCGTCCCCAGCCCGATGTCCGGAAACCTTGCAAAGACCCGCGCCATGTCCGATCCCGCGACCGACCCCTTGTCCGCGTGGCTGACCGCGTCCGCCGAGACCATCGCGTCGTATCGCAAAATGATCGACGCGGCCGTTGCCCAGCTTTCCGACGACGAGTTCTTCGCCCGACCGTCACCGCATCTCAACTCGGTCGCCGTGCTGCTGCGCCATCTGGCGGGCAATTTGCGAAGTCGCTGGACCGACTTCCTCACGACGGACGGCGAGAAGCCGGACCGGAATCGGGACGCCGAATTTCTGGACTGGCCCGGAGATCGCGCGTCTCTGCTGGCGGAATTCGATCGCGGTTGGGGTTGCCTGGCGGCGGTCCCCGGTCAATTGAACGCCGGGAACATCGGGACACCGATTTTCATCCGGGGCGAACGACACACAATTCCGCAAGCGCTGTCGCGGTCGATCGCACACGTGGCCTATCACGCAGGACAGATTCTGTTGATCTCGCGCGTGGTGCATTCCGGGGAGTGGAAATGGCTCACGATCGCCCCCGGTGGGAGCGCGCGTCACAACCAGTCCACCTGGGGCACCGCCGCCAGTCGAGGCGTGTTCGGCAAAGATGACCCGAGCCGGTAACCACCCCCGCCCCTTCTCAAACGGTCAGCCGCCGTTCACTTCTGGCAGCCTTTGCATTGCCCTTTGAGCAGCACTTCGGTGATCTTCAGGCCTTGCGCCGTCTTCGCCCCCAGCATCGACGCGACGTTGACGTTCACGTCGGACAGGCAGGTGACTTCGCCGCACTGTGTGCACAAAAAGTGAGGGTGCTCGTTGTTGTGCCCGGCCTCTTCGCGACGCAACTCGAACCGCCAGACGTGATCCCCCAGTTCCGTCCGTGAGACCATCCCCGCTTCGGACAGGTCCATCAGGTTGCGATACACGGTCGCTTTGTCGAAGCCTTGCGGGACGAGTTTCTCGGCCAATTCCGCGTGCGTGACGGGCGTTCGTGCGTCGATGAGGGAACGCAACACGGAAATCCGCGCCGCAGTGCTGCGCAATCCGGCGTTGCGGATGCGTGCTTGAAGGTCGGGCAGCGACGGGGGCGTTTCGGACTTCATGGAGAAGCGAGTCCTTGCGGAAAACCAGATGGCGGCAAATGCATTTGCAAATGTAGCACGGCTTCGATGCGCACCGCCAGCGTGATGGGTGCGCGGACCGCAAGCCAATGAACCCGCCCGGGCCTCGCGCGATTCGCCAAAAATTCGGTCTTCGGCTCGCTTTCGACAAAAATGTCCCCGATGCGGACTTCGTTGTTTGTGCCGGATTCCCGCGCGGGTCGAGCGCGACGGGTGTGACCACGGTTGTTGGCGGAGGGAATCTCTCGCCTCTTGACCGGGTTCCGAGTTGACGTGGTTTCGGGTTTACAAGGTTCCGAGAGTCTTCGGGTGCCTTGCTTGGCCCGGCTCTGCGGGACACGCATGCGTTCGACTTCCACCAACGGATCGGACCACAACTCCCGGAGCATCAACGATGCGAGTGCTATCCGTGTCGGGTTGTGTGGTGGGACCGATCCTTGACGTGACCGATGACTTTAAAGCGTCAGCTCCCCTCTTTCGGGGGTAGTTCTCGCGGGATGTGATTGTTTTGGCGGGGCGGGGCCTGGCGCGAGTGTAGCGCTGGTTTCCACCGCGCAGCGTGAAGGGCATTGACGCGCCGAGACGGACGGCGGCGACGCGGTTCTTCAGGACGGCCGGTTCGCACTCTGTCCCCGCTCTGCCCATGCCCACTCTGTCCGTGCCCGCATCGTCCAGATGCGCGAGAAAATCCGCTTCACTGGCCCAGCCTTTCTGGTACAGGCAGAGCCGTTTCCACGTCCACTGGTTCGGCTTCACGTCGCGGCCCGCCGCCACTTGCAGCAGCAGGAACGCGATCAGCGCGCAGTACATCGGGATCTGGATGCCGCTCTCGCTCTGGCTGACCAGATGCCGACACGACATCACGCACTTCAGCCAGCGGCAGCGATACCGCCGCACGATCACTTTGGCCCGAACATCGAGCAGGCTGGTCACCAGCACGAGGTCGTGCGTCGCGGCGAGCCGTCGCGGACCGCCGCGTTTGGGATGCTCTTCACACCGCACGACAGTCCGACGCTGGGCGCGATCGGGGTGCAGCAGCGGCCGCAAGGTCGAGAGTCATCGAATTCGGTTGAAGGCATTTGGCTTTGGCGGCGACCGACCGCAGGAGAGGCCGTTCTTTCCAAACCGGTAGCGCTCGCATTCGTTATTCCTCGCCGCGCGGAAAAAGTGGCAGCTTCCGCCAACTCGCCGAGAAAAACCCGCCGATGAAACCAAACGGTCCCTTGCCATCAGGCTTTCTCTACGCGAACATATGTATTGGTGGCGATACGTCAATGGAGTAGAATTCGTTGACGGTGGGTCCCGAGGGATCCGTTTGTGTGGATGCGTGCGGGAGGAGTCTCATGTTGCGAATTGGAATCGACGAAAGCCGGCCGTATTGCGATGGCCGGTCGCGACGGAGTTTCCTCCAACTGGGCATGGCTGGCATGGGGGCGCTGTCGCTGGGGACGTTGGCCCGCGCTCGCGAAGCCTCGGCCGCGAACGTGCTGGCGAGTGCTTCCGCAGGCGGTGCGGCCGCCTCGGGCCGCAATGCCAGCGTGATTTTGATATGGCTGGACGGCGGGCCCAGCCATATGGACACCTACGACATGAAGCCCGAGGCTCCGCCCGAGTATCGGGGCCTGTGGAAGCCGATCAAGACGAACGCGGACGGGATCGAAGTCACCGAACTGTTTCCGCTGCAAGCGCGGTTGGCGGACAAGTTCTCGATCATCCGTTCGTTGCACCACAACCAGGGGGATCACTTCACCGGCGGTCACTACATGTTGACCGGTCGCGGCGGAGCCAGCGGAGCGGAAAACTCGCAGAAGTATCCGTTCGTGGGAGCGATCGCGACGTCATTGAGCGGACCGCGCAAGCCGGGGATGCCGGCACACGCCGCCGTCCCGTACGCGTCCAGCATCGGACTGCGTCCCGGTTACTTCGGCGCCCATTACGTGGGCATCCAGCACAATCCGTTCGAGACCGTCAACGACGCCAACACCCCCGGATTCCATGTCCCCAATATCCAATCGCCCGGCGATCTGACGGTTTCGCGGCTGTCGGATCGGCAAGGCCTGTCGAAGATGCTGGACCGCCTGCGGAGCGAAGCGGACCAGAAGGGGACCGCCGCCGCCATGGACCGTTTCGACCAGGCGGCGTTCGACATGGTCTCGGGTTCGGCGGCGCGACGGGCGTTCAACGTCGATGCGGAAGACCCGCGCGTGCGGGACCGCTATGGCCGCCATTCGTGGGGCCAATCGACATTGCTGGCGCGGAGATTGGTCGAAGCCGGGACGACGTTCGTCACCGTCCACCTCGGGGGCTGGGACCACCACTGGGACCTCAAGGCGGGTTACGAACGGGTGTTGCCGATGGTTGACCAATTGGTCGCGGGGCTGATCGAGGACCTCGACCAGCGCGGCATGCTGGAGACGACGTTGGTGCTGTTGTGCGGGGAGTTCAGCCGTACCCCGCGCATGAACGACGGGGGGAACGGCGGCGCTCCGATGAGCATGGGGACCCCGGGGCGCGACCACTGGGGGAGCGCGCTGTCGTGCTTCATCGCCGGTGGAGGGGTGCAAGGTGGCCGTGTCGTCGGGTCGACCAATCGGTTGGGCGAAGTGCCGAAGGACCGCCCGGTCACTCCGTCGGACCTGCACCACACGATGTTCCACCTCATGGGGGTCGACCGCCACGCGCAGTTCGTGAACCATGCGGGACGGCCGGTGCCGGCGCTCGAGCCGGGCGACGTGCTGCGGGAACTGCTGTAGAAGCCGGTTCAAAACCCGGTTGCTGGCCGTAAAACCTCGACAGGGGTCAACGTGGATTTGTCCGGCAGAGGGTTTTTGAAACCACTTCCAGAGGCCAAAACGACGGCGCGGATGTGAACGATTCGGTGGGATAGGCTTCCAGCCTGTCATTCCCTTTCAGGAATGCCTGGATGCCCGACAGGCTGGAAGCCTATCCCACGAAAAAGTCATCGCCTTGGGGCGAAACGGGACATCGCGCGGGTCGTTTTCCGCGATAGTGCACTCTCGCTAGACGTTCAGTTCCGTGGCCAGTGCCCGCACGAACGGTTCGACGTCCGTCACGATGCCCACCGTCTGATAGCTCCCCCGGTCCATCAGTTTCGTGACGGTCGCGGGATTGATGTCGACGCACACGACGCGCACCTTCGCGCGGAGCAGGTTGCCCGTGGCGATCGAGTGCAGGGTCGTCGCGATCATGAGGCAGAACGACACGTCCTGCACCAGTTCGCGCATGCGCCGTTGGGCTTCGACCGTATCGGTCACCACATCGGGGAGCGGACCGTCGTCGCGAATACTTCCCGCAAGGAGAAACGGGACGTTGCGTTTCACGCACTCGTACATCACGCCGCTGGTGAGCAATCCGGATTCGACCGCGCGGGCGATGCCCCCCGCCCTGCGGATGCGGTTGATCGCCCGCAGGTGATGTTGATGCCCGCCGTGCACGGGGAGGCCCTCTTCGACGGAGACGCCGAGGCTCGTCCCGAACAGGGATTGCTCGATGTCGTGCGTGGCCAGCGCGTTCCCCGCGAACAAAAGGTCCACATACCCGGCGCGCACCAGCCGCGCGAACAGGTCGGCGCAGCCGGTGTGCACGACCGCCGGCCCGGCGACAATCAGGACCTTGCCCCCCTCCCGCTTGGTTTGGCGCAGCGCGGCGGCGACTTCCCGGACGGCGACCCCCTTCGGCTTTTCGCTGGAGACCGCGCTGGTCATGAAACCGAACGCCTCGCGCGACGACACATCCCGCTGTTGCGGCAGCACACGCACGCCGTAGCGGCCCACGACCACGAAATCGCCCCGCTTCACTTCGGCCATCACGACACAGGCCGCGACGCGGGTCTCCGGATCGACGCGGATGGCCGCGTCCATTTTCTGTCGCGAGACCGGAACCCATTTCCCGGCCAGCCGGATTTCCGTGTCTTCGTTCGTCGTGCAATAAAAGCCTTCCGGGAACACCCCGTCCGTGTCCACGACCTGATAGTCGCAATCCTGCTGGTGGACCGGAACCGCGCCGTGCCGGGTGATGGCGGCCAACACGCGGTCGAGTTCTTCGCGCGTCGCCGCACCGATCGACAGCCGCGCGACGCTCGGATCGACCCGGCGGCGTCCGACTTCGAGGTTCTCGATGCGGAACGTCCCGCCCAGATTCATGACCTCGTCGAGCACCTTCGGCAGCAGGAGGCTGTCGATGATGTGGCCCGCCAGTTCCACTTCCTCGACGACCGGACCGTGGAGAGGGTTTGCTTCGGGGATGGAGTGCGAACGGGGATCGGACATGACCAACCTCCTTCCGGATTCCCTCCGGCGGACAGGACACGACCCGCCACAAACCGCGGAAACCCGCCGGTTCGCCCCCGTGTGGCGCGGGGACCGCAAAGAAACGCGGTGGATGGAAAACGGTTCACCGAATTCCGGAAGAATTGTATGCATGCCCGACGGGGGCCGGCCTGGATTCCACAGACTCGGCGGTTCGCCTGCGAGTACGGACGTTCGGTGCCACAACTGCCCGGCCAATAAACGACCACGGCCCCGCTCAGAAGAGCGGGGCCGTGGAGAGTGGCGATGGTGGTCGGTCGAAAAACGGCGTCGGTTCCTCGGACGGGGCTACGCGCGGAGCCTACGTCGGAGGGGACTCGGACACTCGGATCGACATCGACCGGAGCGGGGCCTCAGGCGGCCTTCGACAGCTTGTTTTCCGAGAGGACGATGTCCGCGATTTCGCAGCCGGCCTTCAACAGAATCTTCTTCGCCTGATCGCTGCCGACCTGGCCCGCGCACTTTTCGAGCAGGTCGACGATCTTCAGGGCGTCCTTGACGTTCAGCGACGTACCGCGGCCGTTCTTCGACATGTTTGTTCCCCGCCGAGTTTGGTGAGCGTGTATCGAACCGGTCATCCCGGACCGGCTTCGTCAACCCGTTCGCGCGTTGAACACTGCGACATGTCGGTCCCGAACGACGACGTTCGACGGACCCGGCGCGACGGACGATCCCTCGCCGTCGCGAGGTGTCGTTAGGACTCGTTTCGGCAGACATCCCCGTGCGGGTTGAACCCGATTTGCCGGATTTTCCGCCTCGGCGTGTCGGGCGAGGCTGCGCAACCTCAAGCCGGACAAGCAACTGCGACGGCAGGCCCGCCTCTTCCGATGACGTTTTGGCGCGTTGAGAACAGGGGCGTGCCGGGAGATCGCATTGGGGACTTCCACTATGCTAAGTGTCCCCGCCGTACCTTCCGCCAGAATTCAGGCCTTCCGCCAGAACTCAGGGTTGACCCGCCCCCCCGAGGCTTGCCGTTCCTCGATCCAGGGATTGAATCCATTGCCGAATGAGGTCGCGCCCCGCGGCGTCGATCTCGTTCGACCCGATGGGAGGCATTTGACCGCGCCCGCGTAGCGACAGGCGGCGCCACATGACCGACCGCTCCGGCGAACCGGGAGCGACGATCCGCGCGTCGTCGACGCCGGGGAGCGCGTGTACCGGTTTGGCATCCACGACTTTGACCTTGTCCGGCGCGGCATGCCACGCGAGGTTCATTTGGGCGTTACCCCCCCCGGCCTCGACATGGCAATTCGAGCAGTTCGCATGCAGAAACGACTTCGCCCGCACGGACAAATCGCGGGACGGGTCGAACGGGTCGACCAATCTGGGCAGATCCAACGGAT
>JBIKMW010000143.1:0-13885 GCA_044359065.1 Planctomycetales bacterium | reverse complement strand
TTTTTCTTGGCGGCGCGGCTGGACGCAGGTGGCTGTCCCGCGCGAGGAGCTTCCACCGATGTCGGCGAGGCGACCGCGAGCGCCCGCCTCGGGGCCTCCGACCCGTTGGCCTTCAACTCTCTGGCCTTCAACTCTCTGGCCTCCGACGCGGGCTGTGACGGTACTGGAGACAACTCCGTCGCCAACTTCGCCAGGAACTCTTCGACCTCGAAGCTTGTGTCCGGCAGGTCCTCGATCCGCACCGCACCGGGTTTGGATTGCGGCGGCCAAGGCACCAGCGACGGGTTGCGGCACCACGCCTCCAGTGCCGTCGCCAGTTCGATGGGTGTCTGGTACCGCCGGGCCGGGTCCCGTTCCAGCATCCGCGCGACGATGCCCGCCACTTCCTTCGGCACTCCCGGTTGCAACCGTTCGACGCGCGGGGCGACCTGCATCGCCCGCGCCATCAATTTCTCCATGACGTTGTTGCCCGAGTACGGCAACCGTCCGGTCAGCAGGCGAAAGAACGACACCCCCAGGCTGAACAAGTCCGACCGGATGTCGGCTCCGCGCGTGTCGGCCGCTTGCTCGGGCGAAATGTAGTCGGGGGTCCCCAGCACCTGGCCGGTCTGCGTCAGCCCCCGGTCGTCCCGCGTTTCGCTGACGCATCGCGCGAGCCCAAGGTCGAGGATTTTCACCAGCGGCCGGCCAGTCTCCGCATCCGTGCCAACCAGAATATTGGAGGGCTTGATATCCCGGTGCACCATTCCCTGTTCATAGGCGTGTTGCAATCCGAGCGCTGCCTGCCGCACGCATTCGCACGCCCATTCGACGGGGGGTGGCCCGTGCTGATTGAGCAGCGACCCCAAGTCCGTGCCGGGGACGTATTCCATCACCAGAAAGTGAGTGTCCCCCACGGCGTCCGCGTCCAGCGCGGTCACGATATGCCGATGATTCAGCGACGCGACGGCCTGGATTTCCTGATGGAAGCGGGCTAGCGCGTCACGGTCGCGGACCAGTTCCCGAGCCAACAGTTTGATGGCAACCGTCCGCCCCAAGCCGATCTGCTCCGCCTTGAACACCGCCCCCATCCCGCCGGTCCCCAGTCGGTCGAGCAGCCGGTATTTCCCCAGGTAGAAGCCCTGCTTCCCCTCCAGCAGCATTTCCGCCTGCCAACCGGTGAGCCAGCCACGTTCGACCAAGGCTGCTGCGAGTTGCGCCGCACTCATCAGACCGCCGCCTGGGGCGGCGGACTTGTCGGCCAACAGGTCCCCCGTGGCGGCCCAGCCTTCCGACGCGAGCAAGTTTGCGCGCCGCAATGTGGCGAGGAACGTTTCGAGCGACGGTTCCGACATGGAAGTGATCGACGCGGGGCGGGCGCGAGCGCGGTTCGCGGCCGCCCCGCCGTACCCGCTGACGGATTGTTGCGCATCCCCGGAACCGCCCCGAATCACTCCGGGCGACGACGCTTTCCGTTGGACCGACATCCCGCGCAAAACATTCTACCGTCGCCCCCTCCCGCTGCCCAAGACAGCGCGGGTCGGCACGGTCGTGGGGGTGTGCATAGGCGTGGCAAGGTCTGCCACGTCAACCCTCCAGCATCTCCGCGATCGCCTCCCCCACCTGTTCCTTCAACGTCTCCAGACAACCGGCTGCCAACATCGCCACCTCGACTTGATATAGCCCTGGGTGCTCGTACGCTTCGAGAGTCGGAAGATAGGCACAGCGCCATCCGTCTGCGATCACCGCGAAGATCAGCGCCGCCTGTGGAAAACGTCGCCGCAAACCGGTCTGCAACGCCTGATACGGTTCCCCTTCGAGCGTGATCCAGACCGCGTCTCCCGTTCTGAGCAAGTGGACGACACACGGAAACGACTCTCCGGGCGGGCACGCCTTCCACCGCGAAATCGCACGGGTCAACCGTTCCACCAGGGCGCGGGCATCCCGCGCTCCGCGCTCATCGCCACGTTCCCTCGCGGCCGCTTCGTCGGTCAGGCGTGCGGTCCGCTCGGCGATCAAGTCGTCGAGACGTGGACGGTCCCCTCGATAGGGGAGCGGAACGACCAATCGCCGACGAACGAACGTCTCGAACTTGGCGCGTTCCTCGGAAGGCGCCGGTTCATGCCGCCAATCCGCCAACGTCGCTCCCGACAACACGGGGCCTCGATAGACGTAACGCGTCCCGGCCCTTGGCAATGCTGCGAGCGTCGACAGGGCGGCGTAACCCAACTCCCGGCCGTTGGCGTCGGCGACGCTCGCGTCGCCCGCATACCCTTCCCGAGGTCCGACATCGCCGCAGGGGGAGAGCAGGAACAGACACGGCGCTCCGGTCTCTCGCTCGACCAACTCCCGCATTGCACCGGGATAATCGGGACTGATCAATCGGTTCTCCCACGCCAGCGACGTGGGATGGCAGCCATAGTTCACGACCGTCGCACGCAGCTCGCCATCCGGCAGCGTCAACCGGGTCGTCAACACCGCGCCATCGGCCATTTGATCGGAACGTTTCGGGTGATAGCCGCAGACCCACATGCCGGACTCGCCGTCAAACCAATCGCGATGCGCCGCCAACTCGCAATGCCCCGTCCCGTGCACGGCGTCGACGACGCGCAAGTCGCGGATCGCTTCGACGGCCAGTCGTGCCAGCGTGTCCGCGAGTTCGGACAGGTACGGCGCGATCCGATCTCCGCCGGGCAGGTCTTTGCGGCCGGGGTCCATCAGTCCCGCCCCGTGCGTGTGCGAAAACGTCAGGACGATTCGGTTCCCGTCCCAACCCGTGGCGGCTGCGATCACCGCCCGGATCTCCTCCACCGTGTCGTTCCAGAGCAGGCAGTGGTCGAGCGCGACAAGCAGCCAACCCTCGTCGTCGTTCCGCACGTCCAACGGAGCGAAGACGCACGCCGTCGCGAGCAAGGGGCGATGCACCCCCTCGGACCGGTCGTGCGTCGCGGCCCCCCACATCCGGTGATAGATCCCGACGGGCGGTGTGATATCCGCGCGCGCCATTCCGAACCGGAATCGGCTCTGCGGAGTGTCGACAACTTTTGGAATCGGTTCGGACATCGATCACCTCTGGCGGAAAGCACTGCGAATCGAACCGGAAGGACGAATGCCTCACCCACGGGCCTTGAACAGGTTCACGGTGATGTGGGCCTGTCCCTGATGATGGGCTTCGTGCCACGCCAAGATACGAAATGCCTGCCGCACCGTGATGTTCCGGGCCGCCAGCGCCGGCGGCACTGTTTCCAGTTCGGCGGTGGTGATCGTCGCCGCCGTGGCCAGCAAATGCTCACGCGTGGAAGTCAGGCACGCACGAATCGCGTCGAGCGTGGGAATCTCGTCGTCCGGCGTGCTGCCACCCCGGAATCGCGGAACCAAATCAGCGAACGCCGGGGCCGTACCGCGCAGCCGTTCCGTGGCGAAAAGTTCCTCGGTGACCGCCACGTGCATCAATTGCCAGGCGATGTGCGCCCGTCCCGGACCGGGTCGCCACCCCAGGCACGCCGCGGGATCGGGGAGCGCGGCGATGGCGTCGAGTGTCGCCAACGTGCGGTCGCGATGCATGCCCCATTGTTGGATCGTCACTTCGATGAACGGGTCGCTCATGGCGGGCCTTCTCAAAATGGAGTTCGAACCTCGCTCCGCCACACTCGCCGCGAAGCCACCGCGATTGTCGACGATGCGCCGGAAAAAACGAGCGAGCCGTTGCGACTTGGTAACCGATGGCCGCGCAGACCCGGATTGCTCACGGCTCCACCGGCCAGCCTCTCTTCCTTGCGCGGCGGGGGCCGAGGTTGCTAACCTCGTTGCAAGTATCCGCTCCACAGACCGTCGAGACCTTATCCATGTCGCGCGCCCGCAGCCACGAAATCTTCACCAAGGCAAAAACCCTCATCCCCGGCGGGGTCAACAGTCCGGCCCGCGCGTTCGGCGGCGTCGGTGGCGAGCCGATCGTGATGCGGCGGGGGGACGGCGCGTATCTGTGGGATGTCGACGGCAATCGTTACCTCGACTACATCGGCTCCTGGGGGCCGCACATTCTGGGGCACCGGCATCCGGCGGTCGTCGAGGCGATTCAGAAAGCGCTTGAGTCGGGGACGAGCTTCGGGGCGCCGACCGAATCGGAATCGGAACTGGCCGAACTGGTGATCGACGCGGTCCCGTCGATCGAGAAGGTGCGGATGGTGAATTCCGGGACCGAGGCCTCGATGAGCGCCTTGCGCGTCGCCAGGGGCTTCACGGGCCGCGACAAGATCATCAAATTCGCTGGATGCTACCACGGGCATGTGGACGCCCTGTTGGTGAAGGCCGGCAGCGCGGCGACGACGTTGGGAGTCCCCAGCAGCCCCGGCGTACCTGCGGGCGGCACAGCCGATACGATCGTCCTGGAGTACAACGACCTCCCGGCGGTGGCGGAGACGTTTGCCCTGCATGGGCACGAATTGGCGGCCGTGGTGCTCGAACCGGTGGTGGGCAACATGGGGCTGGTGTTGCCCGAACCCGGCTTCCTCGAAGGCTTGCGCGAATTGTGCACACGGCACGGCGCGCTGCTGGTGTTCGACGAAGTCATGACCGGCTTCCGCGTGGCGTTCGGCGGCGTGCAGGAACGGACCGGCGTCCGCCCCGACATGACGATCCTCGGCAAGATCATCGGCGGCGGCCTGCCGGTGGGGGCGTACGGGGGCCGAGCGGACGTGATGGACATGGTCTCGCCGGTCGGCCCCGTGTACCAGGCGGGCACTCTGTCGGGAAATCCGGTGGCGATGGCCGCAGGCATTGCGACGCTCAAAACCCTCAAGGCCGAGAACCCTTATCCGCGATTGGAAAGCTTGTCGGCCCGGCTCTGTGACGGCCTGGCCGACGCGGCCCGCTCCGCCGGCCTGCCGCACACGACGGCCCGCTGCGGCAGCATGCTGACGCTGTTTTTCAACCCGGAGCGGGTGACGAACTACACGCTCGCCTCCGGGAGCGACACCAAGCGATTCGCCAAGTTTTTCTGGGGCCTGATCGAGCGCGGCGTCTACTTCCCGTGCAGCCAATACGAAGCACTCTTCGTGTCGTCGCGACACACGGAAGCGGATATCGACCACACGATCGCAGCGGCGCGGGAAGCGTTGGCGGTGTGAGTCTTTAACTTCACCGTTCGACTGCGCGGGATATCGCTGGGGTCAGAATTCGCCCGGAATCTCGCCCCCGCTCCGGCTCCCCATACCGCTCCATACGACATCCGAAATGTTCTCGCTCACAAAGGCGACGTGACCGTCGCAGAACAGGGCGTGTACGCCGCCGGTGTGACGGCTGCGTGCGGCCACGTTGAGGGACAAGCGGTCCCACCAGAAATTCGTGCGGATGCTGTGCGGCAGTCCGCCTCGGCAGTCGATGTCGAAGTGGTTCGGTGGCCGCATGTGGTTGTACATCGAGTGGCCCGGCGCACCGTACAGCCAACGACTGCCGCGGGTTTGCTGCAATTGCAGCCCCGCGCCATGGCATTGCGAATCGTAGTCGGTCAGCTCCGGACCGTTTGACGTATTGTCATTCCCGCGAGTCAGCACGAAGCCGTTCGTGGCACTCACGCCGTCCCACGTGCTTGGTCCACCTTCCGCCTTGATGGTTTCGCTCACGCACACGGTTTGACTGGAACCGTCGGTGATGTCGGAGAATTTCACCGAAGAGTTCTCGAAGAACACTCCGGTGACGGGAACGCCCGAGGGGTTGCGCGGCGACAGAGGATAGGTTGTACCGGTCGACAGCGGATAGTTGTGCACAGCGCTGTTGACGACCACCCCCGCCACGGTGTTCGACTGCAAAAATGCGGAACGAATCGCTCGGACACAGAAAGTACGAGACCGTCTGGCCCAACGCCGCGCCGTTCCTGGCGGGGTCGTCCGGGTCGGCGGAGAAGTTCACCTGATTGTAAAGGGGGGCCGCATCGACGTACGGCAGCAGGTGCGCGTAGGCCGAAAAACACCGACCCGCGCCAGCCACCATCGACCGCATCCGGCCCGGGGGAAACACCCGGTGCGAGTCATGGTAGTTGTTCAGCGCCAAGCCGATTTGTTTAAGGTGGTTGCGACACTGCGTCCGCCGCGCCGCTTCGCGCGCCTGTTGAACAGCAGGCAACAAGAGCGACACCAACACCGCAATGATGGCGATCACCACCAGAAGCTCAATCAAGGTGAACCCAGCGCGACGGCGGATCATTGTGGCGAATCCTTGACGGGACCGGTCGGGCTCCTTCAAGACATTGCGGGCTTGCCCTCGAACCGTCAACGACAGCACCGTCAACAGCGCGAACTCTCACATCGGCCGCCAAACCGACATAACTCGGACTCCCCCCTCACACCCCCAGCGGAACCCGGTCTTCCACCGTTGCAACTTCCACGGCCGCGACTTCCGTCTTGGCCGTTGCCACCGACGGGCGGTCGGCGCGGACGTCGACTCTTCGGCCCCGGATCTTGACCCCCTGCATCGCTTCCACGACGTAGTGCGACAGGCTGCTGTGCACCTCGACCAGCGTGAAGCGGTCGGTCACGTCGATCGTCCCGATATCCTTCCCCGCGATGCCGGCCTCGTTGGCGATGGCTCCGACCAAATCGCGAGCGCCCACGCCCGAATCACGACCGATCCCGAAGTACACCTTCGCCATCCCTTGGCTGTTCGTACGACGCTTGTCGCGCTTCCCGTCGTCGGTCGACGGCTTGCCCGCCGCGGGACGGCCCGGCCCCTTCTTGCCAGGTCGCTCACGCTCCTGTCGGAAGTCGCGGGGCTTGTCGTGGAAACTCTTGCCGTCGCGCGAGTTCTTGAAGTCCCCCGGCTTGCCCGACGTTTTGGGACGGGCTCCGCCGCCAAAGTCCGCGTCGTCGTCCGGTCGACTCGGCTGACGCAACAGCGACAGTGCCGCGAGGGCGACGTCGGCCGGGGAAAACTCCTGCGAGAGTTCGTCCACAAGTTTCCGCAGACCTTCCGAGCCGCTCGCGTTTGTCAACGCCTCGCGCAGTTGCTGGCGAGTCCGTTCGATCCGCGAGGCTTCCATGTCCTTGAACGTCGGAATCGGCAGGATCGCGATCTTCTGCTTCGTCGCCCGTTCGATCTGTGTCAGGCCTGATTGCTCGCGCGTGGTGGCGAAGGTGATCGCCACGCCCGCCCGTCCGGCACGTCCCACCCGACCGATACGGTGGATGTACTGATCCGGATCGGCGGGCAAGTCAAAATTGATCACGTGCGACAGATGGGCGATGTCCAACCCGCGGGCGGCGATGTCGGTGGCAACCAACAGGTCGGCGGTCCCCGAGCGGAAACGGCCCATCACCTGGTCGCGCTGCGGTTGCGACAGACCACCATGCAGCGCCAAAGGCTTGAAGCCGCGCTTCGTCAACACCTCGACCAAATCGTCCGCGTCGGAACGGGTGCGGCAGAAGATGATGGCGGAGGCGGGTTGCTCCAGATCGAGAACCCGGCACAACCCCTTCGTCTTGTTGTCGCGGGTGACGTAATAGGCCGTCTGCCGCACCTTCGCCGCCTCGCCCCCGGCGGGCGTTTCCTTGGCCACTTGAATGCGGGCGGGTTTGCGCAGGTGCCTTTTGGAGATCTCTTCGATCCGGGGGGGCATCGTCGCCGAAAACAGCATCGTTTGGCGGTCTTTGGGCGTTTGCGACAGGATCGCGTCCATGTCCTCCGCGAAGCCCATGTTGAGCATTTCGTCCGCTTCGTCGAGGACGACCGTCGACACCGAATCGAGCGGCAGCTTGCCCTGCTTGATCAGGTCGAGCGCCCGACCTGGCGTCGCCACGATCACGTCGACGCCGCGCCGGATGGCACGGACCTGATCGGCGAAGCCCGTCCCGCCGTAAACCGCGAGCACTTCCACCTTGAACGCCTGGCCGTACTTCTTGACGGCCTTCGCGACTTGCATCGCGAGTTCCCGCGTGGGGGTCAGAATCAGAGCGGAGACGCCCGAACTCTTCTCCTCGCGCGTCGCCAAGCCGTGCAAGATCGGCAGCGCGAACGCCGCCGTTTTGCCCGTGCCGGTGCCTGCGAGGCCGACCAGATCGCGGCCTTCCAGCAACACCGGAATCGCCTCTCGCTGGATCGGCGACGGATTCTCATAACCAAGGGCGTTCAACAGGCGGGGATCCAACCCCATCGTCGCAAACCCGGATTCCTCGACCACGACTTCCACACTCTCGACAACCGACTCGGACATCAACGGGTCTTTCCACCGGTCGGCAGTCCCGGTTCTTTGGTGAGTAAACAAGCGAACGTGGCATAGTAATGGGCACTTCGCCCCCCGTCCATAAGTTTTCCCGCCCGTTTTGGAGATTGCTCCGAAAACCAGCCAGTCACGACATCATTCGTGGCGGAAAGAACCCCAATCCGTCGGTCTCTGTCCGAAGGCGAGCCGACGCTCCATAATCCCCCGGATCGGCAAGGTCCGACATTTCTTCATGAGGCGTCGGGTTGGGCGGGAGCGGAGCACATGGCGACGGACAGCGGCACGAAACCACCGAGCGGAGTCCCTTGGGGGCTGGCCGCAGTCGCCGTTGTGTTGCCTGCCCTGTTCGCCGTGGCGTACGCCTATGTCCCCGCGTATGGAACACTCGCGCGCCACCCGTCCAACGGCACGAAGCATCCCCCGGGAAATCTGAAGTTCACCAAGGTCGCCGTCGGTCGGAACCCCGGCACGCCCCCGCGCGTCACCAACACACGCATCCTCGATTTCGATGGCGACGGTCGCAACGAGATTCTTGTCTGCGATTCCCGCTACGACTGCGTCTCCGTGTGTCGTCGCGCGACGGACGGAACCTGGTCCGAGGACGTCCTCGCTCGGGACGTCATCGCCCCCGCACATGCGATCGTCGAAGACCTGGACGGTGACGGGGATCGCGACGTCGTCGTCGCCGAGTTGGGGCAATTGGCCCCCAACGACGAGCGCATCGGCGGCGTCGCGTGGTTGGAGAACATCGACGGTAAGTTCATTCGTCGCACCTTGCTGACCGACATCCGCCGCGTGGCGGACGTGCAAGCGGGAGATTTGGACGCGGATGGCGATCTGGACCTCGTCGTAGCCGCTTTTGGTTACGCGCGAGGGGAAGTCCTGTGGATGGAGAACCTCGGCGCGGGGGTTTGGAAGCCGCGAGCCCTCCTGCAAGGGGCGGGGGCCATCCACGTTCCCCTTGCCGACTACGACGGCGACGGCGACCTCGACATCGCCACCGTCTTTTCGCAAGACGACGAAGAGGTCTTCGGGTTCGAGAACCTCGGGGCGGGTCGTTTTCGCGCGCGGAACCTTTGGGGTTCGTTCAATCCCGACCTGGGCAGTGCGGGGCTGGTCAAAACCGACCTCGACCGAGATGGCGATGTCGACCTGCTGCTTCCGGTCGGGGACAACCTCGAAGACCAGTACAGCTACCCGCAGCCGTATCACGGATGTTTTTGGCTGGAGAACAAGGGGAATTGGGCGTTCGAGGCCAAGCGAATCGCGACCGTCGGCGGGACCTACGCGGCGGCGCCGGGGGACCTTGACGGCGACGGCGACATCGACGTAGCGCTCGTCAGCATGTTCAACGATTGGGACGCCGAAGGTGTCGCCAGCGCGGTGTATCTCGAAAACGACGGTCGCCAAAACTTCACGACGCGCGAACTGGATCGCCACCCGACCCACCTCGTAACCGCGGATTGCGGCGATTTGGACGGCGACGGTCGCCTCGACATCGTCGCGGGCACAATGTGCGTGATCGCCCCCTTCGAGGACTCGCGGGGAGTCACGGTATGGATGGGGGGAGCCGCGCCATGAGTCCGAAATCCCGCGTGTTTTGGATCGTGTTGATCCTGGCCGAAGTGGTTGCGGGGGGGGGAGCGGTCGCGCTCCGTGCCGCGCGACCCGCCCCACCGGATCGGCCACTGTCCCGTCTACCTGTCATGACTGCCACCGATTTGGAAGTGTTGCGCGAGCGGGCCGCATCCGACCGGCCCACGGATTGGTTCGAACTGGGATCGGCCTGGTTGGCGTACGGATACATTCCAGACGCCGAAGCCTGCTTGCGCCGCGCGGCGAGTCAGGCCCCCGCGGACTTCGACATCGTCTACGCCCATGCGTGGAGCCTCGACCGCCTGGGACGGTTGGACGAGGCGTTTGCCGCGTTCGAGCGGGCGGCGTTGCTGGAGCCGGGTGAACGGGCCGCGACCTGCCGCTACCACGAGGGCTTGCTGCGGCTGCGCGCCGAAGACGCCGCCGGCGCCGAGACCGTGTTCCAACAGGCAGGCCCCGATCACGGGCCTGCGATTCTGGCGCGGGCCCGATTGCGGATTCGCGCGGGCAGTCCCGGCGAAGCGGTCCCGCTGATCGAGGGGCTTCGTTCACGACTCGACCCGGATGTGCGGGTCGAGATGGTGGCCGAACGGATGTATCGCGAGTTGAACCGCCCTGTCGATGCGCGCGCGGCGATCGAAAAATCCGAGCGGTCCCGCGAGTACGTACGTGTCTGGGATCACTTCGTCTATCTCGAGCCGATTCGAACGCGTCATGGCGTGTTGGCCCGTCAGGAAACCGGTCGGATGGACGCCCGTCCCGATTCCGCGGACGCGTCGTTGGCCACGATGGAACGGACGCTGAATCTGGAAAGCCCGGATTTCACGGAACGCATGTACGAGCCGTTGGCGGACATGGCTCTGTCGAGGGGACGCCTCCCACTCGCCCGGACCATGCTCGCGAAGGTCGCAGACCGCATGTCCCTCCCCCCGTCAGCACGACATCTTGAGGCCGCCATCACCGCCTCCTCGGGAGACGAAGATCGAGCGATCGCGCTGTGGCATGCGGCGAACGCGGTCCGTCCCAACCGCTTCAGCCATCGGGCGCTGTCGACCCTCATGCGACAACGCGGTCGCCTTGCCGATGCGGAGCGGCATGCCGCCTTGTCGGCACTGCTGGAAGGGATCGCCGCCTACCGCGCCAACGAGCTTCCGTCCGCACGCGGCTTTCTGGAGCGGTCCCGCAGCGTTCTCAAAGACGACCCGCGCCCCGAGTTTTATCTCGGCGAAATCGAACTCGCCCTGGGAAATGTGGCCAAGGCCGAAGCGGCTTATCAACGGTGTTTGGACATCGACCCGAACCACGGCCGCGCCATCGACCGGATGAACGCGTCGGAACGGAAGTGACCGCGCACACCGTTCTCGCCATCACCTGGGTGCACCGCTCAAGGCGGGCTTGCTCCCGTCAACCCCCGTTGGGGGCGCGGTTCAGATTCGGCCCGAGGATATCGACACGCGGTGCGGGCTGACGGTCACGTCGGCTTTGAGCCTCGTACTCGTGCAGTTTGGTGTCGGACCGCGACTGGAACGTGACCAGCCCACCCACCACCGCCGCGAACAGTCCGACCGCCGCGCCAAAGACCAGAAAGGTCGACGCGAAACTGTCGATCGAGACCGATCCATCGAATTGAGACATCTTCCGGGCCATGGCCGTGGCTCTGTTGAAAGTGGTTCGACGCAATCGCGCGCGGAAACTGCGGACCGCCATGCGACCCGCGACACTCGCTCATGGGGAGGTGGAGCGAATCCCTTCGCCACACTCCCTTTCGAGCAATCGGAATGCCGCGCCAGTTCGGCAACCATGACTTCGCCACAAGTTCGCCTTGCGATTGATCTTGCCCCAAAGCGGTTGTTCGCCGTCGCACACCCCGTGTCAAGAAGCCTTGGCGCTCGCGTCTAAGAACCCGATCGTCCTTCACGAATTGGCGATGAGCTTTTCGGGCGATCGGCGAACTCGCGTGGGAAGCCGAAAGCGTCCGCGCCCGCTGAAAAAGTCGCGACCAAAAGGCCACGCCGGGAACGAGCAGCCCCGCCGTGCCTTGGCCGTCACCCGTCCAACGTCAGCCCGCAAGCCTTCAGCAGCGTGCGCTGCACCGCCAGGTCGTGGGCGTACGAAAAGTCGGCTGGCTTCTCGCCCCGAATGATCTTCGCCATGTCCGCGGCGTCGGCCACGTAGCGCGTGAACTTCGGGAAGGGGACATCCCGGTATCCGGCGGGATGCCCTTCGCGGGCCTGGGACAGCGCGACCCGCGCGGCCGGACTGTCGAGCGGTTGGATGTGGAACGACCCCTCCGTCCCGCACACCGCCAAATGCCGCCGCGCGAAGCCTTCGACCTCCTGAGCGCTCGATTTGACCGTGGCCAACGCCTTGGGATAACGCAGCACCGCCAACATGTTGTCGACAAGGCCATCGTCGTGCTGCGCGACATGTTGACCGAACGACGACACCTCCACGGGCTCCCCCAACACGCCGATCACCAGATCAAGCACGTGGCAGCCCAGTTCGAACAGGATGCCGCCGCGATACTCCGCCAATTCGCGGCGGTCGCTTGCGTCCACCACCTTGCTCATCACGGTGTGAACCTCGAACACCTCCCCCAGCCAACCCTTCGCCAGGTACTCCCGCAGCATCAACACCGCCGGGCTGTAACGATACATGTAGCCCATTTGCACGAGCAGACCGCGCCGCTGGGCCGCTTCCAGAATTCGCTTGTAACGGGCGAACGACTCCCCGGCAGGCTTGTCCAGATGCACATGCATGCCGGCGTTCACGCACACCTCTGCCGCTTCGAGGGAGTCGCGGACCCTGGTTTCGACTAACACCGCTTGCAGGCCCGGCGTGTTCAGCAATTGCTCGCGCGTCAGCCACGGCAAGTCGCGATACGCCGGTTGCGAACCCGCTCTCTCGCGTAGCGAAGGGTCGGGTTCGACAATCCCGATCACCTCGTAGTCGGGGGATGCCCGATACACCGCCAGTTTGCTCGCATGGGCATGACCGGTTCCGATCTGGCCGATCTTGATGCGCGGCTTGGGAGAGTCGCTGCCGCGCGCCATTCCGGCAAGACCGGCCGCGCCCGCTGTTGCCGTGGCCAACAGCGACCGCCGCGTCAGAATGTCACGAGCTTCCACGTACGACATCTCCTCGAGGACGAATGGACTCTGTCGCGGTCGGTCACTTCTGCATCGGCAACTTCAGTCGCACTTCCTTCCCCTCCCGCATCACGACGACCGGAACGGTCTCCCCCGGTTTGCGCCGCGTGGTGGCGTGACGCAGCACGTCCGACTCCGTGAGCAGGTCGGTGCGGTCGTCGAACCGGACGAGAATGTCGTCCTTGCGGAATCCCGCGTTCTTCGCCGCCGCGTGGTCGCCGTATTGGCCGACATGCTCGACGACGAGCGCCATCGAACCGGCGTCGACCTTCGCGGCACGGCGTTCCTCGTCGGTGGCCACGTCGAGCTTGAGTCCGCCGGTTCCCATCCGTCGCAAACCCCACGCGCTCGCCCGCCAGGCGATGTCCCCGCGTGTGCGCCATCCTGCTGGCAACAACAGAGTCACTTCCCGTGTTTCCGTGCCCCGCTTCACGGTCGCGACGACCTTTCCCCCATCCGGGGCGGTTTGGTGCAACACCCACTGTGCGTCGGCAATCGATAACAGCGGCTGTCCCGCCAGCGACAGGATGACATCCCCCGCGCGGAAACCCGCCGTAGCGGCGGGGGTCTCGGGCTTCACTTCCTTCACCGTCGCCCGCTGTTCGGGATCGAGGATTAGGCCGATCGACTTGGGATGCGGATACGGGTACAGCACTTTCTCGGGGATTGGCTGGCCTTGGGCGCGATAGAACTGACGTTGTGCGTCGCCAATCTGATGGCAGTGGATGCAACTCTTCACGACCTCGCCGGTTGTGGCGAGTTTGTCGGTGTATTTGTCCTTGAGGGACGGGTACTTCTCCGGGGAAGCGAACTCCAGCGGTTGGCCCCGCTTTTCGGCCAGCGACCGCTTGTTGGCCGGATATCCGGCGTGCAGTTCGAGCGCTCCCTCCAGCGCGCGGGCCATCCCGGCCAAACTCACGTCGAACAGCCAATCCGTGCGGTGTGAACG
>JBIKMW010000200.1:0-3990 GCA_044359065.1 Planctomycetales bacterium | reverse complement strand
CGCCGCCGCCTGCGCGGATTTCCGCCCCGCGACACACTCCGCCCCCACGCGACCGGCCCCCCGCCAACGCATCCCCGAGTCCCGCGACATAAAGATCGCAACCCACGAAAATCCCGGACTCGATTGGCCTCCGCCAGTGCCACCCGCCGTTACCCGAACTCTCAAAGCAGCATTTGGGCCAACCGCTGGTTTACTTCCCCCAGCCAAAAGTGCCACCCGCCCGATCTTCCGAGAACCATCAGAATGCCAGCCACGGGCTTGTCTTGGCCGTCAACGGAAACCAGGAAGGCCTGTGGACGTAATCACCGGATACACAAATACTTCCGCCTTAACTTCCTGCCATTCGGACCTGTCCCCTTTTCTTTCTCAGCCGCTACTTAAGCTCATATTTCGGCTGGGCCGCTTTTGGGGATTCTCCGAGGTAGAGAGCAATTTCGTGCTCGACCATTCGGATTACTTCGCTCGCGCCAACATCGAGTCGCGAAACCGCACGATTCCCAGAAAGGCGTGCGGATTGCGGACATTTAATATAGGTATCACCATCCGCTCCTTTCGATGTCGCGTAAAACACCCGGTTATTCGGACGACCTGGAATGGCGGGGTGCCACCACGACCACCCGGTTCGGCCCGCTTGATCGAGTGGTTGTGTGGTGAGTTGCGGAAAGTAGTTCGCCAAAACCAGCTTGATCTGCGCGGGACTCAGCATCTTAACAGCTCCGAGCGGCTCGGATGTGCAACACAACAGTTTTCTGGGGTCGGGGCTCTCATTAGGTTGCGGATTGCTTTCCACCTCAATCACCCCGCCGGTGCTCCTTGACAACGGCCTCTCACTTTTGTCTGCCGTCAGGTCGAGTCGCGCCGAAGGGTTCTCTGCTATATCTTCGAGCCATTTGCGAACTGACGGCCCTTCATGAATAGCCTTGCTTCGAAGAACACCACGAGCGTAGTGGAAGGTGGGCCGAATCCTTGCCTTCGGCAATTCTGATTCCAACAATGATTGATAAGAATGCGTAGCCTTTCCGGATAGCAAAACGGCGTCAGGATCCAGCGCATGAAGCAGCGACAAGGTGTGCATTTTCATGCATTTGTCCAGCATCCATTTCGGGTATTTGTCGCCGAGTGTGGGACACCACGCAACGTTGATAAGCGCGATCCGCTCAAAATCAATGCCGAATACATCCTCATAGATTTTGATAAATTGTCGATTGCGCGGTAGCATATCCTCTTGTTCACGTCGGAATCGGAAATACTCGAGAACAGGGGTGTACGTGCCGGTCGCATAAAACGATTCAAACGCCACCCTCTCCCGACGCACGACAGATTCATCGAGGCTGGTGCCAGGGTTTATCAAAACCAAAACCAATCGAGGACGACTGTTCCAGTATAGACTTCCTATCCACCGTGGCTTTGGTTGATCGGATTGACATCTCATTAACGTAGATTCGGGTCTGAAGCATTGAGTGCACCCATAAGCATTCCGCATAACATTCAAGGCTTGTGGCATGGCCATGTTGAGTCCCTTCGATAAATTCAACAAACGCGGGGCTGCACCGAAGTGACTCGATTCTGCACAACAAATAGCCGACTAGGACAGGCTCCTGCCTGCCTGCCCGAGCCGGCGGGCGGGCCAGACGCTGCATTGAGCGTCTGGGTTGCGGAGCAACAAGAGGGACTCCGATTTGCATCCTTGAATGATTGATGGTTGGATTCCACGGGAACACGCGAGACGCGACACCTTGGTGTGCCTCTTGTGACGGGGTCACCCAGACGCCCAAAGCGGGGTCTGGGCCACCTTACGCCCCTCGTGTTATTCTGACCGCCAGATTCGTCAGGCACAGCCTGACCTACTTCACCCGCACCAGCTTCATGATGCGACCCGAGACGTTCCAATCCTGCACGTACAGATTGCCGTCCTTGTCCCAGGCGCTGCCGTGGGTGCCATTGAAGATGCCTTCAATCCATTTGTCTTGCGGGACGTTGTGGTTCACGCGGGTGGCGGGGTCGGGGTTGTGGCCGAGGACGGCCATGATTGTGTTGCTCTTGTCGAGGATGACGAGGCGGCCGTGCAGGTCGGGGACGCTGACGAAGTCGCCTTGGACCGAGGCTGACGTGGGCATGCCGAGGCCGGTGACGACTTCTTCGATGAACTCGCCGTCGAGCGAGTAGTGCAGCAGGCGGCCTTTGGGGGTGTGGTTACGGTCGCAGATGAGCAGGCGGGCCGGTTCGTAGCGGGTGTCGAGCGTCATCCCGTGGGCGGTGTTGAACTCCTTGAGGTTGTTCCCCTTGCTGCCGAAGTGCTTGAGGTACTTGCCTTTGGAGTCGAAGATGAAAATGTGGTCACTGGCGTAGCCGTCCGAGAGGACGATGTTGCCATTGGGGGCGACGGTGATGGCCGTGGGGGAGAACTTCTTAAGGTCCAGCCCCGACTCCTTCGGGAACGGCAGGCGGAGCACCACGTCGCCGGTTTCCGCGTGAATCTTGATCCCTTCGGCGGCCGCGTTGCGGGCACCGAACAGGAACTCGTCGTCACCTTCCTTGCGGATTTCGATGTCGTGCAGGCTGGTGTAGTCCGGCCCGACGAAGCGGCGGACGAGTTTCCCTTCGGGGTTGAACACGAAGATGCCCATGTTGGCACTCGTGTAGATCATCCCCTTGCTGTCGACCGCCACGCCGCCGTGCGTCGAGCCGATCTGCGACTTGCCGTTCTCGTCCAGACCCCAGCCGGGGACGGTGTCGAACGTCATGAGGCCGCAACCCATGCGGACGGGTTTGACGGGTGCGGCGGGATCGGCCGCGAAGACAGGAGCGGCCAGAGCGAGGACGAGGCAGAGAGCGCGAAGCAGCATGGGGAGGTCTCGACGGGAACGAGCGAGCGGAGATCGACGAAACGCGTGTGACGTGAACGCATTCAGAACCGCTGGAGTATCGGATCGGGGGGCGTGGATTTCAACCGGCGGGTACGCCGGGGCGTGTGCCGTCGAACGGGGAGGGGGCGGAGACGCAGAGGCAGAGAAAGTTCTTGGCATTTCGCCGCAAGTGTTGGCACCACTTCACAACTCATGCGAGGAGTGCCTGAAAGCCGGAGAGGCTGTGACAATTTCGATCTCGACCGGACGGTCGCCCGGGCTTGCCCTGAGCTTCGCCGCAGGAGCACGTTGCTGGAGGATCAGCGGGGTATCGCACGGACGCGGTTGCCGGTGCAGTACCGGGCCTTGCGAATGCGTGCTCGCGGAGCGGCCCTGGCGACTTCACAGGTTGATACGCGATGGGGCGACAACCGCGATCCTGCTCATCCACATCCTTGAAAGGCCCAAGGGGGGGGCGATCTCGTGGCGACCGGCTTCCCGCTGGTTTACGTTCTGGAGTGCGCTCGCGATGGAGTGGTAAAGGCGGTTTCAAAACCCGGTTGCTGGCACGAGAACCTCGACAGGGGTCTACGCTGATTTGTCCGGCAGAGGGTTTTGAAACGACTTCTACAGCCTCACCACTCGTACTCCACCAGGTCCCGCGCCAGCTCCGTCGCCCGAAACACCCGCCGCGCCGCGTCCAGTTCGACTGGCATCTCGTCGGGCAGCAGCGGATCGAAGTGCGTCAGCACGAGTTTCCCCACGTCGGCCCGCCGCGCGACGTCCGTCACCAGGTCGACATGGCTGTGCCCCGTCGGTTCGGACCATTGGGCGCGAGCATTGTCGAAGTTGCACTCGTGAACCAGCAGCGACGCCCCGCGAATGAACTCGAGATAGCTGTCATCCGCCGTCACGTCTGTGATGAAGGCGAAGCTGCCGCCCGGGCCATCCAGCCGATAACCGGTCGAACCACCGGGATGCCGCGCGAGTGGTTGGAACGTCACGCGCCAGCCATTGGCCAACTCGACCGGGCCGGTCAACTCGCGGAATTCGCAGTCGGGCAGGATCGGGAATACCAGGTCCGAGAACAGGTGTTCCCGAATGGCCGTGAGATACGGCTCGCGGACGTGGACCGTCACCCCGG
>JBIKMW010000199.1:0-4034 GCA_044359065.1 Planctomycetales bacterium | reverse complement strand
AGCCTGCGTCGAGTTCGGCGCTGCGCCGCTGGATGACCGAGGCCCATTCCTCGGACAACGTGGGGGGCCGATCACCGGGGACGTGCGAGGCCAACTCGTCGATCAATCGCAAGCGTTCTTCGACCGGCAGGCGCGAGGCTTCCGCAAGGACGGACTCGTAACTTGGCATGGGGAACCCCGTCCTTAAACTGCTGTCTAATGTCTTCTCGTTGGCGAACCGCAGATCGCATTGTACGACTTCACCCCAGAGTCGCTATCCAGCCAAGGAAGGCCGTCGACTGTGAATGCGTTTCCGTCAACGGCTTTTGTGACTGCGTCACCCAGATGCTCAAAGCCGCGTTTGGGCCAGCCGCCGTTCGCCCCGCTGGGGTCTCTGGAAGTCACAAGGCAATGGCATAGCCAGTGCTTCGAGTTGCACATAGATTGGAGCGTGCTTCCGCGAGTGCCACCCGCCCTCCCTGACGTGACGAAATCAGGTTTCCGAGAGCAGCTTCGCCAGCGCACGTTCGATGACCTCCGGACGGGTCATGGGACCGTGGATTTGGATGTACTCGTCGATCTCTTTGGAGTGCCGTGAGACCACCCCGGTCAGGCTCCTGACATACTGTCGCCATTCCTCACGCACCGCGAGCATCTCGGATTCGAGAACAGGACGCAGTTGTTTGTCCTCCGCCCGCAAGCGGGCGAGTTGCTCGGGCGAGACGTTGGGGGTGGCTTTCATCGTCAGTCCTCGGTGATGTACGCGGTGCGAACGTAAACGAACTCATGGCCGTCGCTGTCCGTCTCGACGTCGTAGACCACAAAAATCGTGTCGCCTTTGCGGGTGCGACCGAAGATCGCAGGCCGCCCGGTCGAGCGGCTGGTGGTCTCGGCCACGATGTCATCAAAAGCGGACTCGACTTCGTCGGGGGTCAAGCCGTGTTCGGCGATGTGTTCGACGTTATCCCCAGGGTCGTCGAGCCACAAGAACATTCTTCCCACCGGAGTCTCCCTACGGCCGTGCGCCTGCGGATCGCACCAGGGCTTTCGCCTCTTTTACAACTTATCCGAAAACCCTCTGACGCCTGCGCGGCACCCGAGCGTCGGCGGGTCGCTGAACAAGCGCAACCGGTTTTTCGGATAGCCTCTGAGAACGCGAGTTGCTGCGGGGGCGCTGCTCTGGAAGCCCCCGATGGAAAACGTCTCGAATCGGGGGCTACCTCTTCGAGGTGCGCCCCCGCCACACAACCGTCAACGGCTTTTATGACTGCGTCACCCAGACGCTCAAAGCCGCGTTTGAGCCAGCCGCCGTTCGACCCGCTGGGGTCTATGGAAGTCACCAGGCACTGGCATAGCCAGTGGCACACCGGCGGGAGTCGATTTGTCGAGGGGTTGCCGTTGGGTCGTGGCCGCCTTACCTCGAAACCGGTGAACGACTCAGAGACAGCACAATTCGCTTCAAGCTGCATACATATTGGAACGTCCTTCCGCCAGTGCCACCCGCCGGTGCAAGCATGGCACCCGAACAAGGAAGGCCGTCGACGGCGAACGCGTTTCCGTCAACGGCTTCTCTGACTGCGTCCCCCAGACGCTCAAAGCCGCGTTTGGGCCAGCCGCCGTTCGCCCCGCTGGGGTCTATGGATGTCACCAGGCACTGGCATAGCCAGTGCTTCAAATTGCACACATATTGAAACGTGCTTCCGCCCGGACCACCCGCCAACTGAGTTATGAGGCGCTTATTGTCACGCTGCCGTTTCTGTCCACAAAGAGAGTCGCCCTCAGCTTCTCAACAACTCGTTGCCGGTCAATAACCAGAGGTGCTGGAGAAGCCTTCTTGTTCCTATTGTGCGTCCAGTCCATGTACTCTTTGAACGATTCGCTGATCGGAATGCTCACCCGGATAATGCGTACGGTGATTGAGACGCCGAGTTGGTCCCCGAAATGCACGGGAACGGTCCAGTGCCCGTTCGAGTGAATCTCGTCAATGGGGCCTTGTATCCAAAAAAGCAGTCCTGAGTCGCTGATTACCCAATATGCAAATCCAGCTTTTGGTCTTTTTACTACACCAGACAACCTGATGTATTGATCGTCTCGTGTTTGGCTGAGCAGCATCCACCGGTCCGACGAGAAGCCACTGAATTTGTCACTCACCCAATTGCGTAGCGGCTCTGCAGTGAAAACTTTCAAAAAAAACGGAATCCACCCCTCGAGGGAGATCATTGTGTTATTGCCTCCGAATCAGTAAGAAAGAAAGGCCGGGTGGCCCAGTCGCTGCTTCAAGCGTCTTAGGTTGCGGAGCAACACGTGGTGCTCTGATCTCGCGTGCTTGGACGATTGTGAGCACCATTCAGGTTCAATAGGCGGACAGATGCAGGGTGTTGGGCCTTCTGTCGCTACGTGACCCAGACGCCAAAGCCGGCGTTCGGGCCACCCTTTAGCTACTTCAGCCGCACTAGCTTCATCAGCTACCCGGACACGTTCCAGTTCCGCACGTCCAGGTTTGCCTCGGCGTCTCAGAAGCTGCCGTGCATGCCATGGAAGATCCCTTCGATCTATTTGTCTTGCGGAAGGCTGTGGCTCACTCGCGTCGCCGGGTCGCCGATGTGGCCTAGTACGGACTTAATTGTGTTGCCCTTATCGAGAATAAGCAAGGGGCCGCGCAAGTCGGGGTTGCTGATGTAGGACCGCTCGGACCCGTTCCCCGCCCGTTCGTCAGGCACAGCCTGACCTACCGCGTCGCAAGCGGCACCGGTTCCGACGCGTGGGAATGCGAATGCCCGTTCTCGCCGATCACGTCCAAGCCGCCGTTCGCTGCCAGTTTTCGCATGTCTTCGTTGATGCGCATGGAGCAGAACTTCGGGCCGCACATGGAGCAGAATTTCGCGCTCTTGAACGTTTCCTGCGGCAGCGTTTCGTCGTGCATGCTGCGGGCCATTTCGGGGTCGAGCGACAGGCGGAACTGTTCGTTCCAGTCGAACTCGTAGCGGGCCTTCGAGAGAGCGTCGTCACGGTCGCGGGCACCGGGGCGCTGGCGGGCCACGTCGGCGGCGTGGGCGGCGATCTTGTAGGCGATCACACCGGCCCGCACGTCGGCGGGGTCGGGAAGGCCGAGGTGTTCTTTCGGGGTGACGTAGCAGAGCATCGCCGCGCCGTGTTGACCGGCGATGGCTGCGCCGATCGCGCTGGAGATGTGGTCGTAGCCGGGGGAAATGTCGATCACCAGCGGGCCGAGCACGTAGAACGGGGCGCCGTGGCAGACCTTGATCTGCCGTTCGATGTTCATGGGGATCTGGTCCATCGGCACGTGGCCGGGACCTTCGATCATCACTTGGCAACCCATGTCCCACGCCTTGGTGGTCAGTTCGCCGAGCGTGTCGAGTTCCGCGAACTGCGCGGGGTCGGAGGCGTCGGCGAGGCAGCCGGGGCGGAGGCCGTCACCCAGGCTCCAGGTGACGTCATACTGCCGCATGATTTCGCACAGTTCGCCGAAGTGCGTGTAGAGCGGATTTTGCAGCTTGTGGTGCATCATCCACTGGGCCATCAGCGAACCGCCGCGGCTGACGATCCCGGTGATCCGTTTCATCGTCAGCGACAGATGCTCGCGGAGGACGCCGGCATGCAGGGTCATGTAGTCGACCCCCTGCTTCGCCTGATGCTCGACCATGTCGAGCATGTCCTGCGGCTGCATGTCGAGGAAGTTCTTGAGATTCTGCGTCACCTGATAAATGGGCACCGTTCCGATGGGGACGGGGGAGGCGTCGATGATCGCCTGGCGGATGGTGTCGATGTTGCCGCCGGTGGAGAGGTCCATCACCGTGTCGGCCCCGAAGTGGACGGCGGTGTGCAGCTTGTCGAGTTCCCCTTCGATGTCGCTGGTGACGGCGCTGTTGCCGATGTTGGCGTTGATCTTGCACTTGGCGGCGATGCCGATGGCCATCGGTTCGAGCCGCTTGGTCAGATGGACCGTATTGGCGGGGATCACCATGCGGCCTGCGGCCACCTCGGCGCGGATCGTTTCCGCGGGAAGCCCTTCGCGAGTCGCCACGAATTCCATT
>JBIKMW010000142.1:0-14161 GCA_044359065.1 Planctomycetales bacterium | reverse complement strand
GTCGTGCCGATGGACTCGGCATGGTTCGCAGGAACCGGTGTAAGCCAAACGCCCGCAACTG
Source organism: Planctomycetales bacterium (assembly GCA_044359065.1). Classification (GTDB taxonomy): domain Bacteria; phylum Planctomycetota; class Planctomycetia; order Planctomycetales; family Planctomycetaceae; genus JAIXZD01. Next base: position 14,100 of record JBIKMW010000142.1, on the reverse strand, counting down.
GTTGTGACTGCCGCGCGATTCTCCTCGATACGCCGTTCCCTCGGCTTGGGCACGTTGATTGCATTCGTGCGCCGTCGAACAGCGCTCGCTCCCGATCCGTTGGCTCGAGAGTGTGATGGCCCGAGGATTCTTGATCGACATGGATGGCGTCGTTTACCGGGGGAAGGAAGTCGTTCCCGGGGCACGCGAGTTCATTGCCCAATTGCGGCGGCGCGATGTGCCGTTCCGGTTCCTGACCAACAACAGTCAGCGCACGCGGCGGGATGTCGCGACGCGACTCCAGCGGATGGGGATCGACGCCGAGGAGACGCACGTCTACACCTGCGCGATGGCGACAGCCCGGTTTCTGGCCGCGCAAAAGCCGGGAGGTACGGTGTTCGTCGTCGGTGAGGGAGGCCTGCTCCAGGCGCTCCATCAACACGGATTTGCCGTCGTCGACCACGATCCCGATTTTGTGGTGGTGGGCGAGGGGCGAACGTTCACCGCCGAAATCCTCGAAAACGCCGTGCGCATGGTGGATCGCGGCGCGCGGCTGATCTCCACCAACCCCGACCGCAACTGTCCGACGGCCGACGGCATTCGACCGGGCTGCGGGGCGATCGCGAGCATGATCGAAGCGGCCACCGGCCGTACGGCCTTTAGCCTTGGCAAGCCGAGTCCCTTCATGATGCGCGACGCCTGCAACGAATTGGGCACCGCCTGCGCGGACACCACGATGATTGGCGACACGATGGAGACCGACATCCTGGGGGGCGTGCAGCTCGGCTATCGAACGGTACTCGCCCTCAGTGGCGGAACCCGTTTGGAGGACATTGCGAAGTACTCGTACCGACCCGACGTGGTGGTGGATTCCCTGGCGGACCTGTGCGGCGAGGATTTCTGGACCGACGAAAGCTGGTCCGTCGGCCGTCGCCCGGACGACATCTTCGCGAGGAGGCTCGCCTGCGCCGCCGGGGTGTGACCGATCCCCGGGGGTGATGATCGGGGACGACTTGCGAATCGGTTCGTGTCGCAGCCCGTGTGATTGCGACGAGGCACGCCCGCGCGTCAGAATCGAGGCGTCGCCGTTGGCCGTTCGCGCCGACCGCGTCGTCCGTCGCGCGGAGCACGCCACATGTCGCTCACCTATTTCCGTTCGTACATTCCCGCGTTGAGTTATCGCGAGGTGTGGTATCAAAGCTCGGGCAATCCTTTTTTGTTCGTGATTGGTGCGGTGGTAAAGACCCTGCGGATCGACCCTCCGTCGTCCGTGGCTTTCGCGGATCACGAAGGGGTCGTCTGCCGCGTGGCCGAGGAGTCGCTGTCCCCCGCGCTGCGCCGGATCGCGGCCCCGATGCTCGACCAGGCCCACGAAGCGGGGGCGGGCGAAGGGATCGTCTACGTCATCGAGACGGCGGGACCGCTCGAGGGGGCCTCGTGGCTGGTCCCCGTGCGCGACCGCGACTTCGCGATCCGCATCATCGCGGCACGATTGGTGGAGAACGGGATCGCAATGGAGCGGGTTCGAGCGTGTGTGGAGACACACCTGTCGGACGGGCGGATTCTGATCACCAGCCGCGACAAACCCGAGTTCGATCCCATTCCGGGCTACGAGTCCGAACGGCTCGTCGGCCGCCCGCTCCGCGAATTGATCGACCGGCATCGCGAGCGGTTGACGTGCGAACGGGTCCCGGCCATACCGCTGCGAACCGGAGCGGACCTGGAACGGATCACGGGTGAATCCGAACGCCGGTGTGCCAAACACTTCATTGCCCGAGGCGTTTGGAAACCGCTGACCTCGACCGAGCTGGAAACGCTGCGCCGCGCCCATCCCGTTCCGGGTGCGCCCGCCCACGGCGTGAACCCGTCGCGCTGGGGGGGTTGGGTCGGTACGATCTGCCTCGGTGCGTTGGCGGCCTGCGTGGCGGGCTGGGAGGTGGCACCCGCTGGCGATCCCACCTCGAATCACGTGCGGATAGCGGTGGCGGCGTTCGCGGTGGCCGTCTGGTTGGGAGTGATTGCGAAGGTGGCCGCCAGTCGACGTCGCGGTGGCGGTTGAGCTTCACCCTACAATCGACCGTCCCCGTGCGCTCCCCCCACTCGCCGGCTCAGTTGCCCAGCGCCGTGGTGCTCCCGGTTCCCGCTTGCGGCGGGCTGCCGACCAGCGTGAATGGCAACCGGGTGACCTCAATGCCGCTACTTTTCAGCAGGAACTCGTACTTGCCCGGTTCGAGGCCCGCCCCCATCTCGAACAGGAACGTCGACCGCATCAGTTCGCGCGGGGCGATTTGTCCCACGCGGGTGACGGTGCTGCCGTTGGCGTCGACGAGATGGCAGTCCAGCCAGAGGTCTTCGCGGGGAGGGTTGAGGCTCGCCTGAACGGTGACCTGCTCGCCGTGTCGGAACACGCGGCGACGATCCACGAGGTGCTCACCGATACTGAACGTCCCGGCGTCGAGGGCGAGAACCTTGTCCCGTTCGGCCAGCGGGATTTCGGGGGCCAGCATCTTCTGGGCGAGTGCCGGGTCCATCGCCTTCAGCGCGTACCGACCTTCGGGGCGACGCATCCCGTACAGGTCGCGGCGATCTTCGATCACCACTCCGGCCAGCGCCACCAGTGACAGTCCCGCCGCGTAAGCGCACGCCACCCGCGCCGTCGGCACCGGGTTGGACCGACCTTCAAACCACCACGCGGATCGGCGCGAGAGCGTCGCGCGGCGGCGCGTCCACGCGTCGAAGCGGCGGGAAAGTCGTCGTCCCCGCGCGGCCAGCCACTGCCAATCCGACTCGGTCATGAACGCGAAGTACGACCCGATCATCACCACCGGGAACACCAACAGCCCCAGCGTCAGCGCCGTCATGAAGTGGAACGCCGCCCCCACGAACAGAAACGGCAGCCGCAGCATGGGCAACCACACGCAGAACACGAACGCCACTTCCCACACGATCGTGATGTACGCGAACACCGCCAACAGCACCGGATGCTGCGAGAACAAGTCCCCCAACAGCGACGGAGACAGCAGGTGCGTCATCATCCAGTACATCAACTGGTCGCCGCTGAAAAACACGGGCGTGTGCATCTTGGTGAAGGCCGCGCCGATATAGACGATGCCGATGAACAATTGCACGAGCCGGGCCGCCCACACCGGGCAGCGCGGCATCCCGGCGGTGCCGGCGAACGGGTCGCGCACTTCGCGCCGCCGCGCGAGCCACGCGTCCACCGACCACACCATCCCGCACCCCGACATCGCCAACAGCAGGAACAAGTGCGTGCAAATCACGCTGTACTTCGTGATCGTGCTGACGCTGTCCATCATCGAGAAGTAGAAGTACAGCCCCGCGCCGAGCACCAGCGAGGTCCGCGTGAACAGGCCGACCGACGCGCACAGGAAGGCGACCATCATCAGCGTGAAGCCCGCGACGGCGAGCGGGGCCGACACCTCCGGCAGGAATCCCATGAAGCCGAAGTTGTCCGCCAACGGAGATGGCGAACCGTCCGACGAGTAGATCTCGCGGACCCACGGCCAGCGCCGCAGGAAGTTCCCCATCAGCGACAGTGGCAGGATCATGCGGACGATCGCCATGCCGTAGGGGACTTCCTCGGCGAAGAAGAAGCGGTCGAACCCCTCCTTCCAGCGTCCCCACGACAGCGTCGACGGGGCGAAGGGAGTCTCGGACAGCGTGGCGGGAGCGGCGTGGCGGGTCATGCGGACCTCGGCTTCGATGTCGGAGGGATCGAACCCGGACGGCGCTTTGCGGGGGGCGGGTCCGGTGAAGGATGTGGCGGCGGGCGCGTGTCAGTTGCCCAACGGGGCCGACGACGGCGAGGGGGCGCCGCCAAACGAGGTGCCCGGCAGCGCGTTCAGGAACACGTCGCGACCCGGTCGCGGCACGTCCACGGCGAACATCGGGCGGTCTTTCTGGCTTTCGGCCCGAAGCCGCGGGTTGTCCCCCAGCGCCACCAGGTTCTGATAGGCGGCCCAGGGGATGTAACGGGCCTGGTATTCCCCCATCGGGTTGAGTTCGGCCCGCACGCGGTAGTACGTCGTGGGTTGCTTGGGCTCGGAGTACCGCTGGTTCCAGATGTGGTCGGGCAGGTCGTACTTCTTCATCGAGCACTCTTCGACGACCCAGATCTTTTGAATCGGCTCGTGGTCCGTGTGTCGCAACGTGTTCAGGCCCATCCGGGCGATGTGGTTGTTCCACGGGTCGTAGTGTTGACGGTCGTGCGCCCCCCACGGACGGAGCGCGCCCCACGGAGCGGGCGTGCATTCGTAGAACGTGCCGCTCTCCCCTTCGGCGATCACGTGCGCGAACGAGTTGTAGGGCGACCAGCCGCAGAACATGTCCCACACGATGAAATACATCATCGGATGGGCTCCCGTGCGGAAACCCAGGGCGTGGCTGAACAGGCCGTAGCCGAGCACACCGAGATAGGCGGCGATGAAACCGACGATCAACCGACGTCGCATGTGCGGGTCCTTCCTTGGACGCGTGGCGAACAGCTTGGCGACGGGGAGGCGCGAACGTGCGACGGCCTCGTCCCCGATTCGCACGGCGGGGAATACCCGCGCCGACAAGGAAACGTCAAGGCGAATCGGCGGACAAATCGTCGCGGGAGCCGTACAGTTCGGCCATCGCTCGTCCGCCGCAGACCGGCATCGGGCGGTCCAGTTGGTCCCGCAACAAGGTGTCCGGAAGCACCCCCAGCGCCGCAAGAATTGTCGTTCCTAAATCGTCCGGCGAATACGACCGCGTGAGCGGTTGCGACCCCAGCGCGTCGGACGCGCCGATCACCCGGCCCCCGCACACCCCGCCCCCCGCGAATAACGCGGTGTACACGTGCGCCCAATGATTGCGCCCGACGTGTTGCGCGCCGGGAACCAGCGAAATCGCCGGCGTGCGACCGAATTCCCCGGTCATCACGACCAGCGTCTCCGAAAGCATTCCGGTTTCGTCGAGATCGTCCAACAGCGCGGACAGGCCCCGGTCGAGCGGGGGCAGCAACGTGTCGCGCAGGCCGGCGAAGTTGTTTTCGTGCGTGTCCCAGGTTTGGACGGGACCCATGTTCGCCTGCACCACCCGTACGCCGGCCTGCACCAACCGCCGCGCCAGGAGCAGCGACTGCCCGAACGAATGCCGACCGTAGGCGTCCCGCACGGCATCCGGTTCCCGCTCCAACTCGAAGGCCCGCGCCATGTTTCCCGAGGTCAACAGATGCAGCGCCGAACGGTGCAGGTCTCGAAAATCGCCCGACTCGGCCACGGCGAGCGACTTTCCCCGTTGCCGCTCGAACTGCTCCAACAACCGTCGCCGGGCGTCCACCCGCTCGATGGTGACTCCCCCGGGCAGCACCAGCGAATCGTCCCGATATGCGTTCTGATTCGGGTCCTTGTGCAGTTGCCAGGGATCGTGTCGGGGCGACAGGAACCCCCCGTGTTGGCCGGGCCAAGGTGTCGCCCCGCCCGCCAAGGGATGCGGCAACGAGACGCCATTCGGAACGCCGTCGTTACGCGGTCTCAGGCTGTCGTACGCCGAGGCGTAGCAGGGCCAATCGTGGCGAGTCGCGGCGTTCGAGGCATCCCCCGGCAACTGCCGAGGCATCGTGTGGCCGGTGAGTGTCTTGTGCGTGGCCGGAAAATGATTGTTCTCGCCATGCGACATGGACCGAACGAGCGCGAATTGGCGACAGCGGAGGGCCAACAGGGGCAAATGCTCGCAGATGTCGATGCCCGGCACGTCCGTCGAGATCGGTTGGAACTCGCCGCGCACGCCCGACGGGGCGTGCGGCTTGAGGTCGAACGAGTCGTGCTGTGACAAGCCCCCCGGCAGATAGATCAGGATGACCGATTTGGCTGGCCGAATCGGGCCGTCCGCAACGGATGCGCCCCGCGTGGTTGCGCGGTCGCTCTCCGCCCCGGCCAACATCGCCGGACCGCAATGGGCCAAGCCAAAGAACGCCGATGTTCCGTGGCACATCCAATCGCGGCGGGTGAGTCGCAGTCGAACGCTCATGGAACGGTGGCGGTCCGGGAATTCGTCGGTTCAATCGATCGGGATCGGTTCTCGCAACGCAGGGTGCCGACCATCCGGCGAAGCCGCGTCACGCACCGCCCAAAGGGGGGCGGCGAGCCTGCTCTGCAAGATTGAACAACCCGGCACCATGCATGTCAATCTCTTGATGCGACGCGTCCCATCCGGATGTGGTCCGCTAAGCACTCTATCTTTGCGGAAATCGTGGGATTTCAGACCGAGTTGCAGCCCGGATCGCGAGCGTCATTTCACCAACCGATTCGGCTTCGACCAACGAACGCGTCCCAACCAGGTGGTCCCGTCGGCGCCTCGGGCATGCGGAGTCCCGGTGAGGATGTACTCGGAATCGGTGACCCAGGATTCGTCGGCGGTGATCTCCGTCGCACCGAAATTGCCCAGCATCACGCCCCGTTCCGGCAAGAGTGCCTGTTCCGTTCGGCGCAGCACCTGGAGTCGTTCGGGATCGACCTGCGCCACAAAGATCGGCGCGCGATGCCGTACGATGTGGTCGTTGTCGGCCCCGCGGCGCGTGTACGTCAGGAACAGGCCGTCGCCATGGACCAGCCAGTGCGCCTGCGTGTTGTAGCTTCCCAGTTCCGCGCCGTCGTCGAAGGTCCACTTCTTGACCGGCCCGTAGCGCAACCCGTCGGCGCTGGTCGCGACGTACGCGGCGGCATCGTTGCGCAGCGTCAGGTAGTACCGGTCGCGAAATCGCGCCAGCGAAGGCTCGACGAAACCGCGTCCGCCGACCGTCGCCAGTTCGTCCCCCTGCTCCAGGAGCTTCAACTCCCGCCCGTCGAACGCGCAGCGCAGCACGGTCGTGACATAGTCGTCGCCGGTCGGCCCCTTGATGTAGACCGGCAACAACACCGACCCGTCGTCTTGCACCCGCCATTGGACACATCCCGGAGCGACGAGGAAGAATTTCTCGTCGGTCCGAGGCAATGCAAGCATCTTCCACGCGGTCCATTGTCGCGACACGGGGTCGTACGTGGCATAGGCGCATTCGTGGGATCGAGGCTTGTCGAGCAACTGCGCTCCCTGGCGGCTGTAGCGCAGCTTGGTGCCGATCGCGACAAGCTTCCCGCTGCGGGCATGCCAACCGGGAGTCACGTCGCAGACGGCGATCGTTTCGTCGTTCTCGCCCGCTTGCCACGCCAACTCCGGGATCTCGGTCGGCGGAGTCCACGTCTTTCCCAGATCGTCGGTGCGCAGAAAATACAGCCCCGAATAGTGATCGTCGGCCGACAGATGCTTTTGGATCGTCATCACCACCGCCGGTGCCCCGTCCTTACCGAATCCCGGCAGCGGAGCGATCCGCGGATGAAACCAGCAGAACGCTGGCGTCAGTTCCTTGAAGACCGGCTCCGCCTTGACGCGGAAGGGAAGCACGTCGGGTTCGGCCGCTTCGGCGACCCACGGCATCCCCGACAAGGCGACGATCATCACCAACGGCAGGCACAGCCTCGGCATGTCAATCTCTCCACGCCCGTCGTGACGGATCGGTTCGCAGGGACAGATTTCGGCAACCGTGCGACAGCCTCCCGCCCCAGTCACGCCGCGTCAACGCTGCGCACCGATCCGGCGCGGTGATCGACGACCTCCGCCAATCGAGTCAAGCGTCCCAAACGCAATCCCGCCTGGTCGACCAAACGCACCAGGTCGGCCGAGTGCAGGAACGCCAGTTCAGCGGGACGCAGTTGGGCGAGCGGATCGAACCACCCGTCCGCCAGTTCCGACTCGGGAACCGGGTGCGGCGCGTCTCCGGGATGCAGGCCGACTTCGATGGTCGTCGCTGTTTCGCGACGCGCGACGTTCAGGAACGCTTCGAACACCGCAGCGTCGACCTCGCCGGCGTGCGACGTGCCGAAGAACACCTCGGGCGTTGCCAAACCGGCCCTTTTCGAGAGCGGTTGGAACCGGTCCGCGTAATGGCGTTTGACCCGCCCCAGCAACCAGTCGCCATATCCCTTGCGACGCGCCCTGAGTGTTTCCGTCAAACCCGGCTCCCGTGCGCAGCGCGCCACGCGCGTGCCGAAACGCTCGCACAACGCTGGCAACAGCTCCGCCACGACCGGCAGCAATTCGACGTACTGATGTCCGTTGACGTGGGTGGGCGTCACTCCCTCGGCCACCATCCACCCCCACTGGGCGGCGAGTTCGCGCTCGATCGCGGAGGCCCACTTCCGACCGCCCCACGCCAGCTTCCGAAACAGCGTGGCAACCCCCGGAAAGCGTCCCTGGCCGTCCAGCAGCGCCGCGGGATAGTCGCTCGTGAGCGGCTTTCCCTGCGTGAGGTTCAGGTGCAATCCCAGGTCGAATGGATCGAGACGGTCCCCCAGCAAATGGCGCGTTCCGGTCGATTCCAGCGCGCCGCGCCCCCGTTCGCGGTCGAGCATTTTCCACTGCGCCACCGCCATTTCCGCGTCGGGCGCGTTTGCCAGCAGCGACGTGCTGGTGAGCAGTCCCTCCGCAAAACCCCGGACGATCCCCTGATTGACGGCGGCGTTCAGGCCGAAATCGTCGGCGTGCAACACCAACCAGGGCCGGGGGGCGAAAGTGCTCATGCGGCCTCGTTCGTCAAGCGGCGCGTCGCGCCGGAGCACGGGCGACATCGGCGAATCGCGTGGCACCCGGAGCGTATTCGCCCAGTTCGTACATCCCGCGCAGCGATTTCCAGCGCAGCCCGAGCACGTCCAGGAACATCGGCAGCGCGTGCCGCGTCAGCGACAGCGTCGACGAGTACTCGTTGATCAACGTCACCGGCACGCGCTCGAACGGCAGACGCAACCGATGCGCGAGGTACACCACTTCGGCGTCGAACGCGAAGCCGTCGATCGTCGTCCGGCTGAAGATGTCGAAGGCCGCTTCCCGGCGGAACAGCTTCAAACCGCACTGCGTGTCGGTCACTTGCCGCGACACCAGCGTCTTGACCACTTCGCGAAACACCGTGGTCGCGATCGTCCGCAACACGCGGCGCTTGGCACGCATTTCGGATTCGACCAAATCCCGCGCCCCGAACACGACGTCGCAACGCCCGGCTCGAATGTCTTCGTACCCGCGGCGGAGGGAATCGAGGTCGTACGGCAGGTCGGCATCGGTGAACGCCACCACGCGTCCGGTCGCGTGCAACATTCCCTTGCGGATCGCGGCTCCCTTGCCGGGAGTCGGTTGAGCGATCGTCGAGAACCGCTGATCGAACACGTCGGTCAGGCGTCCCGTGCCATCGGTGCTGGCGTTGTCGACGACCAACACTCGGTGATCGATGCCCCAATCGCCCAAATAGTCGCGCAACCCCCGCAGGGTCGCGGGGAGCCGCTGCTCCTCGTTGTACGCGGGGACAACGACCGTGAGGTCATGGTCCGACGCGGGCACGCGGAGAACGGTTTCGGCAAGTGGTCGGTTGGAAACGGCCATCCGTGGCGGTACCAAAGCGCGAGGGTCGGGGGAACGAGCGGGGAGCCTAGTGGATTGGGGTCGAACGGGTCAATCCGAACAAAAAGCTCGACCGCAATTGGATTTGCGTCAAAACAGACGATGTGACGACAGCGTTGCCCCGGTCAATCTGGAGCTACGTTAACCCCTATTATCGGCACGACCACCCTTCGCCGGGGAGGAGAACGGTAGCGAAACGACCGTGGTTCCCAGCGGCTGGAGCCGACCCGGCTAAGTCCGCGACCTGCCCCCGATGGCTGCCTCCCGAACGGTCCTCCATCAGCACCGCTTATCGAATCCGCTTCATGCGTTGCACTTGCGGGTAGAACGGCAGGCTCATCGAGGGGACCCCCGAGTTCTCCGCCCGCTGACCGCGCGGTTCGCCATAATGGAACACCGGCCAACCCTTCCCGTCGGACCCACCGAACGGCACCCCGTGCGGCCAATAGATGTAAAACGCCTTGCCGATCAATAGCCGCCTCGGCACCGCCGGTGAGTGGTCCCACGCGCGGCTGTCCTTGCTGCGGGGGCTGTTGTCCCCCAACACGAGGAATTCGTCTTCGGCGTCGTCGGTCGAATCGTTGAGCCGAAACCGCGCGACCTTGCGGGATTGCGAATAGCGTCGCCACCATTCCTCGGGGCGGGCCAACAGGCGGCGAAACTCGACCAGATCATTCGGGGGGTCGTACTCCTCGTCCCCCGGTTGCGGGCTGGCGTAGCGGTAGTACACATCCCGCTCCAGCACGAGGTCCGAGACGCGGACGGACGCCCCGAGCGTCGCCACCGCGGCGGGTACCAGGTCCCCTTGCGCGGGACCCGGTGACCCCCCTTCCCACAGGGGCGGGAACTTCGAGCCCGGTTCCAGTTCGACGACCTTCACCGCTCTGCCGTCCACCAACAGCGCGACACGATCGTCGAGATTCACGAAGCGGACGGTGTGTGCCCCCGTGCCGGACAGTGTCGTCGGGAACGGCTCGCCCAGCGGCAACGTTTCCCCTTCCTTCGGCTGCAATTGCGGGTCCGAATACGACAACGCTCCCTGTCCGGTTTTGAGGTCGATCTCGGCGAAATAGCGCCGCCGTCCCTCATTCAGCTCGAAGCGAAGTTTGCCCTGCCCGTCGAGTATTTCCACGCGGCTCGACAGCGACAGATCCCCCACCCAGAACAGGCCGTGGGCCGAACCGTTGAAGCGATCGGCGTGTGGCAATTCGGGGAGGTCCTGTCCGCCACGGAACGCGACATCCGCAGCGAGAATCCGTCCATTGTAGCCGTAAAAATCGGTGACCAGTTCCGGTTCGGGGAGCGCCAGCGGCCCCAACTCGGGGTGAATCGCGCGGTTCCAATCGGCGGCCGATCCCGCCAAGTGCTGGTATTGCACTCGGCTCCAGGAATCGGCGTTCGCGGGGGTGCGGTCGATGCGAAAGGCGCGCGCGGCGGGATCGTGGCTCCAGGCGGTTCCCCCTTCGGCTTGCCAGCGCTCGGGGAATCCGGCGGCGACGAGGTCGCGCGGGGGATGGCGGTCGTCGTGAACGACTTGCAACAGCTTGAGATGCTTGTCGAGCGGCTTGCGGGGGATGCGCCACGGTTCTTGTTCGGTCTTGCGGACGTAGACATCCCCCATGTCGATCTTCAGTTCTTCTCCCGGCAGCCCCACCAGGCGCTTGATGTAGTTTGTTTTCGCCTCTTCGGGATATTTGAAGACGACCACGTCCCAGCGATCGGGGGTGCCCACCTCGTACGGGAACTTGTTCACGAGGATGCGGTCCCCCTTGAAGATCTCGTCCAAAAGAATCTTCTGGGGATAGCGGCAATTGGGGCAAACCGACGAGTGCACGCGGGCATGCGTGTTGATTTGACCGGGAGCGGCGATGTCGTCGCTCGCTCCGACAACGTAATGGAACCCGCACTTCTCGCAGACGAGGTCCTTGTGGGCACCGTACAACGTCGGGGCCATGGACCCCGTGGGGATCACAAACGCTTCCGCCTCGAACGCGCGGAACAGGAACGCCAGCACGAAGGCGATGACGATCGATTCGGCGGTGTCGCGAAATCCGTCGTCCCGATGGGGCGCGCGGGCCGACGGCTTTGTGGGAGACGCCGCGCTTGACGCTGCGGCAGGGGGCACGGGGGGGATCGGCGGAACGGGCGTGCCGACGCCTCCGGGAGAAGTAGTCCCGCCACCGGGGATGGTGTCGCGCTGCGAACCGTGGGTGTCTGGCATGGATCACACCGCGGGGCGCGGCCAAAAAATGAAAGAACAGAAAGCACAACGAAGGCACAACGGACGCACGAAGAGATTCTCGATCAATGGCCGTCAGTCCATGAGTGAGATCGCCGCATCAGAGGTGCACTCCGTTTGCATTTCGTTTTCGAGCCTTGGTGATTGACAAAAATCCAAAGCGGTCTCGTCGAGCGTTGGGGGGAGAAATGGGACCACCAAGACACGCAGGCACCAGAGAGCTTCGGTCGAGTCGAGGTCGATCCGCCGGTCCCGCCTCCGGACCGGCAATCGCTCATGTGAATCCCTGGTGTGCTTCGTGACTTCGTGGTGAAATCCGGCGATCCCCCACCGGAAAACTCGCGGATCAGCGAATGTACCGCATCCGGTCGAACTCCGGAATCCGAAGGTCGAACGTCCACCGCCCCAGAGCCCATTGTCCCCGGCGCGTCGGCAGATGCACCACGAACGGCTTGCCCAGCCACAAAGCGCGGGTGACTTTCTCGCCGCCGACCCAAGCTCGGCTGTCGCGCGAGACCGGGCTGTTGTCCCCCAACATGAAGTACTCGTCGTCGGCCAGCGCGACCGGCAACTCGCCGCCGCGCGCTCCGGTGGGGGCCGTGTAGTGGATGTCGCGGAACAACCGCAGGTGCCGAACGGCAAATCCTCCACCCGTCGCGCCGAAGCGGGCGGGACGCCAATTGTCGGGGCCGAACGCGCCGGGGAATACCCGCCACGGCTCCAGCGGTTCGACGCCGTCAATCGCGATCAGCGCCTGTCCGTCCCACAACGAGAACTCCAGTAACGATTTCCGTGCCGCTGCCACCGACGTCGGCAACGGTCCCGCGCGATGCACGGTCCCCTTGCGCGAGTCGACCAGCCTGACTTCGCGCCGGTCCAAATCGATCTGGCACTCCAGCTCTTGTCGGGTATCGGACAGGTACAGCGAAAACACACCCCGCTCCGCCGGTTCCAGTTCGCACGCCAGCATCAGGTCGCGCACGACATGCGCGCCTCCCCCATCGGGTCGGCGGTTGTAGGAGTACACGTCCCTCACGGGTGACAGGTGCGATGCTTCGGCCAGTCGCATGATCTCCGCCCGAAACGGATCAGGAACCGCAGGCCCGGTCAGCCGCTCAAGCGCCTCCCCCGACAACACCCCCCGGACGACCAGCTTTCCCGTGGCATCGTCGTATTCAAGGTTGCCAAATCCCGTTGGCGGTCGATCGAGCTTGTCGGGCCAGGTCCCGACGATCGCGCTCGTGGCATGCCTTCCCCCCTCGCGCCACCAATGCCGATAGCGCACCCAGTCGACGCGGCGGGCCGTGCGTTGATCGACCGGCGGCGCATTTCCGCCGGGCGCGGCCCCACCCGGCTTGGGCGTGTCGCCCGCCTTGAACGATTCATCATCGGCGGCGGGCGGGGGACCGGCGGGGCCGTCGGTCCCGGTCGGCGGTCGATAATGCCAATCCCGACCGACGAGCGACCACCCGCCCGCTCCGGGGCCGGGGGCCGCGTCGGCCAGCCAGCGCGGCTTCCAATCGGCGTCTTCGGCCGGGGGTTGAAAGTCCTGGTCGTGAACCGGAATCCGCATGCCGCGCTGCCGGTTCAGGCTTTTGGTGACGACCTTGCCATCGATGTACAGATCCCCCCGGATGATTTGCACGGCCTCCCCTGGAAAGCCGACGACCCGTTTCACGAACGCCTGCTCGGGTTGATCGGGATTGCGAAACACGAGCACCTCCCAGCGCTCCGGCTCGCGGTGGTCGAACACCGATCGGAAGACCAACAGTTGGTCGCCATCGCAGGGAGTTCCTCGCGACACTTCCAGACGCCCGCGCTGACAGTTGGGACAGGTGGCCCATTCTTCGGGAGCAACCTCGTCAGTCGCGAAACGGGTACCGCACGACGGGCACTCGATCCGGACATGCCGCCCCAACAATCCGGGGGCCATCGAACCGGTCTGGATGACATACCCTTCGGCGAGAAACGTCCGGAACAGCGTGACCGCCAGCGCCAGCGACACACCGAACTCGAGCAGCGTCCGCAACACTCCCCCCGTACCCCGCGCGGCGTCGGACGCACCGGAAGCGCGCGGTGCCCGCGCGGGGCGGGGCGTCGGCGACTTCCTGGAGGACGGTTTGGACATGCGTCGGACGATCCGTCGATTCGAGAACCGTGGGCACCCCGGGTGCCGTTGCGGAGCGTCGGATCATAACGGCGGACGGGCGATCACGGGGAGAGGGATGCGGCATCACCGCCGACTCGGACAAACCGTTCGCAGGATCCAAAACGGAATCGATATCGGAGCCAACTCGGCGGCGGGCCGCTTCCGCGAACGCGCCCGGCGGGGAGAATTTCCCCGGCTCCAAGGGAATTCGGTGAGAATCCTCCCAATTCCTGCCCCATTCGCCGAGAATCGACGGGATGGCGAC
>JBIKMW010000047.1:0-44863 GCA_044359065.1 Planctomycetales bacterium | reverse complement strand
GTCGATCGTCGACCAGAAGACGCAGATCAAACCGTGGAGCCAGCACAAATCGCTCGGCTTCGCGTTCTTCAGCGACTCGACCCGCGGCGCGGGCGCTCCACGCAGTTCGACAGCCACCTCCGCACCCGCGGTGGCGGCACCGGCCGTTGCAGAGAGTCCAACGACGACGACCACCACCGGCACACCGCAGACGCATGTCGCCAGCCTGATCGCGACGGTTCCCTCGGCGGCACCACCAATCCCCGCCACCACCGGTGTGCCACCCGTGGATTTGGCTTTGTCCGTCGGCAGGAATGCGGTCGTCCCCGTCAACACCGACAGCCTGTTCGCAGACCTCGATGGCTTGGCGGACTCACTGCTTTCGTCGGATCTCGCCGGATAGGCAGTTCCATCACTGACGGCCCGGTAACGACTTGCGCCGATGGCGGCAGGGCCGCTTCGACCTCCAGCGGTCGCCGGGACAGCAACATTGGCGGCGGTTCTCAGGAGCGTCGCGAAGAAGCGCTGAGGCGTGCCGTCTCGCGTTGGTCTTTTAGGATTGCACCATGTGGCTCAAAAAAAGGTTGGCGTGATTGCGCCAGGAAGTCTCTTTGAACGTGTTCACAGCGCGCCGGGGCCGATGGTGGTGACCGGTTCGGGAACGACGTACACGGTGACGGTGAACGGCGTCTCGAGCGTGGGAACGCAGGGCCTCCACGGCGGGCGAAAACATTTTGCGGGCTCCCCGTCACCCGCCTCGGGTTGTGCCTCGCCACGGGTGGTTCGCCGCAGGCTTGTGGTGTCGTTTGAGCTTCGTCTTCGGGAGCGGCTTCGGCGCGCGAGCGGGACGGGGCCTTTCCGGCAACTCGCGCCATGACAGCTCCCGTCCGCGCCACACCAACCGTAATTTCCCGTCAAGCGGCTCGCTGACCTCGATCTTCTTACGTGCCAGCGTCAGGCGTTGGTGCCGCTCCTCGATTTGCAGCACCCGGTTCCGCCACGACACGGTCCAATCGTTCGGCACCATTCGCTCCTCGCGATGACACAACGCATGGTCGAGCGCACACCGCGCGGCACCTTCCGATGCACATCGACGTTCGACTTCGGTTTCACGCACATCCGCGTGTTGAGGTCCGGCAGAAACGTGTCTCGCAGGGATTCGTTCGCCGCCTCCAGTGTGTTGGTCCCGCGCGGTTCATCCTTCCCGATGCGGCGGGGACGGGACCGGTGGCAGCCCCCGTGCCCGAGGTCCGCTGCCTGAAGAGTGCTCCAAAAGAAACTCCGACCCCCGCGGAGCTGGACAACATCTGGGGCGAAGTGTCCGTGGTCGCAGACATGTTGGCCCCGTTTGGGGACGACCGCTCCCTGGTGGCCTGATTGCGTCGACGGATGGGTTTCGGCCCCTTCAGCCGAAACTGTGGGTTCCTTACGGTTCCGGGATGTGGCTGAGCGTGTGAAGCAGGGCCAATCGGGTCACGGGGCCAGTTTCTCCGTTGGGCCCGTGCGGAAGCGGTACGCCATTTTCGACATCACTCCTCTCCTCGTCTCGGGAACGACAATCCGCCTGACTGTCGCCGTCGAAAGCCGCATCGTGGGTTGTCAACGGGACCCCGGCACCCCTTGGATCCACACCACACCGCCATCAACACATCCGGAAGGAGCCTCCCCCGCCAGCACTCACGCCACCAGGTACCCGCCGTCCACCGGCAGGACGACCCCCGTGATGAACCGCGCGCGGTCGCTCGCGAGGAACACCGCCGCTCCGGAGACGTCTTCCGGTCGGCCCCAACGGCCCAAGGGCGTTCGTTCGGCGATCTTCCGGGCGCGGTCGGGGTCGTCGCGCAACGGTTGGGTCAGCGCGGTTTCGATCCAGCCGGGGGCCACGCAATTCACGCGGATGCCCGCCGGTCCCCACGCGATCGCCAGCGATTTGGCGAGTTGCACGACCGCCCCCTTCGACGCGGCGTAGGCCGGGGCCTGTCCACTCCCAAAAAAACTGAGCATCGACGCCACGAACAACACCGACGCGTCCCCCCCCTCGGCACGGCCACGCTCGAGCAGCGGCTTGGCGGACAGGCACAGTTTCATCGCCGCGCCGAGGTTCACCTCCAGCACCTCGTCGAACACCGCCGGATCGAATTCGTCGCGACGGCGGATGATGCCCGCCGCGTGGACAAGCACGTCGATTCGGTCGAGCGAGGCCAGCAGGCGGGCCACGCCGGACTCGTCGCGGATGTCGAGCGGCACCATTCGAACGGATTCGGGGAGTTCGCGAAACGGCGGCAGACCGACCGCGACCACGTGGTCTCCCGCGGCCGCAAACGCGATCGCCATCGCCCGTCCGATCCCGTCCCCCGCCCCGGTAACCACGATTGTTCGCGACATGATGCCGATGCAACCCTTTGACGAACCGAGACGACACGCGGTGGAAACCCGCTGCGCGCGCGTCGATTCACTCACGATAACCGCCACGCGACCAAAGGTGGTGTCGCACAGAGTTCGCTGGTGGCCGAATGCGGTATAACGGCGATTTGCGGAAACCGTTCCGGACATTGAAGGAGTCAAACGCCCGTGGCCGACAGTCGCGACCTCGACCGCTTGTTGCAGGCGGCCCGCGCCGAGCCGTATCGCTGTCCGGGCGAGGACTACTCCATCAGTCGCGCGCTGCATCTGGCCCGCTTGAACTCCGGCCACGAGGCGTGCCGACACTGCCCTCGCCGACACGAAACGGGCGACACGGACAATCGATACGCTTCCTCGCCCGAGGCCGTCGCGGAGGTCACGGCTCCCAGCTCTCCGAGCGACCCGTGCGACCGTTTGTGGCGCGGGCGGGGTTGGCGGGGTGTGTCGCTCAACGAAGCGACCCGGTTGCGGGCGACCGAGGTCGTCGCGAGGTTCGGCGAGCGATTGCGCGGCGCGCTCGGCGTCGCTCCGCGGGTCGTTGCCGGGCACGACCACCGGTCCGCCTCTCCCGATTTATTCGCTGGCGTGCTCATGGGACTGCGCCGCGCGGGATGCTCGATTCTCGATGTCGGGGGCGTCCACGCTCCGTTGGCATGGCACACGCTGCGGGACCGGACGGCGGACGCGGCGGTGTACGTCACCGGAGCCGGCTGCGATCCCGACTGGAACGGCCTCGACTTCGCCCTTGCCGGACCGCGCCCTCTCGGAGCGGACGAATGCCAAGTCGCACTCGCTGAGGGATTCGGCGACGGTCGAATCTCGTCACACCTGGACCCTACGCCATCAGCGCCCAGTCCACTCGTTCCCGTTGCCACAACGCACATTCGCCGGTTTGAGGCGTACGAACTTCGGCTCGAAGAAGCGTTTCACGCTTTGCGGCCCCTGGGTCTGGTCGTTGGCGTCGGACCGGGACCGCAAGGCGTCTGGCTGCGCCGGGCGCTGTCGCGCACGGCCTGTCGTTTGACGGAGGTTCCCGTGTCGATCGCCGCGGACATGAGTGTCGATCCTGCCGCGCTGGGGCGGATCACATCCGTGGTTGCCGAGGGAGTTCGGTCGCCGGGAGCCCGCGTCGACCTGGCCGTGTTGTTGCATGAGGATGGCTTTGGCCTGACGCTCTTCGACGAGCGGGGCGAACGCGTCCCACCCGACGCACTCGCCCGGTTGGTCGGCGCGTTTCCGTCGCCCACGAGCGCTGCGGCTTGGCGCGACCTCGTCTGGCTCGATGACGGGAACGGCCTCGCCTGCGACGCGCTGTTCGTCTTCGCCGCCGTGCTCCGCAAGCTCAGCGAGAGCGACAGGAGCCTGTCGGAAGTTTGGCCGTGAGTGCCGACGGATGAGCCTGAGAACGCACTTCGTCAATCCCGCAATAGAGCAGACATTCCTCGGCAGAACGACGATGAATTCACGCCACCATTTCCGCACGCGGGATGCGCTCATGGGGAAACGACGGCGACATACCACTTTTCCGGCGATCTCGGGGGAGCCGTAACCCCAAAACTCGCGGAAATCGTGCGTAGAGTAAGATGCCCCCTTTTTCTTCCCCCTTGGGCAAGCCAGCAGTCGCACACCACAGACATTCGCTGGTCGATCACCCTCACTTCTTTGCCTGGCCCTTCGCCGCCAGCACCTCATGCAACACCCGCGGCGGCGACATCGGCAACTGCCGCATCCGCACCCCCACCGCCCGGTGAATCGCATTGGCGAGCGCCGCCGGTCCGGGGACGATCGGCACTTCCCCAACCCCACGCACGCCGAAGGGGTGTCCCGGATTGGGGACTTCCACGAGCAAGCAGTCGATCAGCGGCAGGTCGAGACACGTCGGGATGCGGTAGTCGAGGAACGTCGAGTTCCGCATCACCCCGGCGGTGTCGTAGAAGTACTCCTCGTTCATCCCCCAGCCGATCCCCTGCGCGACTCCCCCCTGAATCTGCCCCTCGACATAACTCGGGTGGACCGCCGTGCCGACATCCTGCGCCGCCGTGTACCGCAGGATTTTCACCTTGCCCGTGTCGGGATCGACTTCGACATCGACGATGTGCGTCGCGAACGCGCCGCCGCACGCCTGCGGGTCGGCGGAACCGCGACCGATGACCGGGTCGCCATGCTTGTTGACGAGGGCGGCGATCTCCTTGAACGACAGCCGCTTGCCGCCGGGACCGGAGAGGCCGCCGTTCTCGTACACCACCTGCTCGACGGGGCATTCCCACTCGGCGGCGGCCCGGCCACGCAGTTGTTCGCGAATGTCCAGCCCCGCCAGATACGCAGCCCAACCGGTAGCGAACGTCACGCGGCTGCCGCCGGTCACGTCTGTGTAGCCGACGCTGTCGGTGTCACCCACGGTGGGGACGACATCCTCCGCGCCGATCCCCAGCGTTTCAGCGAGTTGCATGGCCAGCCCCGTGCGCGAGCCGCCAATGTCGGTCGAACCTTCGAGCAGGGCGACGGTCCCGTCCGGATTGACGGTCGCGGTCGCCGAGGAACGCAGGCCGCAGTTGAACCAGAACCCGCTGGCCACACCCCGTCCCCGATTCGGTCCGGTCAACGGCGTCTTCCAATGCTCGCTCTGCTGACAGGCCTCGACGGTTTCGACCATCCCCACGCGGGCGTAGACCGGCCCGTCAACCCGGCGCGTTCCTTCGCGGGCCCCGTTCTTGCGGCGGAACTCGAGCGGATCGAGATCGAGCTGTTCGCAGATTTCGTCGACCACCGTTTCGAGCGCGAACGCGGCGTTCGTCGCACCCGGCGCACGATAGGCGGCCGTCTGCGGCTTGTTGACGACGACATCGAACCCGTCGACCTTCGCCGCCGGGAACTGATAGCACGAGAAGACGCACATCGCCCCCGCGCCGATGGGCGAGCCGGGGTACCCCCCCGCCTCGTACGCCATCCACGCCTCGCCTGCGGTGATCAGGCCATCCGCACCGACCCCCAGCTTGATCCGGATGCAGCTCCCCGGCGTGGGGCCGGTCCCCTCGAACACGTCGGTCCGGTTCATGAGGACCTTGACGGGTCGCCCGGTTTTCTTCGACAGGACCGCCGCGACCGGTTCAAGATAGACGCGAATCTTTCCGCCGAAGCCACCGCCGATTTCCATCGGGATGACCTTCACGCGCGAGATCGGCGCGCCGACGAGTTCGGCCACCTGCTGGCGGACGGTGAACGAACCTTGCGTACTGGCCCAGACGGTGATGTTTCCGTCGGCGGTCCACATGGCGGTGGCGGTGTGCGGTTCGATGTACCCCTGATGCACCGTGGCCGTGTGGAACTCCCGTTCGACGACACAGGCGGCCTTCGCGAAACCCGCAGCGGTGTCGCCGGTTTCAAAGCGGAAGTGCCGCGCGACGTTGCTGGGGGCGTCGGCGATCTTGCCAAGTTCGTCGGTTTTCAGATCGGGGTGCAAGAGCGGCGCGCCCGGCTGCATCGCGGCGACAACATCCGTCACGGCGGGAAGCAATTCGTACTCGACTTCGATCAGCCGCGCGGCTTCCTCCGCGATATGGGCGTTGTCGGCGGCGACGGCGGCGACGGCATGGCCGCGATAGAGGACCTTGTCCGCCGCGAGGACGTTCTGGTTCAGGTGACGCAGATTGACGGCCCCTTCCCCCAGTTCGCACATGCGGTCGCCGGGGTCGGCGAGGTCGGCGTTGGTGATGATGGCCCTAACGCCGGGCAACGCCCGCGCCTTGTCGACATTGAGTCGCACGATCTTCGCGTGCGCGTGTGGGCTGCGAAGGACGACCCCGGCCAGCATGCCGGTCAGCCGCACATCGGCCCCGTACTTGGCGCGACCGGTGACCTTGTCGACGCCGTCGTGCCGCACGGGGCGCGTGCCGATGACCTTGAATTTCCGGGAAACGGGTTCAGCGGTGGACACGGACAGCCCTCCGGGCAGAGGCAGTGGTCATAGGGAAACGAAGCTACGGAGACGGAACCGACTCGCTTTCGATTTTAGGCGAGCGGCGGATGAGATCATACGGAAGGATGGCCGGGGTCAGGTCTTTCGGTTCGTTCAAATGGAATTGATCAACAAGTGGCCGGAGCTGGACCGAAGGGAAGGCCCGGAGTGATGGTCGCATGCGAAGTTCCGGGGTTTCGCCCAAAGCGGCTACAACCTCGGCCACACACTCGCCGCGGAAGCCGCGATCTTTTCGGACAACCGGTGAGTTCTCGGCGACCTCCCGAGTGAAGCAGCGCAACGCCGGAACTCACGCTTCGGGTTTCCGTCGTGAATTCACCGGTCGTCCGACCAAGCCACAGCCCCGAAGCGACCGGCGTTCAAGGTCAAGCCGCCGCCTTGGCGACCTCCGGCGAACGTGCCGCGGCGAACGCGTACGCTCCGAACAGTACGCCCGAGTAGAGCAGGTCACCGACCAGCGTCGCCCGGAAGAACGGGATGGCCTGGGCGTAGGCCTGCGCCAGTCCCGCGAATGTCCGGGGGGTGTGATAGATCCCCAGCGACGGGTCGGACGTCAGCCAGTACTGAAAGTTCGTCACCAGGAAAAAGAGCAACGAGCCACCGAGCGCGCCGCACAACACGGCGGACGGCTTGCGACCCCGCGCGCGGACCCACATCCCCGCGCCGACGATCGCCAAGAGCGACAGGTACACGCCGATCATGCTCCGGTCCCACTCGATCATCGAGTCGGCCAGCAGCATTCCGACCACGGGGACGCCGAACGCCAGCAGACGGTCGCGAAACACCGCCCCGCAGAACAAGGCCACCGCCGCCGCCGGGGCAACGTTCGGCAACACGTCCGCGTAGTGTGTCACCACGCGCAACAAGGCCGGAAACGCGACCAATCCCGCCGCCAACACCCATTTCGACCAATTCATTGCGAGCCTCTCGTTCGAGGGTTGTTCCAAATTCCACAGGAATTCGTTGTGAGGGGGGCGTCGGAGAAGACCGTGTTCCGATCTCCTCCGACGCGAGAAACCATCAAGTGTCGTTATGGCGCCGGGGCGACCACTTTCAACTCGGTCCCGGTCCTGGGACAGCGGTAGGCCAGCGGGTTGCCCCGCCCCTTGTCGGGGGGTGGGACCGCGTGCCAGGCGTTACACCGTCCGCAGTACAGCGAGAGCATGAACTTCCCCCCCGCCGCCCGTGGATTGTCGTACGGCCAAGTCCTCAACGGGCCCACCTGACGCTCGCCCGACTTCGAGCAAATGTAAGTGAATTCCGGCGGCACGTCTTCTTCAAGCGCGGCGGACGAATCCCCTCCGCCACCGCATCCCGCCAAAATGAAACCCGCCACCAAGAGAATCGTCCAGCATTCCCAGCGCGCGGAATGAGGCCAACGCACACACGGGGATCGGTCGCGCTGCGGTTCGAGTCGATCATTGACGATCGTACAACTCATCGGTCTCTCCCGCGAAGCCGAGGTTGTGGTCCCGATTCGCCTGCACGTCCGCCGCCGAGAACCAGCTCGGGAAGCCCGTCTTGGGGACGTACGTCGGCTGGATCGTTTCGACGTGGCCATCCAGGAACGCCACGTTGGCGGTGAAGGAGTGCCGGAAGTGGATCGAAGGCTGCGTCGCCGACGGCGGCTCGAGCGTCCAGTTCTCGACGAGATATTTGTCGGGGAACCAGGTCCACGTGTTGAAGATCGCGCTGTCGGCGTAGCAAACGGTTTGCGTCGTCTGCACCACGTCCCTCAGCTTGTAAGCGACGGGGTTGCTCGACACCGTGACGCTGGGCCACGACGAATAGTCGAAGCCCACCCCCGGGCCGAGATACGTGCCGTTGAACGCGTAGCCGCAGGCGGGACGGTCGAACCGCAGTTTCTGGATTTGCCCCGGACCAAAGTTCGGACACTGGAACACCGATTCGTTCGTTTCCAGATACGGCGTGAGCAAACCGTCCTTGAAGCTCAGTTGTTGCGCGGGGTTCGGTTGGGCGAAGTCGACTTCGCCGAACCAGTACTTGATCTTGCCGCGCGCGCCGCTCGCGCCGGTTCCGTAGTCGATTTCCTGACGACTTTCCAACTTGTACGGAGGGAGGAAGTCGGCGTACGTGTCGGCATAGTTGTGCAGGGCGAGCGCCAACTGCTTGAGGTGGTTGCGGCACTCCGTCCGCCGCGCCGCTTCGCGGGCCTGCTGCACCGCCGGCAACAAGAGCGCGATCAGGATCGCGATGATCGCGATCACCACCAGCAGTTCGATCAGCGTGAATCCGCCACGGCGGGCGACGGCGTGACGCACCCCGCCACCATGGCCGTCGGCGACCGCTTCCGGCCGTTGAATCGTCCGATCCATATCGAGAAATCCCTTCGCGAAGGAGTTCGAATCCCGCTCCACGCGGAACCGACCTCCCCGGCCTTTCCTGGATTTCCGACGAAGATCGCGCAACGCCCGGTCGCCACCGAAACCTCGGGGGCCGTCCCGGCGTCGACACCTGCTGCCCGGCCACTCTTCACGAACAGGGCCGACCGTCTCGGACCGCACGCGCCGTCGCCAACAAGCGCGACAGAAGGCGAAATCGATCCGGGGAGGGCAGCCAGCCCGTGCGAAATGCGCGAACGCGCGGCGCAAGGCCGCGGATCCCGTCTTCTTTCCACGAAAGAACGGTCCAATACTGGCTGACACCGGGCAGGTCTTCTGGCTTCCGGATCGTTCTACTGACCGCACCTTCCCACCCGCATGTCGACGAACGTTTCGAAAAATCGACCGTATCGTGAAATCGCGGGCAGTGGTTCCTTGAGCGGCGTTCGTCCCCGGTTACAGCGGCGGGACCGCGACGGATTCTCACCGTCTTCCCTATTCTTTCCCAAACGCCAAGTTTGGAAACACCCGTGTCGTTCGCCCGTCGCGGCAACTCCGACCGCGACAGGCGAGCCGGAATCCTAAGCTCGCGATCCTCCCGATTCAATCGTTCGTCTCCGGAGACCCGTACTGGGGTGTGGCGGGTGTGGTCACCGCGATCCGTGCCGCTTCCGCGCGACCGGTGTGTGCGATATGTTCGCCCCCCCACGCTCCCGCCGTCGGGACGCGCGGCGACACCACCACCTTTCGCGGACATCCGGCATGCCAGCCTCTCCCTCCCGACAAACGTACGACCGCCTGGTCGAGCGTCTCCGCCGCGTTGCCTACCTTTCGTCGTGCGGCAATCTGTTGGGTTGGGACGAGCAGACGAACATGCCCCCCGGAGGGGCCGAGCATCGCTCGCAACAGGCGTCGCTCGTGGCGGGACTCGCGCACGAATGGGCGACCGCCCCCGAGATCGGCACGCTGTTGACCGAACTTGAGGGTTCGGAACTGGTCAAGGACGCCACCTCTCCCGAAGCCGTCAATATTCGCGAAGCCCGCCGGGACTTCGACCGGGCGACGAAACTGCCGCAGCGATTGGTCGAAGAGCAATCGCGCGTGGCGACGCTCGCGCAGCAGGCGTGGATCGAAGCTCGAAAGAAATCGGACTTCACGCACTTCCTGCCGTGGCTGGAAAAGACCGTCGCGCTCAAGCGCGAAGAGGCGGCCTGCCTCGCCAAACCGTCGGGCGTCCCGTACGACGCGTTGCTCGACCAGTTCGAGCCCGGCATGACGAGTGCCGAGGTGACGCGGCTGTTCACCCCGCTACGGGACGCGCTGGTGACCCTCATCGGCGAAGTGCGCGACGCCAACCGACCGCCGCGACGCGACATCCTGAACCGCCGGTTTCCGGTCGACGCGCAGAAGACGTTCGCCGTCGAGGCGGCGAAGAAGATCGGCTTCGACTTCAACCGGGGTCGGCTCGACGTGGCCGCGCATCCGTTTTGCAGCGGGATTGGTCCGGGGGACACGCGGCTGACGACGCGCTACGACGAGCGGCATTTTCCGGGCGCGTTCTTCGGCACGCTGCACGAGGCGGGGCACGGCATTTACGACCAGGGGCTGGACGCCGAAGCATTCGGCCTGGGGATGGGTTCGCCCGTTTCGCTGGGGATCCACGAGTCGCAATCGCGGCTGTGGGAGAACTTCGTCGGACGGGGGTTGCCGTTCTGGAAGCACTTCTATCCGCAGGCGCAGCAAGCGTTTCCCGAAGCCCTTGCCGACGTGCCGCTCGCAGATTTCCACGGGGCGATCAACGATGTGCAACCGAGCTTCATCCGGGTCGAGGCGGACGAGGCGACGTACAACCTGCACATTCTGCTGCGGTTCGAGATCGAGAAGCCGCTGGTGAGCGGCGACCTGTCTCCCAAAGATGTGCCGGGCGCGTGGAACGAACTGTTCACGAAGTCGTTCGGCATGACACCTCCGGACGACGCGCGGGGCTGCCTGCAAGACATTCACTGGAGCTTCGGCGGAATCGGGTACTTCCCGACCTACACGCTGGGGAACATGCACGCGGCGCAATTGTTCGAGGCCGCCGAACGGGAGTTGGGGGGGCTGGCGCCGCGGTTCGAGCGGGGCGAGTTCGGCCCTCTCAAGAACTGGCTCAACGAGCAGATCCACCACCGGGGCAAGCTGTACCCGGCGGGGGAACTGGCTCAAGTGGTGACGGGGACGCCGCTGTCACACGAAGCACTGATCCGCCACCTGCGGGCACGCTTCGCGCCGACGCGGTAAGTTTCGAAGTGGCGCGGTTCCCAGGGGAGCCGCGGAGAACATCAGGATTTCCAAGGTTTGTATTCTCACGCAGAGGCGCGGAGACGCAGGGGAGTTGTATTTCTCCGCGTCTCATCGCCTTTTCGTGAGGCCAAAAACGGGCGTCTCTCGCGGCCTTGGCGGCTCTCCGCGCGAAATAGCGCCACTTCAAAACACACGCGACGGGCGGCAAGAGATCACACCCGCTTCGTTCGCGATGCGGGCCGACCGTCACACGATCGTGGCAACGAACAGGTGTCCGCCGATCCGGTGGACTTCCTCGAAGGTCAGCGGACGCTCGAATCGGCAGACGACCGTCCAGCCCCCGTTCGACGCGCGAACCGTCCGCAACACGGAAGCCCGCGCCAGTCGTCGCAAATCGAGGGCCGTTCCACGCCCCGTAGCGTCGGCCCGCAGCGTGAGCAGCAACTCTTCGCCAATCAGGAAGTCGTCGTCGGACTCGAACGCGACCCCCCCGGTGCCAAGGTCGATCATCCGTCCGAACGCGTCCGGAGGCGTTGCGGGCAGAATGCGTCGCGGCCTTCCGCCAGGGCTGGTCAACCAGCGATGGACCAGCACATCCCCGTCGACCCGATAACGGGGCGACACGCGGCGCTCCGAACCACCCATCTGCGGATCGAAGACCTCGGGGGACGGTGGGGCGAGTTGCGTTTGATCGGGCAACGGTTGAAAGTTCGGTGCTTCAATGGTGGCTGCGTCGTCCAGCGAGACCGCCTCCATCGCCACAACCGGAACAGCCGGCGCGACCGGCCCAGACGGCGAGTCAGCCGCGGGCCAATCCGCGGGTGGAAGCGGTGCTGGTTCGGGGACCTCGGTCGAACGGCGCTTGGCGTCCAAAGCGCGCCCCAGACGGCTCTGGCGACGCGGGGCGGCCTCGGCGGCAAGAACCGGTGAATCGGTGAGCGTGGACGACATGGATCAAACGCCGCTGGGGACATCGAGGCGGAGCGTCCCGGCTGAGGACCCGTAAACCTAGGTCACTCCGGCGGCGCCGTCAAAAAATGCGCCGCGCGGAAAGGGGGGGCGAGTGAGAAGCCACGGTCGACGGGGCTGGCGGCGATCCTTGTCCGATTGCCCCGTCGCGCGGCGGCGGATACCGTCGCACGCAATGCGGTCCGCGCCGCCGCCACCGAATTTCCCCACCTCGATCGTCCCGGCGGGTGCCCCCCATGGACAGGTTCGACGAACAAACCCCCGCCCCCCCGGATGCCGGTCGCCGCGATTTCTTGCGTGGCTTGGCCGGTGGCCTTGTCGCGGGAGCGGGAGCGCTCCCCGCCGCCGCCGCTGCCGACGCTCCCCCAGGAAGCGGTTCGGCCCCCTCCAACCGCATCGTGGCGGAGAATGCCAAACCGGGCACGCTCGATTGGCAGCTCACGTACGTTCGGCCTGACACGCCCGTCAAATCCCGCTGTTCGTTCGTCGAAGGGTTTTGCTCCGCCACCAGCGTCGTCGCAGGCGAGACGCTCGACCTGTTCCTCAGCGCACAACCCGCCACCGAAGTCACCGTCGACCTGTACCGCCTGGGTTACTACCAGGGCTTGGGGGGGCGACACGTCGCGCGGTTCGGGCCAGTCCCCGTCGCGCCGCAGCCGGTCCCGACCCCCGACGCGCAGCGCCGTCACGAATGCCACTGGGCCAAGGCGCTGTCGATCACCATTCCCGACGATTGGACGAGCGGCGTGTACGTCGGCAAGCTCTCGTGCGCCGCGCACCGCTATGAGAGCTATGTCGTGTTCGTCGTCCGCGACGACCGACCCGTCGATGTGCTGGTTCAGGTCAGCGACAACACCTGGCAAGCCTACAACAAATGGCCAGCCACGTTTTCCCTGTACGACGCGGATCCCGTCAAGGCCCTCAACGGTACGACGCGCGTTTCGTTCGACCGTCCCTACGGGCAGTGCCCGCAGGTGGTCGACCAACCGCTGTCGATGGGTTCCGGCGAGTTCCTCTGTTGGGAATTCCCCTGCGCGTTCTGGCTGGAGAAGCACGGCTACGACGTCTCTTACGTGTCCAACATCGATACGCACGCACGTCCCGAAAGAATGTCGCGCGCGAAAGTGCTCCTCTCCGTCGGACACGACGAGTATTGGAGCCTGGAGATGTACGAGAACGTCCGCCGCGCGATCGCCAACGGACTGAGCGTGGGTTTCCTGTCGGGCAACACCTGCTGCTTCGTCGCGCCGCTGGTGCCGTCGTCGGATGGTCGCCCGCACCGCGTGTTTCATCGCGGCGGACGCTACGGCGGACTGATGAAGATCGAGGAACCGGTCATGGGTCCGTTCGACCTCGCGGGGCCGAACGAGAACCTGTTGATCGGCGCGCGCACGATTTCGCCGTTCAACGGCTCGGGGGACTGGACCGTCGTCAAGGCGGACCACTGGTTGTTCGCGGAGACCGGCCTGAAGAACGGCGACTCGCTCCGCGGGCTGGTCGGCTGGGAGTTCCACGGCGACCCGGCGAAGATTCCGGGTTTGGAGGTGGTGGGGTCGGGAGTCGTTACCAACGCGGGGGACGATCAAGGCCTGTTCACAGCCACGGTCTATCCGGGACCGAAGGGGAACTGGGTGTTCAACGCGTCGACGATCTTCTGGTCGATGGGCCTGTCGCAACCGCCCGGGCTGATCCAGCCGCACTCGCACTACGGCCGCCCGCACGGACCCGACGACCGGGTGGGGAAGATCACGGCGAATTTTTTGGCGAAGTGCGGGGTGGTCCGGTGAGGTTCGTTGCTCGCGACTTGCGGCCGCCGAGGAGGGGATGACTCCCGGTCCCTCGGAGCCAGTCATCAAGTTGACGGAACGCGAAAACACCGCGACGACTCCGCGTCCCGGATTCGCGGATCAAGCCCGGCAGGGGGCGCCTGCCGCCGGAGCGGCCGGCGAGTTTTTTGGCAAGCCATGGCCGGGAGACCGAGCGTCGGACAAAACTCGTGTCGACTCGAACAGGGGGTCGGCGCGACGTTCCCTTTTCCCCGCTGGCTGTTTTGCCGACACGCACCGACTTCCATGCGTGTGAGTGACATGGGTCGTGGGGGACGCTGTGTGGGCACCCCCACTTTCGCCTTTCGGGCACCTTCTCCCCCGCAATGGAATTGTCTCGTGTTTTGCCGCGCTCAATGTGGGGGAGCAGGGTAACGGTCTCGAGCTCATCGAACTCCGTTCGCGTTGCGGTCCAGACGACTTCCATAAACGGTCTGCAATCCGGGGTTCGCGCCTTTCGTTCCCCGGCCGGCGCGCGCAACAAACGACCTTGAGGTGCAGGGCACGCAATTCCGGAAACGATGGCTTCGCGGCTACCCTACGTCCGACCGCCGCGTGGCCCTAACATGTCGGCACGCGGGGACCTGACCATAAATCGGAGAATACGGGTGGAACCGGTGGGCCAAAGCCACGACGCAGCGACCGACGGCGGGAATTCACCCGTCCCGCGCGAAATGGTCCTGTTGGGGACCGGGACCAGCCACGGCGTGCCGATGGTCGGGTGTCGTTGCGAGGTGTGCCTGTCGGACCATCCGCGCAACACGCGGACGCGGTCGGGAGTGCTCGTCCGCGCTCCCGAGGGGAATCTCGTGATCGACACATCCCCGGAGTTGCGCGTGCAACTCTTGCGGGAAGGGGTCGATTGCGTGCACGCCGCCGTGTTCACGCACGGGCACGCCGACCACATCTTCGGTTTGGACGACCTCCGGTTGTTCGGGTACTACCTCAAGCGGGCGATCCCCCTGTACGCCGACGATTTCACCGAAGGCCGCATTCGGCAGTCGTTCGACTACGCGTTCAGCGATCCGTGGCCGAACGCGCATCCGGGGGCAACGCCGAAGTTCGACCTGCGGCGGATCGGGCTGGAACCGTTCGAGGTGCTGGGGCTGACGCTGCACCCGATCCGCCTGTGGCACGGGGAGTTGCCGGTGCTCGGGTTTCGGATCGGCGACGTGGCGTTCTGCACGGATGTCAGCCGCATCCCGGACGAAAGTTGGCCCCTGTTGGAGGGGCTCGACACGTTGGTGCTCGACGCGCTTCGCGACAAACCGCACCCCACGCATTTCAGTGTGCACCAGGCGCTGGAAGTGGTGGCGCGGGTCCGTCCGAAACAGGCGTATTTCACGCATGTGTCGCACGCGCTGGAGTACGTCGCCACGAACGCGCGATTGCCGGAGGGGGTCGCGTTGGCCTACGACGGACTGCGGATCCCGTTTTGAATCGCGCTCGCCCGCAACTTTTTTGGTGACGGGTGGCGTGTCCGGGTATAGTGGGTGAGTGCGCTTTCGGGACCGGAGTCGGGCGGAAACCAGCCTCGGAAGCGCGTTCCGTCACGCCGCTCGTATCAACGCCCCGCGAACCTTCATGTCCGCCCCCCACGACAAAAAATGGATCTGGCCGTTCGAGCTGGAAGAACAGCTCGGCGCGGGGGGCATGGGGGTCGTCTATCGGGCGCGGTATGTCGGCAACAATCGCCGCGTGGCCGTCAAGCTGCTACCGGACCACGTGGCGGCCAATCCGGTGCTGGCCGCGCGGTTCGCGCGGGAGATGGAACTCCTCAAGGACCTGAAGCATCCCCACATCGTCAACTGCTTCGGCGGGACGACCGAGGGGAAGCAGTGGTTCTACGCGATGGAACTCGTCGAGGGGGGGAACGTCGAATCGCTCCTCAAAGAGAACGGCCGCCTCTCGTGGGAGCGGGTGATCGAGTTCGCCAAGCAGACGGCGCAGGCGCTCTCATGTGCGCATGCGCACAACATCATTCACCGCGACCTCAAACCCGGAAACCTGCTGCTCACCAAGGGGGGGCGGATCAAGCTGGCTGACTTCGGACTGGCCTTGGTGGCCGACGAGGATCGCCTCACCGCCGCCGGCAAGACGATGGGGACGTTCCATTACATGTCCCCCGAGCAGATCCGGGGCAAGCCGCCACTTTCCAACCGGACCGACCTGTACGCGCTGGGCTGCGTGATTTACGAGATGCTCGCAGGGGAGCCCCCCTTCACCGGCTCGAACGCGGGCGAAATCCTCCACCGTCACGTCCACGACGAGCCGCCGCGGATCTCCGCGAAAGTGCGCGACTGTCCGCCGCAACTGGAAGCACTGATCCTCGACCTGTTGCGCAAGGACCCCGCCGAAAGACCCGCCGACGCCGACGAAGTCGAGCGGCGGTTGGGGGAGATCGAACCGGTGGTGGTGATCGACCGCAAGGCGGCCGCGCGACAATTGGCCGAAACCACCGCAGTGCCAGCCTCGGCGACATCGTCCCGTTCGTCGCGGAACCCGGTGGTCCGCGTGGCAGGTCCCGCCGCAATCGATGGGTGGTTGGTTGGCGGCGCGGCGGTGCTGGGAGGCCTGATGCTGTGGTCGCTCGCGTCGAGCGCGGCTCGTGGTCCCTATGCGAAGTCGGAGCAACTCTGGGTGCGGGCGCTCGAGGCGGGGCGGCCCAAGGACGTGCGCGTGGCGGCGGCGGAGGCTCTCGGAGAACTCGGGCCAATGGCGGCGGGGACGCTCCCCGTTCTGTCGCGCTTGCTCGACGACCCCGACCAAGCGGTGCGAGGCGCGGCCACGCGGGCGGTGGGACGCCTGGGGGCCGTCGCCCGTCCCGAACGCCCGAAACTCGTGCGGCTGCAACGGGAAGACCCCGAGCCGGAAGTGCGTCATGCGGCGGGCGAGGCACTGTCGACGCTCGATGCCGCCGTTCCGGGCTCCCCCTGGCCGTGGCGGCTGGCATGGGTGGTGGCGCTGGGAGTCGTCGGTTGGCGCATGTGGTCCGGACGGAGGTGAGCGTGGGCGGTTGATATCGATCTGACTCCAGCTCCCGAAACATCGTCCCTCACATTGGCCGATGTTGCGGGGTCCAAAGGCAACTCCGCACATCTTGGTTGCGGAGCAACAAGGCGGCCAACGACGGCGTCAAGCACTTGCCGAACTCGCGCCGGCGGCCGGGAATCGATATAATCCTATGGTGACTACGGCACCCAGACACGCCAAGTGGCGTCCGGACGCCCCGGCAGACGGATCACTCCTCTAAGGTCCGATCCCCGATCATGTCGCGCTATGCGTCCCGAACTCCGATCCGATTGCGTGGCAAACCCCATGAGGTGGTGGGCCGATTGGACACCGGTCTCCATAACGGCGAGTTCGTTTCGGTGATCCATCTTGAGGAGCATCTGCATGGCTTGCTTGAGCGGAGGGTGGTCAATCACTCCGTCGGATGTGTGGTTTTGCTCCTGCTGTTCGGCGTCACCTTCAATTATTCCACCCGGCTTCCGGTTCCGATCGACATCACGAATCTCGTTCTCGTCGTGATGTTTCTTGGTGGATTCCTCGGCATCGTGCGGTTGGCCGCCGCTCATCTCTCCGTGTCACGAGGACACTTCCAGCTCCACCGGAGAATCGCCCTGCGGGGCGACCATCTGCTGCTCCAGAGAGAAGGATTCGACAATGAGTTGATCCCGATAGCGGACTGCTATCTGCAGGTGGGGACTTTCGCGCGGGCGGAAGAACTGGAATCCTGGGCCTTCCCCGAACCAGTAGTGCTCCTCGTTCGCCCCCGCTCCGAACGGCGCATGCCCGAATCCGCGACTCCTTTATGCCCGTTATCGGTGCTCCGCGCGGAGTTCGCGGCGAATCCTCAGGGAGGGCCTTTCTCAAAACTTCAGATCCACGAACGGCTGGAGCATGACCCCAATTGGATAGAACGATTCGTCACACGCACCCGCAACCCGCGCATGCCCTCGAGACGCGACGAAATTCTCGTTGCACTGGCGTCGATCATTGCTTCGTACGGAACCATTGTGCTCAGAGCACAACTTCACCCTCCTCCGATGTTTGCTCCTCGGGCCAGAGACCTTTTGCCGCGAGCACCCTTGGGGGATATGGAATTGTTTCTGTTTGAGGCTTTCAGGCTCGTGGCATTGGTCAGTTTCTGGATATTATTTTTTTGGCTCTCGGCCGCGATGTACCGGAGCGCAGATCGTTTCGAATTACGGACGGAGGGACGCCGAGGGCAGTGGATGAGAAATGTGACCGTGTTGTTGTTTCTGGGGGGTTGGAACTCATTTTTGTATGGATCGGTCGCTGCGGGGACGCCGGGTATTGTCATCGGGATTGCGCTCACCATCGTGTTCGCGCTGGTGCTCAGCGGAATCTGTCTCCAGAAAGCCGAGGCTGACGAGCGCCGCTACACAAAGTTTCTTGCAGCACAAGACGGGTGGTTGAGAGTTAATTGCGATGCGGATCGGTGACCCACTGGCGAGTGGGGTGTGCAATTCGTCGACGCAATCACGGGTGATCCTGCGCGGCGTCCACGCCACTCCTCGCCCAACAGCCTCTCACGCCAGCATTTCGCCGACTACGCCCGCGCTTTCCGGGACGATGGGCAGCTCGCGTCCGCTGCGGTCAGGGATAGTGCCGTGGGGGTTGATACCCAGCAGGTGGTACATCGTCGCCAGAATGTCCTTCAGCGAGACCGGGCGGTCCGTCGGCGTGGCGGCGGTCGCGTCCGACGCGCCGATCACCTTGCCCCGCGCCATGCCACCCCCCGGCGAAGCAGAGCGAGTACACCTGCTACCAGTGGTCCCGTCCGCCACCCGCCGCCGTGATCCAGGCCAGCGTCTCCGAATCTCGCCCTGCGGAGTCTTCTTCCAACGGTGGTCCCGCCCCATCGATGGCGAAGCGCGTCCGCAGCCTGCCGCCTCTCGTGACGACGGCTGAAGGCGGCGTCGACTGGCCAACGAAAGTCGACGACGCCAGGATCAAATGGAAGTCCGTCTACCCCCGTTCCTTGTTGTGATGAAGCACTAGTAGCTGCTCAAGTCGGTCGACTTCCTCCTCAATCGCTGCGGCATCGGAGGTCGGTACCGGGTGGTCCCCGTAGCGCAGCCCCTCGAACAAGTCGCGAACGCGTTCGGCGACGGCCGGACCGTTGGGGAGTTGCAACTCGCGCAGGCGCGTGGAGACGTCGCCGCAGAATTCGCGGGTGGTCTGCCAATCGGCCGGCACGCACCCGGCCCGTTTCGCCATGCGCTCGAACTTCACCACAAACGGCACCAGCAATCGCTCGCGTCGCCGCGCCGCCGCCGATTTCCCGCCGATCGAGCCCAGCAGCAACGCCCAGGCGCGCCGCAACGGGTTCCACAAGGCGACTGCGATCGCCACGCAGACTCCGAAAGCGATCAGCGGAACGAGCATCATCACCCCGCCGGAAAACAGCATTCGCCTCAGGGCCTGGAAGATCGCCCCGAACACGTTGCCCGAAACCCGCGCGTGCCCCTCCACCGCGTCGGCGGATTCGCGCAATGGGTCGAGGAACAACTGCTCCTGCCGCGTCTGGTTGAGCGACACGACGTACTCGCTCCAGATCGTTTGCAGCGCGCTCGCAAAATCGCCGAAAGGATCGAACGTTTTGCCGAACTCCTCCACACCTTCGTCGCGGGCAGGAGGGGTCGCATCCAGCACCGCCCAATGATCGTCCAGCCACGCCTCGACCCAGGCGTGGGCGTGCCGCTGCTGCACCTCTTCGTAACCCCCCAGGCTGTTTTCAACCGACCCTTTGAATCCCGTCACCATGCGGCTGGGGATCCCCGCCACGCGGAGCATCAAGGCGAGGGACGACGCGTAATACTCGCAGTGACCCGTTTTGCGATTCTTGAGAAAGTCCTCGATGGGATCGATGGTCGGGTCGGTCACGCTCGAATCGAGCGTGTAGGTATACAAGCCCGAATCCCGCAAGTGCTTGACGAGCGCGTCGGCGCGCGCGGTCGCGGTGGACGCACCGGCGGCAACCGCCTCGGCGTTCACGCGTTGCGCCAATTCCACCAACACCGGAACGTTCTCGGGAACCCTGGTGTACAGCGCGCGGATGGAGGGGGAAATCTCGTCATAGTCGGACAGGCCCCCCTCCTCCACGGCTCGGTTCGGATCCGACTCGCGCCGCGACGCGGGAAAATACAGGTAATACTCGAACGGATCGTTGGGCGCCCGGCGGCCAAAAAACACCACCGACGACGAACCTCGAACAGGCATCCGCGACGTGCCGTTCGCGATCCGTAGCGACACGAACGGTTCTTGTGTGAACAAGTATCCCGTGCCGGTCGGTTGCAGCGTGATCTCCAGCCGCAGCGGGTACTGATACGTCGACCCGGCGAAGAACTTACGCGTCGAGCGACTGAGGTCGCGGTTGTCGCGGGAACCGTCGCGCTGTTGCCACTTTCCCCGGTCGTAGCTGTCCAGAACGTTGCCCCGGAACAGCGGGGCGTCGAGCTCGAATCGCGAGAGGAACTCGGAAAACGGCAGCTCCGTGTCGGTCTCGGTGGTGCGGTCGAACAGGCGGAGTTTCATCACCGGACGGGGATTCTCCAGGATCGTCCCCATGTCCCCCAGCTTCACGTCCCCCGTGAAGCCGGTCAGGTTCATCGCCCCCGGCCCCTCGTGACGGGGCAACATGCCGCCGAACTCCCCCATCCAGAACCGCGGGGTGAACAGGAAGAATGCGAAGCCGATGACGAACCCGAACAGCGCGATCCCGAACACGCCAGCGGCATAGCGGGGGGTGATCCACCATTCGCGGTCGTCGTGCTGGATCGTCGGACGCATGCGCGTGGCCCCCCAGGGGGAACGCGCGGGCGCGGCCTCGCCCCGAGCCCCTCCGCCGATCCACTCGGGGGCGATCCGCGCTTCGGTCGTCGACGATTCCGACTCGATCAGCCGGCGCTCCCCCACAATTTCGACCGCTCCCTGGTACAGTGCGAACAGCGACAGCGTCCACACGGCCAACGGGACGAACGCGAACAGCAACAGTCCGAGCCAACCCGAACTCGACAGGATCGACGCGACCGCCATTTGCAGCCAACTCAGCGCGGCCAGGTACCAATACTGCCGCAACCACTTGCGCTGCGCGAGCACGACCCACGTCAGATAGACCAACAGGTTCGCCCCCGAAACAACGCTCTTCAGCACGTCGTCCGCCCCGACGACGCCCCAGACCGTGACGCCGATCGCGATCGCCCCCACGAGGTTCGCGAACAGGTCGGGCAGGTGGAACAGCCGCTTGCGGTCGACGAACACGAACGTTGCCACCGCGATGGGCAACGTGAACAGCGACGGCACCGGCGACTCCGCGGCCACGCCCAACGTGGCGGCGGCCAGCAGCACCATGCCGTACAAACTGGTTTGGAAGATCAGCGTGAGGGACATGCGACGACCGGTATCCGAGGATCGATAGGGAGTGCTCGGTCAGGATGCGTTGAGGTTGTTCCGTACGGCGGACGGATGTCGCGGCGCCGCGGCGGCCGTTGAGTTTTGCGTCGTCACAAGATCATCCACTTGGCCAGCCGTTCGGGTTCGAGGTCAAGTCGCTCGAACCGCACTCCCGCAGCGGCAAGGCGGGCGGGGTCGACACGCTCGAAGGGATCGGCCGCGCGGGGCGAAACGACCACCCCCCGCGCGCCGGGGGCTGTTGCCTCCAACAGATCGCGGAGCACCGCGTCGCGGCGGGCGACTTGTTCGCCCGCGTCTCCCGTATACGGTTCCGTCAACGCGAGCGCGGTCAACATCTCGTCCACCGCCGCCGCCAGCGCCGTCCCCGCGAGCAGCACCGGCTCCTTGCCGAGGATCGCCAGCGCGATCCGCGAATCGGGGGCGTGGCGAGCCTGATCGACAACCAGCGTAGCGGCGGCCGAGATACCCCGTTCGAGCGTTTGGCGATCGGCGGCGGACGATCCCTTGGGGAGGTGGACATCGACGACGAGCACCAGGTGGGACCGCCGCCGTTGTTCGAATTCGCGAATCATCAGTTCGTTGCGGCGGGCCGAGGTCCGCCAGTGGATCGAACGGGAGGCGTCCCCCGCCCGAAATTCGCGGAGCGCGTGGAATTCGTCGTCATGAGCGCCCCGGTCGGCGCGCGGTTGATGCACCAGGTCCGCCTGGTCAGTGCGGCGGTCCCTCCAATCGTGCGTCACCTGCCCGATTCGGGGAAAGACGATCAGATCGCGATAGTCTTCGAGGACCACGGCCCGCTCGATCAGCCCTAGAGGAAATCGCGACGAAATCGAAATCGGCCCGAGGCGGTACTTGCCGCGCCGCCCGAACTCGACGAGGTACGGAGCGCGGCGCGACGCCCGGCGTCCGACGCGGGTGAACAGCACCATCCCCTGTTGTTGGCCGGTCGGTCCGTTGAGCGTGTCGCGGACCGTCATCATCCACGACGAAAAGAGTTTCCCGTAGTTCCGCAATTCGATGTCGATGGCCACCGGTTCCCCCACCACCGCGCGCGGGGGGAGCGTCCGACGCGCCTCCGCCCTGCGCAGCATCATGAAGGTGATCGAACCGTTCGCGACGAACGGCCCGGCCATCATGCCGAACACCAGCAACAGCATGTTCGAGGCCGCCTGGCTGGCGCGCCCCATCATGGAGGCCACCAGGAGCACGAACAGGATGCCCAGGTACGCGAGCGCCGGAACCGGCATGCTGGCCCGGTACCAGCGGGTGATGCCATGTCCGCGCCATCGGGACCAGCGTGCGAAGACACCCCCCAGCAGGATGCGCGCCCCCAAAAGCAGGAGCAGTCCACCCACCCCCACGTACACCACGAACAGCAGCGAGTTGCCGGAGGCGTGCAGCCGCGGATTGGTAAAGTACGCCCCCACCAGGAACAACCCGACGAACACCGAGAACAGCCCCAGCGCCAGGGATCGTCCGCGGAACGGATTGGCGAGGGCGTCGTCCCTCATGATGCGGCCTCGGGGTGGCGGAAAAACGGGTTGATGGCGCCGACGCGTTTCCGATTCCAGCGGGTTTCCGAATCCGATTCGCGGAAGCCCCAACAACGGCACAAGCACGGCACCTCGCGCCGGACCGCATTCTACCCACCGGCCATCCCCGTCGCGCCACCCGGTCGTCAAAATGAAGATTGCGGTAGGTAGCGCGACATCGCGCCTCGACGCGGACTTCGGTCCACGGTCTGCCTGGCTTGATGCCCCCTTGAGCCGACCGTGAAAGCGCCAACGCGACTCGCATCACCCACACTTCGCCGCGAAGCCGGTCCACGCTCGTTGCGGCGGGCTCTCGATCGTCGCCGCCGTTCACGCTCCGTCGTTGCGAGTGCGCCCCCTCGATTCCGTCACCACGCCGCTTCGTACAGGCTCGCGAAATCGGATGTCTCCAAACGCCTCGGGTTGAAGGTGCCGGTCCACTGCTTCGCGGCGTCCTCGGCCATGCCGGGAATCGTGGTCCGGTCGACTCCCACCTCCGATAGCCGTCCGGGCAAGCCCGCTCGCCGCACCAGGTCCGCCAGCCCCGCCGCCAATTCCATCCGTCCCCAACCCGCGTCCCGTTCCAGGTCGCGATAGAGTTCCCCCACAGCCGCTTCGTTCCACCGGACGACTCGCGGCAGCATGATGCCGATCGCCACGCCGTGCGTCGTGTCGAACCGCGCCGACAACGGATTGGCAAGCGCGTGCGTCGCCCCCAACATCGAGTTCTCGATGGCTGCCCCGGCGAGGTGCGCCCCCAGCAGCATGTCCCCCCGCGCGGCGAGGTCGGCGGGCCGGGCAAGCACTTTCGGGAACGACGCCGCCAACAGCCGCCACGCCTGCCGGGCGTACATCGACGACACGCCATTCCGCCGCGTGGTGACATACGATTCGACCGCGTGACTCACCGCGTCAATCCCCGTCGCCGCCGTGACCGAAGCCGGTTGACTGACGGTCAACTCGGGATCGAGGATCGCGACGCGACAGGCGGCTTTGGGGTCGCCACACGCCATTTTCAGGTGCGAATCGGTCCGGGCGATGAGGGCGAACGACTGCGCTTCACTCCCTGTCCCGGCGGTTGTGGGGACGGCCAGCATCGGCAGCATGGGGAGCGTGGCCTTGCCGACGCCCCAGTAGTCCTCCATCCGCCCGCCATTCGTGAGCAGAAAGTTCGTCCCCTTCGCGCAGTCCATCGCACTGCCGCCACCGAAGCCAACAAACAGATCGATCCGCTCGTCGCGAGCCACGGCCAGGCAGCGGTCGACATCGTCGGTCGTGGGGTTGGGGCGGACATCGTCAAAGACGACCGCGTCGATACCCGCCGTCTTGAGAGCTGCCACGCCCCGTTCCACATGCCCGGTGCTCCGCACGCCAGGGTCGGTCACCACCAACGCCCGGTGTCCGCCGTATTCCGTGGCGAGAGTCCCCAGCCGCGCGACCGTCCCCGCTCCGTACACCACGCGGGTGCGGGGCTGGTGATCGAAAGTACCCGGAGCACCAACATCCATGCGAACAGGCCGAAAAACCGCGGTTCGATAAGGAGGACTCGTTCACCACAAAGGGCACGGAGAGTTCACAAAGCACACATACCGTCGGTGTCACTGAGACGAACCACGGCAACATCCCGCGTCTTACTCTTATCTGTGTTTCATCTGTGTTCAATCTGTGGCAAAAACTGATTTTCTTCTTTCAGAGTTTTTTAGCCACAGATGAAACACAGATTGAACACAGATAAATCCGTCCCGATCCAGGCGTTTTCGCCGTTTCGAGGCTCGATCGAGGAATCACGACATCGACTCATGAAAAAACCGACTCAGTCCAGCAAGTCTCGCGGTACCTCACTCGGCCCTTTGTGACTTCCTTCGTGTGCTCTTTGTGGCCTTGGTGGTTTGCGAGCCTCCACCTCCGGGCTCAGTCCGCGTCGGAACCGCTCTTCGCCGTCCCCTTGTTCGGTTCGCTTTTCGTTCCCGGCTGGATCGCGAACAGCGTGTTTCGGTTGGCGATGTACAGCACGTTGTTGGCCGAAACCGGCGACGTGTAGATCGCGCTCTCCATGTTGATCTCGCCGATCACGTCCTTCTCGGCGGAGAGCTTGAAGATCGTCACGTCGCCGTCGCCGTCCGCCACGTACACCTTGTCGTCGACGATCAGGGCCGAACCCCACGAGTCGGCCAGCATGTCGTGCGTCCAGTGCGGCTCGCCCGTTTTCGCGTCGAGGCAATGAACCAGTCCGCTGAAGTCACTCAGCACCAGCAGGTTGTTCTTGATCGTCACCGTGCCGCAGGTGCGGTGCATGGTGTCTTCGAACTTCTTGGGATTCTTGCC
This sequence comes from Planctomycetales bacterium, assembly GCA_044359065.1. Classification (GTDB taxonomy): domain Bacteria; phylum Planctomycetota; class Planctomycetia; order Planctomycetales; family Planctomycetaceae; genus JAIXZD01. The sequence continues at coordinate 19,785 of JBIKMW010000047.1, read as the reverse complement.
AACGTAGTGCCACACCGCCGCCGAGTTCGGGTTCTCCTTCTCGATGTCCCCCTTGTCCGCTTCCAGAGCCTTCAAGCGTTTGTGTGCGATCGGAGTCTTCGGGTCCTTGGAGTTGAACACCTGCGTGGGGGAAACATCACCCCCCTTGTTAATCGGGTTGATGCACCACAGGTGCCCCCCCCCTTCACCGTGCTCGGGGTCCTCGCCCACGCCGATGTACACCAGGCCGTCGTACACGACCGGAGTCGCGATCAGATGGTTGCGAGTGGCCCGGCCACCCAGCACGTACACCGAATCCTTCGGATTGCAGTCGAACTTCCACAACAGCTTCGATTTCCCCTTGCCGTCACCGGCGGGGTCGAACGAGTACAACCAGCCATCACCCCCAGCAAACAGAACCTGCGCCTGACCGCCGAACACGCCATAGGCGGGAGACGACCACTGCCCATGCAGCACGTTGCGGCCCGGGGAGTTGTCGGTCCACAGCACCTTGCCGTCCTTCTTCGACACGCAAACGAAACTCGGCGCGGTCGGTTGCGGCAGGTTGATGTGACCTTCGTCCACGCCGTTCGAGGTGTTGACGAACAGCATTTCCCCCACCGCCATGAGCGAGCAGTTCGCCATGTTGTGCTGCGAGACGCCGAGCTGCTTCATCATGTCGAGACGCCAGACGACATCCGCCTCGTCCTTCGTCTTGTGGGTTTCGTCGGTGACGGGACCGTCGTTCTCGTCGTTGTCGTGGAAGCCCTCGGTGTCGAGGCACGCCACCTCGCCCCGGCTCGTCACGTACCAACAGCGATCGCCATCCACGAGCGGCGAGCAGCAGATGCCTTGGTTCGGCCAGTCATGCACGCGGCCGGTCGGCAACTTCTCGCTCGAGGCTTGCCACAGGAACTTGCCAGTCGACTCCTCGTAGCAAATCAAACAGCCGAGATCGACCTTGGCCGGGTATCGCTTGAGATAGCCAGCCCCGTTGTTCGTACCGATGTACACCTTGCCATTGGCGATGACCGGGTTGCCGTAGGTTTCGGAGCCGAGCGGCATCGACCACTTGATATTGTCGCCGGTCGAGACATCCCATTCGGAGGCGATGTTCGTCCCCTCGGGGGTGTTGTTGCGGAACACCGATCCGCCCCACATCGGCCAATCGCCGGGAGCGACCTTCATCGCCTTGACGAGCTTGACCGTCTCGGCGGTGGGGTCAAACTTTGTCGGCTCGGCGGAACGTGCGGAACCGAGCGCGAGGCCCAGAACGGAAACCGCACAGCCAGCGGCCAGCGACAAGGGCGCGAATCGCTTCATGATCGACATCCGGCAGGGTGGAGTATTGAAACCAGAAAGGGATAGCTTTGGCGAGAATCGGGAGTCGGAGTTAAACACGAAGGCACAAAGGCACGAAGAAAGATAAGAAATTCAAAACATGGGAAGTCGATGAAAAACAGGAGCCGAAATCAAAACTCGCTCCGTCTGTCGACGGTCCTGACCACACCACCTCCCAAATACCTCTCTGAATTCCTTCGTGTCTTTGTGCCTTAGTGTCTTCGTGTTGAAAATCCGCCTAACTCAATTGTTCGGCGTCACCGTCACATTGTCGATGTGGATCTCCGCGTCGCTGGCATTGCCGAACAGGCCGGGGCTGCCGGATGTGTTGGGGACGGCATCCTCGCCCGAGATCGTCCACTCGGCGGGTTCCGCTTCTCCCTTCGGCCAGACCTTCCCTTGCAGCAGAATCGACGCGCCCTTCACCTCGGACCGGAACTTCACGACGTACCACACATCCGGCTTCCAAGCGAACGGGACCGTCTTCGCGAACCGCAGTTCGAGACGCGGCGTCCAACTGCGAATCTGCAACTGCTGCTGCGACCCCATCACATCCAGCGTGTAACGGCTGTTGATGAGACCCATGTCGGGCATTTTGCCGTTCTTCTGCGAGCCGCGCAGCTCGGCCTGCACGGTGTAGTTCGCGAGCGTCGTCTGTCCCATCCATGCCTGGCTCCGCGTCCCCTTGGGAATCGTCGTCACCTTTTGCAGGACGGTGTTCCCGTCGAGTTCGACCGGCTTGTGACGGTACGAAGCGCCGATCCACGTGGGGGGAACCTGCTTGTCGGAAAAGTCGAACTTCCACGGCAGTGCCGGGACGATTCGGGCACGGGCGACACTCGTGAGTTCGCCGACCTTGGCCGTCACCAGCGCGACCGAATGCGTCGCGTCGGCGGGAATCGCATACGTTCCCGTCGCATCGACAGCTCCGGGCCCCTTCACCGCATACTCGGCCTTTTGGGTGCTGAGCACTTGGCCGAGCTTGTTATACACCCGCACTTGCAGCGGTTGCTTCGAGCCGGGCTTGAGCAGCATCTCGACCGGCACCAACTGAATGTGCGCGGGGGTCTTGTCGGCAAGTTCCGCCTCGGGCGTCGGCGTGGGGATCGGATCGGCAGTCGGAGCCTTTCCCTTCTCACCGATGCAATACATCGCTTCCATCGTGGGGAGATAAATCCGTCCGTGCGAGATAATCGGCGAACCCAGAATCTCCTCGGGTCCGTGTTCCCCTTCAATTCGCACCTTGTGGGCGACCTTGGGCCCCTTGGGACCTGGTTCGAGGGTATAGAACGTCCCCGTCGCTTCGCCGACATACATTTTGCCGTCCGCCACGACCGGGCTGCCGAACATGATGCGGCCGAGTTTCAGCTTGCCGATTTCCTTCCCCTTCTCGGGATCGACAGTGAACATCGACGCGCCGTCTTCGATGTAGACGACCTTGTTGTCAAACATCACGGGGCCCGCCCGGCTGACGGTTTTCTTGGGGATGCTCCACAGAGCCTTGGTGTCGGTGAGGTTGCCGGTCCCGTTGGCCTCGAAGGCGAACGCGGCACCCAGGATCGACTGATCCTTGAAGTTCTGCTCGCCATGCCCGAAGTAAATCTTGTCCCCCACAATCAGCGGGACGACGTTCAGTCCACGCGTGGACGCATCAAACTGCCAAATGAGCTTGCCGGTGCGCGGCTGCAGGGCGTAGATCGAACCATCCCCCGCCCCCACGACCATCGCCGCCTGACCGCCAAACACTGTGAACACCGGGGTGCTGTACGTCGTGTCTTCGGGCCGCAAACGCGTCGAGTAGAACCACACCGCCGTGCCGTTGCGCTTGTCGAAAGCCACGAACCGGTGTGCCGGGGGAGCATATTCACCCCAGCCAGTCATCACTCCGCTGACGATGACCAGGTCCTCGAACACCACGGGGAAATTCGTCCGCCCTCCGTATGTCGACAGCAGCCCGAATTCCTCGCTGAGCGATCGCGACCACAGCACCTTGCCGGTCTCGCCATCCAGGGCGAAAAACGTCGCCCCCAGCCCTTGCGCGTAGATGTTCCCCGTTTCGGGGTCCGCCACGACGCTCGACCAGCCCACCCGCTCCGCCGGGGCGTCGGTCAGGTACAGGTTGTACTTGTGCTCCCAGACCATCTCGCCGGTGGCCGCGTCGAGAGCGACGACCTTCTCCTGCTCGCTCGTCGTCTCGGGCATGTGCCGCGAGATGAAATACAGTTTGCCGTTGAGCGTGACCGGAGTGCTCCGCGTTCCGTACTCGGCCTTCCGCCAGAGCAGGTTCTCACCCTCGGGGGACCAGCTCGACACCAGCCCGGTTTCGCGGGAAATCCCGTTCATTTCCGGCCCGCGCCAGTTTGGCCAATCCATGGGATCGACCTTGCCGGGTGGAGCGGCGGAGACTCCGCCCGCAAACGCGGCCAGTGCCGCCATGCCCAACACCCAGCGGATCGCTAACCGCGCGGACAGAATATTCATGTCGGCCCACTCTCGAAGAACATCCACTTCCCACTGCCGCCGGGGGGCACTTCCGCCGGAAGCCCCCGCCCTCGAAGGGTATCCCCGCACACTCGTTCCAACAAGTATCCGTCGCTGGCCTGTGCGCGTCGACAGTCGGTTTGTTGCCGTAACGTCGCTCAACAGAAACGCTTGCGCGTTCCGAAAAACATCGACTCCCCCCGATCCGAGCGTTGTTCGACTCGTTGGAGCCGGGCCGTCCGGCGGTCACTTGGTTGCTACCCGGGACAACCCGTCGCGAAGCCAGCCGGGCCGGTCGGTGGTGATGCCCCGCACTCTCAGCTTGGCCAAGCGCACCGCCTCGGCGACATCGTTGACCGTCCACACATCCAGCCGCAGTCCCGCATCCAGCACGACCCGCGCGTAGGCTTCGTCCAACTGCGCGCACGCCCTCAGGTCGACCCCGTCAGCCCGAATCTTGCGAGCCAAGGCCACAAGTTCCACGGCCCCGATTTTTTCCGGGTTGTGCAGAAAATACGCGGGACGGTCGGGACGCAGTCGTTTGACCTCGGCGATGACGGCGGCGTCGAAACAGATGACGGGAGTTTCCGCGACGGGACGCTCCAGACGATCGAGTTCCCGAAGCAACTCGGGAACGATCTCGGGGCCGCATTTCACCTCCAGATACACCTTCTTTCCCGGTGGGGCGGTGGCCAGCAATTCCTCGACGGTCGGCGGTTTCTCCCCCTGGAATCGCGCCCCCTTGAAGGCACCGACATCCAGCTTGCGCAACTCGGCGATGTCCGTGAGCGCGACGGGGAGGTCGACGCCGGCGGTCCGCTTGGTCGTCTTGTCGTGGAACGCGATGATCCGGCCGTCCTTGGTGAGGTACAGGTCGCACTCCGCGCCATCGGCCCCCTGCTTCCACGCCAGATCGAACGCCGCCACGGTGTTCTCGGGGGCGTCGTACGACGCCCCGCGATGCGCAACGATCTCGACGGCGGGCGTTTTCCCGGGGACTCCCGGGTTCGGAGGATCAGCCTGTGCCATGGACATCCCCCCGCAAGCGGCCAGCAGCAGCGCGGTCATCAGGATCTGGTTGGTCATCTCGGTTCACCCCCGGTCCGCCACCGTGTGAGTTCCCGCACGAGACTTCCCACGCTTCACGTGGGCCGCATGTGCACGTGGCGCATGCTGGTGGCGGCGTGTGTTTTCTTCAACCGTCGAGCGGTCGAGCCGAGGCTTCTTCGCCCATCCTTCCCAAACAGGGCGAAACTCGGGAGATTGAATCCGTCGCCGTCTTGCGCGCGGTATCCCCGCGCGATTCGCGTTTTCCGAAAGCCGCGCCATGTCCTTCGAGAACAGCCTCTACGACCTGATCGTCCAAACCTCGACCAACCTGCCGTCCGACATCCGGCGTTTGATCGCCGACGCCAATCGCCGCGAGACGCCCGACACGCGGTCGGCCCTCGCCCTGAAGACGATCGCACTCAATGTCGACATGGCGTGCGAGACGGAACGTCCCATCTGCCAGGACACCGGGATGCCGACGTTTTACATCGCGACCCCCGTCGGCTTCGATCAGATCGAACTGGAGGAGCAAGTCCACGCGGCTGTCGAGCGGGCTACGAAGGCGGGGAAACTGCGGCCCAATTCGGTCGATTCCCTGACCGGAAAAAACAGCGGGACCAACCTCGGCCCCGGCACCCCCGTCATTCACTTCCACCAGCACCGCAAAAACGAGGTCGAGATCAAGCTGGTGCTGAAGGGAGGGGGCTGCGAGAACAAAAACATCCAATACTCGCTGCCGCAGGAGCTGCCCGGTTTGGGCCGCGCGGACCGCGATTTGGACGGCGTCCGCAAGTGCCTGCTGCACGCCGTCCACCAAGCGCAGGGCCAGGGTTGCTCCGCCGGATATCTGGGTGTGTGCGTGGGGGGCGACAGGACGAGCGGTTACGACGGGGCCAAGCAGCAATTGTTCCGCGTCGCCGACGATGTCAATCCGGTGCCCGAACTCGCCGAACTTGAGAAGTACGTCGTCGAGAAGGCGAACGAACTCGACATCGGCACGATGGGCTGGGGGGGGAAGGTCACGCTTTTGGGATGCAAGATCGGCGTGATGAACCGCCTCCCCGCGTCGTTCTTCGTGTCGGTCGCGTACGAATGTTGGGCGTTCCGGCGACTGGGCGTGGTGCTCGACCCGGGGACCGGCGAGATCCGCGAGTGGTTGTACCGCGAACAGGACGAGATCAAAAAGCTGGCCGTCGGACAGTCATTCCAGCTCACCGGTCGCGAGGTGGTTCTGGAAGCCCCGATCACCGAGGAGAAGGTCCGTTCAATCCGCGCGGGGGACGTGGTCGTGGTGAACGGCCTGGTCCACACGGGTCGCGACGCGTTGCACCATCACTTGATGCATCACGATTCGCCGTACGACCTGACGGGGGGCATCATCTATCACTGCGGACCGGTGATGATGAAGGGGCCGGACAAACAGTGGATGTGTACCGGAGCTGGCCCGACGACCTCCATCCGCGAGGAGCCGTACCAGGCGGAGATCATCGGCAAGAACGGTGTGCGGGCTGTGATCGGCAAGGGGGGGATGGGGCCGCGGACATTGGCCGGCCTGAAGGAGCACGGAGCGGTGTACCTCAACGCGATCGGCGGCGCGGCGCAGTACTACGCGCGATGCATCGTGGGGATCGAAGGAGTCGACCTGCTCGACGAATTGGGCGTCCCCGAGGCAATGTGGCACCTGCGTCTCAACGGTTTCGCCACGATTTGCACGATGGACTCGCACGGAAACAGCCTGCACGCCGATGTCGAATCGCACAGCGCCGCAAAGTTGGCGACATTCGCGGCACCGGTGTACGCCGGTGGCGAGGGTTAGCACGGTGTTCCCGCCGCCGAAAGCCCCGGTGTTGCAGCGTCTCCAACCTCGTGACGCGCCACGCCTTGAACCGCAGGTTGCCACCTCCATCATCGCCGGCACGGTCCGTAGAAGCTGTGATTCGTTCGGACAACAGGTGAATTCTCGACGGAAACCCGACGCGTGAGCGAGGGACCCCGCGTGGATTCCGGGGAATTCGTGACTTGCAAGGAGAGCGGGCTCCCTCGCTCACGCATTCTGTAGTTGCGCTGCTTCTCTCGGGAAGTCGCCGAGAAGTCGCAGAACATCGGTTCTTGTGGTCTCACGCAGAGGCGCAGAGACGCAGGGTGAAAAAAACTTTGCGTCTCTGCGCCTTTGCGTGGGAATAAAAACCCTTGAAATCCCAGTGTTCTCTGCGACTCCTAAGGGAATGCAAAAAAACGTGAGTTTTCCAACTAACGTGAACCCGCGCTCTCCAGCACCGCACGCTTCTACCAACCCCTCGTCTTCGTCTTGTCGTCGCATGACGGCAGTTCGTTGCGCGTCAGGTGCAAGCGGATTGGTGGAAAGGCACGCGACGGCTTTGATCCGCCGAGATCAGGCGCCGCCGGAGCATGGCACGCGCTTCCTCGTCGATAGGACCCGAGACGCCGGCGTTGCGAGGTTTGCACAAGTAGAGCCAGGCGTTACCATCGCCATTCGGGCCGAGACTCTGTTTTTGCCTCATGGGCCTCGGCGAACTTGACTCCCCGGGGCGGCGCATCGGGGACGCCCGACTGACCCGAACTTCTGAAGAACGGAATGGCCCAAATCCTTTCCCAAGTCCTCTGGAGATACCCTCGTGCATCCGAACGAGCAATTGCTGACAACGCTGTTCCAATGCCTCAATGCCCATGATCACAAGGGCGTCGCCGAGTGTTACCACGACGAGGCGACGTTTCGGGACATCGCGTTCACCTTGGAGGGGAAGCGACAAATCCACGCGATGTGGGACATGGCGTGCTCCGTCAACAAAAAGGGGGTGCCGAGCGACATCAAGGCGACCGTGAAGCAACTTTCGGCGAACGATGCGACGGGCAAGGTATTGGTCGATTTTGACTACACGTTTCGAGGCACCTCTAAGAATAAAGAGGATAAAAAGAGGGTTCTCAACCCTATCGAATCCACATACCTCTTCCGTGATGGAAAAATCATCCAGCAAACCGACAAGGCCGATGCGGTGAACTGGGCACGTCAGGCGTTCGGTGGAGTGTTGGGCAGGGTTGTGGGACATATCAGCCCGATTCGCCGCATAATGGCAATGCACAAGCTGAAGACGGAACGTCCAGAAGCCTTCAAATAGCCTAAGGGTTGATTGAGCGGACTGTTGGGCGACCGGCCTGCGAGGACGCACCGACCGGACACGGACTTGCTTGTCCGGGATCCGGTTGCCAGGCAAGGGTGAAGGTGCGATGAACTCGTCGCGGCAACCTGCCCCTCGGACACGCACCTCTCATACCACGTCCGTGGCTTCCAACCGGCGCATCTCCTCGCGGATGCGCAACTCACGCTGCGTCCACAACCGGCTGCCCGGAATCGTCGTTCCCAGCACTCCGACCAGCCCCAGTGGGTACCACACCGCGTAGGTCTGGCCGGTCGCCACCGCGACAACTCCGGCCACCAGCACCACCGCCGACACCCCGCACAAACCGGCGAACAGCACCGTCGACAGTCCGCGCGTTTGGGGTCGGGACGACAGAAAACCCGCCAACCCGGCCAGACACCCCAACATCCCACCCAGCACCCCGCCGAGGAAGCCGCCGGTCGTGTCCCCCCACCAAGCCCCTTCCGCCAGCGGCATTTCCCAAGTGTCGCTCTGAGACAGCGTCAAGTCGCTCAGCCACACGGTGCCGCCGCTCGGCAAGTGCAGGTTGAATTCGAGTGCTTGTGGCAGCGGGGCCGACGGATCGTCCAGCAGCGATGCCGGCAGCGCGAACTCGCGCCAACCGCTCGCGTTCGAGAGGCTGGCCATCGGACCATAGGCCGCCAACGCGCGGCTGAAGAACCGCCGTTGATTGTCGAGCACGCTCCACATCTCCAGAAAGCCGGTCCCGCCGACTCCTTCGTACCGACAGCGACCGGTCAGCACATAGAACCGTTTGGTCACGGGTGGGCCGCTCAGTCCCGCGAGCGGAACCAGCGGGCGCCGAGGATCGGCGACGACCTTGAGCATCGTCCCGCGCCCGTCGACGCCCGGTTCCACCGTTCCATTGACGACCTGTCCCGCTCGTTTCAATTCACCCCAGGCATACTCGGCCACTTTGTCGAGCGCGTGGGCCTCGGTGGTCGCCGTCGACCACAGCCACATGGCGAACGCCACGGGCAACGACCTCCGAACAAAACTTTTCATGGGTGTGGTTCCGGTGGAGATGGCGGTGGTTCGCCCGGCGACGGGGATTCCCCCGAGGCCGTCAACGTTGCGCGATGCTTTTGCAACAGGACCTTGAGTGTCGCGAGGTCGAGCTTCCCCTCCGCGTGCAATCCCCGCGCGTATCGCTCGAAGCCGTCGGCGATCCGAGGATCGTCAACGATTTGAATCTTCTGGATCAGCCGGTCCAGACGCAGCCGGACCGTCGGGTAACTGATGCGGTAGTCGGCGGCAAGGTCCTTGAGGGAGCCCGACGCCAACACGAAACGCTTCAGGAACGCGATTTCTTCGTCGGTCAACTCGGTCAGCCAGCGTCGCGGGTCCATCCCTGCGGATTCCTTTATCAAAGGTCAAAGTGAATTTTGACATTCATAAATCGAAAGTCAATATTCATTTTGCGACATATCGCGCGAGGAGGGGTCTTCCCGAGGGGGGACGGGGGCCGGACAACCGATAAATCGAGAAGAACCGGAAAGTCTCCGCATTCCCGAGTTCGCATGCACGCACAGCCGACGTCTCGCGGAGTGGGTGTGCGTTACTCGGACGACCGGTGAGTTCGCACTGAAAACCCGAAGCGTAAGCGAGGGACCCAGCGTGGATTCCCGGGAAATCGTGACCTGCGGGGAGCGCGGGGTGCCTCGCTCACGCTTCCGGTTTCCAAAAACGCATACCCCCGGACCGAAGCCGGACAACGCGGCATAACTCCCCTTCTATCAGCCACTCACACCCCATGTCGCTCCAGTCCACGCTCGATCAGGGTCTCAAACACCACCGGGCGGGCGATTTCGCCCGGGCGGAGAAAGAGTACCAACGCGTGCTGCGGATGGACCCCGCCCACGGACAAGCCCTGCATTTGTCGGGGTTTCTCGCCCAACAGACGGGCGACATGCCGCGCGCGGTCGGACTGCTGGAACGGGCCGTCGCGGCGGAACCGACGAACGCGGTGTTTCTGGGGAACCTCGGCGCGGCCCTGAAAAAGGTGGGGCGGACCGACGAAGCGGTGGCCACGCTCTGCCGTGCGATTCAGGTCAAACCGAACTTCGCCGACGGACATTACAACCTGGCGATCGTCCTGGAATCGCTGGGGCGTAACGCCGAAGCGGTCGAAGCGTATCGCGCCGCGCTCCGCATTCAGCCCGACCGGATCGAAGCGTTGCAGAATCTCGGCAATCGCCTGTTGGCGGATGGCAAGACCGGCGACGCGCGGGAGTGCTTCGCGCGGATCGTGAAGACCGAACCGGGTCTCGCGGGAGGGCACGCCCTGCTGGCCGGGGCGTTGTTCGCGGAAGGGGATGTCGACGGTGCGCTGCGCGAGTTCGACCTGGCGATCCGCCTCGATCCGCGCGACGCACAGCCGCGATTCAATCGCGGCATGGTCTGCCTCAAGACCAACCGCTTCACGGAAGCCGCCGCCGCATTCGGGGACGCCGCCCGCTTGCAGCCTGAGTGGGGCTTGGCGTGGTCGCGGCACGGTTTGATGCTCGCGGCGACCGGGCGTGCCGAAGAGGCAATCGCACCCCTGCGCCGTGCGACGGAACTGGTCCCACACGACCACGATACGTGGAACCTTTTGGGTCAGACGTTACTGGGAGAAGGTGCGACGGCGAAGGAACGCGTGCGCGAGGCGATTGCAGCGCACGAGCGGGCGGTGACGCTTCACCCCGGAAGCGCCTCGTTCCGGAACAATCTTGGGCTGGCCCGGCTGCGCGGCAACGAACACGCGGCGGCGCTCGAAGCGTTTGATGCGGCCGTCACTTGCGATCCGACGATGCCGGAGGCGGTGTTCAACCGGGGAAACGTCCGCAAGGCGCTGGGCCATTTTGCGGAAGCGAGGAAAGACTTTGAAGCCGCGGTGGCGCTCCGTCCGTCGTTCGCGTCCGCGCGGTTGAATCTCGGCACGATGCTCGAGATTGACGGCGATCCCAACGGAGCACGGCGGGAGTTCGAGTTGGCCGCGTTGCACGACCCGCTCACCCCTGATCCGCACACGAACCTGGGGCTGATGGCCAAGGCCGAGGGACGCATTCCCGACGCGCGGCGGCACTTCGACGATTCGCTGCTGCGACACCAAGCGCAGCACAAAAACGGCTCGCTCGTCCGCATCTTCCGCGACACACTGCTCCCGCCTGTGTACGCCTCGCGCGACGAACTGTTGGCCGAGCGGGACCGGTTCCTCGAGCGGCTGGACGACCTCGAACGGGCCGATTTGAAACTCGATCCGCACAAGGACCTGTTCCCGAGCGTCTTCTATTTGCCGTACCAAGGCTTCGACGACCGTTCCGTACAGGAACGTTTGGCGCGGGTCTACGCGCGGGCGTGCGGCTTCGACTCGCCCCCCACGCCGAGCCGGTTGTCGCCGCGCCACGGCCAGAGACTCCGCATCGGGTTCTGCTCGCGGTTCTTCCGCAATCACACGATCGGGCGACTCACCCTGGGTTTGGTCGAAAAGCTCTCGCGCGACTCGTTCGAGGTGCTGGTTCTGACGCACCTGCCCGCCCGCGACGAGATGGGAACAGCGCTCGCAAAAGTCGCCGACCGGTTCGTCGCGATCCCGCCGGAACTGGGCCCCGCGCGGGAAGCGGTCGCGGCTCTCGAACTCGATGTCCTGTTCTATCCCGACATCGGGATGGACCCGTTCACTTACTCGCTCGCGTTCAGCCGCCTTGCGTCACTGCAATGCCTGACGTGGGGCCATCCCGTCACCAGCGGTATCCCGACGCTCGACCGATTCGTGTCGAGCGACCTGATCGAACCGCCCGGTGCCGAAGACCGTTACAGCGAGACGCTGGTCCGTCTGCCGCACTTGCCGGTGCATTATCACCGTCCGATTCTCCCCGAGACGCCGCGGTCCCGTGCCGACTTCGGCCTCCCCGAAGGTCGCCACCTGTACCTTTGCCCGCAAAGCCTGTTCAAGCTGCATCCCGACTTCGATGCGATGCTCGCCGGCATCCTCGACCGGGACCGGGACGGTTGTGTGGTCCTCGTCGAATCGCAGTTCGCCGAGTGGAACGACACGATTCGCGACCGGTTCCGCCGAGCACACCCGCGCGAGGCGGATCGCTTGCTGTTCGTGCCGCGCCAGTCGCATGACGGCTTTCTGAACCTGATGGCCCTCTCGGACGCGATGCTCGACCCGCTCCATTTCGGCGGCGGGAACACATCGTTCGAGGCGCTGGGGACGGGATTGCCGATCGTCACGCTCCCCGCCGCCGGGATGTGCGGGCGGGTGACACTCGGCTGCTACGCGCAAATGGGACTGTCGACGGGAGTCGTCGACTCCCCCGAAGAGTACGTTGATTTGGCCGTGCGGCTGGGGACCAACGCCGAGTTCCGTCGCGCGGCGCGGGACGAGATCGTCGCGACCGGGGATCGGTTGTTCGACAACCCGGCGGGCGTGCGCGATCTGGAACACATGTTCCTGCGGGAATTCGGCTTGATATCGGAAGAAACGCGGCCGGTGAACGACCCTGTCGTCGTACGACGGACTTCCAGTCCGTCGAGCACGCTGCGAAACGACGGAATGGAAGTCCGTCCTATGGTCTCCACGGGATCACCTTCGTCCGACGATCGACCAACAACACCCTTGGCGACACCGCACACCCCACCCCCGGTAACGGGGCGTGTCGAAACCTTCATCAACCTTGGCGGGAAGACGAGCATGACGAACACGGATGTTCGCGGAACGGAATCGGCCCACATTGTCCCGCTGACCGCGTCCCTCGGGGCCGAGCGGTCGCTCTCGAAACTGTTACGGAACTGCACCTGTCCCGCCTGCGGGTATCACGTGGCCGTGCCGTTCTTCGACGGCGGGGCGCTCCCGCTGACCACGCTGGCTTGGCCGAAGTCCGCCGAGGAAGCTTGCGGCATGAAGCGTCTGCCGCACGACTTCGTCCGTTGTGTCGACTGCGGACACGTCTCGAACGCGGCGTTCCGTTATGCCGAGGTCCCGTATTCGGACAAGCCGAACCTCATGTTCAACAAGGGGATCGTCTGGACCGAACACCTGCGAAACGTGCGCGACCTGATCGTCGGTCGACTCCCCCCGCATCCGGTCGTCGTGGAAATCGGCTGCGGCGAAGGACATTTGTTGCGCGCCATCGGCGGTGCATGCCGCTCGGGCCGGTTCGTCGGATTCGACCCCAACGGCGCCATCGACGACGGCGGCGGCGCGATCGAGGCGCGGCGAGAATTGTTCGACCCCGCGCGGCATCTGGCCGAACTGCGACCGGACCTCATCATCAGCAGGCACGTCCTCGAGCACCTGATGAATCCGCTCGGCTTCGTGCAGGAGATTGCCTTCGCGGCCGGCTGGGAGCGCGTCGAAACCGACCTGTTCATCGAGGTGCCGTGCATCGACGGCGTGCTGAAAAGCGGTCGGACGACCGACTTCTTCTACGAACACAATTCCCACTTCACGAGTGTCTCACTGCATCGGTTGCTCACGCGCTGCGCGAGTTCGGTGTCGCTGGTGGACACCGGCTACGCAGGGGAGATCGTGTACGGCTGGGCGCGATTCCGCCGCAACGAGAACCAGGCCGCGCACACCGAAGAGGCGATCCGCTTCCGGTCGCTCGTCGACGGCCATCGGCAGTCGATCCGCGGAGACTTGGACGCCCTCGCCGCTTCTGGCAAACGAGTGGCCGTGTGGGGAGGAACCGGCAAGGCGGCGGCGTTCATCAATCAATACGGACTCGACGCCGCGCGGTTTCCGCTGGTGGTGGATTCCGACCCGGACAAGGCGGGAACGCACGTGCCGGGGACGGGTCAGCGGATCGAGTTCCGGGACGTGTTGAAGACGAATCCAGTCGACGCGATCCTGATCGCCACGCAATGGCGAGCGCACGACATCGCTCTGGAAATCGCACGCGAGGGCATCCGCCACGCGACTCTGCTAATCGAACACGGCGGGCGGATCGTCGACTACCTGGCGGGAGAACACCCGTACCGCAAGCCACGCGCCGCGTGAGACGGCGCAAGTGGGTTACGCCACGCCCAAGCGGGATGGCGAGCGACAAGAGATGGTCGCTTCGACATGTTGCTCGGAAGAGCGGTGCTCCGGGCCACCTTACCGGGTGGAGTCGATCACCGGTTCGCGAGACCCTCACCCCAACCGCTCGAACGTCAGCGGGTGCTCCGAGTGCGGATCGCTCACGCGCAGCGAAATCTTCCCCGCGAGCACATCGGTGAGCAGGTCGCCGCACACCTCCGCCCGCCATCCCGCCAGCAACTTCGGACGTTCGCCCGAGCGGTCTCCGTAGACCTGCCAGCGGACCAGTTGTTTCAGGTCGGCGGTGGTTCCCACCAGCGGCAGGGCGACGTTCTGCTCGGCGCAGCGATTGGCCAACGCGATGGCCAACAGTTGCGCGAGGATGTGTTCGTCCTGCTCTTTCTCCGAGCGGCGGTTGGTCGGCAACTGGTTGTTGGGGAGTGCCAGCGCCCTCTCGATGGCGGCGATCATCACCGGCGCCACGCGCCGATAGTCCGAGCGGTTCATGTCGCGCGTGGCCAACAGATCCGCGACATCGGTCGGCTGGCGGCGGGCGAGTTCGATGATCAGATCGTCGCGCAGAATCTTCCGCGCGGGTCGGTCCTGCGTCTCCGCCTCTTTCTCGCGCCACAGCCAAAGTTCGCGGGCAACGGCGTTTTCGCGCGGTGACAGGCCGGTCGCGCCGGGCAGCTTGCGCCAGTTCTCGCGGGTCAACTCGGCTTCCAGATCGTCGAGGAAACGGGCGACCTCGGTCTCCACCCACGGCACACGTCCGCGACTCCCCAGCGTCTTCCGCTGCCGCGTGGCCACCTCGATGAGGTAGTCGACATCCTCCAGCGCGTACTCGACCTGCCGATCGGTGAGCGGACGGCGACGCCAATCGGTGCGCGTCTCCTTCCCCTTGGTCGACTTCCCCAGCACCCGCGCGACGAGGGCCGTGTAACCCAGCGGATAGCCGCGGCATTGCAGCCCCTCGGCAATCTGCACGTCCCACATGCGTCCCGGACGCGCTCCCGCGAAGCGCATGCAGAAGCGGACCTCTTCGCGGCTGCCGTGGACGATCGTGTCGACCTTCCCGTCGGCCATGATCTTCCACCACCGCGACAGGTCGTGCACCTCGTAGGGATCGACCGCCACCGACCGGCCGGGGACGGCGAACTGCAACAGGCACAGTTCCGGGCGATAGGTGAACTCGGAGACGAACTCCGTGTCGAAGGCGACGATTCCCGCTTGCTCGATCTCGTCGCACAAGTCGTGGAAGGCCGCGTCGGTCGTCAGTAGCGAATCGTGGGTCATGCGGACGAAAGCATTCGGCGTGGGCGGGGCGGCCGCGTTGATCGGCGATCCGACCGGGACGCGGTGGCCGTGCAAGGTGGAACGGCATCGACGGAAAACATCGTAACCGGACGGCGCGGCGGTGTCCCCCGCGGCTCAACGCGGTCATGTGGCCGGGGTTGGAGCCGCTTTGGGCGAAACCCCGGAGAATCGTGTCCGAACCGCGAACCGGGGGCTTCCATATTTTTATGCGAGAGCACTCTCAACCCCCGCACGAAGCCCGATCGATCCATCGGACTCGATTGGCTCGGCGACCTGGGGAGCGGCGTCCATCGCCAATACGCACGCCGACGAACAAATCCCCCCCAGCCCGTCACCCCCGCAAAATTCGGTCCCAATCCTTGAACTCGCCCGCCGGAATCCGGGGCAAATCCAGCGGCGCGACATCCACATATTTCTGCGCCGCACCGCAGTTGTACAGCAGCACGCGCTCGTCCGGTCGAATCCACCCTGTCGCGAGCAACTGAATCGCCGCACCCACGCACGCGGCGGATTCCGGACAGACGCTCACCCCCTCGCTCCGGATCGCCAATCGCATCCACTCGACGATTTGTCGTTCGTCGACCGCGATGGCCGTGCCACCACTCTCCCGCACCGCGTCGAGGATCATGAAGTCTCCGATCGCGGCGGGGACGCGAATGCCGCTGGCGACCGTGGCCGCCGGTGTGAACAGTTCGGCGAATCGGCTCCCCTGTTCATACGCCCGCACGATCGGCGCGCAGCCATCGCTCTGGACCGACACCATCCGGGGCATGTTCGACGAGTCCAGCCAACCCAGTTCCCGCAGTTCCTGAAACGCCTTCCACATCCCGATCAGCCCCGTCCCGCCGCCGGTGGGGTACAGGATCACATCGGGCAACCGCCAGCCAAACTGCTCGGCCAGTTCCAGGCCCATCGTCTTCTTGCCTTCGATCCGATACGGCTCGCGGAGCGTCGAGATATCGAACCACTGCATCGCCTCCTTCCCCGCGCGGACGATCTTTCCGCAATCGGTGATGAGACCGTCGACGAGAAACACCTTGGCCCCCGCCATCGCCGCTTCGAACTGGTTGATCCGCGGCGTGTCGGCGGGCATGAAGACGTACGCCTCCATCCCCGCGCGGGCGGCATAGGCGGCCATCGAACCCCCGGCGTTCCCCGCCGTCGGGATCGCCACTCGTCGCACTCCCAACTCCCGAGCCATCGAGATCGCCACCGCCTGGCCACGGCTCTTGAAGCTGCCGGTCGGAAGCTGGCTGTCATCCTTGATCCACAGGTCGGACAGCCCCAGCGCGTTCCCCAGCCTCGGCGCACGCAGCAGCGGCGTGGTCCGTTCCCCCAGCGAGACGACGTTCGCGATGTCCTGAACAGGCAGCAGTTCCCGCCACCGCCACAGATCGGGGCCGCGCCGCTCCATCTCGTCGCGCGAGACAGCCCCTTTGATGGCCGCCAGGTCATACCGCACCCACAGCGGTCGATCCATGTGCGTCGAATACAACCGCCCCGGCTCGAACCGGGTGCCATCGATCGCGCTTTCGAGGTGAGTGACAAAGGGAGCAGACACGCGGAAATTCCGTGAGAAAACGTTGTCAGGCCGCGAACATGATGGAAGTGGCTTCAAAACCCTCTGCCGGGGAGATCTGCGTTTCCCCCTGTCGAAGTTCTCGAGCCGGCAACCGGGTTTTGAAACGGCTTCCAGGATTTCCCCAACGAGCAGCGTAATCCCCCGGCAACCCGCCCAATAGCCCGCCGCGTCAGCAAGGGCAAACGTGAACCCGCCCCCGCCATCAGTTCGACCCTCCGTAGCCGTTCGCTCCGTCGAACGGAAACGCCCCGCAGCGCAGCAAGGGTGCTCACCCGCCCCAGCTAACACCCTCGCCCCATCCGCGCTGTAGCCCGCCGCGTCAGCAAGGGCAAACGTGATCCCGCTCCCGCCATCACTTCGCCCCTCCGTAGCCGTTCGCTCCGTCGAACGAAAACGCCCCGCAGCGCAGCAAGGTTGCTCGCCCGCCCCAGCTAACACCCTCGCCATCCGCGCTGTAGCCCGCCGCGTAAGCAAGGGCAAACGTGAACCCGCCTCCGCCAACAGTTTGCCCTCCGTAGCCGTTCGCTCCGTCGAACGGAAACCCCGCAGCGCAGCAAGGTTGCTCGCTTCCCCCTCTCTCCCCCCCCCACCCCCGTAGCGACAAGCCCCCCTCCCCAACATCCAGCCCCACAGAGGCCCGCCAGTACCCAACCCGTTCTGCAAGTCGTGACCCACACGAGTTCGTCCGGCGCAGCCCAACCAACGCTCTACGCCTTCTTCTTTCTCCCCCGTTTGGTCGGCTTCGTCGGTTTTTTCAAAAGGTCAAGGTGCATACGAGCCCCCGACTTATATTCGGCGGGCGCGTCGGGCATGTCGATCACGGCGGTGTAGTCCTCGACCGCCAGCTCTACATCCCCCGCCTCCCCGCGCTGGTTGTACGTGATTCCGCGGTAGACGAGTGCCTTCGCCTTCTGATCGGCGGGAGCATCGGGCATGTCGATCACGGCGGTGTAGTCCGTCATTTCACGCTCCATATCCCCCACCTCCTCGCGCTGGCCGTACGCGACTCCCCGATTGATGCGAGCCCACGCCTTCTGCTCGGCGGGAGCATCCGGCATGTCGATGACGGCGGTGTAGTCCGCAATCTCGCTCTCCACATCCCCCGCCACTCCGCGCTGCCCATATGTGACTCCTCGGTTGACACGAGCCCTCGCCTTCCGTTCGGCGGGAGCATCTGGCATGTCGATTACGGCGGTGTTGTCCGCGATCGCACGCTCCGCATCCCCCGCTTCACCGCGCTGGTTGTACGCCCATCCGCGCCGGAAGTACGCCAAGGCCCGCTCGGCGGGTTCGAGCAATGCGGCATGGGCCAGGACGAACTCCAAACCGGGGAGCGCTTGTGCGTACCGATCGCTGAAATAGTGGTCGGACGCCGCAGCAAACTCTCGCCGAACCCTCGCCAACAGAATGGCGTCTTCGTCCGTGGAAGTTTTGCCCGTGAAGAGGTCTTGCGCCGCATCAAGGCGTTTCCGCACCGCGTCGGCCTCGTTCCCGAGGTCGATGTCCTCTCCGCTGTCGGTGGACGTGTCCCCTTTTCCATCCGCCGAGGGCTTCAGGATTGGGCCGGAACGCGGCACCTTCACGCCGGCGAGATCACAGAGGTTGAGTTGCTCCCTAGCGACAAGGATCGGTTCGCGGAGCGCTTGCGGGAGCGCGTGTTCGGTCAGGTGCTGGTGCAACTGCGCCATCACATCGTCGGCACTCTTGATCGGCACATAAAAGGCGTTGTCGTGCTTCTCCAGGATTCCGCGTGCGACTGGGGTCAGACTGCTCGATTCGAGGCTGCCACCTCGGTCCAGCCAATACAGCGAGCGCGCGAACGTGGTAACGCCCGCCAACGCATTAGTGATGGCGTCGTCCCACCCCGCGAATCCGACGATCAGTACGGCGTGCTTGCGGAAGTACTCCTGCAGCTTGGCCTGGTTCTCCTGGGCGTAGAGTTTGATCTTCTCCGGGGTGTTGACGAGCAGGTAGCGATAGATGCTGCCATGCGTGTGGATCAGATGGACGGCATCCACGACCTCATCGTCGTCGGGGTATTCGAGCGTGTCCGGACGGTCGGAAACGAAATAGGCGGCGTTGACCAGTTGCAACGATCGCTGGAGCAGCGGGTCGAAATTCGTGGTGAAGATCGTCCCAAACAGGCGCGGCTTCGCGGCGATGAGGGACGCCAGAAACAGATGGGCCGGATTGGTTCGGCGACCCGCGCGCCGAATCATGTCTCCGAAGTACCGCCGAACCCGATCCGGCTCGCACAGCCCCGGTGTGCATTGGGGAGAGAGCACGAAGCGGTACGCTTCTCCGACCGACTCCTTGTTGGGCACGCCCTCGGCGTCGAGCTTGATGGGCCTTTTCTCGTGCTCTGGTTGTCGCATGTAACAGGCAAGTACGTTTTTCCAGAACGCACGGGCGTTCGCCTTGGCGGCGTCATCGTCCGGCGTTTTCTGCGTGGCGAGATACTCCTCCGGCGTATGGCCGTCCTTCTTCTTCTGGCACGACATCCACCACGGGAGGTCCTTTTGCACGATCTGGGCCGTGGTCGGAATGACGCCGTAGCTGAAGCCCGAGCCCAAAATCAATGTGAACGGCGGCCCTCTGTCGGAACCCACCTCCGTTTGCTGAGAGATCCGCTCGAACAGTTCGGCTTGGCTGAGAAAGTTGTAGGCCATTCGCGGATCCCTAGGACGCGCTGGAATCTCTGTTGGGGTCTCCTGCCGCAGCCTAGTGGTCCGACACGCCTCGAAACAGGGGTTGCGGGTCTTGATGCAAATGTGGGAGTGTCCGGGCACAAGGAGGTGTGCCATGCAGAAGAAGTATATCGTGCGGCTGACGGACGCGGAGCGTCG
>JBIKMW010000046.1:0-45374 GCA_044359065.1 Planctomycetales bacterium | reverse complement strand
CCGCCCCGCGACACACTCCGCCCCCACGCGACCGGCCCCCCGCCAACGCATCCCCGAGTCCCGCGACATAAAGATCGCAACCCACGAAAATCCCGGACTCGATTGGGCGTAGCCAGTGGCACACGTTTTTCGCACGCATTTAATGTCCCGTAACTTCAGGTCGGCACACTAGAAGCTCGTGCCTTGGGCCGCCAGCTACTCGCCCGTCCTCATCCCTCGCGCACCGGGCGTCCGGGGGACGCCAACCGGTGCGTTTGCACCACCGGCCCGTACAGTTCCGGGCGGCGGTCGGCCAAGCGGTCGATCTCGTGCTCGCCCGGCCGGCGCACGATGTGTTTGCGCCGCGCCAGTTGCGGGTCGATCTCCGCGATCAGAATCTCTTCCCGGTCGTGATTCGCGTACGCCAGCGTCCGCCCGGACGGATCGGCGATTTTGCTGTGGCCGATGAACGTGAAGCCCCGTTCCGTGCCGACCCGGTTCACCGCCGCGAAGTACACGGCGTTCTCCAGGGCCCGCGCGTTGATCACGTGCTCCGCCACCTGTTCCGATCCAGGGGGCCAATTCGTGGGGAGGCACACCACGTCCGCGCCGTCCAGCGCCAGCGCGCGGGTCGCCTCGGGAAATGCGGCGTCGTAGCAAATCAGCAATCCGGTCCGCACGCTCCCCGCGTCGTGCGCGGCGAACGGACGGTCGCCGTACGCCGTGTGCATGTCGATTCCCAGGTACGGCAGGTGAGTCTTCCGGTAGCTTCCTTCAACGCCGCCGGGACCCACCAGCACCGCCGCGTTGAACAGTCGCTCGCCGTCCCGCTCGAGCATACCGAACACGACACGCGCTCCGGTTTCGCGGCACCACGTCGCCACTTCCTCGGTGGCTGGTCCGGGTATGCTCTGCGCGAAGGGGCGGGCCTCGTCCGCGTCCCGAAAGCAGTACCCGGTCGCCGCGCACTCGGGGAAGACCACCAAATCCGCCCCGCGAGAGACCGCTTCGCGAAACCTCTCGTGCATCCGCGCCAGGTTCGCCGCGACATCCCCGAGCACCACGTCCATCTGCACGCCCGCCAGTTTCATCCCGTCACCCTCCCTCTCGCCCCGTTGTCCTGCCACAAGCGTGTGTGTCCGCCCAAACCCCCTCCGGCCCAACCGCGAAACGCCTCCACCGCCAAAGCCCGGCACAGCGTCCACGCCTTCGCCGCGCGACACAACCGCACGCGGCCGGAAAACACCGCCAACGGCTCCGCGCGGATCCGCTCGAACACTCCCTCGTACACCCCCCGCATCGCCGACAGGCACGCCCGCCCCTCGAACGTCAGCGCGTCGTACAGCGGCCCGACCGATTCGTAGTACGGCGCGGCGCGCCGCGCCGACTCGTCCACGAGACCCCGTAGCCGCTCGCGACCGGTCCCCGTCGCCAGGTCCGAGTTCTCGCAACCGTGTCGTTGCCGCAGCTCCCGCGGCAAGTAAAACCGCCCGGTGAGCGCGTCCTCGCGCACGTCGCGCAGGATGTTGGTCCGCTGGAACGCTTCCCCGCACGCGATCGCCGCCGGTTCGGCGGCGTCCCCCCGGAAGCCCCAAATGTGGATGCACGACAGCCCCACCGCGCCGGCGACGTGATAACAATAACGTGACAGTTCCGCCTCGTCTGCGACATCCACCGTTTCGGTGTCGCAGCGCACTCCCGCCACCACGTCACGCAGATACCGCGCCGGCAGATCGAACCGTCGGACCGTGGCGGTGATCGCCGGAAACACCGGATGGGTCGCTGGAGCGCCGGCCAGGGCCGCGTCGAGTCGGTTCCGCCAGTCGTCGAGTGCCCGTCCGCGCTCGTCGGCGGGGCCCGGTTCGTCACCCAGATCGTCCGTCACGCGCAGGAAGGCGTAGAGCGCGCACATCGCGCGATACCGTTCCCGGCGCAGCGTGGAGAAAGCCAGGTGAAAACTGCTCGCGGCGCGGCGGGTCGCCGCTTCGCACCAGGCGAAGGATTCCGCTTCCGACAACGGTCTGCTCGACGCCGTGATCCCCATGTTCGGATGGTGGTCGCCCCCCGCCCGCCACGCAAGTCCGTCGCGACGGAACGCGGGGGAAAATCGCACGAAAGGAACGTCGTAAAGCGCTCGCCATCGGTGCGTTCCAAGCGAACTTTGCGAGCATCCGCACCGCAGAGGGAGCTTGGCCATCCGCCGGACTATCCCCCGGTCACGGTCCAGGCCCCCCAATAAAACGGGTGGGCCGCACCGTTGCGCGCCCGGCGGGATTCCATGCGTTTGCGCTGCGCGTCGCGGAGCGCGTCGGCTTTTCCTTTGCCCGCCTCGAGGCCGGTAAAGAACTCGTTGACGATCAGCGTCGAATCGCGGTCGGGGATCGACCACAGCGTGCTGACGACCGCGCGGGCGCCGGAAATCTGAAACGCCTGCCGCAGCCCGGCCACGCCTTCGCCCGAGCGGACTTCCCCGAGTCCTGTTTCGCAAGCGCTGAGGACGACGAGGTCTGTTCCCCGTAGGTCGATCCCCGAGATTTCCAGCCCGGTCAACACGCCGTCGTCGGTGTCGGTGCGCGTGGCCAGCGTGCGATCGTTGCAACCGGCCAACAGCAGGCCGCAGCGGAGCAGGGGATTCTCCAGCTTCCCTCCCTTCGGAGCGCGGTTCGATTCGTCCTCCGCCTCGGGAGTGGGTTGATCGGCCTGAAAGAATCCATGCGTGCTGACGACCATCAGCCTTGGTCGTTGGCTTCCCTTGAGGGCCGCTTCCAGGGCGTATTGGCCCATGTAAAGCTGCGCTTTGGCACCCGCCACACCCTCCACTTTCGGCGCGATGGCCTGTGCCTCGGCGGCGGTGCCCGGCAAACGCAACACGCTCGACAGCTCCGCCCTCGACCGGACGCTGCGGGTTTGCGGCAAGCTTCCCTGAAACAGCGCGCGGATCGCCGCCACATAGGCGTCGACTCCAAGATCGTAGTCCGGGTCCGCGTAAATCAGTGGCGTCCCGTCGCTCCCCTTGGCAGCGCTCGCCAACACGTCGCGACTCGACGTGGCGTAGCCGATCACGAACTTTTCCAGCGCGTAGGTGTTTTCGGCGACCGGCAGCGCACTCCAGGGCACCAGCCACAGATTGGAATCGGGACTGATCACCAATCGATCGCCTCCGTCCACCAGCGCCACGACCGGCTTCAGCACCAGTTGGCCGAGTGCATCGAGGATTGGATCGAGTTCCGCGACGGCGTCGACTTCCCCTTTCTCTTTGAGCACCATCGGAGACTTCACAAGCGCTTCCCGCACCGCGCGGATCGCCGCGTCGATCCGTTCCGCGTCGCCGAGGTCGACCAATTGCACGTCCCCCTTGTCGGCGGGCGGAATGATCCAGGCGGCATAGCGGGCCGGTTGCCAGCGTTCGGCGTGCGACGGAGGGGCGAAGTTGCGGACGCCGAATCGCACGATGTCAATCAGCCAAGTCCCTTCGGGCAGATTCTTGCGGACCTCTCCCAGTTCGACCCACCGCGCGTCCAACCCCGCCCGACCGGTCGCTTCCGCCAATTTCGTGGCCGCGATCGTTTCCTGTTCGCGTAGCTCGGCAATGCGGCGCAGCCGCTGTTCGTCACCCTTGGCGGCGGGGGCGGCTCGTTCGAGCACGAGCAATTCGCGGCGGATCTCCTTCAACGGCTCGATGAGCGGGGCCAACGCGGGATCGCGCCCATCCCGCTCCGCCAGCGATCGCTGAGCGAGTGCCTGCTGGGCGACCCCCTTGGCGTTGATCAACCACTCGGCCGACCGGGCCACGACGGCGGGATCGTCCCGCCGCTTCAGGGCCAGCGACAGCGCCGTGTGCAGCGCCTTCTCGTCGGTAATCTTGAGATACGAAAGCTGCTCGGCCTCCGTCATCTCGGCGAGGACGCTGCCGATATGCTTGCGCGCGATGCGCCGAACCTCGTCGAAGTCGGCCACAGCCGCGTCCCACTGTTCTCGTTTGGCGTGCAACACGCCCAGTTGCCCATGTGTTTCGGCCAACTGCGGGTGGGCGGCCCCGAGTTTGGCCTGCCGAATGGCGAGCGCTTTTCGCCAAAGCTCTTCCGCCCGTTCGTCCTGCCCCTGTTCGCGCAGCGCGGTCGCGAGGCTGTGGAGGGAGGCGGCGACATCGAGCGAATCCGGGCCGGAAGTTGCTTCGCGGGATTTGAGCGCCTGGCGATGCAGCGCTTCCGCTTCGGCGTACTTCCCCTGATCGAAGTACAACCATCCAATATTGTTGTGGCTGGTGGCGACGGCGGGATGGTTGGGACCCAAACGCTTCTCCCGCGACGCCAGCGCTTGCCGATAGGCCTGCTCCGCCTCGGCGAATTTCTGTTGTGCCTTGAGGGGATAGGCCATGCTGTTGAGCGTGGTGGCCACCGACGGATGGTCCGGCCCCAGCAACTTGGTCCGCATCGCCAGTGCGCGCTCGAAGAGCTTGGCGGCTTCCTCGAATTGACCCAAGTCGGAGGTGGCGTTCGCCATGTTGTGGGTGACGTTTGCGATCTGTCGCTCGTCCCGAGGAACCTGTTTCTCGTAGGCGGCCAGCGCTTGTCGGTACATGGCCAAAGCACGCGAGCCGTCCCCCTGGTTCCAATACACCGTTCCCAGGTTATTGAGGATCGTCCCCAGTTCCGGGCTGGCGGGGCCGTACGCCGCCACCTGAATTTCGTAACTGCGGCGATACAGCGCTTCTGCCTCGGTGAAGTCTCCCGCTTCGTCGTAAACCGCGGCGAGGTTGTTCAGGCACGTACCGACTTCCGAGTCGCGTGGACCGTTGCGGCGTTCGGTGTTTTTGAGCACGCGACGATAGTTTGTGGCCGCATCCAGCAGTCGGCCCTGCTTGTACAGGGCCATCGCGTATTCGTTGACGACGATGTCGGTCTGCTGGGCGTCGGGGCCGTAGGCTTGCTCGGCCGCGGCGACGGCCCGTTCAAAGGCGGTCACCGCCGCCGGGTAGTCCCCTTGCTTGTAAAGCTCCCGCGCACGCGTTTTGAGTGCGCCGGCATCCTGAGCCGCCGCCGTGGCGGCCAGCAGTATCGCGCACAGCCAAACCCACGCACACACAACTCGAATGCGTGCGAATCCACGAACAACCGTCATCTGGCGCCCCCCGCCGAACCGAGAACTCAGTTCTGTTTCCCGTAATACCGAATCACACCCGACATCACTGGCACCGGGTCCAGCTTGAACTGCACAGTGTCGATTTTCGAGCCGATGTTGGCCCCTTCGACAATCAGTCCCCGATTCGACGACTGCGACAACTGCGCACGCAGCGAACCGAGGTTCTTCGGCGTTGTGGCCGGAAACTTCCCCTGGCTGAGCACCGCGAAGTCCTCGCCATCTTCCTCCAGCAGGTCGGCGGAAGGTTTGGGTGTCACCGTCAGTTCGTGGAACACGGTGACTGAAATCGTCCCCACGTGTTCGCCATAGTCCATTTCGCGGGCCTTGGATTGGGCTGCCGACAGCACTCGAAACTCCTGCGCGACGTTGGTGTCCGTCTGGAATCCTTTGACCTCGAACTCCTTCATCGCGGGAGCCATGACCCACGGAGTGCATTGGGGGTCTTCCAGTTTCTGGCGGTACAGCGTGTTCTCGCCGTTCACCTTGAGGACAACGCCCAGGCGGGACTTCACGTCCCCCTTGCGGCGGACGAGGAAGGTCACCTTCTGATTCTCAGCGGGTTCCTGAAGAAACGCCGCCCCGCCGCGAAACTCGAGAGGCATCGGACGCCCGTCGTACCGGACCTCCAGTGCGACCGGCGCCTCGGCGTTCCCCGGCGACAGCGGATGCAGTGACGAATTGGTCGGCGCGGCGCTGTTGGCCGTTTCCTGGCGGATCTTGAGCGAGGTTTGGACCGCCTCGACGGTCGCTTGGTCTTTCCTGGCGGCGGGAGCGACGTTCGTGATCTGCGCCGCTGCGAACACCCCGCGAACGGCAAAGCTCTCTCCCACCTCAAGCAGGTCTTCCACGTCGGGTTGAATGTCGAACGAGACGATCTTCGACAATGCCTCGGACGACTTGTCGAAACAGACGATGGCGACGGTCATGGTCGTCATGTCCGGACTGATCGCCGCGACGCCGGTCAGGAACGCGTCCGGGGCCACTTTCGTATCGCCCCACGCCAGCGGATAGCCGTCCCGAAACAGCAACTGTCGTCCGTCCGACGTGAGGTGGCTTGCGCCGGGAATGGTGCCAGCCACGGCGCTGGCCCGTCGCACCACACCGATCGGCGCACGGATATCGTTCTTGAGAATCAGCGCCAGTTCCAGCTTGTCGGCGAGCCGCAGGTTCAGGGAGCCCGCGCGGTCCGTGGCCGGGGCGTCGCCGTTCTTGACCCGGAACTTCAGGACGCCGACGTTGGCGTACCCCTTTTCCTTAAGCGTTTTCAGGACCGCCGGTGCGTGTTCGAGCAGCCCTTTTTCGAGCGCGTCCGACGCCGTTGCGGATGCGGGTACCGCTCCCCAAATCAGCATCAGCAAACAACAGAGAACACGCACGTCGAGATGCAACATTGGGAACTCCCGTGAAGCGGCTCGAGGCCGCCGGAATCGATGTTCGGCGAAGCAACTCTCCGAAAATGCTGGTTGGGACACCACCCACTGTGCTGATTGCACCCTGCCGCCACCACAAGTTGCGTGCCATCCAACTTTTCGGAGAGCCTCCAGAAGTCGGGCGACCGCTCGGGGTGCCCGCGGTTCGGTCCGTGGCGGTGAGACCCTGACAGCCCCCTGTCGGTCGACACTCAACGCCGTCGTGCCATATCGCCTGCCCAATCGCGACATGCCCACTCGGAGCTATTGCATCATCAGCCGGGCCGAATGAAAAGCAACTGCGCCGGCCCCCCCCTGCTGTCTACTTCGCGTCCGGCACACTCGCTGGCAATTGGCGCATTTCTTCGACGAACGTGTCCAGCAGCTCGAGGGTCGCCGGTTTTCCACCCCGGCGCAACCACGTTTCGTACGAGACCCGCACCGGGGGAGCCGGCAGTGGCTTCGTCCACAGCAGGCCATCTCCGGAAACGATGACTTTCGACGAGGCACCTTCCCCTCGCGCGCGAAGCTCGATCTCGGCCTTCCCGCTCTTGAACGTGATGAAGACATAATCGTCGCTGATGACGCCGACGCCATCGCGTGCCCATCCCAGGTCTTCCATCTGCTTGACGAACCGATCTCCGAGCTTTTGCGGCACCACATCCGCGAGGTCGAACTCGATCTGCTTGTCGTCGACATCGAACTTCACCGCGGTCGCCCCCTTGGGCAGCACGAGGTCGGCCGCTTCGATGCCCGGTTTTTCCTGCGCCGGTTTCTCGGCGGTCGCTGCCGTTTCGTTCTTCACCTGCCACGAAGTGTCTTCGGCTTCCCCGGCCAAAATGCGGGTGCGGCCATCCGGCAGTGCGACCAGCCGCAGGCGGACATCCTGTTGCTCGCGAATGTACGGCAGAAACGCTCGTTCCTTCGACTCGTCGAACACGCGCCCCGCTTCGCGCGCCTGCCAGCCATCGAGTGCCATTTCCTTGTCGAAAAAGTCGATGGTCTCCCGCAGGCTGAGTTGCGTGTTGGCCAGGAACCGAAGCTGTGTCGACTCGTCAAACTCGATCCATCCCGCATCGGGCGGCAGCGGCAACGTCTTTCGTACGACATTCACGCTCGCCTGGACTACCACTTCGGACTTCGAATCCGCCGGGTAACCGAGGTTGACGTTCAAGACGCTGCCACCTTGCAAGAGGGTCAGCATCCGCGAGGTCGGCTCCTCCGTGTGAGAGGTTGTCAGTCGCGAAAACGCTGTCCAGCCGGCCTCACGCAGTTGCTTGAGGAGCGCGACCTCCAACTCCATCAAGTCGCTCTTCGACCGGTACATCAAAAAGTAGGGCGATGCGAACGTTCCCGGGGCCGCGACGGGCTCGATGCGGGGAAGCCAACGTGCGTCGTAATTGCCCCCGAACCGCAGGTTGATCTGCAAGTCCTTCTCCCGTCCCTCGACGGCCACCGAGGGGGGCGCGAACGACACATTCAGCGAGTATCCGTCCTTCTGAAAATTCATGCCCGGCACGAAGGGATCAGGCTGGTCCGCCTCCAACCACCCCGCCGCACCCAGGTGATGGCGGTAAAACA
Source organism: Planctomycetales bacterium (assembly GCA_044359065.1). Lineage (GTDB taxonomy): Bacteria > Planctomycetota > Planctomycetia > Planctomycetales > Planctomycetaceae > JAIXZD01. Next base: position 37,263 of record JBIKMW010000046.1, on the reverse strand, counting down.
GCTCCGCCTCGGCCTGGGATGCGGGCGCCGTGTAACTCTCCATGCCGCCATACCCATACCCCGGCCAGGCCCGCGGCAGGCGCGGGAACGAACGGACATCAATCACCTGTTGGAACAGGGCCGGCGTGTCCGACCGTTTCGCCGCCGTCCCCGTTTCTCGCAGTTTCGGCGGAGTGGGCGGTGTGATCGCCAGCGCCGTCGCCGTTTCGGGGGTCCCCCACAAGCGAACGCGTCCGGTCTCGGACGCCACCAACAAGGCACCGCTCTCTGGCAGCCATTGAATTGCCGCGGTCCGATCACCGTCGGCGTCGATGACCTGGGTCACGCTCCGCGAGGCCGCGTTCCATACACGGATCGTGGCGTTCGAGTCGTAAGTCGCGATGCGTTTGCCGTCCGTCGAAAACTCCACGAGACCCACTCCCGCCCCGCCCAAGGCCGGTCCCATCCCCTTCGAGTTCTCGACATCCCAGGCCTGCGTGCGTCCCTCTCCGTCGGTATGCAGCAGGCTTTTGCGGTCGCGCGACATGCCGAGAATTGGATTGGCGACGCGGTCGGTCGACACCGTCGTCACCTTCTCGCCGCTCTCGATGTCCCAGATCTGCACCTCGCGGCCGGCGGTGGCCAAACGAGTCTCCGACAGGAACGCCAACGCAGCGACCTCCTGCTTGTCGACTTTGAGGCTCTTGAGTTTCTTGCCATCCGCCAACTGCCAGACGCGCACCTCGCCGGAATAGCTCGTCGTCGCGATGGATTTGGAATCTGGCGAAATCGCCAGCTCGGTCAGCCGCCCGTCGTGGGCCGGGATCACATACGCCTCACTCAGGTCCGTCAGCTTCCAGACGCGCAGCTTGCCCCGTTTGTCACCCGCAGCCAGCCACTCTCCGTCGGGCGAAATGCCGACCGACAACAGGGGCCGTTCGACATCCGCTTCGTCCGTGTACTTGGCCACCAGATCGACATCCGGTTGCGATTGCCCGACCGTCCACAACGTCAGCTTGGTGCCGGCCAGAACGAACCGCTTTCCATCGGGGGAAACCGCCATGTCCTGCACGAACAGGTCGTCGAAGTCGTAACAGGCCAGCAGTTGCAACGCGGGATCGGGCGGGACGCCCCATTTCTCCAACTGCTCGGTGGACGGGTTTGCCCGCGGCTTGACCCACTTCGGGGTCGCGGCAACGGCTTGCGGTGCGGGCTTGTCGTCAACCTTCGCCGCGGAAGCCTTCTCGGAAGTGCCCTCGGCGGATGCCGTGGAAGGGGGGGTGTCGGGGCCGGTCACGGCGGTTGGGGTTGTGGTCGGAGCGTTCGACGGGGCAGGGACGGGGCTTGATCGCTCGGCGGAGTTCTCCGGGGAGTTCGCGGAGGTTGCTTTCACTGTCGGTGGTGCCGCAGCCTCCCCTTGGCATCCACAGGTTGCCAGCAACAGGACCAGGCTCCAGCACATGATTTTGGATTGCAGACCGTCGACGCGTTTGTCATGGGTAGCGACGTTCATGATGGGACTCCCGTCGGTGAATACCTGCGAGGCGAGTTGTTGCGGGGACGCGTGCGCATTTCCACCTCGCAGTTGCCGGGGAGTTTAGCCGAGGTACGGTGTGCCCGGTTAGGGACGGCGTGGCCCTGCCTTTGGACGCGGCACCGTCGCGGTCGAGCGGCAGGCGGCGTAATCTTCGCCGATCGCCGTTTTCAAATGTCCATTGCGAGGTGCTGCATGCCGTCGGTTTCCACGAGTGTCGAGCCGGTTCGCATCGGCGTGGTCGGTTTGGGGCGGTTCGGACGATTGCACTCCCTGACGGCGGCGCGCCTCGCCGAGACCCGGCTGGTCGGAGTGGTCGCACGGCGGTCCGAGAGCCTGGACGCGTTTCGAGCCGACCTGCCGGACGTGCCCGGCTGGACCGACCTCGATCGGGCGATCGACGAATCCGGCGCCGAGGCGTGGATCGTCGCCAGTTCGACCGCCTCCCATGTGGACGTGACGGAGCGCCTGCTGCGTGCCGGAAAGGCCGTGCTGCTGGAGAAGCCCGTCGCCGCGACGTTGGCCGAGGCGGAGCGGTTGGCCCCCTGGGTACGCGACGACTCGCGGAACTTGATGGTGGGGCACATCCTGCTGTTCAACAGCGAATTCCGGGAACTCCGCGCGGAAGCGGCGCGCCGCGGCGGCGTCGGCTTCATCGATTGCGCGAGGCACCGTCCCGCCAGCATCGTTCGCGACTTCGCCGGGGAGAATCCCCTGCACGCGACGATGGTTCACGACCTCTATTGCCTGCAGGTCCTGCTGAACCGGGAGGAACCCGTCGGGTTCAGTGCTCAATACCACCGCACGCCGGACGGAGCGATTGACGTGGCACTCGCGCAATTGCGCTGGGCCTCCGGGCCGCTTGCGACGTGCGTCGCCTCGTACACGACCCCTTTCGGCATGCCGCCGCGAGGATTCGACCGGATGGAAGTGTTCGGCACCGGCTGGGCCGCCCGCATCGAGCCGAATCCCCGCCCGATGGAGATCTGGGACGACCGCGCCCGCTGGCCCATGGCGCTCGAGATCTCGACCGGGGCGGGACACACCCGCCCGACCGGCATGATGGCCGAGGAACAGCGAACCTTTTGCGGCATCGTTCGCGGACGGGAAGACGTTCCCGTCGGAGCGACCTACCGCGACGCGATGCAAGTGCAACGCTGGCTCGACCGCCTCGACGCGGCCGCACGCGAATAGGCCGACCGGCGCAGCCCAAGCCCTCCACCAACCCCAAAGAAGCGAAAAAACCCGCATTTCTGCGGGTTTTTCGCGTCAATCATTGCCCCCACAAGGACTCGAACCTTGAACCTAATGATTAAGAGTCATTTGCTCTACCGATTGAGCTATAGGGGCGACCTTCGCGACGACGCCGAATTGATCGGCGACATCCACGTCGGATCGAGCATTGTATCGGACAATCGGCCTGTCGCAAGGGTTCGCAGCGCGAGAACTCGGGCCGTGACGTTGTTCCGTTGGGAGAAGCCGAAACACGTGCAGCAGGTGCGTGGCGCGTAACGGCCCCGAGTCTTTCGTGGGATAGGCTTCCAGCCTGTCGTTCTGATTCGGAAAGTCTGAAACCACGACAGGTTGGAAGCCTATCCCGCCGCTTCTGCCAGCAGCGGAAGTCTTTGTGTGGCAACGACTTAAGGATCGCGTGACTCCGCCGCAGCGTCCTGCCACACTCCGTCGTCCGAGAGCTCACCCTCCGAAGAATGGGGACGACCCACCGGACATTCACGTCGGCGAACGCGGTCAGGCGTTCTTACGTCGCCACTTCTCCAGGCACGGTGGCTTCGAGAGCACGATGTTGGCGATCATCGTTTGTCGCATGGTTTCCGGGTTGAGAAACATCGCCACGACGGAAATGGGCTGCGCCTGGCCGACCGCCGCGGCTCCTACCGTCGCTGCGGGGCTGCCGGTGGAAAACGCCCCCAAATGGTCCTGCACGGCGGCCCCGACCGTCGACTTCATGTCCTGCGCGACCGTCTTCGACAGCGCGTGGTCGGTCATGTGGTCGCGGACGCTTTCCCGCACCCCTTGTCCGAGCGACTGCGTTTCCAAATGCCGACCCGAAATCGTGCCGCCCAGCGGCCGGCGCGGCTGTTCCTGGTCCGAAGGGACCGGCGGCGGCGGGGGAGCGGACGGGCGACGCTGCTGAGGCTGTTTGGGCTGTTTCTGCTGCGGCTTCTGTCCGGGACGGGCTTCCGGTTGGGAGCGTTTCTTCTGCGAATTCTGGCGGGCGGGACGATCCTGCTCGCCAAATGTCGACGAATCGCGGTCACGTCCGGAATCCTGCGACCGGTTGCCGCGCGGGCGGACGACCGGTTGCGGCTTCGCTTGGGAATACTGCGACACGACGTTGACGATCCAGCTGGCGATGGTCAGGGCGACCACGATCAGTCCGATCACCCCTTCGCCGGCGGAAAGGAGCGGACCGCCGAGCGGGACTGCGGCCTCGAGGTGCGGTGGCATGTTCGTCCCTTTCCATTCCCGAACGTCGGCGAATCGCGCGACGACCACCCGTCAACCGCGCGAATAACCGACGTTCGAGTCCCCACCCGCGATCGTCGACCGCATGCGGGTGTCCGCTTGAACGTTTTGCAACTCGTAGTAGTCGAGCAGTCCGAGTTTCCCGGCGCGGAACGCCTCGGAGACCGCGCGCGGCACGGCGGCCTCGGCGAGCACTACCCGCGCCCGGTTCTCTTGCACACCGGCCACCATTTCCTGTTCCTTGGCCAGCGCCGCCGCACGGCGCTGTTCGGCCTTGGCCTGGGCGACGCGCATGTCCGCCTCGGCCTGGTCGGCCATCAAACGCGCCCCGACGTTGTCGGCCACATCGATGTCGGCGATGTCGATCGAGACGATTTCAAACGCCGTTTGCTTTTCCAGGCCCAGTTCGAGCACTTCCCGCGAAATCAGCTCCGGGCTTTCCAGCACGATCTTGTAGCTGGGGCATTTGCCGATCGCCTGCACGATCCCTTGGCCGACGCGGGCGATCACGGTCTCTTCGGTCGCCCCGCCGATGAGTTGCGACAGGTTGGTGCGCACCGTAACACGCGCCCGGGCACGCAGTTGGATTCCGTCGCTGCACACCGCGTCGAGAGTTCCGCTCGGATTCGTCCGCAAGTCGGGGCAATCGATCACCTTGGGATACACGCTGGTCTGCACGGCCTCGAGGATGTTCCGGCCCGCGAGGTCGATCGCGGCGGCGGTTTGCCAGTTCAGCTTGATCTTCGCCTTGTGAGCGGCGATCAGCGCCTGGATGACACGGGGGACGTTCCCCTGGGCGAGGTAATGCGCTTCGAGCGCCTTGTTGGTGATGGGGTAGATGTCGGTCAGGCCCGCCTGCACCGACATGATCTTGCTGCGCACGATGATCGCGGAATTCACCTTCCGGAAATTCATCATGATCAGGTCGACGATGCCGATTCCCGCACCGGTCGCCCAGCATTGGATCCACAACCCGAAGTACCGGGCGAAGATCGCGAACAGGACGATGAAAATCAGCGCGGCGATCGCGCCGGCGATCACATACACCCCGGCGGGGATGTCGGCCAACAGCGGGCCGGCGACAAACGAGAGAGCGGGCATCGATCAACCTCGACGGCTGGAACTGAAATCTCGGCTCTATGCGGAACAACAGACGCTCGCCAGGGGCGGGCGCTTTGCGAGGCGGTTGCCATCCGTGAACGTGCTTCGCGGACCCCGCTCGATTCTTGAATCAACAACGAACTTCGACCCGCAGGGCAGGGGGGACCGCCACCCTTCGTCCCAGCAGTGTAGCGAATGCCACAATCCCGCGACGAGGCTGTCGGACAATCCCCAGAGATTCGCCGGTGCGACCGACCTTTGCGTTCACTCCACCGCACGCATCGACCGGCGGGAGAAAATCGATCCCCCGCCGGTCCGTCGCGCTTTGTCCGATCACGACACCGTCGGCAACTCGAAACCCTGGCGGTATTCGCGGCTGAACAGCTTGTTCGCCTCGTCGTCGGTCGACAGTTCCGTCGCCGGGTCGATTGTCAGCGGCTTGCCCAGGTAGAGTTTCGTCTGATTGAAGTCGACGTTGTTCTCGGCCAAATGGGCCTCGAAGCTGGCCAACGTTTCCTCGACCGTGCCGCTGTCGGCGGCTTGGGTGGGGCGGGTTCCCGGAGCCACCGGACTCCCCAAGCGGTACGAGACGTTCCCCAGATGGGCGAGCGCGCTGGAAAGATGCCCGTCTTCGATGTCGAGGTGCAGGTCAGTGTGTTTGCGGCTCTTCACCGCCTTGATGAAATTCGCGAAGTGCTGCTGGTACTCTCCACCAGACCACGCTTCGATCTTGTTGCCGTCATTGTCGAACGCCACGCCGCGGTCGTAACCGGGTGCGACGACATAGCCATCGGTGCCGTGCCAGATATTGGCGGCCCCCTTCAGCGGGCCGAACTTCAGCCCGAAATCGGTCGGCGATTTCAGCGGCAGGCCGCGCACGTCAGAAATCAGCAGCGCGTCGTCCCACTGATAGACTGTGACCTGACTGTTGGCCACGTCGCCGTTGTCGACATAACCCAGGCGGCCGCCAAGGCTGACGACCGACTTCGGCAGTTCCTGTTTGCGAAGCCCCCATCGCGCCTTGTCGAGTTCGTGCGGGTTTTGGTTGCCCAGGTCCCCGTTGCCGGTCGCGAACACCCAGTGCCAGTCGTAATGCAACCGCTTCCGCTTCGGGACGATCTTGGGGGCCGGCCCGCACCACAGGTCGAAATCGAGCCCTTCGGGAATCGGTGCTTCGGTGTCGACCATGCCGATGCTGTCGCGCTGGCGGAAGCAGATCGCCCGCGCCACGCTCACCTTGCCGATCTTGCCGCTGTGCACGAACTCCAGGATTTGCCGCATGCTCGTCATGCTGCGGCTTTGCACGCCCATCTGACACATGCGGCCCAGCTTGCGAGCCCATTCGGTCATCACGCGACCTTCGCGGACGTTGTGGCTACACGGTTTTTCGACGTACACGTCCTTGCCCGCTTGCATCGCCCACACGGCCATCAGCGCGTGCCAGTGGTTGGGAGTGGCGATGGAGACCGCGTCGATCGACTTGTCTTCGAGCAGCTTGCGGACATCCTGTTCGTACCGAGGGGCCTTCTTCAGGTCCTTGAACTTCCCCTCGTGCTTCTTGTACGCGGCGGGATCGGCGTCGCAAATCGCCACGACCTCGACATCCGGGTTGCGCAGCCACTCTCCCAGGTGGGCACCCCCTTGGCCGTTCACCCCGATGACCGCGACGCGAATCCGCTCGTTGGGACCGGTGGGCTTCGCGGCGGGTTCTTCCCCGCGACAAATCGTGACGCCGTGACCGGAAGCCAGCACACCCACCGCCGCCGAAACGGCCCGTTCGACGAAATCGCGACGCGTCACAAACATGGGAAGCACTCCTGAAACTTGGAGGGAGAAGATTCGAGTGTACGATTCCCCGGCTTGGAGTTCACGCAAGAAACCGGCTCATGCCGAGGGCCCCGTCAGACCGGTTCCATCCCCTCGTCGAAGGCCCATTCCGCCCACAGCGCGTCGAGCGCGGCGAACTCCACCGGTTCCTCCATGGACCCGTCACTCTGCAAGCGGGACACACTCGAGGACGTCACGCTGTCGCTTGATCCGCCGTCGCCCGAACTCCCGTTGAACAGCAGGGCGGTCGCCGGGTCCGCGGCGACAATCAGGCCCAATAGCTCCGACCACGCGCCGGAGGCGGTCGTGGCCGTGTACGTGTCGACCGTCCGGGTCACCGATCCGACCGCCACCGCTTCAAACGCCACGGTTTCAAACGCGATTGTCTCAATCGCATTGGTCGGCGACGGAGCCGGAGCCGGATTACCCGCGCGGCCGGCGGGGGTCGACAACTCGCGCACAAAGCCCCGCGCCGCTTCCTGTCGCCACGTCCCGGTCTTGCCCATCTCGAACGTGGACTCCGTCGTGTAGACGTGGTCCCCCTGTTCTTGTTTTGACGTTCCCGCGGGGGTGGCTCCGTTGCGGCGCGGTTTGTCGAACTGATCGGTCCGGTAAATCTGCGACATCGCCGCGAAGCCCGGTTGGGCGGTCGAATGGATGTAGCCGATGGCCGCCGTGCCGTTGTTCACCCCAAGTTCGCGGAAGTAAGCGGCGTTCCGCGCGCCCCGTTTGTCGAAACGGCCCAAGCCTTCCAGCGACGTGGCCTCGCCGACGCTGGTCGTCAGGTATCGGTAACCCATGTCGGTCACCGTGCCGTCGTCGTTGAATTGCTCCGAAAAGTACGAGCGGTACAGCGGCGCGGTCGCCACGCGGGCTGGCAGTGCGCTGAGGAACACCGTGAACCCGGTGAACCCGTCCGTCGAGCGGTCTTGATAACCGGGCGTCGACGCCAACACCTCGAACTCCGCTTGCAGGGTGTACACGTTCAACTGCGCGTTCTGGTTGAAGGTCCGGAACAACCGCGCTTCAAAGTACACCTGCGCCGTGACGGCCTGCGCGCCGAACGCGCCGCCGGTCGTCGAATCTCCCCGTCCCCCCGCGACGCCAGCAACTGCAGGATCCCACGACCGATACGTCAGTCCGTTGTCGAGCTTCGATTCGAGTGGCAGGAAGCCCGACGCCGTCGAACCGGTGTGGTGGGGCTTGAGTCCCGTCAGGAACCGCAGCCGTGCCGTCCCCGGCAGCAAGAGCGCGTTCGCTTCGGACAGCGCGCCCGCCGCGTCGACGGCGATCCAATCACCCGCCTGGGGATTCGCGGCGAGCGTGTACTCCCACCGCCCCAGCGAAGTGTCCACCGCCGACAGCGCGAGGCCCGTCGATACTCCCGGTACCGTGCCCAACAGCGTCGACACCAATTGCCCGTTCTTCAATTCGGTCGGCAGGCGATCCCCCACCGCCGCGATGAAGTACGGTTTGTTCGACGGGTCCGCCGCCGGCACCCCGCCCACCGGTCCGGTGGAATCGACCTTCTTGTTCGCCCCGGACACAACGATGTTGAAGTAACTGATCGGCGCCGCCAAGCCCCCGCCGCTGAAAGTCACGGTGTAGCGACCGTCGGGGACTTCGATCCGGTAGCCCCCCGCCGTCATTGTGGTGGCCGTCAACGCGGCACCGGTGGCCGGGGTCACCGTCACCGTGACGCCCCCCAACCCCTCGCCGGCGGTGTAGCGGCCGTCCACGTTCGTGTCGTTGTACGCGGCCCCGGTGATGTACGTCTTCGCGGTGAACGTGTTGCCGAAATTGTGGGCCACCGCCAACGGCCCCACCTTCTTCCCCGCTTGCGTCTGCGGGATGACTGAAACCCCGATCTCCGTGAAGTTAGGATTCATCATGTTGACGCGGTGGCCGAGGTCGGGAACCCCCCAGTCGATCGACAACCCGCTATGACCGAAATACACGCTCTTCGAGAACGAAAACAGGTTCTCGCCGACAGCCCTGAAGTTGGAGTAGCCAGCCGCGGCGATGCGGTCGCCCAGCGACGGTTCGCCGGGGAAGTCGTGCTGTTGGTCGTCGTTTTGCACCACCAGCAGATTGTGAGTGCGGGTCGAGTTGTAGAGCGATTCGTTCCAACTGAGTGGTGCAACGGGGGTCAGTGTCTGCCATGAGGGAAGGAAATTCGCGGAATTGACTCCGAAAAAATCCATCGACTGTTGCGACTCGGAATCGAACGACGCCAGCGGATTCGTGGTCTTGAACAGCGTGTTCAAATGCCCCTGCGGGTCGATCCGCAGGGCGTTCATCAATTCGAGCGTTTCCTGCTCTTGCCCCGTGGGATCGAACGCCAGCACCCGACGCGATTCGAGGGTTTCCAACTCGCAACAGCGTGCGGTCGACCGCCGCCGCCGCGACGCACGCGACCCCCCGACGATCGCTCCCGAAACCACTCGCACCGCCCCAGTCCACATCGCACTTCGCATCGGTTCGCCCCGTATATGGATTCCACGATTCTCCGAGAGGAACGGGCTCTCGACGGAACATCCCGTCGCACCGCCCCGATTCGCTCCTGGTCTGTCGCCCTTCGCCGCGCACGCCCCGATTCTAACCGGGATAGGGCCAAAAAGAACGCATTTCTGCCCGTTCGCCAAGGTCTGTTCCTCGTGCACCTTACGGGATGAACAGGAATTCGTTCCCATTGAACAACACCCGCGCGACGGTTTCCCAACCGTGTTCGCGGGCAACCGCCAATGCGTCGTCCCGCTCGTCCGAGTCCGCCTTGCGCCCCACAGTCCATCCGTACATCGCGTCGAGCCTGGCCTCGTCGTCCTCCCCCGCGACGCGGCGCGACCGTTCGGCCAGCGCCCGCGCTCGCTCTTGTGTGAAGCGACTGTTGAACAAGCCCAACGCTTGCAGCGGCGTGGTCGACTCTCGGCGCGTGGCGGCGCTCTGGCCGCCGTCGGGACAGTCGAACGCGCCGAACACCGCATCCCGCTCCCGCCGCACCTTGTGCGCGTAAATCATCCGTCGCAAGTCCTGGGCGTGGAATGATTCGACGGGGTTGAAACCGGTCAACCCCCCTCGCTTGTCAAACAGGTCGAAGCCGGGGCCTCCCGTCTCCAGGCTCAACTCGCCGCTGGCGGCGAGCATTGCGTCGCGGATCGCCTCGGCGTCCAGTCGACGTGTCGGGTATCGCCACATCAAACGGACATCCGCGTCCTTCGCGGCGGCCGCAGGGTCCACACGCGTTGACTGACCGTACGTGGCCGACAGGACGATCTCGCGGTGCAGTTTCTTGAGCGACCATCCCCCCGCGACGAATTCACCGGCCAACCAGTCGAGCAGTTCAGGGTGAGAGGGGAGCGTGCCGGTGCGACCGAAGTCGCTCGGGGTGTCGACCAATCCCGTCCCGAAATGCGTCTGCCACACCCGATTGACGGCCACCCGTGCGGTCAGCGGGTGATCCGCCCGGACGATCCAGTCGGCCAGCGCGGCCCGCCGTTCTTGCTCGGGGGAATCCTCCCGGAGCGCGAGATCTCCCAGCACCGCCGGGACGGCCGGAGTCACCGGCTCCTTCGGCTGCTCGGGGTCGCCCCGTGTCAGCAGATGGATTTTGTCCGGGGTTCGAAACCGTCCCGCGAAGACCGTTTGGCCGACGAGTGTTTCCGCGATACGCCGTTCAAGTGCGGCCTTCTCCTCTTTGAGCCGCGCCGCTTCGCGCTCGTCTTCGGGGGACAGCCCGCTCGGTCCGCTGGTGGCCTTGTTCGCCTCTCCGGGACGCGCGCGGTCGGTCGAGTCCGCCAACAACCGCCAACTCCCGTCCGGCTCGGCCGCTTCGATGCGGTACTCGGTCGCCAAACGGTCCCCGAATTCTCCCTTGCGGTCGCGTCCCCACACCACGCGATCGATCTCTTCCTCCTCCTGGAAGTCGACGCGCAACCAACCCTTGCCCATTTCGTTGGACATCCAACTCGACGAATTCCCGTAGCGGCCGTCGTTCACCAACCGCAGTTCGTGGCGATCGGGCGTGACGTTGTCGCCGGACGAGGTCACCCGCGCTCCGGCGGAGGCGAGGGCCGGATTGTGGTCCCCTGTGCCGAACGCCTCGAGCTCGTCGATGCACGGTTCGAGGTTGTTGGTCGCGAGGATCGTGAAGCGGATGGAGCGCGTGCGGATCGGATCGAAGCGATCGACGTTGCGGCGGGCGTTGACCGCCGGGCGAATGCCGCCGGACTTCGCCTTCGGAACCAGGTTCGCCAACCGCGTGTCAACCCGGTCGACTTCCGCGCGGAGACGAACCGATTCCGCGCGGTTGGCCTTGGCCGAGGCGGATTGGCGTTCGCGGTCCGCGTACTCGACCCCCGCGACAAACGCTTGCATCGCGTAATACTCGCGCTGCGTGATCGGGTCGAATTTGTGGTCGTGACAGCGCGCGCACCCGATGCTCAGTCCGAGAAACGTCTGCCCGACGTTCATCACGATTTCGTCGAGCGCGTCCTGCCGCGCCAATCGCTTCGACGGTTCGTCCGCGCCGATCTGACCGGGCAACAGCACCGATGCGGTGATCAGGAATCCTGTCGCGGCGTCGCGATTCGGCGCATCGTCGGTCGGTTCGCCCCCCACGATCTGGTCCCGCACGAAGCGGTCGTACGGCAGATCGGCGTTGAGCGCCTCGATCACCCAATCGCGGTACGGCCACGCATGGGGCCGCTCGGTGTTGACCTCGAACCCGTGCGTGTCGGCGTAGCGGACGACATCCAACCAGTGCTGCGCTTGCCGTTCGCCGTGGCGTGGCGACGCGAGCAACCGGTCGACGACTCGTGAGCGGCCGTCGGGACCGGAGTCGCGCAAGAACTCGGCGACCTCTTCCAGCGTCGGCGGCAATCCGGTCAAGTCGAGCGTCACCCGCCGCAGCCACGCGACCGCGTCCGCCGGGGGGGCGGGAGAGAGGCCTTCCTGCTCGAGTCGCGCCAGCACGAAGCGGTCGATCGGTCCGCGCGGCCACGCTCCGTTTTTCGTCGCGGGCGGCTCGACCTTTCGCACCGGCTTGAACGACCAATGGTCCTTGCGGTCGACCACCGCCACATCCGCTCCGTCCGGCCAGTTCGCCCCTTCTTCGACCCACCGCGAGAGCGTGGCGATCTCCGTTTCAGACAGCCCCGGCCCGTCAGGGGGCATGCGGTCGCCATCGGCCCCTTTCACGTACCGAATCAGCGGGCTGTCGTCCGATTTCTTCGGGAGCACCGCCGGTCCGTGCAGTTCGCCCCCCTTGAGGACCTCGGCCCGCACGTCCAACCGCAGCCCGCTTTTCTGCTTCTTATCGCCGTGACAACTCCAGCAGTGCTTGGCGAAAATCGGCCGCACCGCCTGGACGAAGTCGACCGGATCGGCCGCGTCCGCACTGGATGCCACGAGAGACGACACACCACAGACAACGACAAGGAACGCGATTCTCATGCGTGATGGGTCCGGTGCGCGGCGACAAGGTTACGGTGCGGGCGTGTCCGGTGCCGCGCGATCGATGTGAGTCTCAAGTAACCCGCTGCGTTAGCAAGGGCGAACGTTATGACGATGTGTGGCCGGGGTCGGCGGCTCTGCGCCGCCCCCGGAATCGACACGCGCTGCCAGTGGCTCGCAGGCTGCTCGGAGAACTGTCACATCATTGTCCGCGAAAACGATCGTCAAGCAACAGCAAGCCGCGTGTGGCCTCGTTTGGCGTCGGTCGGCGGCTTTGGGACGCCCCCCCGAATAGGGACCGCGCATCCCGGGGGCTCGAAGACTCGACCCCGGCCTCGCGCTCGCCACTTCACCGGCTCCGTTTTCGCACCAGCCCCGCCGTCACGTCGAGATCCAAATCCGCGACATCCCCCCGTCGCAATTGCTCCCACGCGACCGCGCACATCGCGGCGTTGTCGGTACACAGTCCGAGCGGTGGCACGACGACATCGATCCCCTCTGCGCTGGCGAGTTTGTCGAGCGCCACCCGCAGCGCTCCGTTCGCCGCGACACCCCCTCCCACCAGCAATGTGCGGCGTCCCCGGGCCTTGAGCGCCTGCGAACACTTGGCCACCAGCACATCCACCACCGCAGCCTGAAAACTCGCCGCCAGGTCCGCGACGCGTCCCGCCGGAAGCTGCCGGGCATCGTAATCGGGGCGCGGCGGCTTGCCCGCCACCTCGTACAACACCGCGGTTTTCAGGCCACTGAAGCTGAACTCCAGCCGCGACTCTTTCAGGAACGAGCGCGGGAACTTGTACGCGCGCGGGTTCCCCCCGCGTGCCGCCCGCTCGATGGCCGGACCGCCGGGATACCCCAGCCCCAACAGCGCCGAGGTCTTGTCGAACGCCTCTCCCGCCGCGTCGTCGATCGTCGAGCCGAGCAGTTCGTAACCGGTGCTGTCCGGGCAGTCGTACAAATTGGTGTGCCCGCCGCTGACCACCAGCCCGATCGCGGGAAACACGGGCCGCGCCGCGTGCATGCGGCAAGCGAACAGGTGCGCCTCGATGTGATTCACCGGCACCAAAGGCAATTCGAGCGCCAGCGCCAACGACTTGGCGGCGGTCAGGCCCACCAGCAGCGAACCCACCAGACCCGGATGCGTTGCCACGGCGATGGCCGACAGCTCCGAGAGCGACGTGCGGGCGTCCGAGAGCGCCTTGTCCACCACGGGCAGCAATTGTGTCAGGTGTGCTCGGGATGCGACTTCGGGCACCACGCCGCCGTACCGCGAATGCAATTCAATCTGAGACGACACGACGTTCGACAGCACGGCCAGATCTTCGCCAACGACCGCGGCTGCGGTTTCGTCGCACGAGGTTTCAATGGCCAACAGACGACGGGTCGAAGAACTCGAATCGGACACGCACTGCTCCCGGTGACTTGAAGGCGACGAGCTCGGGACACGCAACTGCGCTCGTTCACCGGGGCTTTGAATCGTGGGTGGCCCGACCACCTCGTGGCCGGGTCGCGCAGCGACAAGACGCACCACCTTCCTCTCTCAACGACCACCAATCGCCGCGCACCCAGCTCGTCTCCTTCACTCGACGGTCATTTCGAACATTTGAAGCCGCCGGCGCGGGAAGCCAATCTTCCCGCGCCGCACGACAGCTTCCCCGTCACTGCCCCGCGCCGACCTTGCAATCGGGAATGAACTTCTTCAAGGCTTGCGCTCCCTGTTCGGTCACCGACGAGCCCCCCGCCACCACCTCCTGCAGCGTCTTAAGGTTCTTCAGCAACAACAGCGACTTGTCCCCGACGCCGCGGCAATTCGCGAAGTCGATCCGTTCGAGGTACTTGCAACCCTGCAACATTGCGAAGCCCGAGCCGTCGATCGTCTGGATGTTGCCCAGTTCCAGGTTCCGCAGTTGCGTCATGCCTCGCATGATCGCCATGTCCCGGTCCTTGAGGTTCGTCGTCCCCAGATTCAACCGGCGCAGGTTCTTCATCTGCATGATCGCCTTGCCGGCCGGATCGGTGAGCGGTGCGGCGTACAGCACCAGCGATTCGAGGTTCTTGAACGCTCCCGCCTTCGCCATCGCCAACAGGCCTTCCCCTTGCGCGACCGTGTGGGCCATCAGCAGGTGCTTCAGTTTCGTCAATCGCTTCAGTTGCATGATCCCCGCGTCCGAAACCCCCACCTGATTGATCGCGAGGTCCTCCAGGTCCACGAGATTGCCAACATATTGGCACGCCTCGTCCGTCAGGCCCGATCGGCTCACGTGCAGCGTGCGCAGCGACTGGATGTTGCCGATCGCCACCCAACCGGCGAGGTCAACCTGCGAATCCTCCAGCACCAGCTTGCCAAGCGTCTTGATGTTGGGCAGTTGCGACAGCCCGTGGGCGGTGACCTTCGTGCGGCTGAGGTGCAGTTCCTCAAGCGTCGCCGACTTGCCGATGTGGGCCAGTCCCGCGTCGTCCACGACGGTCCCCGCGACGTCGAGCTTTTTCAGATTCGGCAACTTCTCGATTCCCGCCAACCCCGCGCTCGTCACCTTCGACCCGCCGAGTTCCAGATCGGAGATCGCCTGCAACCCGGACGGCAGGTTGAGCAGTTGCTGGACCGCGCCGTCTTCGATATCGCTCGGCTGCAATTGATTGAACGCCGCGATCACCTCTTCGGGGATCGGACCGGCGGGGGCGGCGTGCGCTTGGGGAGGGGCGGCCATCGCCGGGGGAGGGGCCGTCGGCGCGGCGGGAGCGGCATCCGGTTTTGTCTGACCGGTCAACTCGCCAAAGGTGGGAACCTTCTGACCGCATCCGGCCATCGCCAACATCGCCGCGAACAGCCATGTCAGCGTGGGGGGGCCGACGAGTCGGGGAATGTCGGGTGAACGATTGCCTGCAACCATGTCGGGGACCTCGCGCGAAAAGAGAATGGCGATACGCGATGAAGAAGATTTGGCCCGCGTGGGAATAGCCTATCCGCCGCCGCTCCGCGTTGCATCCGGAGTTCTCGAAACCGCTCGCGGCTTCGATCCGCCTCCCTCACTCCCCCTTGTCGATCGGCTTCGTGGCGTCGATCCCCAGCGCCGCGAAGCCCGAGATCGCGAATGCTGCCGCACACATATGGAACACGTGGTCCCAATTCCCTCCCGAAAGTTCCAGCACCCTGTTGAACAACACCGGTGCCAGCGCCGCCCCCAGGTTCCCCCACATGTTGCCCCACCCCAGTACCGACGCCGCGAACCGCCCCCCCACGTCCTGGGCGTAGGCCCACGTCGCCCCCACCCCCAGGTCGACCGAGAACGCCACCACGGACAGCGCGATCACCACCCCCCACGCGCTGTCCAGCCACGGGCAACTCAGGTACGCCAAAACGCTCATGAACCGCGCGAGGGCGATCAAACTCGCCCGTCCCCAGCGCAGCCCCAGAATTGGCACCAACCGGTCCGTCAGCACCCCCCCGGCCAGCATCCCGGCGATTCCCACCAACAGTGGCACGAACTGCATCGTCGCGCGGTCCGCCAACGGGACTTGAAACCGCTCGTCGAGGTACCGCGGCAGGTTGGTCACCAACAGTGCCCACCCGACGTTCGTGCCGAACTGCGCCATCGACATCGCCCACAGGCTCGAACTCGACAGGATCGTCCGCCACGGAAAGGCCGGTGGTGCTCCCGCCGAAACGGCCGCCGCCGATTCGACGGGCGTCGCTCCCCCCTCTGCGGGAGCGATCACGTTCAGCTCCGCAGTGTTGACAGCCGGGTGCGCTTGTGGCGTGTCGCGCACGACGATCCAGAACAGCGCCGCCACACCCAGTCCGACCGCTCCATACACGAACATCGTCGGTCGCCAGCCCGCGCCGTACAGCTTCCGCACCTTGCGTGGAAACGCCGCTTCGATCGCCAACCGATTCAATCGCCGACGGCTCGCTTCATCGAGTGCGTTCCCCGCCTCCGCCAATCCCCGCACCTCGCGCTCGAACTCGACCGTTTCCATCCAGGCCGGGTCGAAGAAGTCTTTTCTGGCGAGCAAGTCATTCAATCGCGCGGTCAGATCGTCCGCCGAAATCGACTTGGCCTCCTCGCGGCACCGTTCCAACAGGACCGGCGGGAACCCGTCCGCGATCCGTTCCACGATCGCTTGGCGGCGGACTTCCGCACGCTTGGACGGATCGGGTTCCACGACGATCCGCGCGGCGATCCCGGCGGGGTCGAGGATGTCCCCAGCACCAAAGTCCGTGGGGGTCGACAACGGCGTGAACCACAGAATCATCCACATCGTCAGCAGCGGAGCGACGGCCCCCCCCACCCGTCCGCCAAAGGCCACCAGGCTCGACGCCCGACCCCGATCCCCGAACGGAATCCAACGTCGAAGAATCAATCCGGACGACGGGTACGCTCCCGCTTGAGCGATCCCCAATCCGGCGCGCATCACGATCAGCGACACGAACCCGCCGACCCAGCCCAGCGCGAGCGTGCAGGCCGACCAACCCAATATGTACGCGGCCAGCATCGCCCGCGGCCCAAACCGTTCGCTGAGCCAACCGGAGGGGACCTGTCCAAGCGCGTAGGTCCAGAAAAACACCCCCAGGAACCACGCCATCTCGCGGTCGCCCAGGCCCAGGTCGTCCCGAATATACCCTTCGGCGATCGAGACGCAGACGCGGTCGAGATACAGCAATGCCGACATCACCACGCACACCAGCACCACGTGGTGCCGTACGCCACTGGGGCGTGAAGCGCTTGGGCGGGCTTCGCGATTGTCGGTCGAATCCGCCGTCATGAATCACCCTGGCCGGAAACGGGGAGAGGCGCTGGAAAGTGGCCGTGCGGGCGCCGGCGAAACATCGATTCTCCAAAGATCGGAGTTCGTGGATTGGAACAGACCCGCCCCCGCTTGGCAAAACAGGGTGTCGAAGTTCGCCTCGGAGACGGTGATTGTTTCGAGCGACCCAGGAATTCGTTATGGAAACCCGAAGCGTGAGCGAGGGACCCCGTGCGGATTCCGGGGAAATAGTGACCTGCGTGGAGAGCGGGGACCCTTGCTCACGCTCACTGAAGTTGCGCTGTTTCTCTCGGGAAGTCGCCGAGAAATCGCAAAACACCTGTTTTTCTGTTCTCACGCAGAGGCACAAAGGATTTGTCTTACCCGGCCTCTCCTCCTCACGCCCGTTCGTGACGCGAGAAGAACTCCCACAACCGGTCGTTCGCGTCCAACTCCGTCGTCGACGCGCCCAGGAAATCGAGCGTCGGTTGTCGTCCCGGCCAGGTGTGCCCGCCCCCCGCGATCTCGTAGTACTCGACGCACGCCCCCTCGCGACCCTCGCCATGCTGTCGATGGGTCACCTCCAGGCCCGAGGGGTCGGTCCACGACCGGACTTCCGGTTCGTGCGCGCAGCCGTTCCACTCGACCCACCGCGCCAAACCGGCGGTCACCGGTTCGAACCGGGTCTGCGAGGGACTGCGCGGACCGCGTCCTCCCGCCACCGGCGTGAACTCGTCCGCCGTTCCGTGGAAGTGCAGCACCCCCACCGGGTGGGAAGGGGGCCGATCCACATCCACGCACATCTGCCCCGCGATCGAACCGATCGCCGCGATGCGGTCGGACAATTTCAGGGCCAACGTGTACGACAACATCCCCCCGTTGGACACCCCGCACGCGTACACCCGCCGCTCGTCGATCCGATGCGTGCGCAACAGTTCGTCCAGCAGCCGCGCCACGAACGACGCGTCGTCCACTCCGTACTTGAACGCGTGACCGCAACATTGACCGGCATTCCATGTCCGCGCGTGCGGCACGCGACCGGTCCCCTCAGGAAAGGCGACGACGAAGCCCTCCCGGTCGGCCTTCTCGGCCAAACCGCAGAACTCCGCCATCCGTTCCGCGTTGATCCCTCCTCCGTGGAACGCCAAAACCAGCGGAGCCGCGCGCCCCGCCCCTTCCGCGTCCGGCGGCACGTACACCAAACTCTCGCGAGGTTCGCTCCCCGAACTCACCGTGATCCGCTGCATTTCCAATCTGCTCCCGATCCGCACCCCGTAACCGTTTCGGCCGGTCTCTCCCGTCAACCGACCTCGGTCCGACCGTCCCCCGACCGTTGATCACTCGGGCCGACCCACACAATCACCCCCGCCGCCAGCAGGGCGAGGACCGCTCCCCCGGCGAAAAACAGTGTGGTCGAGCCGTTTTGACGTGTCCGCACCGTCGACAGCAACACGGGGCCGATCGCCGACGCCAGTACCGTCAGCACCTGCACGACCCCTTGGATGCCCCCCAGATGCGTTCGTCCATACTCCCGCCCGTACACGGCGAAGTAGACGACGGTGACAATCCCTCCCGCGCCCCCCAGCAACAAGCCGTAAAGCGTCGCACCGTCAGTCGTCGTGGTGAACGGAAACCACGCGAGCGACACACCCATCAGCGCCACCCCGCCCGCCAGCAAGCGGTCCAGCGAAACCCGCTTCGCCAGCCAACCGGCCAAGCCGTTGGCCGCCAATCCGGCGAACATGACCGCTCCCAGCACCCGCTCGTTGACTCCCGTAGCGGCCAAACCGTGCTCGCGCAGCAGCAACTCGTTGTCGATGGTGATGGCGGAAAACGTCAGATTGAACAGCGCCGCCGCAAACGAATAGGCCCAGAAAGTCGGCGTCTTCAGCGCCTGTCCGACGGAAAGCGCCGTCGCGGTATCGGCCTGCGTGACCGGTTCGTCGGGAACCACTCCCAGGCTCTCGGGCGAACTCCGTGCGAACAGCCAACCCAAGGGGAGCATCACCCCCAGCAATATCCAACCGACCCGTTCCCATGCGACGCGCCAGTCCGCCAATTCGACCCATCCACCCACCACGAAAATCGGCAGCACGAATCCGACCGCCAGCAGCGCGGCGAACACTGCCATTGCCGTTCCCGCACGGCGACGAAACCACTTCCCGACCAGCGCGATCGACACGACCGACAACGCTCCTTGCCCGAAACCGCGCACGCAGGTCAGCGCAATCGCCAATTCCCCAGTGTCCCTCGCGCGGGCCATCGCCAACACGCTCGCGCCGAGCAAGCCCGTGATCAGGGCCAACATCGTTCTCGCTCCCCAGCGGTCGATCATGCGCCCCGCCGGATACACGACCGCGGCGCCGATCGTGATCGCCCAAAAGTTGAGGAGGCCGAACTCGACGTCTCCGATCCCCAATTCCGCGCGGATCGGCTCTTTGACCAGGCCCAATCCGTACGTCCGCCCCGGCAACGTCGCCGACATGGCGAGCGCCGCCACGCAGACATTGACCCATCCGTAATAGAAGCGGGGCGGGGAAGCGGACATGGTCCACAAGGCGGGGGGTTGAATGGGCTGCGCGGGCTCTCCAATGTAGCGTTTCACACCGTGAAACGAACGCGTCGAGCACTCTGCGCGTCTCATTCGAAGGGCGATTCGCGTGGGAGACCATCCATCCTCGCCTCACGAACGTCACACCACCGCCGCCGCGACCGCGTCTTCATGAACCCGTCGGTCCGCCAAGCGGCCGTCCCGGATGGTGAGCACGTGGTCCCCGGCGCGAAGATGTCCCCGGTCGTGCGTGACGACGATGATCGTCGATCCTTGCGTGGTTTGCAGTTCGCGCAGCAATCGATAGATCTCCGCGCCGGTCTGCGAATCGAGTTCGCCCGTCGGTTCGTCCCCCAGGACCAACAGCGGCTTTTTGAACAGCGCTCGCGCGATCGCCACCCGCTGTTGCTCCCCCCCCGATAAATGGTTGGGGCGATGGTCGGCCCGGGCCGCCAACCCCAGACGTTCGAGCAATTCCCCCGCCTCTTTCCGCCGAGCCGACGAGATCCCACGCGGCAGGTAGGGAACGAGTACGTTCTCGAGCGCGGTCAGGTTCGGCAGCAGATTGAAGTTTTGGAAAATGTAGCCCACCTTGTCGCGGCGATAGTCGTCCCGCTCGCCGCGCGACAAGCGCTGCAGGTTGAGCCCGGCGACGGTGATCTCCCCGGAACTCGGTTGGTCGAGCGCCCCGACCAGATACAGCAGCGAGCTTTTGCCGCTCCCCGACGGACCGACGATGAGCGTCATGCTCCCCGCCTCGATACGGCACGTGACTCCGCGCAGCGCGTCGACGCGTGTCTCTCCCCGGGTGTAAGTCTTCGTGACGTCGCGGATGTCGATCATGCGGGAACACATGGGGAAGAATGGATGTTCGAGTGTTTCGAAATTCTAACCGGGAGTCACGAACTCCGCCCCCTGTCGCGGAAAACGTGAGATTTCCGCCGAAATGAACCCGCGCAGCCAAGTCCGGTGGGCACACCCCGCACCTCTGTTTCCGCACGTCTTCGTGCCAGCTTGGCCGGATCGTTCCCTATGGATACAATCGCGGCTTGACATTGAAATCGACATTTGAAGGCCACCGGAAATGCATCTGCACGATCTGATTCGCAAGCTTCGCGTTGACAACGGTTCCAAGATTGTGCTGGTCGTCGCCGACGGTCTCGGCGGCCTCCCTCTCGCTCCCGGCGGGAAGACGGAACTCGAAACCGCAAAGACACCCAACCTCGATGCGCTGGCCGCCAAAGGGACGCTCGGCCTCAGCACGCCCGTTCTGCCCGGCATCACCCCCGGCAGCGGACCGGGTCACCTCGGCCTGTTTGGCTACGACCCCCTCGAGTTTCAGATCGGTCGTGGCGTGTTGGAAGCGCTGGGGATCGACTTCGACCTCGGCCCCAACGACGTGGCCATTCGCGGCAATTTCTGCACGCTCGACGCCAACGGGATCATCACCGATCGCCGCGCCGGCCGCATCGCCAGCGACATCGGCAAAAAGCTGTGCGAAAAGCTCGACAAGATCACCATCCCCGGCGTCGAGGTATTCGTCCGCCCGGTGAAAGAATACCGGCTGGTCGTCGTGTTCCGCGGCGAGGGACTGGGTGGCAACGTCGAAGACACCGACCCGCAAAAAACGGGCGTCGCGCCGCTCGACCCCGTCGCGCGCGACGCAGCCTCGCAGAAAACCGCCGAAATCGCCAAGGCGTTCCTCGCCAAGGCCCGCGAAGTTTTGAAGGACGACGCCCCGGCCAACTTCTTCACGATGCGCGGAATCGACAAACGTCCCGCGATTCCCACGTTCCACGATGTCTACGGCCTCAAGGCGGCGGCGATTGCCGTCTACCCCATGTACCGGGGCCTCGCCCGTCTGGTGAACATGGATGTCCTGGACGCCGGGCAGACGCTCGACGACCAGTGTGCTCGCCTCGAACAGGCGTGGAAGGATTACGACTTCTTCTTCCTGCACTACAAGTACACCGATTCGACCGGCGAGGACGGCAACTTCCCGGCCAAGGTCGAGCGGATCGAACAGCTCGACGCGGCCATGCCGCGCATCGCCGGGCTGTCGCCGACGGTGCTGATGGTCACCGGCGACCACAGTACCCCCAGCAAGATGAAGTCGCACAGTTGGCACCCGGTCCCCGTGCTGCTCGTCGCCGACACCTGCCGCACCGACGCTTGCACCAGCTTTGGCGAGGCGCAATGCCTGCAAGGCGGCCTCGGCCAATTCGCCGCGAAACACCTGATGTCTCTGGCAATGGCCCACGCAGGCCGCTTCGACAAATTCGGCGCGTAGATGGGGATTGAGCGTTTCGGGGGGCCGAGTGCGGAACGTCGTGCGCCTACCCCCGCAGCCCCTACGACAGCCGATGCCAACCCCCGCGCACCGCGGGCGCCGACCGTTGCGGCTCCAGCCCCAACCGTTCAAGAATCGTCGCCGTCAGGTCCGCCGGCGACATCGCGCCGTCCAGCACTTCCGACGCGCTCCGGTCGGTGCGTCCGATAGCGCGCAACCCTCGAGCCGCCATCGTCGCGCCACACTCCGAATCCTCTGACGGCGAATGAGTATGGAGTTGTGTGCCATGCTTGGCCCGGCTTTGCGGGACAAGCATGCGGCTGCGGAACCGACCACTGCCGACGGAATGACAAGGTTCCTTCCGAGCGCTTGAAGTTCGCCGTGTGACCTGCTTCCCTGTCGTGCCCACCGCGAGGACCACGATAGGGTCCCCGTGGGGGTCCCCGATGGGCCGCGGCGTCCCGACCTCGCGACGCCGTCCGCCGTCTCGACACCACGTCTTCTCACCACCTCTCGACAACGCCAGGAAGGACCGGCCCATGAGCGAGCAGTGCTACCTCGCCATCGACCTCGGAGCCGAAAGTGGCCGTGTGATTGCCGGCCTGTTCGACGGCTCCCGCTTGCGCCTCGAGGAAATCCACCGCTTTCCCAATGGCGCCGTCCCGGTGGGAAATTCCCTCCGCTGGAACGTCCTCGGGCTGTGGAACGAGATCGTCATCGGCCTCACCAAGGCCGCCCAAACGTACGGCCAACGGGCCGTTTCGGTCGGCGTCGACACCTGGGGGGTCGACTACGTGCTGCTCGCCCAACGGGGCGAAATCCTCGGCCAGCCCCACCATTACCGCGACCAACGGACCAAGGGGGTCATGGACGAGGCGTTCCTGCGCGTCCCCCGTTCCGAAATCTTCGGGACCACCGGCCTGCAGTTTATGACGATCAACACCCTGTACCAGTTGATCGCCATGCGCCGCGATTTCCCCGAAATGTTGGGATTCGCCGACCGTTTCCTGATGATGGCCGACTTCTTCCACTGGCTCCTCTCCGGGGCGCAGGTGGTCGAATTCACCAACGCGTCGACCAGCCAATGCCTCTCCGCGACGACCCGCGACTGGGCGTTCGACATGCTCGGCAAGTTCGACCTTCCCACCCGCATCTTCCCCGAAGTCGTCGCGCCGGGCACCAAACTCGGCAAGCTGCGGCCCGAACTCTCCGAGCGCTGCCGTTTGCCGCGGATCGATGTCGTCACTCCCGCGACGCACGACACCGCGGCGGCGGTTGTCGCCGTTCCCACGGAACTGACCGGCACCGCCCGCTGGGCCTACATCAGTTCGGGAACGTGGTCGCTCATGGGGTTGGAACTTCCCGAAGCGGTGCTGACGCCCCGCGCTCTCCAGCTCAACGTGACCAACGAGGGGGGCGTCGACGGCACCTACCGCCTCCTCAAGAACATCATGGGGTTGTGGCTGGTGCAGGAATGCCGCCGCGTGTGGGAGCGGGAGGGACGCGCCCTCACCTACGGCGAACTGACGCTTCTGGCGACGGAGGCGGAGCCGCTCCGTTCGCTCGTCGATCCCGACGATCCGGCGTTCCTCAACCCCCCGGACATGCCCGCCGCCATCCGCGATTGGTGCCGACGCAAGGGGCAACCGGTCCCGGAAAGCACCGGGGCGGTGGTGCGGTGCGCGTTGGAAAGCCTGGCCCTCAAGTATCGAGTGGTCCTCGAGTGGCTGGAAGAATTGTCGGGCGAGACGGTCGAAGTCATCCATGTGGTTGGTGGCGGCTCGCAGAACGCGCTGCTCAACCAGTTCGCCGCGAACGCCTGCGGTCGCCGGATCGTGGCGGGGCCTGTCGAAGCGACGGCGATGGGCAACGTGCTGGTGCAGGCTCGCACGGCCGGCGCGGTTTCGTCGCTGGCCGAGATGCGGAAAGTCGTGCACGCCTCCAGCGACCTGCGCACCTTCGAGCCCGAAGAGCGCGACGCCTGGCAGTCCGCCTACGAGCGCTTCCGCGCTCTGCTGGCGACGAAATGAGCCGCGCGAACGAATGAAGGGTTTCGCGTAGAGACGGTGTTTCCTTCGGCCAACCAGTGAATTCGCGATGGAAACCCGAAGCGTGAGCGAGGGACCCCGCTCTCCCCGCAGGTCACGAATTCCCCGGAATTCACGCCAGATCCCTCGGTCATGCTTCGGGTTTCCAGAAAAGCTCACCGCCTCGTCGCCGAAAATCGTTAGATTTCCGCCCCCCGACACCACCCGCCTCCCTCCGCCCCTCCAGGGGCTGGTGTCGAAACACCCAGATCCTTTGTGTGCCTTTCTTCGTGCCTTGGTGCCTTGGTGCCTTGGTGGTAAAGAGTCTCCGGGCGGAATCGTGCCTCACCCCGCCAACTCCTTGCTCCATTTCCGCTCCAGCGCTCGCGACAGATACCCCAGCGGGATCGACATCAGCAGGTACACCAGCGCCGTCGCCGCGCCGATCTCAAGGTACTTCAGGCTCGATTTCGACAGGATCTGGTACTGCTTTGTCAGCTCGATCACGCTCACCACGCTGACGATGCTGGTGTCCTTGAACAGCGCGACGAAGTCGTTTGTTGTCGGCGGCAGGATCACGCGGATCGCCTGCGGCAGGATCACCCGCCGAAACGCCAGCGGTTTCGACATCCCCAGCGACGCCGCAGCCTCCCATTGACCGACGGGGATCGAGCCGATCCCCGAACGGTAGATCTCCGCCTCGAACGCCGCGTAGTTCAACCCGAACGCGATCACCGAAGCTGTGATCGGCGACAGTCGCGCGTACTCCGGATGCCCCCATTCCAGCAGCGCCGCCGGCAACCCGAAGTAGATGAACACCAACAGCAACAGCACCGGAATCCCCCGGAAAAACTCGACGTACGCCAACGCCAGCCACCGCAGCGGCGCGGGGCCGTACAACCGGCAAAGCGCCACGACCAGCCCGATCGCGATCGCCAGCGTCATGCTTTTCAGGCTGATCTCGATCGTCACCCGAGCCGCCGAGAACAACTCCGGCAGGTACACGTCGGGCGTCCACCGACGGGCCGATTCCGACAAGATGTCCTCGCTGCCGGCGCTCGCCAATCGTTCGTCCGCCTCGGTCCACAGATTCCAGCTCTGGTACAACCGCTTGAGTTCCCCCGACGCGATCAGCCTGTTCAACGCTTTGTCCAGATGGTCGCGCAGCGCCGTATCCTCTTTTCGCAGGCCGATCGCGTAGTACCCCTCCGCTACCGGCTTTCCCGCGAATTTCAGCTTGGGATTCGATTTGGCGATGTACAGCGCGATCGGCGTATCGAGCAGCACCGCGTCGGTGCGACCCAGCACCAGGTCTTCGTACGGCTCGGTCTGGTTGTCGTAGATCCGCTTGGCGATTCCCATTTCGTCGAGCAACCGTTCCGCCGCCGTGTCGTCCATTGTGCCGATCTGGACGCCGTCGATCTTGCGGCAGTCGTCCAGTTCGCGAATGCGGGTCTCGTCCGCCCGCACGACCAGTTGCTGGCGATAGATGTAATACGGCCGCGTGAACAGCACCTGCCGCTTGCGGTCAGGGGTGACCTCCAGGCCGTTCATCGCCAAATCGAAGTCCCCCCGCTCCAGACCCGGCACCAGACTTTTGAAGTCGTACTGGTGGAACTCGATCGGTCGCCCCAACTCCCGCGCGAGCAGTTGCGCGAGCTCCACCTCGAAGCCAATGTTCTTTCCAGGGTCGTCGGGCGATTTGAAGATGTACGGCGCGCCCCCCTCCGAATCCGCTCCCCAGCGGAGCGGTCCCGTGGCCGGAGTCGGCTCCGCGGCGGCAAGTGGAGCGGCGACCAGCGCCGCGACGCACGCCACAACAATCACCAGCGGCCTCCACCCCGGTGCCGACATGCGGTGTGGGCGCGCCGCGCAGCCCAGGCCCCCGTGTGGCGACGGCCCATGACTCGGTGGCTTGCCACGCAACGGCCCCGCAATCCTCATCGATCCCGACGCAACGTGAGCCATTCCCAAGCCTTCCCCCTTCCGGCAACCAACATGGAGTTTCGGCCACCCATCTTTTACGCTTCACGTCGCAACCTATCCGAAAACTCTCGAACGCATGCTGCGACCCCAAACCTGCTGCGGCCCCAACAGGCGAAGGTTTTTGCAACAGGCACAACCGGGTTTTCGGATAAGCTCATCGGCCACTGCCGAGTTGTTTCGGAAATGTCCTTCGGGCGGCATGTTCCTCACACAATCCTCCCGACCGGTTTCGCGCTCCACCTTCAAGCAATTTCGCAGACAATTTCGGGAGACGTGTCATGGCTTCGCTCGACCTCACCAGCCGCCGCAACTTCTTGGCCGGGGCGGCTGCCGCCTCCGTCGCTTCCATTGTCCCCGCGCACGTTCTCGGGTTGGAAGGGAAGACGGCGGCGAATAGCCGCATCAATCTCGGCGTGATCGGCATCGGCCCACGCTGCACGTACGACCTCAAGGCGATGCTCCCGTTTGACGACATCCGTTGTGTCGCCATTGCCGATGTGCAGGCCACGCGTCGCGACGCGGGGAAGAAGCTCGTTGACGAGCACTATGGCAACACCGACCTCAAGCTGTATCGCGATTTCCGCGAGCTGCTCGACCGCAAGGACATCGACGCCGTCCTCGTCGCCACCGGCGACCGCTGGCACGCCGCCGCCTCGATCCTCGCGGCGCAAGCCGGAAAGGACGTCTACAGCGAAAAACCATGTGGCATCACGATCGCCGCCTGCCAGGAACTGGCCGACACGATGAACTCGAAGCAACGCGTGTTTCAGGCGGGAACGCAGCGTCGCAGCGTGCCAAATTTCAAGCAAGCGGTCGAGTGGGTCCACACCGGCAAGCTTGGGAAGCTCCACACGATGCACGCCTCGATCTACGTTCCCACACTCGACAACACGTGGCTCCCCGCACAGCCGCAACCGCATCGCGACGTGGTCGATTGGAACCTGTGGCTCGGCCCGGCGGCGTGGCGACCGTTCAACCAGTCGTACTGCGACGGCAAGTGGCGCGGCCAGTGGGACTTCGATTCCGGTGCCCGACTGCTCGACTGGGGCGCACACACGGTCGACCTTTGCCAGTGGGCCAACCAGTCCGACGACACCATGCCGCTGGAGTACGAGCCGGGCGAAAACAGCATTGTCTGCAAGTACGCCAACGGGGTGAAGTTGGTGATCGACTTCCTCCCCACGCCGTTCGGCGAGCGCGCCCCGCACTACATCACGCGGCTGGGAACGTGTCCCGTCCGGTTCATTGGCGACGAGGGGACCGTCGAAACGGGAGATGAGGGAGAGATCGTCGCCACCCCCGCGTCGTTGCAAGCGATTGCCCAAGGCCAAAAGCGCGTGCGGGGTCTGGACGTGGGTGCCCACGCCCGCGACTTCTTCGACTGCATCCGCTCGCGCAGCCGCACCGCCGCCAACGCCGACGTGATGCGCCGCTCGCACATCGCTTGTCACGCGGCGGCGATCGCGTGGATCCTCAAACGCCCCCTCAAGCTCGACCCCGTCAAGGAAGAGTTCGTCAACGACCCGGAAGCCAACCTGTTGCGCTCGCGCCCCTCGCGCAATTGGACAGCCTGATCGTTCGCCGTCGGGCTTGCCCGACGTGCCCCCCACGCGCCCGCGTTTCTGAAACGCGGGTGTCACGCTCCCGCTCCGCCACCACCTCCTCAAGATGCCGCGCGCGTCTCCGCGTTCCATCCGCGATCTGATGCCGACACGAAAACCCGGGGGCGGCAATGATCGTCCGCTTACAGATCGCCCTCAGGCGATGGTGTTCTTCAAGAGGTCGTTGTCAGGAAATGGCGACTCGAACCGCTGCTCTCCCTAATCTGTGAAAATCTATGCAATCTGTGGATAACACTGTATTTTTTTATCCACAGATTGCACAGATTTTCGCAGATTGACGAACAGGGCATCGGGCCTGCGGACGCCGTGGATCAGGTCGACGGATTCCTATTGTTCGATTCGACCTGGAGTCTCTCACTCCCCCATTTGCTCCGCCACAACCTCCACAGGATGCCGCGCACGCCTCCGCGTCCCATCCGCGATCTGATGCCGACATGAAAACCCGGGGGCGACGATGATTGTCCCTGCGTCCGCGTCTCGCACCGCCGGGAACAGCACCCGCTCGCCAATCGTCTGACTGACGTCGTAGTGCTCGTACCCGAACGAACCCGCCATGCCGCAACACCCGGCGTCGACTTCGCGGACTGCCAGGCCGGGGACCATCGCCAAGAGTCCCTTCGTCCCTCCGGTCCCGCGCAGCGCCTTCTGCTGACAGTGCCCATGCAGCACCGCGGTCGACTCGGGAGCCGACGCCAGTCGCTCCCGCAACCCCTCTCCGCGCGATGGCTCCGCCAGGAACTCGTCCACCAGCAACGTTCGGTCCCGCAGTTCCCGCGCAGCGGCGGACGGCACCAGGTCCGGATACTCGTCGACCAGCGTCAACAGGCAACTTGGCTCCGTCCCGACGACGTACCCCTCCGGCCCCGCCAGTTCCAGTAACCTCCGCACGTTGCGCCGCGCCAGCGTCTTCGCGGGTTCGACCAGTCCCTTCGACAACAGGGGCCGTCCGCAACACCACAGGTCGGCCCGCGTCACGCTCCAACCGGCCGCTTCCAGCAGCCGCGTCGCCGACCGGTTTACTCCCGGTTCGCAATACGACGTTAAACAATCATCGAGGAGTACCACCCGGCCGGCGCTCCCCGCAGCGGAGTCCGGCTTGTGCGAATCGAACCACCGCGCGAAATGCCGTCGCTCGAATCGCGGCAACGTCCGTCGCAAGTCGCCCCCCGTCACTCCGTACACGACCTCCCGCACGATAGGCAGATACGGCAGCACGTTCGACAGCGGCGCCGTCCACGCCCCCAACCGGTTCAGCCACGCGACGTTCCCCAGCAATCGCGAGGCCAGCGGCGCTCCCCGCTGTTCGTGCCGGTGGGCGAAGAACTCGACCTTCAGCTTGGCGACATCGACATTCGACGGACACTCCGATTTGCACGCCTTGCACATCAGGCACAAGTCGAACACCGCCTTCATGCGGTCCGAATGCAACGCCCCCTCGGGGAACTGCCCGCTCAGCGCCAACCGCAGCGCGTTCGCGCGGCCACGCGGCGAGTGTTCCTCGTCGCGCGTCGCCATGTACGACGGGCACATCGTCCCCGACCCCGTCTTCCGGCACACCCCCGAGCCATTGCACATCTCTGCCGCCGCCAGGAACCCCAGCCCCGGCGCGTCGGCCAGCGTCGCCTCGCGCGAGAAATCCAGATGTTCGTGGACGGGCAGGGGGCGGTACGCGGTTCCGTACCGCAGGTTCTCAATGGGCGACGGACTGGCCGCGACCTTCCCCGGATTGAGCAACCCCGCCGGATCGAACGCCTGTTTCACCGCGCGAAACGCCTCGAACAATTTCGGTCCGAACAGCTTCAGGTTGTGATAGCTGCGAGCCAGTCCGTCCCCGTGCTCCCCCGACATCGCCCCGCCGAACTCCAGCACGAGGTCCGCCACCTCATCACTCACCCGCTTGAAGCGGACGAGGTCCTCCGCCGACTTCGTGTCGACCATCGGGCGAATGTGCAAACAGCCCACGCTCGCATGCCCGTAGTACGCGCCGTTCAATCCGTGGCGATCGAGAATCGTGCGGAACCGCCGCGTGAACTCCGGCATCTTCGACGGATCGACGGCGGTGTCCTCGACGAACGCGATCGGCTTCCGCGCGCCGGGAATACTCAGGAGCAGCGGCGCCCCCGCCTTGCGGCAGTTCCACAACGCCTCGCGCCGCTCCGGACTGTCCGCCCGATGCCACTCGGTCAGCCCCGCACACCCCGCCAGCCTCTGATCGAGCAGCGCCGCCAGGTCCGCCACGATCTCCGGCCGGTCCCCGCTGAACTCGACAATCAGAATCGCCTCGGGCGTCCCCCGCACGAAGTCCAGCGATTTGCGGTACTTCAGGTTCTGACGCGACAGTTCGACGATGTTGCGGTCCAGCAGTTCGACGGCCGACGGTTCGCATTCGAGGATCGTCCGCGTCGCCTCCAGCGCATGCCCGATCGTCGCAAACTCCAGCGCGACGACCCGCCGCTCTTTGGGCAGCGGCACGATATGCACCACCGCCTCAGTGACCACCCCCAACGTCCCCTCCGCCCCCACCAACAATCGCGACAGATTGAACTGGCTGCGGTCGGACCATTGCCGATCCATTTCCAGCGGCACGTGCGCACGCGGCAGCTTCTCACGCAACTCAGGGAGCAACTCGTCGAGGTTGTACCCGCTCACCCGCCTGAGCACGCGCGGATACCGCCGCAGGATTTCGGTCCGATGCTCCTCAACCAAACTGGTCACCGTCCGCAACAGTTCCCCTTCGCGTGATCTCGTCGCGATCCGCCCCGCCAACTGATCCGCCGACAGCGGCCCCGTCCGCAACACGGTTCCATCGGACAGACACACCTCGAGCTCGCGGACGTGGTCGATCACCTTCCCCTGCCGCACGCTCCGCGACCCGGCGGAGTTGTTGCCGATCATCCCCCCCAGATTGGCCCGGCTGCTCGTGGCCACATCGGGACCGAACTGCATCCCCAACGGCTTGAGCGCGGCATTGAACTGGTCGAGCACCACCCCCGGCTGCACCCGCGCGAGGCCCCGCGCGGTGTCGATCTCCAGGATTTCCCGCATGTGCCGACTGAAATCGACGATGAAGCCGGGACCGATACTCTGACCCGACAAACTCGTCCCGCCTCCACGCGGCACCAGCGGAATCCCGTAATGCCGCGCGATCTCCAGCGTGGCCAATACGTCCGCCGTCGACTTCGGAAACACCACCCCGACCGGCGGTACCTGATAGATGCTGGCATCCGTGCTATACAGCCCCAGCGTCATCGGATCGGCGCGGAACTCCCCGTCAATCGCCTTGCGAAAGCGTCCCGTCAACTCGTCAGCGGAAGGTCGTGATAGAGCCATGCCGATATCGTAATTGTTGGTTGAGCCGTAGGTCAGGCTGTGCTGGACGCGTTTTGCGAGTTGTGACCGATGCGCATTCGTCAGGCACAGCCTGACCTACGTTTCGCCCGTGTGACATGCTTGGCCCGCTCTGGGGACAAGCATGCAAGCCCGATCGGCCTCTCCCCGACCATCGAGAAACAATGCCGACGTTTCTCACAATCCGTTTGCAACGACCGCGCAACAAACTCCCGTGGGTTGAAAGGGGTAAGCGTCACAACCTCTTGCCCGAGGCGACGGGTAGGGGTAGTATCGATTTGCGCTGATTCGTCGTCGGGGGTCCCCATGTTGTCGCTGGGTCGTATCGCGTCGCGGTCGTGCGCGGGTCTCTCCCGCCGCGCGCTGGTGCAAATCGGCGGATGCTCCGCGTTGGGGTTGACGCTCGACCGTTTCGCGCCTCAAACCGTCCGTGCCGAGAACGCGTCTGCTCGCCCGCGCGTGAAATCCGTCCTGCTCCTCTGGATGTGGGGCGGGCCCAGCCACCACGAAATGTGGGACCCCAAGCCGGACGCTCCCGCAGCCGTTCGCGGTCCGTTTCGACCGATCGCCACCGCCGTCCCCGGCACGCGCATTGGCGAACTGCTCCCCCAACTGGCCCGTCGCGCCGATCAATACGCGATCCTGCGCAGCCTCTCGCACGACCAGAAGGACCACAACGTCGCCGGGACGATCGGCCTAACGGGGCACGTGTTTGGGGCGAAGGCTTCCGGCGGCGTGCCATTTCCCGGCAACGTGCGACCGAGCCTCGGCTCGCTGGTGTCGTACCTGCGGCGGCACGAAACAGGGGATTGGCCCGGCTTCACCTGTCTGGGGCCGAATTGCAAAGTCAGCGGCGAGAATCTGCGCGGCCAAACCGCCGGCATCCTCGGCGCGCCGCACGACCCGTTCCGCCTCGAAGGCTACACCTACGACGACGGTGTCCGCATTCCCCCGTCTCTCGAACCGACGCGCGAGGTCCCCGCCGAGCGTCTCGGCCGCCGTCGCGATTTGCTCGGCGCCTTCGATGCCTGGCAAGCCAAAGTCGAAGCTGGCGGCGAAGTCGAACGTTACTCGGACATTCGTCGCAAAGCATTCGCGCTGGTCTCGGCGGGTGCCACCAAGGGTGCGCTCAACCTCGATGCCGAACCGGACCGCGTCCGCGACCATTATGGCCGCACGGTCTTCGGTCAGAACGTGCTGCTGGGGAGGCGGCTGGTCGAGGCGGGCGTGCCGTTCGTGCAAGTCAACTGGAGCGGCGACGCCGAGGACGAGCAGCAGGGAGGGGACGGCGGCTGGGACCTGCATTACCGGTTGTTTGAGCGAATGCAGGAACGATACTGCCCGATGTTCGACCACACTTTCGCCGCCTTGCTGGACGATCTGCGCGAACGTGGCCTGCTCGACACGACGCTGGTGATCGCGATGGGGGAGTTCGGTCGCAGCCCGAAGATCAGCGACATCGGTGGCCGCGAGCATTGGCCGTTCGTGTATTCGGCGGTGGTGGCCGGTGGCGGGGTCCCGGGCGGATTGGTGCTGGGAGCCTCCGACGCCGAGGGGGGTTACCCGCGTCTGAGGCCTGTGCATCCCGCGAATCTGGTGGCCACGGTGTTGGAAAAAATGGGCCTCGACCGGCTGTCTCTGGGCGACCGCGACGCCGGCATCGTGGAACCGCCAATCGACGAGTTGCTGTGAAACCATGAGCGACCAACAACACGCGATCCTTCTCCCCCATAATCGATACAGATCGTTACGGTAAAGTACCGCTGTGGGGGAGAAGGTGCCCGAAGGGCGGATGAGGGGGACTTCCCAACCCGTGGCCACAATCACCCCGGTCCTCTCCGCCGCAACGCAGTTGCGATGAGCCGATGGATGCGGGTAGCGGAGGCTTACCATCCGTCGTTCCACGCGGTTTCCGGAAGCGCGGATTGCAATCCATTGTTCGTGCTCTTCAAGTTGGACCAGGCTCGTTCATGGCACACGGAATTCGCTGCTTGACGATTCTTTATGCGGCGCTGATGGCGTTGGTGGGCCTGTCATCCCTCGTCGCCGATGATGCCACGCCATCGACCGAAACCCCCGTCACCCGCCTCACCCGGACGGCGTTCCCCAAGTTTTTCGTCGCCTACACGCCCGACGGGTCGCGGCTGGTCTACACCCGGCATCACGAAAATCGCCGCGCGTCGGGACGCGTGCTGATGGGACTGCGCAGCGTCGCGCTGGACGGCACTGGCGACAGGCCGCTCCTGTCCCCGTTCGACGCGGCCGTCCAGATCCAGGAACATGCCGCGTTCAGCCCCGACGGGCAGACGCTACTCGTCACCGGCGGCGGCAGCGACACCGGCAACGCCGCCAAGGACGTGTTCGTCGCCACGTTCTCCACGGACGGCGAAGCGGGGGACCTGCGTAAGGTGGTGCCGGGGGCGGGGGTCGGTGTCGGTGAGCAACCGTCGTGGTCCCCCGACGGCCGCGAGTTCGTCGTCACCACCACGCAAAAGGCGCTGTGGATCTTCTCCGCCGACGGCAAGACCAAGCGGCGATTGGTCCAACCGGGGGGGCAATACTGCTTCCAGCCCGCTTGGTCACCGGCGGGAGACCGGATCGCGTTCGCCAGCGACCGCGACGGCAATAGCGAGATCTACACGATCCGCCGCGATGGTTCCGACTTGCAACAACTCACACGCGAACCGGGAGTCGATTGCCGCCCCCGTTGGTCGCGCGACGGCGCGTGGCTGGTGTTCACCTCCAACCGACGGGGCCGCGAAGACCTGTACCTGATGCGCGGGGACGGTACCGACCTGCGCCCGTTGACCGACCATCCAGCCGTCGACGATCACGCGGCGTGGAGTCCCGACGGGCGACACATCGCGTTCGTGTCGCTCCGCGACGGGGGGTTCGACCTGTATCGCATCGATGTTCCCGCGGACTTGGCGATCGGTCCCGCCCCTTCGCCCGTCCCGCTCGTGGCGGTCAATGTGCCTTCGGCAAAAAGACCGGCCGCCGCCGCGAAGACCGATGCGGCGGGCGGACTTGTGGCCCACTTCACCTTTGACGAAGAGCCGGTCGCTGCCAACAAAGCCAAAACCACGCGCGACGGGGCGGGAAAAACCCGCTTCGATCTGGATGGGGCACGCGTCGACGGCAAGGCCGGTCGTGGCACGCTGTCGTTCGGGGGAGACCCCGCGTTCGCGACCGTCGCGCCCCTCGACCCGTTCCATCTCTCGGGTGCCCTCACGATCTCGGTCTGGGTCCGTCCCGACACGCTCGGCGCGAACGGCTACGTCCTCTCGAAGCACGGCTGGAACATCTACATCGGCACGGACCTGATCCCGCGGTTCGAGACCCGGAACGCGGCCGACAATGCCTGGGACACACTGGCGGCGACGGCCGCGCTCCCGCGCGGCAAGTGGTCGCATATCGCGGCGGTGTTCGATCCCGCCGCCGAACGCCTCAAGCTGTACCTCGACGGACGCCTTTCCGCCGAACAGCCTCGGACGGATGGCAAATTGGGAGCGGCGGAGTCGTACCCGTTGGAGTTGGGCCGCTACAACGCGGGCAAATCGCAGTACTTCGTCGGTGAACTCGACTCGCTGAGGGTTTACGACCGGGCGCTCGCGGCGGACGCGGTGCTGAAGTTGCACGACACGGAGAAGCCGGTCGTGGGGGCGGATGCCACGCAATAGTGCGACGTTGGAGCGGGCGGGTTAACTCACTCACTCCGCGACCGGCAGCCCCTGAAACGACGAATGGCGTCACCCGCGAACACTCCGAATCGGCATAGACTGCCCGACGGAATGCGTTGCGAGGGACGCCATGAAACGAAATCGGGTGATTGCCATCGGCAATCACCCGACTGAAATACTTACCGCGTCGATTGGCAGCTTACAGTTCGGTGACCGTATTGCCGTCGGCGATCGCGCCGGAACGTTGCCAGTTGACAACATCCGTGTTCTCGCTGACGAACTTGACCGAACCGTCCGCCATCAACACATGCACCCCGCCCACGTGCAGGCTGCGGGCGGTCCACACTCCGGCACTGTCGTACCAACCGCATCCGGCGCACGGGTGGCAGTCCGGGTTCGGCGAGTTCGGGGGATTCAGCGTGTTGAAAATTGTCTGGCCGCCGATCCCGTTCATCCACTGGCTACGGGTGTGCGTATGCACGTTGCCGGTGCCAGTGAGGCATTGCGTGCCGTAGGTGTTCAGTTGAGCCTGGGTCGCGAAGCTGTTCGGGAAACCACCGGGGAAGGCTTGGGCACGGACCAACGCTCGCTTCACGTCGAACGCGCCGCCACGACCGGTCGTCGATTCCGACGCGGCGACCGTGTTGGAGGTCCCGTCGGTCACATCACCAATCCGCACGCGGACGTAGTACTTCATCAGACCGACTTTGTCCGCCGTGCCGACGCCCCAGTACGTCGACGGGCCGGCACTCATCACGTAGTTGTTGCCGGGTTCGTTCCCGCCGCCGATGTACGTTTGATCGGACGGACAGAGGAAGCCCGGGATCCGGGCACGCAGGGCGTTCGAGTTGTTCGGCGCCTGGTCGTACATCAGGTTGAAGTTCAACTGATTGTACAGGGGCGCCTGGTCGACGTACGGCAGCATGGCCGTCTGGGCGCTGAAGCCGCGCCACGCACAGGTACCGGTGCAGCTGTCGAAAATCGACGGAGCCACGGCGAGGGGGAACATGTTGTAATTGTCGTGGTAGTTGTGCAGCGCCAAGCCCAATTGCTTGAGGTTGTTGCGGCATTGCGAGCGGCGGGCCGCTTCGCGGGCTTGTTGCACGGCGGGCAACAGCAGGGCGATCAAAATGGCGATGATCGCAATGACGACCAGCAATTCGATCAGGGTGAAGCCGCGCGCGCGGCTCTTCGGATGGAGCACTTTCATTCAGGCCTCGATTTCAAAAACAGGAGCGACGAAACTTTCACCACGCCCTCGAAATGGAGGGCAAAAACACATTCGCGGGAGCACGCGGCTACCGCCCGCCACGTGGACAACACTCCACGCGGCAAGCATCAATCAGCGGCCGATCCAAGGGGATTGGGGCTGGAAACCAATTGGTCCAAACCCAAACAAGAAGGTGGGGAACCCAATCGCATCGGGCGGGGCATCGGCGGGAACCGTCTACAGCCGGACCGATCCAACAGCAAGCTCTGTTGATGGCGGGTTCAGACCGCCCCCGGAACCATTGTAGGCTGGTTGACTTTTTGGGAAGGGGGAATTCTCCGGACCTGCGTCAAAAACTCACAAACGTCTCAAATTGTGTCACGAATCAATGAGCTTATCGACTTCGGGCAGCCCGGCGGAAGCCAGAATCCACCGCCTCCGATGGAAAAAACCGCGCAGAATGTGCTTTTGTGTCAAAATCTTGCTGAGTCGTAAGCCGTTTTCCGTGTTTCCCGAGGCATATTCTCGATCCTGAATGGGATCCGGCCTCCGGAACAACCTCGGCGGTTGCACCTCAATCCGTCGGCGGCTGCCAGTCCCCCCAATGGTCGAGGTACTGCCGATAGACCGGAATGGCCGGGGCCAGTTGCTCCAGCCAACGCTTCGTGTCATCGACGAGGATCTGCTCGTCCTCCAGCGTGATCTTTCCCAGCAGCACGCGCGAACGCAGGAACACGAAGTACGTGTCAAGCACGTCGCAACGGCAGTAGTCGTTGACCGACTGCCGTTCCCCCGCGTCCCACAGGTCTTGCACCTTGGACCCGTCGATCGTGGTCTTGCCGGGCTTGCCAATCAGATTCGCCAACAGGTTCAGCCCACCGGGGACGCGCGTCGCGCCGAAGTTCGTGAACAGGTCGAGCAGGTCGATATGGAAGCCGAGGTTGTACCGGTTCCGAGCCTGTTCAAACGATTTGTCCTCGACGTTGAACCATTTGGGGACCGACAGTCCATAGCGAAACGCGGCCAGTTCCAGCACCGGCAGGTCGTAGCCCCGTCCGTTGAAGCTGACGAGCGTGGGGCGTTGATAGTGCTGCCAACCGCTCCAAAAGAGCCGCGAAATCGCGTGCGGACGGTAGCGGGGGGCGTCGAGCGTCACCAGGTCGAGCAGCCGAAATTTCGCGTCGACCTTGGCGATCGCCACGGCTGCGGGGACCATATACGTCACGGGGAGAATGTCCTTGCCGTCACCCCGTTCGGCGAGGACCTCGTTCCGAAACCGCCGCGTGGCGTCGCGCGGCGACAGGCCGTCTTGCGGGTACTTGACCCGCGAGATCAGGTCGCCGTCGGCGACGGCTTCGATGTCGAACACAAGATAACGCGGAACCGAGGGGGGGGCGTCGTCCATGCGTGGTGTTCCGCAAAGG
>JBIKMW010000141.1:0-14716 GCA_044359065.1 Planctomycetales bacterium | reverse complement strand
ATCGATCGCGATCGATCACGCCCGCATGAGCGAGCACCGTGTCGGGATGGGATGGCCTCTGGCCTCTCGACATCGGTGAAGTGGCGTCCTTGTCTTCCTTACCCCGGAATCGAATGATTCATTCGCTGCGGTTTTCGTGGTCCTTTATGGTTTGAGGCTGACTCGGGAAGCGATTCGCGTTTTTGTTCCGACAACGAACCCGTTGGGTGGGACTGGACGGGGTTTGTCTAAAGATTGGTGGTACAGTTGATCAATCGCCGAGTTCGAACACGTGGCTCTCAACGAGCTGGCGCGTGAGCCGCTTGGGGCGCTTGATCGCCGCTCGAGCCAGGACTTGGAGAGCGTCTCCCGGAATCTGGTTGGATCGTTCTGCGAGCCGCACAATCGTCGATGG
Organism: Planctomycetales bacterium; assembly: GCA_044359065.1. GTDB lineage: Bacteria > Planctomycetota > Planctomycetia > Planctomycetales > Planctomycetaceae > JAIXZD01. The sequence goes on along the minus strand of JBIKMW010000141.1, from coordinate 14,322 downwards.
GGCGTCGATGTCGTGAATCCCGAACTCACGGCAGCGGTCCGTCAGCCAGAGTGAGAACTCTTCAATCGAGGGCAGTTGAGTCCGAAGCCGGACGAATCGCTTTTTGAACATGGTCTCCAGTTTGTCGGTGACGGCGGACGTGACAATCCACATGGTGTTCTCCCGCTCTTCCACAGGTTTGAGCAGTTGTTCGTCCATGCTGCGGCGAACCAACCAATGGGCCTCGTCCATGAACACGATGCGGAAGCCGGGGTAGTCCCTCAGGTCCGTCAGCTTTTCCCGGAGTTCCGGTTCGGTAATCCCGGCGCAGTCGATTGGCAGGTAATGGACACTCCGCTCCTGCAACTGCACTTCGATGCCCTGCAGTCCAAAGCGGCTGACATCGGTCCGGCAATTCCGGCATTCCAGTTTACACGGCGCGAGTGTCTCACGGTCGAGCCGTTCGCAGTACAAGCACCGGGCGAAGAGTTTAACGATCGCCGTCTTTCCGGAACGGGAATCACCTGTGACGAGTGTATTCAGACCGCTGAATTCACCGTCGAGACTCGCTCGGAGGATGTCCTGAAAGTGTTCGACAAGGGCCGAGTTGCCAGTCACGTCCTGCCATCGTGGGGGAATCCATCGTTTGATATCGATCGTCATGGTGTGACCTCCGGTTTCCTTTCATGATTCTCGGTCGGGTTGAGACGTTTTAGGATTTGGACTTCGAGTTGCTGTTGGTTAACTTGGCCGTCAATGGCGTCACCCTTCGCCAAGTTGGTACCTGAGGGCGATTTAGGGGGTGACGCCCCCGATGACGCCGACGGCTTTCCGTCGTCACCTGGAATGCTCGGCGTCACGCGACTCACGACGACCTTGGCACCGTTCTTGTCGCGCGTGATGTCGACTGCGAAGCCGAACTGCTTCAGAATCTGCCGGTTTTGTTCCTGCCGGAGTTGGGCACTCAGGTGAGCCGCCGTCTTCGGCCAGGATTTCGCGTACTGGTCGAATTTGTGCTTCAATGCGACGACTTCGAGGTCGCTGAGAAAGGTCTGCATCTGGGTTTCATGCTTCTCGCGCTCTCGCATGAACTCGATCACAACCTGCAGAACGGGCTTGTCCTGGAGGCTGTGCCAGAGTTGATCCAGCGTCGCGTCCTGGGGAGTGCGGTCCCAGGCAAGACCTTCCAGCACTCGCAGGACGCGATCCAACACCGCCGTACTCGGGAGCATGCGGGCCGAGTTCCAAGCCAGTGCAGAGATGTAGGCCCGCACCCGCCGCGACTGAATCGGATAGGCTCGTTCGAGCGGGTCACCAGGCAGAAGCAGGCACGGCTCACCGGTCCTGTCGACGTGGTGTCGCACCTTCACCGACAACAGAAGATTCAAAAGGATCTCCTCGTCGGACCGTACCTCGGCGACTTCAATCTGACAGGTATCCGCCGATGTGTTGATGGGCGCTGACGGTTCAGTCATGGGAGCTGCTCCTCCCCGGACCGACGGCGGTTTGACCGAGCGTCAGGATCGCTTTGCGGATGTGGTCAGGGAGTTCCGGCCACGCCACGACAAGGGCTGTCAACTCGTCCGAAAGTGGCTCCCTAAGGGGTGGGGTGCAACATCTGGTGCAACACCCTGCCGGCTGTTGCCATAAGTCTCGTCCAGATTGTTGGTTAGGACAATCGGCCTCCGGTCTTGAAAACCGGAGTGTCCGTAAGGGCATCGTGGGTTCGAATCCCTCCCTCTCCGCTGAATCATGCCGCCCGTGAGATACAAGTTGCTGTCTCACGGGCGGTTGTGTTTTTCGCCCCCCCCGAAGAACTCCCGCTTTGTGGCGCTGTTTGTGGCGTTTTGTGGTGGGGGACTTCTCCGGAGGCGTGGCGATGCCAGCCAGTCGAATGGCCCGCAAGGGGTCGGAGTTCCGTGTCGGGCGGGTCAACGGGTACTTACGGGGCCGGGTTTGGTACCTGTGCTACTTCGAGCAGGGGAAACGGCGGCGGCGCAGTTCCAGCTCGGGCACGCCGAGGCGTTCGTGCAGTACCTGGGGACCCTGCGGGTCGCGCCGAACGGCCATCCGCAATCCGCCACGCGTCCCCTGCTCGACAAGGGGATCCAGTTCATCCTGGAGACGTGCCGATCGCTGTTCGTGTTCGCGGGCAAGCGGCGGCACCTGTCGCCGTACGCGGACAACCCGTTCTCGGCGCTGGAACTGGGACGACTGCGGATCGAACACCGCCGTCCGATTCTGTTGCCGGAAGGGACGGACGTAGCGGCCCTGCTGACGTGGTTCGCACACCGCATCACCAACGCGCTGAGCGAAGGCTTCAACAGCGTGATCCAGAACCTCAAGGCCAATGCCCGCGGCTTTCGCAACTTCCGGAACTATCGCACACGTCTCCTGTTCTTCTGCGGAAAATTTGACCTGAAACCGGCGGAATATCCCGCAGCGTGAGCCACGAAAAACCCGGAAGAACCCATAGATCCCGTCGAGTGGCTTGCTCGAGTCTTCGAGGGAAAGACGGGAGCCTGTCGCACGTGGTTCGGCGAGTCACCGTCACTTCACCGAATTCAGTTTCCTAATCCGCCCGGAAACATTCCACTCCTGGACGTCCACATTTCCGGCGTCTGGGCCACTCGCCGAACGTCTGTTTCCGCAGGATCCCCCCCCAGTCGGAGCGATCGCGCGGCACCGCTGTTCGTTGGGGCGATGCGCTCGCGGTCGACGAACCGCCAGGTCCGCACGCCATGCGGCCATTTCGGACAGCAAGGCTTCGAACCGTGCGCGGGTGATGTACGCTTCGGACAGGCCCCGTTTTGGGCCCGACGACCGCTCTTCGTGGAAAGATCAGGTCCAGAGGGTGTGATCGATTTCGGAATCACAGGGGGAAGTCAGCGATCCCACGGCCGTTGCCGTCCCCCTGGACATCGAAACACGCGCCAGCACGCCCAACTCCCGATGCGCAAGCAATCGACACACGGCCCGGTTACAAGGCACGGACCGCGCCACCGAGTGACCGTCGAAGAGACTGCCCATCGGACTTCCGATGGCCTCCGTCGCTGGAGTCGGCGCGGCTGGACCCTGTCGGCCCGCAGCCTCGACTGCTACCGTCTTTTGGAATCGGTCCCTTGAGGCGGCGTTGGGTTAAGCGGTGCCGGGGGTGAAGCGGCAACGGTGGTAAACCGACGAAGGGGTGACCGACGGGTCGCGGGCGTTTTCGGGTTCGTGCGGAGCGAGTGTGGCGTGCGCTGGCGGCCAGGCTTTTCGGTTTCGGCAAAACTTGTCGAGCGGCTGCGTCGACAAGGGCTGAACTACGCCTCCGCCTATGCCATCGCCGGGCGAATTTGGCAACTGGCAGCTGGCCCGGTCACGATGCTGCTCATGGCTCGGATGTTCACCGAGGAGGAACAGGGCTGGTACTACACGTTGGCCAGCCTGTTGGCGCTGCAAACCTTGTGCGAACTGGGACTCACGCACACGCTGCTGTTGATGTCGGGCCACATCTGGGGCGGTTTGGCCGGGAAAGGGGCGGAGGGACGGGATGCCAACCGTTGGTTGCCCGCGAATCGGGCCGAACTGGCGAAGCTGGCGGCGCTGCGACGTGGCGGTTGGTGGTGGATGTCGGGTGTTGCGATGGCGTTCGCCCTGTTGGCCGGTGTCGGCGGAACGTGGTTCTTGTCGAAAACGCCAACGGAGCTGACGTGGATGGCACCGTGGTTGACGGCCGTGGCGTGCGCGGCGGTGTCGCTTCCGCTGTCGGTCGATTTGGCGATTCTGGAAGGTTGCGAACGTACCGCGAGCGTCCATCGCTCGCGGTTGTGGCAGGCGCTGGCGGGAAACGTGGCTGTCTGGGCCGGACTGATCTGCGGAGCCGGACTCTGGGTGGCGACGCTTTCCCCGTTGGTGCGGGCCGCGTTCGAGATCCTGCTGGCCCGCGTGGCCAATCGGGGGTTTTGGCGATCATTGCCCCCTGCCGCCGAAGCGTCGGAATGGAATTGGTCGGTCGAGATCGGGGGGTTGCAATGGCGGTCAGCCACGCGATCGGTCGCCACGTACCTCTCGACCCAATTGTTCACTCCGATCCTGTTCCAGACCGCCGGTCCGGCGGCGGCCGGGCGGTTCGGCATGACATGGTCGATCCTGTCGACGCTGCAGAACGCGGCGTCCGCGTGGGTCCAGGCGCGGGGGAGCGAGCTTTCGATCCTGGCGCGGCAGGGGCGGCGCGACGAGTTCCAATCGCTGTACACCCGCATGAGCCGGTCGTCGTGGGTGGCGGTTTCGGTGGCGGTGGTCCTGGCCGTGTGCGCACTGTCAGCGGTCAACTTGATCGCCGAGTACGGCTTGGATGATGGGGCGTGGCCCGCACCGATCGAGTGGTTCATCACCCGTCTCGCCTCCCGCGTGCTCGACCCTCTCCCGACGTTGTTCTTGGGCGCGGGAGTGGTCGCGCTGCATCCCGCCGTCTGCCAGTTCCTGTCGGTCCGCTCGCGACTTCGCGATCCGTGGATCGTGCCGTCGCTGTTGTTGAGCGTGGTGACCGGGGTGGCGACATCCGCCGGGGCGGTGTTCGGTGGAGCGACCGGGTTGGCCGCAGCCTTCGCGGCATCGTCGATCTTCGGGGTCCTGCCGGTGATTCATCGGCTGTATCAACAGTTTGAGCGGGACGAGCCGATCGCAACCGCGCCCGTCCCGCAGACCCGGAACGGGGATGGCGACCGCGAAAGCCTTACGAATGGTCCACCGGCGCGGCCGGGTTGACGACGCCCGCCGCCGACCGGGGGATGGCCGAGGCGGCTGTCTTTAGGAAGGTCGCTCGCCTTTGGTTGATCGCTGGAGAATTGGATTGCGGCGACACTCCGGCCGACTCTTTGATCTGCCGCGGATTCCAGCAAATTCGACAGTCCGTTGGCGAATCCCGATTCGCAAAGCGGTTTGAAAACCCGCCTCGACTTTCCGTCTCCGTGACTCGAACACGCGCCGATCAGACCCTTCTCCCCCACATTCGATCCTGACCCGCGCGACAAACGTCCATTGTGGGGGGATATTGTGGGGGGGGATGAGGTAGCCGACGCGCGGATCAGGGGACCGCCGCCAGCGCCATCAGGGCAATCGCATCCGGATCGCGGCGGGTGTCGCGGAACCCCTTGCACGGTCGCCCGTCCGGCGGAATCATGCTCGTTCCATTCCACCGGTGAGCGCCATCGCGTCGACACCGATTCCCCGTCTTTGCCTCGAGACGCTCTTCATGTGTCGATTCCGGACGCTCTTTGCGGCATTGTCCATTGTGGCCGGTGGCCTGTTTGCTTCCACCGACCGCGCCTTCGCGGCACCGCGGCCGAACGTGCTGGTGATCATCACCGACGACCAGCGCGCCGACTGCCTGAGCTGCGCCGGGCATCCGCACCTGAAAACGCCCCACATCGACCGACTGGCCCAAGAGGGGGTTCGCTTCCGCAACGCGTTTTGCACGACTTCGCTCTGCTCGCCCAGCCGCGCCACGATCCTCAGCGGTTTGTACGCCAGCAAACACGGCGTCACCAACAACTTCACCGAATACCCCGTCGACCTCCCCAGCTTCCCGAAGTCGCTGCAAAAGGCCGGGTATCGCACGGCCTACATCGGCAAGTGGCATATGGGCGAAGCGAACGACCTGAAGCGCCCCGGCTTCGATCACTTTGTCACGCACAAAGGGCAAGGGAAGTACTTCGACACCGAGTTCAACTTCAACGGGACGGCGGCGGACGACAATTCCACGCGGCGTGTGGTGCCCGGCTATTACACGCACGTCGTCACCGACATAGCCGTCGACTGGCTCAAAGAGCGCCCCGCCGGCGAACCGTGGCTGTTGATGCTCGGCCAAAAGGCACCGCACAGCTTCTACGTCGCCGAGCCGAAGTACGCGACGGCGTTCGATTCCGTCCCGGTCGAGTATCCCGCATCGGCGTTTCAGCTCGACGACAAGCCCGAGTGGTTCCGGATCCGCCTCGACACCTGGCACGGCATCTACGGACCGCTGTTCGACTTCCGCAAAAAGTTTCCCGATCGCACTCCGTCCGCCGTCAAGGACTTCGCCGCGATGACGCGCGCGTATTGGGGGACGATCCTGTCGGTCGACGACAGCGTGGGGCGACTCTACGAGCATCTCCGCGCGACCAACGCACTTGACAACACGTTAATCGTCTTCACCGGCGATAACGGCATCCTGAACGGCGAGCACGGCATGGTCGACAAGCGGACGATGCACGAGCCGTCGATTCGGGTGCCGCTGGTCGCCCGGTATCCGGCACTCACCAAAACTCCGGGGCGGGTCTGCGACGAACTGGTTCTGCACACGGACCTCGCGCCAACCGTCCTCGAACTTTGCGGCGCCGAGCCGCTGCCGGGGATCCAGGGACGATCCTGGGCTCCCCTTGTGCGGGGCGACGAGGTGCGGGGCAACGCGGCTCGCGGAAGGGATGCGTTCTTTTACGAGTACAACTACGAGAAGCAATTCCCCTACACCCCGAACGTGCGCGGCGTGCGAACGCGGGACTGGAAGTACGTCCGCTACCCGCACGGCGACGGCTCCCCGGATCGGCACCTGGCCGAACTGTACGACCTCGCCAAGGATCCCGAAGAGTCGCACAATCTGATTCGCGACCCTGCCCAGAAAGAGCGGATTGCCCGGCTGTCGGCCGAGTTGGACCGACTGATCAAGGAGGCCGGAATCGAACGCGATGTCATGCCGCTGGACGCGGGGATCAAGAACGTATTGCCCGATCTCAAGATCCGATAGGGGAGTGGCTTTGCGGGAGCAGGGATACCTCTTGCGGGAATTCGGACGCCCCCCTGTTGACGAGAGGTGATGGCTCAAAGCGATCCCAGGAGAAAAATACGCGGTTCGAGGCGGCATTTTCGGCGCGGCGAGAGAAAGAACTCGTGGCGGTGCGCATCGAATGCGGGAGATGTGGTGCTCGGAACGTCGCCCGAGGGTAAACTGTCTTACGTCGCGTCTCTTGAGGAGTGGTTTCAAAACCCTCTGCCGGACAAATCCGCGTTGACCCCTGCCGAGATTCTCGTGCCGACAACCGGGTTTTGAAACGGCTTCGAGTGTCCTGCGGAGAGTCGCTTCGACGCCGGTGCCGTTCGCGCGACCGGTTCGTTCCCCGAGTTTGAGATCGACGCATCGGAATTGGCAAACATGTCGCATCAGCCATGTCGCTTGTCGAAAGTGGTCCGGAACTCCGTCCGTCGACGGCCATGTTCGGGACCGTTTTGCAACCTGGCCCCCCGTGCCAGCGCATTGTTGGCGGCGGTGTGTCTGTTGGTGATTGGACAGGACCTCGCGCTGGGCCAAGGCAAAGCGGCGGGGCCCGGCAAGAAAGCCGCACTGGGCAAGCCGGGGATGGCTTCGGGGAAAGCCGCCGCCAAGAAGGCCGAGCCCGCGCCCGACGTGCCGCAGCGCAAGGTGGTGATTGCCAAGGTCGATCCCGACGCGCACGCGAAAGTGTCGGCGTCCGCGGCGGAGATCGACAAGCTGGTCGACGCGGACCTGAAAAAGCACGGCATCGAGCCGAACGCCCTCACGACCGACGAGCAATTCCTGCGGCGGGCGTATCTCGACATCGTCGGGACGATCCCGACCCACAAACAGGCCCGCATCTGGCTGGCGTTGTCGGACAAATCGAGGCGCTCGCGACTGATCGACAACCTCCTCAATCAAGAGGGGTACGCGCTGTCGTTCTACAACTATTGGGCCGACATCCTGCGGCTGCGCGAAGAGCGGATGATGCGCGCGGTGCCGAGCCAGCCGTACAACGAGTGGGTCAAACTGGCGTTGGAGTCTAACCGCCCCTACGACCAGTGGGTGCGGGAGATGATCACCGCAACCGGGCGCGCGCTCGAAAACCCCGCCACCGGATATCTGTTACGCGACGCGGGGATGCCGCTCGACGCGACCAACAACACCGTGCGGGTGTTCCTCGGCACGCAGATCGGTTGCGCCCAATGCCACGACCATCCGTTCGACAAGTGGACGCAGATGGAGTTCTATGAGATTGCCGCGTTCCTGTATCCAACCGAGTACCGTACAAATCCGCGGGAGGCGTACGGGTCGAAGGACGGCGAGAAGAAAATGCGGGAAGAGCTGGCCAAGCTGGATCCCGATTTCCGCCCGGTGCGATACCGCCCGGTGATGGAAGCGAACCTGATCGCCGTGGCGGATTCGCAACGGAAACTGACCCTGCCGTCCGACTACAAATACGACGACGCCAAGCCGAAATCGGTCGTGACACCCAAGGCGATTTTCGAGCCCGAAGTAAAAATCGAAAAGGGAGAGTCTCCGAGGGCCGCCTTCGCCCGCTGGATGACTTCCTCCGCCAATCCGCGGTTCGCCAGAAACATCGCCAATCGGATGTGGAAGCGGTTGTTCGGCGCGGGGTTGATCGAGCCCGTCGACGACATCCGGGACGACACCGTGGCGACGAATCCGGCACTGATGGAGTTTCTGACGAAAGAGATGATCCGCGTCAAATACGACCTCAAGGAGTTCCAGCGGATCCTGCTGAACACACAGGCTTGGCAGCGACAGGCGAGCTTCGCGGAGGTGACGCCCGGCGAGGAGTATCACTTCCCCGGCCCGATCCTGCGGCGGATGACGGCGGAGCAGGTGTGGGATTCGTTCCTGACGCTCGCGCAATTCCACGAGTTGGACGATTACCACCGTGAACCATCCAAGTTGCTCACGGAGATCGTCAAGCTGGATTTGGCCAAGGCGACTCCCCAACAGATCGTCGACAGCCTCAAGGAGTTCAACACTTTCACGGGAGGCAAGGCGACTCGCGAGCGGACCAAGCCGTTCGAGTATCAGGGGCAGGTGTTGGTCCGAGCCAGCGAATTGCCATCGCCCCTGCCTCCGGGTCACTTCCTGCGGCAGTTCGGACAAAGCGACCGCGAGCAGATCGAAGCGTCGTCGCTGGACGGTTCGGTGCCGCAGGTGCTGCAGATGTTCAACGGACCGATCACGCACATGATGCTCGACCCCCAGTCGATCATGTACCGCAACGTGACGGCCGAGAAGGACCCCGAGAAGCGGGTCGATGTCATCTTCGTGAGTGTGCTCTGCCGGAAGCCGGTGGCCGAGGAGAAAAAAGCGGCGCTGGACGAGATCAAAAAGCATGGGAACGCCGGTTACGGCAACGTGATCTGGTCGCTGGTGAACACGCCCGAGTTCCTGTTCGTGCAATAAATCGAAATACGACAGAGTCGGGTGTCACCACGAATTCAACCGAATCATTGAACCACAGAGGACACGGAGTTGCACAGAGTAAGGAATTCAAGAGTTCTCTTCTTCTCTGTGTAACTCCGTGTGCTCTGTGGTGAAAAAATCGCATTTCGGCGCGGAGTGATTCATGCGGGACGAATTATTGAGCCTGGACGAAACGGGGCGGCGGGAGTTCCTGTTCCGCATGGCGCGGACCTGCCTGGGTGTGACAGCCGCAGGCTACGGTGCGTCGCTGGTCGCGCCGGGACAGGTCCTGGCCGCTCCTGAAGGGGTGGTGAAGAACGTCATCTACCTGCGCATGACCGGCGCGATGACCCATATCGACACGTTCGACCCCAAGCCCGGCAAAGAGGAGGGGGGCGAAACCAAGGCGATTCAGACGGCCACGCCCGGCCTGCAAATCGGCGAGCATCTGCCGAAACTGGCGAAACTGTCTCCGCTGTGGGCCGTGGTGCGGTCGCTGACCACCACCACCGCCGACCACCAGCAGGCGACGTACCTGATGACCACCAGCTACTCCGAGATCGCCTCGATCCGGCATCCGGCGATGGGGGCGTTTGCAAACAAGCTGATGGGGCTCCGGAAGAAAACGTTGCCCGATTACGTTGTTGTGGGTGGCGGGAACAAACATCCGGGGGCCGGATACCTCGAGGCCGTGCACACGCCCGTTCCCATCGGCGACCCGAACCTCGGCCTGCAGAACACCAAGGGGCCGAAGTACCTCACCGAACAGGCGTTCGACAAGCGGATGGAACTGATCGACAAGTTCAGCGCGTCGTTCCGCAAGAAGTACCCACAGCCGCAGGTCGAGGCGTACCAGGAGTTTTATCGTCAGGCGAACGACCTGATGGGTTCCGCCGACCTCAAGGCGTTCGACCTGAATCAGGAGAAGGCCGAAGTTCGCGACAAGTACGGCAAGGACCGATTCGGCCAGGGTTGCCTGCTCGCGCGGCGGTTGGTGCAAAACGACGTGCGTTGGGTCGAGGTGAGCTACGGCAATTGGGACATGCACGAGAACATCTACGACGATCAGGCGCTCCCCGCGCGAACGGGTGTGCTCGACCAGGGGTTGTCGACGCTGCTCGAGGATTTGCGGGAAACCGGTCTGATCAAGCACACGCTGGTTGTGCTGGCGACGGAATTCGGTCGGTCGCCGAAGATCAACGAACGGACCGGTCGCGACCACCACCCGGGGGTGTTTTCGGGGTTGCTGGCCGGCGCGGGAATCAAGGGGGGCTTGGCGTACGGAACATCGGACGACAAGGGGTTCCGCCCGGAGAAGGACGGCGTGAACGTCAAGGACTTCAACGCGACGATCGCTGCCGCACTGGGGTTGCCGTTGTCGAAGGAGATCAGCGCCAAGAACGGACGCCCCTTCAAGATCGCCGGGGAAGGCAAGCCGATCACAGGCGTGTTGGCGTGAGCAGCGGGATTGGGCGTCGGAGTCGTCGAGAGCGGGAAACCCGCCCGGTTCGTTGTCGTTCGGTTCGATTTTCACCGGTTAGCACTCCACCAGGCAACCCCCCTCGTGGACCGGAATGAGCACGCTCACCGCCACGTTCTCCGAGCGAAACTGGGAGCCGGGCAGGCCGTGACCGGGATGGCGGATGACGAATGATCCGGCCCCGTTTCCCGGTCCCGCGCGATCGTCCCGTTCCCAGCAACAGCACGGCTAGCGGGAGGGGCGTGGTGAGCGGGCCGCGATACGGATCCATTGACGCTTAATCGCGCCGATCTTGTCGGGCGGCTCTCGCTTGGGCACGCGCTGGCGGAAATGTCCCGGTTGCAGCCAAACTCCGCAGCTTCACGAGAAGGTCCGAGAGAGTTTTCGATTTGCCGAGCATCCTGCAAACAGGGAATGCCCTGGGCCATTCGACGGCGCCTTTGGAGGGTTCGGAGTTCACCGCCCCGTGATCGTGTGTGCGGAGTCTCGCCATCGCGATCGCCCTCCATCGCAGCACGCTCCCGGAACCGCGTGATCCCACGCATACAGCAGACGCGTACACATCCGTCCATTGGGTTTTTCCCTGTATTTCTCGCTAAAGAACAGCCAGCCGCACGCTGCCGGCACCTCGAAGTTGCAGGCGTCGACCACCATCCGCCGTTAGAATGTTTTCGGGGCGCGGGTGGTTCAAAACGGTCGTCCGACGATTCAGGGGGTTGCTCAACGGTGCATTGGGAGCAGCGAGTCGAGTATGCGGCGCTGACGGACATTGGATTCCGCCGCCGCAACAATCAGGACTCCTACTGCGTCCTCACGTCCAAATCCCGAGACGAATGGTTCGAACGGGGACACGTGTTCCTCGTCGCGGACGGCATGGGGGGGCACGCGGTCGGCGAACTCGCCAGCAAGATCGCCGCCGACACCGTCCCCCACACGTTTCTCAAGCTGCGCGAACTCCCGGTCGTCGAAGCGCTGCGTGTCGCCGTCGAAACGGCCCACCGCGTGATCCACGAGCGCGGCGAGCAGAACCGCGACTTCAACCGCATGGGGACCACCTGCACGACCTTGGTCCTGACGCCCCTCGGGGCGGTGATCGGTCATGTCGGCGACAGCCGCTGCTACCGCATTCGCGGGGGCAAAATCGAGCAACTCACGTTCGACCACAGCCTGCAATGGGAGTTGATCCGACAGGGGAAAATGTCCCCCGAAGACATCATGCGCTACGAACCGCGCAACGTCATCACGCGCAGCCTCGGGCCCCAACCGACCGTGCAGGTCGATGTCGAAGGTCCATACGCCATTCGACCGGGCGATGTGTACCTGCTGTGCAGCGACGGCCTCACCGGACAAGTCCCCGACGAAGAGATCGGTCAGATTGCGTCCGCGCTCGCCCCATCGGACGCCTGCCGGTTCCTGGTCGACCTCGCCAATCTTCGCGGCGGGCCCGACAACATCACCGTGGTGATCACCCGCATCGGCGACACCCCCGCCGGACTCCCTCCGATCGCCGCCGACCCTCCCTCCCGCGACCTGCAACCCGGTTGGGGCTGGTTCGTGTCGATCGCGCTGCTCAGCGTGTTGTATGTGTTGGGTATCGCGCTGACGGCCATGCAGAACACGAAAGAAGGGCTCACCCTTCAGGTTTTGTCGACATTCGGCATCGGTGGGCTGTTGTTGTTCTGGCTGCGCGAGAGGGACCTCCGCGCGAAACGGATCGAGATCCCGGACGTCAAGCCGGGCAACCCGTATCGCACGTTCCCGGCCAGATTGGGGGAACCGCTTCTGCAAACGTGCAGTGCCATCGAGTACCACCTGCAGCGGACGGCGCTTGAGGAGGAGTGGTCCATCGAGTGGACACGGTACAACAACAGCGCGGCCAACGCCCATGCCAGTCACAGCAAGGGGGAATTCGCCGCCGCATTGCGCGAGTACGCCGCCGCCATCCACACCTTGATGGCGGGTATCCAGATGCAACGGCGACAGAAGGACCTCGCCGAACGTTGGGGCATCCGCGGCACACCCCTCCCCACGACAAAAGCAACCGGAGGCACGCCGCTGCCGCCCAACAGGCCCAACACCGGTCCCGGTGCGATCGTCCCCGACGCGGGGACTCGCCCCACGCCCCCGCCTTCCCATTGACCGTCGCCCGCAAGCGTTGCGCGGCGGCTCAACCTGCGGCGGCGAGTGTGGACGTCGCTGTGCCGACAGACTCCGCCTCTTCCGTCGCGACGGCTCTGTCCTCGGCGTTGGCTGCCGGAACGTTCGAGAGCGACTGCTTGCCGAAGCCGGTCACTTGATACCGGACTCCCGTCGCGAGATCGCTCACGTCGACATCGAGACAGCCGAACGCGATGAGTTTGCCGTGCAGGGCGGAGAGCGAAGTTGGCTCGACTCCCTCGACCTCGAAGAGTCGGGGAAGCCAATCGGCTTGGCTCGAATCGCACACCGCCCGATACGTGGCAAGCAGGTGCCGTGCTGCGGGGGTGTCCGCCAGATAGGTGAGAGCTTCCTGGTGCATATCTGGGGAATCGACCCGTCACACACGGAATCCACACTTCTCGGCGCCCGCTCGACATCCGCCGCAAGTTGGTCAGACGTGGCAGGACCGCACCAACCCGCAGTGTCGTCACACCCCGTTTTTCAAAGATTCCCTCAAGCGAGACCCCGATTCCGGAGACGCGGCCCCTGTTCGTCGCATCCAGGCTTCTCCATGCCACGCTACGGCGTCCACCCTTTTTGAGCGAATCGAAAGAAGGGTTGGCGCCGTAGCGTGGCACCCGAAAATTCTCGAGACCTTTTCAACGGGCGAGAGATTCCTTCCGCCAACAATCGTGGTCACACCCCCACTCCGCCCCGTCACCCCGACACTCTTCCCCGCGTTGCGAACCTGTTACAACAGTTGGATCGCCTGCGGGTGAACGGGGCTAGCACGCGCGACGCTGGACATCCCGTGCCGCTGGTTCGTCCGCGCTCCATCTGGATCGCCAATCTCCAGAACCCAATAAACAAAAGGGGCCCCTTCGCATGGCCGAACCAGTCGATGCCAAAGAACACATCGCGCCGGGAACCTCGTTTCATGCGACGGTCGGTTACACGATCGCGCTGATCGGCATGCCCTTGGTGGGGTTGATCTTCGTGGTGGCCACCTACGGCGTGGGGCTGATCGTCGGCTTGGTCGCGTTGGTGATGTGGAAGACCAACCAGCGCCGCAACGAAGCGCTTCTGCGGGGTTCGACCCTCACCGTGTCGGAGACGCAGTTCCCGGAAGTCCACAAGATCGCGGTTGAGCAGGCGGAGCGTTTGGGGCTGGCGTCGGTCCCCGAGGTGTTCATCGTCGAAACGAGCGAACAGAACGCCGCCGCCCTCAAGTACGGCCAAAAGCACTTCGTCGTCCTGTTTGACGACGTGGTGTTTGGGGCGCTGGCGACCGGCAACCCCGAGGCCCTGTCGTTCATCGTCGGCCACGAATTGGCCCATCACGCGCTTGGGCACACGGGGTTGATCCGCGGCCAGGTGCGCCAAATGTGGAAGCCGCTGTCCCGACTCGACGAGTATTCGTGCGACGCCGTCGCCAACGCGCTGTGCGGCAACCTCAAGGCGGGGCGCGACGCGTTGATCCTGCTGCTGATCGGCCCGCAGCTCT
>JBIKMW010000198.1:0-4244 GCA_044359065.1 Planctomycetales bacterium | reverse complement strand
GGCGAGTCGGTCGAAGTGACGCCGCCGCCCGCCGTCCCCCGCAACACGTACAGGGTCCACGATTCGAGCGCTGGTCCATCCGTTTCGGCCTCTTGCGGCAGTCCCCCCGCCAACATGCCGATGCCCACAATCCGCCAATCGGCCAAATCGGTGTGCGCCAATTCGTCCCCCGCTCCAGCGCCGCCGGGGGCGAGTTCCGGCGGGCGAGGTCGCAACGGCCGCGCAGCCACTCGGGCGGCGGGGCGCGCGACAACCATGGTCGAAAACCGGTCGTCAAGCCCGTACATCCTCCATTCGCCCCGCTGCTCCTCGAATGGCACGCGTCGCGACAGACCGAGCAGCATGTTCCGCTCGGCGTCGTCGCCTGTGGAAATCGGAAGCGACCGGGGGAGCGATTCCCTTAGCAGTTCGGCAAGCGCGGTTCGCGCCTCGTCCATCGGACCGACTTTCGTCATCCGCGTCATCGCCACAGGTAAATCGCCAAACTCCATGTCCGTGGCCAGGCCCGGAGATCCCAAATCGGCCAGGGCCGAGGGGGGGGCTTCGATTCCGGCCTGCGGCGAACGAAACCAGCCGAGCAGTTCCACGCCGAAAAAAAGGCCGCCGACGAGCAGCACCCCCACCGCGACCAGGTCCGGGATACGGCGACGGAGAGTGCGCGTCAGTTCGGACATCGGACCGGTTCCCGCGACACTCCGCGCGTCAGCTCAACGACCCCACGAACTGCTGCAATTCCTGGATCAGTTGTTGCAACCGGGCGACTTCCGCCTGGGGCGGGAACTGCATTGCCAGCAGGGCCTGCAACTGCTGGCGGTACATGCTCAGGAATCGATTCGCCAAGCACTCCGGAACCCCCCCCCGACCTCCGCCGCGCGGGCCTTGAATGCTGTCCACGACACGAGGGAGGTTGACCTGCCGAAACGTGACGGCGTCGAGCGTGCAACCTCCAGCGCCGGGGAAACAGCCGTAATTCTGGGTGCGCAGGAAGTTCATCAACTCGTCGTCGCGGTCCAGGACCGCCAACTGTTCGCGCGCCGGATAGGCGGTGAGCGTGGCATCCGCTTGCTGGAATCTGGCTTGCTCTTGTGCCCAGGCCCCTTGCGTCTCGAAGTTGTACCACCCCCTCAGACGGCGATCCTCATTCCACCCGTAACCCATGTTGTAGAACTGCCAACGGTTCTCCAACAGCGCGTGCCGCAGCGAATAACGGAATTGGCCCAGGTCCCGCGGGCCCCGGCCACTCCCTCCGGGAACGCCCCCTCCGCGCAAATTCTTCAGGAACGGCATCTCCCGCGAGAGGTCAGCCGTTCCGGTCGACAGTCCGTTGGACATCACCAACGATTCCCGTGGATAGACGCCAATCCCCCCTGCGTTCCCGCGCGGGTACGGTCCCTCGTTGACGATCGTCGGACCGCGCAGAAACGCTTTGTCGATCTCCGGACGAATCCACGCGCCGTTCACCGTTCGCAGCGCCCCCGCGCCCGTCCGGTTCAGCCGACCGTTGTTTGGCCAATCGGGCAGGTGTACATCCCCGCCGCCACGCCAGCCGTCGCGTGCCCGATAGATGGCTTGACGGGCCGCCGTCATCGTGCGGACCTTCCAGCAGGTCGACGTGGCGAAGTTGACCATCAGCCCCATGATGAACAACAGGATCGGCAGTGCCATGACGAGTTCCAACGGGGCCAAACCCCGCCGGACGGTCCAGCCGCGTGTTCTCGACATCCGCCGCGCTGCATCCATCGCCATAAACTCCCGCGCACATGCGGTTTACAGACAGACTTCCAACATCTTCGTGACGCCACCAGGAGCGGGAAGAAATCCGTGGCCCATCAGGGGTTGGACGTGTGGACGTTTGGCGGAAACCTGACGATTTCCGCCACGAGGCCGTGATCTCTCCGTGGGATAGGCTTCCAGCCTGTCGGCTTTCCAGGCTCTCCGAACAAGGAACGATAGGCTGGAAGCCTATCCCACGGATTTTTTCACACTCAGTACGCGATGTCCGAGTCCTGTGGAATGAACGAGATCGGGTTCGTCGCCGCGCCTGAAAAAATGGGAATACTCGGGCAATTATCGCTGTGCCTGGTCGCTCGTTTCGATCTTGCCGTCGCTCAGGTCGAGTTTGCCGAACGGCGTCCCTCCCGACGATACGTCGAAGCGAGCCGGAAACTTCCCGCCGCCGAATTCAAAGGTGGTCGGCGAGTCGGCCGGGATACGAATTTCGCACGGGTCAACGTCTTCAGCCCGATGGGTATCCCAGCCAGCCAAGGACGCTCCCTTTCCGTCCGGTCCCCGTCGGAAGTACCAGTGCGATCGCACGCCTCGCCACACCCCCACGACGACATCGACCCGTTCCCCGTCGCCATCCAACGCCTCGCTGCCGTGATAGGTCAGATCGTCAAAGCCTTCGGGGCCGCGCGACAGCAACAGCTTGAATTGGTGCAGGGCGATCAACATTCCGCCCGAACCGGCGGGTTCGTCCGCCCAACTGGACTTGTCTTCCAGGAACTCGCCGAACACGGAAGCAGGCTCCGTCGCCACCTCCATCGCGATCCCTTTGTCTTTCAAAGACAGTCGGCAGGCGATGGGCTTAGCGGGTGGCACTTCGGCGGCGGCGCCAGCCGGCGCGGCGGCGGTCCACGCGCCATTCAGACGCCAAGTCCCGTCCTTGCCCGCGAACGAACCAAACCCCCCCAAACCGGCTAGGGCCGAATCGCGTCGGACCACGTTGAAGTGGTAGTTCGCGTATCCCGAGCGTTTCGCGAAAAACGGCTCGAGCGCCTTCGGCATGGGAGGAGCCTTTGGCTGCCCCGGAAGCTGAGGATGCGGCGGTGGAGCCGGTGGTTCCCCCTCCGGCTTGCCCTCCTGGGGTTTATTGGGCTTGGGGGTCTTTTTGCCGTCTTTCGGACCGGGCTTGGGCTCGGGGGGTTTCGCCGAGGGGCCGGACACGAATCGCAACATTTCCGCGTCGCTGTGCAGTCGCCGCAACCGGACCCAGATGCGGGTGACGACTTCTTCCCGGCGGTACGTCAGCGGCAAGCGGTAACCGTCGGGAAAGATCCCCAGGATGTTCTTGAATTGATTGACGCTGCCGATCCTGCGACCGCCGAAGCTGAGGATTTCATCCCCGTCGCGCAGGCCGCGACGATACGCCTCTGATTGTTCGAGGATCGAGTCGACGACCACCGCCCCATCGTCACGCGTGCTGACGGTCGCCCCCAAAGTCGCGTGGTCAACCACCCGCCCGCCGTGCAGGGCGTCGAGAAACAGCTTGATCTGGTTGATGGAGATTGCGTACCCGGCCCCGGAGTTCACGCGTCCGCGTTTCTCGAACGAACCGCGGCCGTTGATGCCGATCAGGTCCCCTTTCGCGTTGAACAGCGGGCCCCCGGAATTGCCGGGATTGATCGAAGCGTCAACCTGGATGCAATCGGTGTATTCGAGGAACGTCCCCGCCGGAAATTGATAGCGGTGCACGCCGCTGACGATGCCATACGTGACGGTCGGCTGATAATCGGCGGCGAGGAGGAACGGGTTCCCCATCACGTAGACCCAGTCGCCCGCACGGACTTCGTCGCTGTCGGCCAACGTGGCAACCGGGAAGTCCTCGCGGCCAAACAGCTTGAGCAGTGCCACGTCCCCCGTCGGATCGATGCCGACGATCACGGCGTCGTACAGTTCGCCATTATTCAGGCCGCACTTCATGCTGTCGCCGCAGGCGCTGGTCACATGGTAGTTGCTCAACGCGTAGCCGTCGCGCGAGATCAACACCCCCGAGCCGCCCCCCTGGCCGTTGGGGGAGAAAATCGCCACGACGGTCGGCGCCGCCTTTTCGACGACCGCCACGCGGGCCGCTTCGGCCGCAAGCACGCGATCGTCCGCACCCGTCGCGGCGCCGGGTCCCGGCACGGCGAACCACACACACGCGAGCAAAAGCCAGCCGCCTCGCACCACCGCCGACCTCCTGACAGCCGCCAAGCATCCTTGCGCGGCCGCTTCGCATCGATTTGGATTTCGATCCCTCTTGGGGGGGGACCGACCATGTCCACCAGATCCTCGTCCGACACAATTTCTATTCTAGCTATCGTGGCGCTCGGCGGGAGGGGGATCGCCCGACAACTCAGGGCCTTCGCTTTTTTCGGCGCGTAACGTGCAGGGGAGTTGTGGTGGAGTTTGACGGAGCTGTGTTCACGTTCACGGAGGGGGAGTTATGTCGACGGCCTGCGCGGGGAACTTGCTTGCCAGAT
>JBIKMW010000045.1:0-46363 GCA_044359065.1 Planctomycetales bacterium | reverse complement strand
AAGAACGAGTTCGCTCTCGATGCCCGGAACTACATCAGGGAGTATTGGGGCGAAGGACGCGAGGCGACGTATGCTGATTTTCCGTTGCTAGGCCGTGGGCCTTTTGGAAACGCCATCCGCATTGTCAAAGAGGTCGACGCGAACTTCCGCCCGTTCCTGTTCGTGCCGCGTGCGCGATTGCACGACACGCCGCTCGACATCAAAGGCGCCGGCAAATCGGTCACGGTGGTCGTATGGGCGATTCGAGAGAGTGGCAATCACGCACTGGCGGGAATTTGGCATGAGGGGACCGATTTGAAGGAGAAGACCACGGCCTCCATCGCCAAGGTGGAGCGCGGTCAGCGGCAGTACGCCCTCTTTGCCGGTCTGAACAAGCAGGGCAGCGCCTGCGGTCATGTCTCCGAGAACGGCGCGAGTTCCTTTCTGAACAAGTACGCCCTGCACAAATGCAATTCCCTCGGACAATCTCCGGAAGTCCCGGCTGACTCGCCCAACGAGGTTCTCGATGCCGCCTGGCAGTGCTTCGCGATGACGTTCGATCACGAGCGCGACGAACTCACCGGCTGGCTGAACGGCGTCTCCGGCGACCGCTGGCTCGACAATCCAAAGAGCGACAGGCTGATCTCATTCGCCTACAACGCCTACATGCAGGGGCATTTTGCCAGGCTGCCGGGCAAACAACCGGGCGAAGACGAATCCTTTCCCAAAGACCAGTTCTACAACCCGCCCGAAGATGAGCCGCTGAGCGTGAAAGTCATTCGCGAACAGTCGGGGGAACGGGTCGAACGACGCGAGTATCGCTACACAAAGATCGAAGTCACTCTGAGAGACGGCCAAGAAGTGGCCCGCGATCTCGTGGCGCTGCGTCTGAACCCTTGGTGGTATCCGCACGATATCTACACGCCCAGGGATGCGAAAAACGGCGGCCCGTTCACGATCGGTCGCGTCATCCACAGCTCCCGCAGCGTCGGCTTCACCGGCTGGATCGGCGGCGTGGCGGTATTCAATCGCGCGTTGGACGCGGAAGAGATGGCGAAGCTGGCATCCTTTTCAACGCAGGCTGCAACGACAATTGGCCGTTGAATCGACCGCAATTCTTCCAGGCAAGATTCGCCGTTTCGGTACACGCCGCCAACCAAATTGAACCCCGCGGGTTGGCCCGGACGTTCAAAGCAGTGTCTGGGCCGCCCGTTGCGATCCGGGATGCATGCGTGAGGTGGCGATGCGGACAGACGCTCTTTGGGGGGAGCCGATCGAGTCGGTTTCGTCGGAACACAACAAACGGGAGTTGCTGCGAGGGACGGGGTGATCAGGATACGACTTCACCGAGTCGCCGAAGCGGGCGACGTATGCGTGGATCGCTTTGCCGCCCGGGGCTGGTTGCAGCGCCGTCGGGGCACCGGAATTCCGTTAAGGAATTGGGTAGAGGTGTAACACGGCATCGCGGAACAATTCGTCGCGCATCACGCGATAAGTCGGCACGGATTCGTTAGCATCGAGGGCTCTCGTGTGGAGTGCACAACTGGTCTTTTCGGGTTGCGTCATGTCGCGGTTTTCGTCGGCCATTCTCTGTTCCGCTCTGCTTTTCACGGTTGTTTCTCCCTTTGCGGGGCTCTTCGCTCAAGAGGCCGCGAAGCCTGCCGCATCGGACGCTGGCAAGGCTCTGAAGGCCTCCGTCGACGAGTTCGTCAAGGCGTACAACGCGCACGATGCGAAGCGTCTGGCGGAGCTGTTCCTGGCCGAGGCGGTGGTGTACGACGAAGACGCCAAACTGTTGGAAGGTCGGGAACGCATCGCGTCCACCTTTGCCACCGTCTTCGAGGCTTCTCCGGAGATCCGGATCGAAGTGGGTGTTCGCTCGGTTGACATGATCGGCCAAACGATGGCGGTCGAGACGGGCATTTCGACGACGTCGGCGACCCCGGACGCCATTCCCGAGCGGTCCCGCTATGTGGTGCTGCACGTGTTGCGCGACTCCGTCTGGAAGATCGCCCTGATCCGCGACATGCCGACTGAGCCGTCACCGCAAGAACACTTGATGCCGCTCTCGTGGCTGGTGGGCGAATGGGTCGACGAAAGCCGCGAGGGGCGGGTCTCGACCTCGTGCCGGTGGGACGACAGCCGCTGCTTCCTGTTGCAGGAAATTGCCGTGCATCGCGCGGGACAAAGCGAAATGAAGATCTCTCAGCGGATCGGATGGGACCCACGCGCCAGAACGATCAAGGCATGGATGTTCGATTCCGCGGGAGGCCACGGAGAATCGGTCTGGACCCCGACGGATTCGGGATGGCTGATCAAGGCCACGGCCGTTCGGTCGGACGGATCTTCCGCCTCGGCCACGAACTTTGTGGAGATCGACGGTTACGACGCATACGGTTGGCGTTCGGTCGACCGTGTCGTGGGGGGCCAGGTGGAGCCGGACGTCGAGGTTCGCGTCGTACGCCGACCACCGGCACCATCGACGGGAGAATGACGCTCTCGTCTTCCCGGGCACCCGCGCTCCGTTCCACGATCGATTCTCCGAAGTTTGTTTCACACAGCACGCCAGCTTTTTCCAACGGCCAGATCGTCCCGCGCGCAAACGTTGCTGGATGAGAGTACCGAGGACCGTCCCATGATCCGTAAGCGTTTTGCCGCTCTCGTCTTGATGATCACCGTGGCCACGACGCCCGCAGTGTTTGGTCGTGGTGGATTTGGAGGCGGAGGAGGAGGTCGCGGCGGCGGAGGCGGCGGGTTCGGTGGGGGCGGCGGAGGGGGCTTCCACGGCGGTGGCGGGGGTGGTGGTTTTCAGGGTGGCGGAGGTGGTTTTCACGGCGGCGGTGGCGCACGTCCGGGGGGGAGTTCTCCTTCGTTCAGCCATCCTTCGGGTGGCGGTGCGAGTCCTGCGGCTCGGCCTAATCCTGGTGGTGGTGCCCGGCCCGCCCCACATCCCGGTGGTTCGGGTATTCAATCCGGTGCGCGACCTGGCGCGGGTGTGCAACCCGGCACGCGTCCGGGTGTGGGCGGCCAAGGACTACAGCCCGGTTCTCGACCCGGAACCGGGATTGGGGCGGGAAACCGGCCGACAACCCTTCCGGGAACTCGACCTGGGGCCGGCACGCGTCCCGGAACCGGTATTGGCTCTGGGGCTGGTATTGGCTCGGGCACTGGCATCGGAGCGGGAGCCGGAGTACGTCCCGGTGCGGGGCAGGGGGTTGCCGCGATTCCGGGGCTGAGCAGTCGACCGGGTGCATCGCAATTGCCCGCCGCGCTCCCCGGACTGGGGAGTCGCACGACGGGCTTTGGAGAAGGATTCGCGAACAGGCCGCAGTCGTTGGAGGGGCAGCGCAGCGACCTGCAAAGCCGCGTGACCGGCGGACGCGAGGATTGGCAACAGCATCGCGAAGGGATGCAGGGGAGCCGGCAAGACTTTCGCGACCAACACCGCGAGGATTGGCAGAATTTCGCCAACGACAACATCAACCACCACGGTGACTGGTACCACGACTGCTGGCATGGCGATTGGCACGCGGGTGCCGGCTGGAGTCATATGTGGGACAACTACCCGGTTGCGGCGGCGCTGGGGGTGACGACTTGGGGCGTGAATCGCCTGGCGTACGGTTTCGGCTACTGGGGATATTCCAACCCTTACTACGGGGCCAATTCGGGGTCGTATGGCTACGACTATTCGCAACCATTGACCACCTACGCCGACACCGGTTCGGCGGCTGCCGCTCCTGCCACGTCGCCTGTCGCCTCGACGCCCGACGCTCCCACTGCGCCCGCCGACCCAGGCATGGAAGCGTTTGCGGCAGCGCGGACCTCCTTCTACGAGGGACAATATGGCAAGGCTCTCGAACAGCTTGATGTCACTCTCAAGACCATGCCCAACGACGCGGTCGTGCATGAATTCCGCGGACTTACGCTGTTCGCCGTTCAGAAGTATCCCGAATCGGCCGCTGCGGTGTATGCGGTGCTGTCGGCCGGACCAGGTTGGGATTGGACGACGATGAGCAGTCTGTACCCGGGCGTCGAAACGTACACGACCCAGGTCCGCAAACTCGAAGCATTCGCGAAGCAGAATCCCGCGTCGGCCGATGCGGCGTTCCTGCTCGGGTATCACTACCTGACGCAAGGCCACACGGATCACGCCCTCGCCAAATTCAAGGCGGCGCAAGGTCTGTTGCCACAGGACCGGCTGATTGCGCAACTCGTGCAGATGACCACACCCCCCGGATCGACTTCCGCAACCGAGACCGCGGCCACTCCCGCGGTAAAGCCTGTGCCGGCCGAAAAGGTTCTGAAGGCCGAGCAATTGACCGGAAAATGGCGGGCGATCCACCAGGGTTCGGTCTTCGATCTGGAACTCGGAGCGGACGGAGCGTTCTCGTGGACTTACGAAACGGCGAAAGCCAAGCAGACGATCAAAGGAGTGTTCGTCGTCGACTCCAACGCGCTCGTCATGGAACCATCTGCCGGGGGAACAATGGTGGCCGAGATCGACTTCACGGCCCCGAAACAGTTCCGATTCAAAATGGTCGGCGGTGACGACAAGGACGCGGGTCTGATCTTCAAGCAACACTGAGTTCGGTCAAATCTGCGGCCATCCTGCGGTCACGGCTCGTCAAACACTCACCGGCTGCGCCACGACGGCTTGCGACCGGTGACAGTGCCATTCGGATCTGTCCGTTCTGTGGCCACCGCTTCGCGAACGACTGGTCGATCGCTAGCCTTGAAGCTCATCGTGGCCCTGCGTGCGGTGGCGTATAGCGACTTTGGAACGGCTCGTACTCCAGAAAGCCTGGTCCGCCGTCTTGCCGCAACCTGGGCGTTGATGACGGACGGACCGTTAACGGCCGACCATCAAAACAGTTCGGCGATCGGCTTCCCGCCCTCGCTGAACTCGACCGGCGTCCCCTCCGGCTTCTTGAGCCGGAGGTCCGTGTCGATGCCGAGCTTGCGGTAAATCGTCTCGGCGTAATCGCAAGGCGTGTAGCGTCGGTCCAGCACATCGGCAGCCTCGCGGTCCGTTTTACCGACCACCTGCCCACCCGGAACCCCCGCCCCCGCAAACGCGATCGACATCGCCCGCGCCCAGTGGTCGCGACCTTCCCATTTGTTGAGGCGCGGAGTTCGGCCCATTTCGGTCACGAGGCAGACCAGCGTCTCGTCCAGCAGCCCCCGGTCCGACAGGTCTTCCAGCAGCGCGCTGAACGACCGGTCGAGGCTGGGCATCATGACCGGATGCGGCAGTCCATACCGTTCTCCGTTGTTCATCGACTGTGGCCCGCCGCAGGGACCGTTTCGGTAGATCCCCTCGTGGTGATCCCAGTTCAGGAACGCCCCTTTAGGCTGGCCGTTCTCCGGGCGACCGACCATGGACGCCGGTTGAATCACCGTGACCGTCACGAACCGCACCCCGGCTTCGATCAGCTTTCGCCCTAGCAGATAGCACCTGCCGCGGTGGTCGTGGCCGTACCGTTCGAGAGTGGACTGCGACTCGTTGCCGAAGGACATCGCCCCCTGCACGCGCGAACTCGTCAGCAGATCGAACGCATTCCGATGGCTGCGAGCAAACGCTTCGGTGACCGACGCCTTCGGGGACCCGTCCAGCCCTGCCAGCAACTGCCGACGCGCCGTCAAACGCCCGGCATCGAGGCCCGGTTGGGGATCGAGCGACTTCACTCGCCAGTCGGGGGCCGAAACATCTTCCCCAAGGCTGCGCGTTCCCAGCTTCCAGGCCGCACGGCTCCGATGCAGAAACCCGGTGTTGTTCACGAAGTTCGGCAGGTTGGCTCCGGGGCAGAAGATGTACCCCGGCAACTCCGGGCAATCGGTGCCCAACTGGTCGATGACGACAGAGCCAATATCGGGGAACCGATGCGAGTTCAGTCCCGTCCCTCGGAAGGCGGGAGAATCGTGCCGGTAACCTTTCAGGAACTCGATGCACCCCTCAATGTGGCCAGCCACCGGCGTAGACGTCATCGACCGCACCACCGACAGTTTATCGGCATGCCGGGCGATGTTCGGCATCAACGACGTGAACTGAATCCCCGCGACGCTGGTCGAGATCGGGGCATACGGACTGCGGTGGTCGACCGGAGCCTCCGGCTTCGGGTCCCACGTGTCCATCTGACTGATGCCCCCCTCCTCATAGAGGACGAGCACATTACGGGCTCGGCTGGCGTGACCGGCTTGCTCGGCCAGGCACCTCTGAGCGAGCAGTTCGCTCAGTCCCAACCCCGCGACGCCCGCCATCGCGCTGGAGAGCACAGACCGGCGGCTGAAATCCAGAGGGACGTGCGATACAGGCATGGAACACTCTTCCAAACGGTCGGACACCAGACCACCCGAAACGCATCAGCGCGGTGGAATGTGTCCTGAGAGTAATTCGGCTGCGGGGACGGGGCAACGGCGATGTGAAATCCGTTGCGGAATGCGTGCCCGTTTGCAATCTGCATCGATCTCTGAAGGTCGTTAAGCCGATGGCGTTTTGCTCCGAGCGCAAGCAAGTTCGCATTCCATTCGTCGTCCAACGTAAACAGGACGTGGTCAGAAGCAGGCAGGCTGTCGACGAGTGACATTGCCTCGCCACTCGTGGATGCGTGCGGGATTGTCCCTGGCGATTGGAAATCGTAAGTCGACCACCCGAATCGAAGGGTTTCGTATTGCTTCCGAAGCGTCGGGTCGTGGAACGCACCTTCGCGTGGCTCGGCAGATATGGACGGCTCTCCAAAGACTAGAAAAGACGAACGGACTCCAGCGATTGTATGGTCCGCATCGCCGGAATTTCCTTGCTGCTGAACCGCCTCGCGCCGCGAAAATCGCCAGCACCGTTCATGTGTCGAGTCGCAGCTTGAAGGGGCTTCTCGGATAGCCTCTGAGTCCGGGGCAATGTGAGGGAGCTGGCCACGCTCAGGCTTCCTCATTCATCTCTTCCTGAAGCACGCACCATTTCTCTTCCGCTTCGTTGAGCTGCGTCGTTACGGTTTCCAATTCATTGTGCAGCCGCAGGGCCTCTTTGGCGTCATGGGTCTCGAGCATCGAAGCGTTGAGTTGCTTCTTCTGCTGGTCGAGCCGGGCGATGGTCTTCTCCACCGTGGAGAGCTCCTTGCGCACCTCGCGGTCATTGCGGCGGGGGGCCTTGGCCGCGGGTTTCGCGGTTTTTCCCGAGGCCGGAGGGGCCTTCGACATTTTGGTCGCCAGTTCCCGTTCACCGTCATCGATCTCTTTGTTGACAGCGTACAGGTAGGTGTCGTAGCTGCCGTTGTAGTTGACGACCCGCCCGTCACGCACTTCAACAATGCACGTGGCCACGCGCTTCATGAAGTGCCGGTCGTGGCTGGTGAAGATCACCGTCCCCTTGTACTCGGTCAGCGCTTCCGCGAGGGCTTCAATCGTGTCGACATCCAGGTGGTTGCCCGGTTCGTCGAGGATCAGCACGTTGAATTGACTGAGTAGCAAGCTGGCCATGCACAACCGGGCGCGCTCTCCGCCCGAGAGAACCGAAATCCGCTTTTGCACGGCATCGCCTCGGAACAGCATGGCGCCCGCCTGGTCCAGAATCTCCTGCGTCTTGATGCCGGGGGCGGCTTCGCCTTCGAGGTATTTGATCACCGTCATGTCGGGTGGCAGACTGGTGTAGACGTGTTGCGCATAGACGCCAATCTGGCAGCCATAGCCCCAGCGGACCTGGCCAGCCACCGGCGGGAGCGAGTCGACGATCGTCCTCAGGAAGGTGGTCTTTCCTTGGCCGTTGTCACCGACAATCGCCGCCCGTGAGCCGTGTTCGATTTCGAGGTCGATCCCTGTGGCGATGGTCCGTTCCGGATAGCCGATCGACAATCCCGTACAGCGCAACGCGGCCGCCTGCCGGGGTTCGACGCGCGGCGCCCGAATACGAGCCACGGGACCTTCGGCGCCGATCTCCTCGAATTCGAGCTTCTCCAGTTGCTTTTCCTTCGATTTGGCCCGGGTGGCGGTACTGGCCCGCGCTTTGTTTTTCGCGATGAATTCTTCCAGATGCTTGCGTTTGGCCAGCACCCCCGCATTCACCTGTTCCAGACGCAGACGCTGTTCTTTTTCATACTCGAGATAGGCGTCGATCTTGCCGGGAAACATCGTCAGTTTCCCACGGGCCAGGTCGAGCGTGTGGCTGCAGGTCGCCCCCAGAAAGGCGCGGTCGTGCGACACGATCAGGCAGGCTTCCTTGTAACCGCGAAGGAAATGCTCCAGCAGGATCTGGGTGCGCAGGTCGAGAAAGTTCGTCGGTTCATCCAGCAGCAGCAGGTTCGGCTCGTGCAACAGCAGTGCGGCCAGCTTGACGCGGGTCTGCCATCCCCCGGAGAGCTTGGTGACCGGGCCATCGAGATAGGCCCCTTTCAGTTCAAACTGGCCGGCGACCTCGCCGCACTTCCAGTCGGGCTGGCCGCTGTCGCGCATCAGGAATTCGAGCGCGGTCTCGCCCGGCAGAAACGGATCGTGCTGCCGCAGGTATCCCAGCCGCAATCGCGGGTGGCGGACGACCTGGCCGCTGTCGAGTTCCTCTTCGCCCAGCAGAATGCGGAGCAGCGTGCTTTTTCCCGTCCCATTGCGGCCGACAAAACCGACCTTCACGTCGTCCGTCAGCGTCGCCTCGGCCCCGTCGAGAAGCACCTGGCTGCCGTACGCCTTGTGAAGATCCTTCAACTGCAACAACACGGCCATCGGACGGAGATTCCTTGAGACGAAGCGACCCTGAGTCCTGAAAAAACGCGAACCCTCGCCGAGAGAGGTTGACACCAATCCCGGGAGGGAACGCGAGATCATCGTCTCGGAAACGGCCCGTGTACTCAAGGGACCGTGCGACGGCGAGCAGGGCATACGCTTTGGTCAAACGGAATCGATCAACGGGCGGCCGGGGCTGGGCCGAAGGGAAGCCCCGGTCTGCGGGCCGCACACGTTTCTCCGGGGTTTCGCCCAAAGCGGCTCCAACCCCGGCCGCACCACCGTCCCTCTCAGATGGAACACCGCAACGGCCCAGGCACAGTCGCGGCCTTGAAACAGTTCGTCGGGAAACACAGCAGCCGGATTGTCGACGTGATATCAGTACGGTCCATTGGCGGGAGGAAAGGCTCGCCAGCTTTCCGGTCTTCGCTTTGAACAACTTCAGAGCCCGGTGGGCATACAAAACTCGGACACGTGGCAATGGGATCGGGGGCGGCAATTAGCACTCACAACGGATGGGCGCCTCGAGTCCCGGTGGGTTGGTGACAGAATCCAGATGCCAGTCGGCTGGATCGCTTTGAACGAGCACAAGTGCCGGATGTATGACGGCTTTCCGCGTCAGTCGACAGGCCGGCAACCCCGTAATGGGAGGCCGCAGATCTGAATCACGGCAATGGGGAGCGGCGGGCTCTTGGTTCGCAAGGCGAGAGCCATCGCGCGGGGCGGGAACGTCTTGACACATTTTTGATACGGGCCGGTTCCGTCTTGACCCCCATTTGATGTGACCTCCGGTTCAATTCACTCGATGGAATTCCTTGAGGAGTGCTCTGCAATGGACATCGTGTGGTTGTTGGCCGGGGTCGCGCTCTTCGGCGGCTCGGTTGGTCTCGTGTATTTCTTCGGCAGCCTGAGAGCGGAGGACTGACCGTGGACGGGATAACGATTCTTGCATTCGTGATGGCCGTGGGGCTGGTGATCTACCTCGCCCTGGCCTTGCTCGCACCGGAGAAGTTCTCGTGACCGCAAATGGCGTTCTACAACTGGGCCTCTATCTAGGCGTGCTGCTGGCGTGCGTGAAGCCATTGGGGCTGTACATAGCCCGGGTCTACTCCGGGTCGGCACGGCTGCCTGAACGCATCGTCGGACCGCTGGAGCGGCTGCTCTACCGGCTCTGCGGAGTCGACAGATCCAAGGAGATGACGGGGCGGCAGTATTCCGTGGCAGTGCTGATGTTCAGCCTGGTGTGTCGCAGGGGGTGGTGCAGACGTTCGACTCCTACCACGAAGTCACGCTGCTGGAACCGGCGGTCGATGCGGAAGGCAAGGTGATCACCACGCAGACCATCGCGGTCGGCCCGGCGGCGTCGCAAGTTGCGATCAAGCAACTGGGGACCAATGGGGGCGGGTTCTTCAATGTGAACTCGGCCCATCCGCTGGAGAACCCGACGCCGCTGTGCAACTTTCTCCAGATGCTGGCGATCCTGCTGATTCCCGCCGCACTTTGTTTCACGTTTAGTGAGATGGTCGGCGACCGTCGCCAGGGCTGGGCACTGCTGACGGCCATGTTGGTGATCTTCGTGCCATTGCTGGTCGTCACGGTGATGGCCGAGCAGGCGGGCAACCCGGTGCTGGCCCAACTGAATGTGGATCAAACGGCTACGGAATCCCAACCCGGCGGAAACATGGAGGGGAAAGAGACGCGGTTCGGGATTGCGAACTCGGCGCTGTGGGCGGTCGCGACGACCGCCGCTTCCAATGGCTCGGTGAACTCGATGCACGACTCGTTCATGCCTCTGGGCGGACTCGTTCCGATGTGGTTAATGCAGTTGGGTGAAGTCGTGTTTGGAGGGGTGGGGTCTCCAAGTCGCTCAAAAAGCTCTTGGAAATCCCCGCCTTTCCCGCCAGTGCGTCCTGGCTCAAACCGAGTTCGAGTCTTCGGATCTTTACTCTTGCACCCACCGTTTGCATGTCGGCGACTCTCCAGCCAGCAAATGGCCCAACGCCGTGTCACTCCACGATGTGGTGATTGTATAGCGGACGCAGCGGCGATTCCAGCAGGCAGGACGGGCAGGCTCTTTGCAGTGATCTGGTCGAGCGTGACCGGGAACTGTCGCAGGAGCTAAACTGGTCGCATGAAGATTCTCTTTCTTCACAGCCGGACTGACGACGTGATCTCATTTGCCAACGGTTCGCTGGGGTGGTCGAGGGAGTGCGAGGGACAAAAATGAATGACCGTTGCAGGGGAACCCTGATCGGCCTGGCCGTAGGCGATGCACTGGGAGCCGCAGTCGAGTTCCGCAGTCCCGGCAGCTTCACCCCCGTCACCTGCTACAGAGACGGTGGGCCGCATGGTTTGCACGCCGGGGAATGGACTGACGACACCAGCATGGCCCTTGCCCTGGCTGACAGCATCGCCACGGCAGGCTGGAATCTGAATGACCAAGCCGACCGGTACGTTGAGTGGTGGAAGACCGGCAAGTATTCCGTGAACGGGCGATGCTTCGACATCGGCATCACCACCAGAAGTGCGTTGGGCAATTACACCGCCAAGAAAGATGCCCTCACATCCGGCGACCGCTCGGACAGGGCCAGCGGCAATGGTTCGATCATGCGACTGGCCCCCGTGCCGATGCGATTCGGCCACCTTTACGCCGATCAACTCGATGAACTTTCACGGCTGGCGGAAGAATCCAGCGTGCCAACACACACCAGCGAACAATGCGTGTCAGCCTGCCGGTATGGCTAGACAGCATGGTTCGCCATTTCGAGGAGTAGTGTTCGGGGGGCAGTCTTCAGGCGGATGTCCGGCAGTCAGTCAGGTTCAGCACGAGTGAACCAACTCGCAGCGGAAAGACACCCGCTTGCCATCACCGAGGTCACTTCGGCCTCAATTCTCAAATACAACTGTTGGATTTGGCAGCGGAAGTCACCAAGACCAGCGATACTGCCCAGTGATGCAGGTCGTGAGGGGCAAAATCTGATCAGCAGGTGTCCCAGTCTTCGGGGCATTCGGCGGATTCAGTCCAAAAGTTTCAACGTGCAATTTTTGCTGGGGACGGTGCCGTTACCATTCGGAGTGCGGGGCGAAGCTGATCGAAGTCGGGAGTGATCACCGGCTGGCCGACCCAGAGCCGCTGGCGGCGATGTTGAAGTCGTGTGAGGATAGAACGAATGCCGACCAATGATTCCTACTCCCAGTCCGTTCTCGCAGATGGTCCCGTGGGGTACTGGCGGCTGAATGAACGTACACACGACGAGCAGGTGATTGACGAATCGGGCCGCAAACATCATGGGCGGTTTGTTGGCCACCCAACTCTTGGCGAACAGGGAGCGATTCACGGCAGTCCGAACTGCTCGATGTCGTTTGCTCCCCAAGGTCACATCGAGATTCCGCACTTATCGAACTTCAGCATCCAGACCAGCGGAAAAGGTCTGTCCGTTGAAGTGTGGATGCGACCGGACCTTCTGCTCTTTCAGGGAGAGGGCGGCAAGAGATACGTCCATTGGCTTGGCAAAGGAGAACTCGGCCAATCGAAGCAGGAGAACGACAGGATGGAATGGGGCTTCCGACTCTATTCGAGCGACCACCCCGAACGTCCCAAGCGTATTTCAGCGTATGCGTGGAACCCTCAAGGTGGAGAGGGAGCCGGTGCCTACCACGACGGCAAGCTGGTCGCTGAAGATCAATGGCTTCATCTGGTCGCCTGCTTTCAGCACTACGTCGATCCGTGCGTGAGAAAGGCGGGTGTGCAACTGTACGTCAATGGGGAGTTCGCTCAGGGGCCGCCCTCGTCTGGTACGCTTTACTTCAACGAGGGAAGCTGGTCGGTGCTTCCGAGGGGCGGCGATGCCCCGTTGCGAATCGCAACCCGCAGTGCGACGGCCAACAGCTTTCTGACAGGCGGCATTGACGAGGTGGCGATCTACCCGAAGGTGCTGACCCCGGAGCAAATCAGGCGACATTTCAAAGCAGGAGTGGGAGCATAAACCGCCCTTCGTCATGCTGTCGGTGCTGCTGAAATGACCCACAAGAAGCCCAATCTGCCGACGAAGATCTGCCCGGTCTGCCATCGCCCGTTTGCTTGGCGGAAGAAATGGGCCAAGGTCTGGGAGCAGGTTCGGTACTGCTCCGAAGCGTGCAAGAAACAGCGGGGGACACAATCATGATACGACAAGTTATCTATCTGCTGCTTTCCATTGTTTTGGCTCATTCTGCCTTCGCCGAGGACACCCCCAAGAGCGATCCGCTCGGCCCCGGCGATCACTCCCGCACGATCATGATGGGCGAGCAGAAGCGGAACTACCTCCTCCACGTTCCGAAGAAGTACGACCCGAAGTCACCCACGCCGATTGTGTTGGCCCTGCACGGGGCAGCGATGGACGGCTCGATGATGGTATGGTTTTCCGGCCTCAACAAGAAGTCGGATGAAGCAGGCTTCATCGTGGTCTATCCGAGCGGAACAGGCGTTGGGCCGTTCCGCACATGGAATGCAGGTGGATTCAGCGGCAAGATGGCCGAGGGTAGAGCCGACGATGTGGCCTTCATCGGCAAGTTGCTGGACGACCTCGGAACTGTCGTGAAGATGGACGAGAAGCGAATCTACGCCTGCGGCATGAGCAACGGCGGAATGATGTGCTACCGGCTCGCCGCCGAGATGTCCGAAAGAATCGCCGCCATTGCCCCTGTGGCCGGAACCATCGCCATTGAAGAATGCAAACCGAATCGGCCCGTGCCGGTCATCCATTTCCACGGCTCGAAGGACACCATCGTGCCCTTCGAGATGACGAAAAACAGGATGCCGCCCTTCATGAAGCTGAAAGGTGTTGAGGAGTCGGTTCAGATCTGGGTGAAACTGAACGGCTGCGATCAGACTCCGACAACCGACACGCTTTCCAAGGAAGGCGACGAAACCAAAGTGACCCGAACATGCTACGGCGGCGGCATGGATGGTTCCGAGGTCGTCTTGGTCGTCATCGAAGAGGGCGGTCACACTTGGCCCGGCCAGAAGCCGCCCGTGGGATTCATCGGGAAGTCGGCCATGAACATCTCCGCCAACGACCTGATGTGGGAGTTTTTTCTGAGGCATCCGATGAAGTGATCGGGGGAGATTTGTTTCGATGAGCATGACACACCAACCAACAATCAAGAAGCCCGGCGAAGGCCGCACCATCGGCGTTGTCGGAGACGTATACCGCTTCTTGGCGACCGGCGAGGAGACGAACGGCAGTTACGCCATGTGGGAAGCCATTGTGCCTCCGGGGGGCGGCCCACCTCCGCACATCCACAGCCGGGAAGAAGAATCCTTTTACATCCTCAAAGGCGAGATCACCTTCCAGATCGGCGACCAGCGGCTCGTTGCTACGGCAGGGATGTTTGCCAACATGCCCGTTGGCTGCTTGCACTCCTTCAAAAACGAGTCTGACAAACCGGCGAAGATGCTGATCTCGGTCGCTCCGGCTGGTCTGGAACAGATGTTTTTTGAGGTGGGCCAGCCGGTCGAACCCGGTACAACTGCCGCCCCGATGCCAACCAAAGCAGACATCGAAAAGCTGCTTTCGGTTGCCCCACGCTACGGGATCGAGATCAAAGTGCCGCATCATGACTGAGGACAAGCGGAGGAATTGACCGGATGAGCGAAACGAGCGGAACGGCGAATCTCGAAGACTTCGAGAAGCTCGACATCCGGGTGGGCCGGGTGATCGACGTGCAGCCGTTTCCCGAAGGGCGATATTCCACGCACATCCTGATGATCGACTTCGGCCCCGAAAATGGCACGAAGAAGTCGCTGGCGAAGCTGGCTCCGAACTACGCAGGCTCGGAACTGATCGGCAGGCAAGTTCTCGCCGTCGTGAACTTCCCGCCAAGACAAATCGGCAAACATATTTCGGAAGTGTTGACGCTCGGCGTGCCGGATGAAAATGGCAACGTCATTCTCTTACGCCCTGACGATGACGTGCCGTTGGGCGGCAAGCTGTATTGACTGGGAAGAAACAACGACCACTTAACGACGAACGGAGTCCACATGGCACGCATCTTCCTGGCAATCGTTGGGGCAGCGTACATCCTCTTGGCGGCATGGTGCTCCCTCATGCCGGACAAAACATCGAAGGCGGTCGGCTTTTCGCTCCAGCCCGGTTCCGGGCAGTCCGAATTCCTGACCGTCTACGGCGGATTGGAACTGGCACTCGGCATCGCCTTCCTGTGGCCGCTGTATCGCCCAGCGGAAGTCGCTTTCCCGTTGTTTCTTTGCCTGCTGATCCACGGTTGCCTCGTGGCGTTTCGGACAGCAGGCTTCGTGTTCTACAGCGGAATCCCGACGACGACGTATGCCTTGGCTGCAACGGAATGGATCATCTTCATCGGAGCCGCCAGCTTGTTCTGGGGAAAACGGTGAAAGTGCTTGTTCTGAAGTCCGATGTCTTGACACTCGGCGTGCCAGACGAAGAAGGCAACTTGGTGCTACTGCGTCTCGCCGCCGATGCTCCTCTGGCGGCGGTTATGCCGAGGCCCGGATCGACGCTTCATTTCTTTCCGAACGCCGCACAGTAGAACACCCAATTGGCCTCGCCCAATCCTTTGAGGAGCGGCATCGTTTCATGAGCCACTCCCGGCACGACGGTCAATTCGTGATTGACCTTCAGCTTCTTGAGATGTTCCGAGTAGGCCCGGTTCAGGTCGGCTGTGAAGTCCCGCTCGCCAACGGCGACACGAACCAATGACTTGCCGCTCACGGCGGCGGCATACCTCTCAGCAACCGTAAGTGGGCTTTGCGTCTTGAAGTAATCGAGATCGTTCCCGAACGTGTCTTTCAGAATCCGCTCCCGCTCGGCGGGGTTGCCTTTGGCCCGTGGACCTTGGAAATCGAGGTCCATTGGTCCCCCAGCGAGAATCGAAACCGTACCGAACATATCCGAGTGAATGAACCCCAACCGCCCCGCTCCATAGCCGCCCATGCTGAAGCCTTCGAGGATGCGTCCGTTTCGGTTCGCTACGGTGCGAAACGTCTTGTCGATGTAAGGAATCAGTTCCTTGATGAGCACGGTTTCCATCGGCACAGTTCGGTCTTTGGAGTCGCACCACATGCTATTCGCAAGGCCGTTAGGGAACACCACCAGCATCGGTGGAATCTTTTCGTTACGAATGGCTTCGTCAAAAAACTCGCTGAGTGGTTTAATGCCTGCCAATCCCCCGCCCGTACCGTGAAGCCAATACAGAACCGGTAACCGTCGATCAGTTTCCTTTTCGTAGGCTTCGGGCGTGTAGACGTGGAAACTCACCTTCGACTGGACGGCGGCACTGTCGAAAGTCTGGTACTGCACCCGTTCAGTCTTGATCGCCGGTGTTGTCCAATTCACACGGAGCCGATCATCGGTCACTGTTAGCTGCGGTTTCTGCGGTGCGACGGCTTTCGTTGCAGTGTTGAAGAACTCCCAGAGGACATCCGTAGCATTCAACTTCGTCGAATATGGGCCAACATATTGATCGGGTAGCGACGACTTGAAGCCCGGCCAATGGTGGCCGTGCCCCTCCAGATAAAGGACCGTAAGCGATGGGCGGTTCATTTTGGAAGGGTATTCGACCTTGCGTACTTGATCCTTATCCGAGATGACCTTTGGCTCCTCTTCACA
The DNA here is from genome assembly GCA_044359065.1 of Planctomycetales bacterium. Classification (GTDB taxonomy): domain Bacteria; phylum Planctomycetota; class Planctomycetia; order Planctomycetales; family Planctomycetaceae; genus JAIXZD01. Next base: position 30,050 of record JBIKMW010000045.1, on the reverse strand, counting down.
ACCAATCGCCCTCGCCCACTTGCTGAGCGATTCAGAAACAGGCTTGTATTGGCGTGTTCCCCACGGCAATTTCACCTCACCCCCAGCAATCGGCAAGAGCGGGTCTTTGGAACCGAGCAAACAGAGCGTCGGTAATGGCTTCTCGGGTTGCGGGTTTTCCAAAGTCAGTAAGCCAGCGACCGCACCGACTGCGGTGAACCGCTCTGAAAGTTCGCTCGCCAATCGAAAGGCCATCATGCCGCCGTTAGAGTGGCCGACCACGAACACCTGCTGATCGTCGTAGGGGACTGTCGTTTTCAGTTGATCGAGCAGTTGCTTGAAGTAAGCCACGTCGTCTACCGCAGCCCTTGGTGAGTTCGGCTTCAGTTGCCCGGAGTTCCACAGGGCTGGATTCGTGCCGGTTGCAGGTGGAAGTCGAGGGAATGCCGGAAGTCCGTCCGGTGCAACTGCGAGGAAGCCTTGCTGATCGGCTTTAGCAGCCCAGCCATCCTTGTCGAGAACATAAGGACCGCTGCCTCCAGCCCCATGAAGCACCAATACCAGCGGCGGCCTGGAATCAGCCTTGTATCCCTTGGGAATGTGGACATGGGCCACACGGTCGAAACCACCCGACTTGATGACGAGAGTGAATTGGCCCGGCTGGGGCGGCGACGGCACGGTTGTCTTTGCGGAATCCGCCCCAGCAACCAGAGCGAGTAAGCCCACGGCACTCAAGATGATGAATGTGGCTTTGTATCGCACACGAGTCATATCGCACCTGACACTGATGACGTGGATGCCGAGCTTTGTTCACGAAGCTAATGTGTCGAGGCGGATACTGTTTTGAAAAACTCCCAGATCGTATCCGTAGCGTTCAACTTGTTCGTATTCGGTCCCATGATGCTGTCTGGAAGAGCAGCTTTTCCACCCGGCCAATGATGTCCTTGGCCGTCGATGTAGATCACCGTCAAAGTGGGACCGCCCGTTTTCGACAGGTACTCGACCTTTCGCACGTCATCCTTATCCGAAATGACCTTTGGTTCTTTCTCGCAGCCAATGGCTGCTGCCCACTTCGCCAGTTGTTCGGAAACGGGCGGATTCAGCCAACTTCCCCAAGGCGACTTCACTTCGCCACCCTTCAGCGGCATCAACAGGTCTTCAGTCCCAATGATATACAACGTCGGCAGCGATCTTGTGGGCTTTGGACTTTCAATCACCATGCGTCCAGCAACCATGCCGATGGCTGTGAACCGCTCGGACAGTTCCGCTGCTAAACGGAACGTCATGCCGCCGCCGTTGCTGTGGCCGGTCGAAAATACTCGACTCTCGTCGTAAGGAACTTTCCCCTGCAACTCGTCCAACAATTCTCGAATGAAGGCCACGTCGTCAATCTTCGCTCGTGGCGAACGAGCGTTGAGTTGGCCTGAATTCCACAAAGCCGGATTGATCTTGAAATTCGTGGGCAGCTTGGGCAGTGCTCCAAGCCCCTCTGGTGCGACGATCAAGAAGCCTTCCTTGTCTGCCTTGGCCGCCCAACCGTCTTTTTCCAAAGCGTGTGTGGCACCCCCACCGCCGCCATGAAGAAGCAGTACCAGAGGCGGTTTCGAGCCTGTCTTGTATGTGGCTGGAACGTGGATCTGAGCCACACGGTCGTAACCGCCAGATTTCATCACCAGCGTAAACGTACCGGGTGCTGGCGAGGGAGGCAAAGTCGTTGTTGGTTCCGCAGCCCAAAGTGCAATGCGAGCAACAAACGCTACGCCTAAAACGATGCCAACGACAAAGAGCCATCGCTTATGTCGAAACAGTGCCATTTATTTCTGGCCTCCTCGATTCGAGTATTTCATCGTGGTGGTTGCGTCACGACGTATTCGAAATAGCTGCCACCCACACCTGGACTGAACGGTCCTCCGTCCTTTCGCAACCGGGACACGCAATGCCGCTCCAAGACGGCAAGAGCTTCATCAGTCTGGCAGTAACCAATTGCCTTCTGCTGCTGGGCGGACAGCGACTTGAAGAGCAAGATCGCCTCCAATGACGAATCCACGTTCATGATCCCCTTGCTCGTGAATTCATCATTGCGTGCCTGCATGGCCGCTCGTATCGAAATGGCTACCGACTCTCGGTCGGGATCATCGCCGGGGAGTACAGCGAACATTGCCGTCAGCCCACGAACCATGATGTAATGGTAGGCCGGACGAGCATTATGGGGGTCGGCCCAACGTCCCTTGTAGGGGCCGTCAAGAAGTTGGCCCGGCAGGACGCCAAGGCGGGCCTTTTCCTTGGCGGCATTGAGATACTTCGTTTCGTGCGTGACTCGATAAGCGGTTGCCAGCAAATAGACGCTGAAGCTGTTGTAGTTCCAGTTCGTTACGAAGGAACGCTTCACGGCCCAATCAGCGGTGTCAATGGCTCCCATGAGAAAGCGTTTCTCGTGACTGACTTCGTAAAGCTCAAACAACGCCACTCCACAAAGTGCGTTATCGAATTGAAGCCCTCCATCCGTAAGATCATCGAAGGCCCAGCCGTTTTTCACCACTTCGTCCAAACGCCCGGATCGCTCGGCAAGTCGCAAGAACCGGTCTGCTGCCTGAAACGCCCGGTTCTTGCCTCCTCGATACGCTGGAAAAGGGATCACGCCCGTTCCGACCTGTTTTTGAGTCCAGAGAAGATAGTCGCCTGCCTCGGTGGCTTCTTTCAGCAGGACATCCGCATTGGGTGCATTCGCCCGACACCCAGCCAGACAGCCCATCATGCAAGTCGCCACTTCCCGTGGCAGATGTTCAGTCTTGGTCGGATCAAGGCCGATCCGCCACCATTTGTTCTTCTGGACGAACTGGAGAATCTTCCTGAACCCAGCCTGTGCCTCGGCCTTGGTGAGCGGTTCGACTTCTTTGGGGGCCTGCTGGTATTCATCGGGCACTTCCGGCACACCTGCCAGATTTCCCAGCATGACGGCAGACTCAGCGGCGAGCTTCCGAACCGCCGACTGATCTTTCGACCGCATGGCCTCAGCGAGTTTTTGAGCCGCCTGTCTTTGGGCTTGCTGAGCCGTCTGATCCAGCGTGGGTTGCTGGGCGTGCGAAAACTGAAGACACAGCACAACGAACGTGCCACAGCAGAAAAACGAACTTCGGTGCATTGAAGAACCTCTCGGCGAGTCGCTCAGAGATCTCTACCAGAGGTTTACGGGGAAGGTTTCAATGTTTTCGGCCCAAACTGATCGACTCGACTTCCAGCTTGAACGGCCCGGCTTTCTTGTCGCTCAGCATGAAGCCAAGGGAGTTGACCTCATCGGGATTCACCGGCCCGGCATCCTTCATGACCCGCCCAAAAGACGTTGCCTCGAACTGATCGAGCGGGACTTTGGCCTCGATCCATTCGTCCTTCTTGGTCTGCACAGTCGCCCGGTACGAAAAGGCAATCCGTGGCTTGTTAAGGTAAAGGTTCAGCAAATACTCCCGCCCATCGCCCTTCACCCTGGCTACGAGCGTGTCGCCCTTCACCAGACCAAGCTTCTTGGCCTTTGTTCGCACGGAAGCGAAGCCGCCGTTGTTCTCCAATGACAATGTGCCGAAGAACTCCATCGTCCGCTTGTCGGTGATCTTGAACTTCCCCTCGGAAACACCGCCCATCACACCGTCGTTGACCGGCTGCCATTCCTTGGAAGCTTCGGCTCCGGTGAAGTCGAACAGGGTTTGCGGGATGTCTTCGGCCATGACGAACGACCCCATCAGGATCAACAGGGGCACCGTCAGCAGTTTATGGTTCATGATCGTCCCCAATTCATTGCCGTGATCGAGAGTTGCAGCACGGTCGCCAGTGACACCCACACGAAGTACGGAATCTGGGCCAGACTGACCCAGCGATAATGATTCCAGATCACCCCGGACATCCAAATGATCGTTCCCCAGACGATCAAAATGTCCACGGCGGCGAGGGGCAGGTTCCGCATCCCGAATTGGATCGGGGTAAAGATCAGATTCGCCACGAGGTTGATGGCGAACGGCAGGGCGATCTTCCAGCTAATCTTGCCACGAAACATCTGCACGAAGACGAATCCGAACGTCACCAGGATGATCGGGTAGAGGATTTGCCAGATCAGCCCGATGGTCGCTGGTGCGGGCGTCCAAGAAGGTTTCACGAGACCGTTGTACCAAGTCCGCCAGTCCATTATTTCTGCTCAACCTTCTGGCGGAGTTCCCGGACCTCGGCACGCAGCCGATGGATCTCGTCTTTCAGTTCACGGACGACATCCGGCCCGTGTTCACCGGGACGCTCATGGCCTTTGTGCATTTCCGCCGCCAATCGCTGCTTGGCCTCCTGCACGTCACGCTCCATTGCCTCCGCCTGCTCCATCAACTTGTGGGCGAGGTCGTGCATCTCGGCCATCTTGAGGTTCTCGGCGGCGACACGGAGATGGTGGATGCGACGACCGGCGACTTCGATCTTCTCGGCTTGGGCACGGAATTCAGGAGGGAGATCACCATGTCCGGCATGGTGTGCATGGATCTGTTGGAGTTCCCGCTCCGTCCCAGCGATCTGCTCCCGCACTTCGGCGACCTCTTGCTCCGGGGCATTCGCCTCTCGCATTTTCTGCTCTTTGGCACGCAGGTCTTGCAACCGCTCCTTGAGGTGATGCACTTCCTTGTCGATGCCGGGACGCACGGCTTTTTCGCCTCGGCCCTTGGCCTTCAATTCCATTCGTTCAGCCGCTTCCAGCAGTTCGGCGGATTCCCGTTCCAGCCGCTCGGCCTGCTCTTTGTTGCCCTGTTCGGCACTGATCGAGGCTTTCTTTCGCAGGGCCTTGGCCCGTTCCCGAAACTCATCCGCTTCCGAAGCCCAGAGAACGCTGCCGCAGCAGAACAGCAAGAGGCCAAGGATCATTCCAGACCGGGTTGTGCGTTGCATTTCGTCTCCTCACATTCGGTGTCGGGAACGTGATTCCCCTCGGATCAAGCGAGAGTCGTAGGTTCTGAAGCATTCTAGCCTCTTCGTCCGGCATCGGTCAGTCCGACCGGTGACGGCAGTCGGAGTGGCTGGTTGAACATCCCTCCCCAGATGCACGCACCGACATCGCCAGACGGGAGTCGGATCGGACTGAAACTGGCACAAGTTGATAACCGAAACGTCGTCGGTGCCAGCCGTGGGGAACCGTGGGGGCTATCCAGAGAGGTCGATGCGGCCAAATCTGATCAAGCGGGTGTCCCGGTTTCCGAGGCCGACCCCGGCCCAGAAATTCCACCGTGCAACTTTTGACAAGAAAACCGCCCGGATGTTCAAGGGTCTCAGGTCGGCCGTCACTGCTCCCCCTGCAACTTCGGCGAAGTGATCGAAGCAGGACGTTCTTCCCCCTCTCCATGCAGCCACTTCTATCGTTCTACTTATATATGTAGGGGGTTAACTTCCGCTCTGGCCCCGGACAGAATGCCCCGCCTGAGTCCGCAGACACCCGCTTGTTAGTCGTTCCGCCAATCAAACGAACGACAAACAGGAGTCCGTGTCATGCAAACTCAAAACGACATCCGCAACAGCATCACCAACACAATCATCGACGCCCTGAAGAACGGTGGCCTGCCGCCGTGGCGGAAGCCGTGGAGCAACGATCCCAATGCTCCCGGTCTGCACACTTCGATGAGCACGGGCAACGGGTATCGAGGGATCAATCAGCTTCTTTTGCAAGTCGCCGCCATGAGGGGCGGTTTCCAGAGCAAATGGTGGGGAACTTTCAACCAAATCAAACAGAACGGGGCCAGCGTCAGCCGTGGGGCCAAGGGGACGCAGATCGTCCTCTTCAAAAAGATCGAACGGGAACGAGTTGATGAAGCTGGTGACGATGTGAAGGACAACTTCTTCGTGATGCGTGCGTTCACTGTATTCAACGCAGAGCAGACGACCGGTCTCGAACAGTTCCGGGTTGGCTTCGCCAAACCGCAGAACAACCCCGTTGAGCGGTACGAAATTGCCGACACCGTGATCGACTCCACGGGGGCAGACATCCGCCACGGTGGGAACGAAGCGTTCTACAATCCGCCCGGCGATTTCATTCAGTTGCCGCACCGTCATCAGTTCGAGTCGCCGGAAGCGGCCTATGAAACGACGTTTCATGAGCTTTGTCACTGGTCAGAGAAGCGAATCGGTTTCGACCGTGGCCAACCGGAGAACACGTACTCCTTCGGTGAACTTGTGGCGGAGATGTCGGCGTGCTTGATGATGGCTGAACTCGACCTGCCGACGACCACGAATCTCCAGAACCACGCCAGCTACCTCAAGCACTGGCTGGACGGCATGGCCGGTGATTCCAAGTTCATCTTCAAGGCGGCTTCACAGGCCAGCAAAGCGGTCGATTACCTGCTTTCTTTCAGTCGCACTCGTGCCGAACTGACCGAGGCCATCCACGAACTGGTGATGGTCTGATCGCAGAAGGGGCGGCAGGGAAGCTGCCCCATAGCTTCATCCGAGCGAGACACCCGCTTGTTGCTTGTCCTGATCGGGACAACCGAGATGGCACGCCGGAAGTGATCGCAAACCGACCTCGGCTTCGACACAACGCAAAACAGCGTGAACCGTCATTCGGGCTGTACAGCGGATGGCGGAGTTCTGCTGCGTCTGCGAAGTCCCGAAGTCACTTCGATCACCACGGCGTCCCGCTCGGTGTTTTTCCACGTTTCCAATTCTTCAATTCCTTGAAGTCCAGAGATCAAGGTCGCAATTGCGACCTTGTTTTTGTGGGACTGCACATCTGGAAGCAGCGTTCTCCGCTCTTGGCTGCCAGCGGGCAGCGTGAGCCAGTGCAAAAGTTGTAACGGCGGCGGTGGAGCGAACCCGTTCCCCGCCGCCGTCTCTTTGAGACACCTGCTTGTCCATCGTTACCACCACTCACGAGGAGCAAAACGATGGCATGGTCATGGAGCCACACTCAGCAGGCGTATGCGAACGCCGAGGCAAAACTCCGCAATCTCCCCAAAGAGGCCCTCGAAATCATTTTCGCTGAATGGCGTGCGGCACAGGGCAAGCACGGCGTGATTGATCCAGTTTGCCCCAACTTTTCCGAGCGAAGATACGAACGGGCACTGAAGCACGCCAAGACCCTGCCCGATGACGTTCTCGCCGACTTCATTTGGGAAAAGGCTTCCGAATTCGCCACCTGTGACAACGGCGGATTCGAGGCATGGATGTGCCCACATGGATGTGGCCCCCATTGCGTCTCTTTCAGCCCACCGGAAGACGACCCCGGTGACGACCCCGATTGGGACGATGAAACTGAGACACCTACTTGATGAGCATGACGGGCTTGACGAAACGGCCCTTGCCAGACACCCATAGCTGAAACCGGAGAACCCCATGAGCGAGGCACCGAAAAGTGAAATCAACGACGTGCAGCCGTCGTCCCTGCGGCACATCGTCGGCCAAGACGGAGTGAAGAACGTCGTATCGGTCGCCATCGACGCCTGCCAGATGGACAATCGGCGATTCGATCATGCCCTGATGGTCGGTCCACCCGGCCTCGGCAAAACGGCCATTGCTCAAGTGTTGGCCGCTGAGCTTGCCGCCGACTTTTTCGAGGTGTTGGGCCAGAGCATCAAGCATCCTTCTGATCTCAACAGCGTGCTGCTGGCCGCAACGGCGGGGTCGGTCGTGTTTATCGACGAAGCCCATGAACTCAAGCCGGAGTTCCAGACGGCCCTTTATCTCGCCCTCGACAAGCGGAAGATCATCCTCAGCGGCGGCAACAAGTCGAATGGATCACCCCAGAGCCTGCCGTTGAATGACTTCGCCTTGCTGCTCGCCAGCACCGATGAGCACTGCCTGCTCCAGCCCCTGCGGGATCGTATGCGGTTACTGCTCCGCTTCACGTACTACAGCGTCGAAGAACTGACGACGGTCTTGTTGCAGCGTGCTCGTGCCCTTGGGTGGGAGATTCATGAGGAACTGTTGCCGCAGATCGCTCAACGTGCTCGTGGGACGCCCCGGCTGGCCCTGCGGATTCTCCAAGCCTGTCGGCGGGTGGCCCGAAGTGAGGGCGAATACACGATCACCACCGCTCACCTCAGTCGTGCCTGTGCCCTCGATCAACTCGATGAACTGGGGCTGGGGCCGACCGAACAGCAATACCTCGCCGCACTGGCCGCAGGGAACAGCCGCCTAAACGTCCTGAGTTCGATCTTGGGGCTACCAAGCCGCACGGTCGCAACGGTCATCGAACCGTTCCTGATTCGTGTTGGTTTGATCGTGAAAGATGACTCTGGACGCCGCCAATTGAGCGGGAAAGGTCGGGAACACCTGTCGGATTCCCGTGCAGATGATGCCTGATTGGTGGCAACTTCGTGGCAGGGCCGAGGCTGGAACTGGGACACCTGCTTGTGGCCCAGTGGTCGTCCAATTCCTGAAAGATTCCCGTGCAATGAGCGTCCCAATCATGTCCAAAACAGTTGTCTCGGTCGCCGAAATGGCCCGGATGGTCGGGCTGAGCCGGGCCAGATTCTACCAGTTGGTGGCCGAAGGGATCTTCCCGTCGCCTCTCTACAGTGTTCATACCCGCCGCCCCTTCTTCTCCGAGGAGATGCAACAGGTCTGCATGGACGTTCGGAAGCGGAACTGCGGCGTGAATGGCAAGCCGATCTTGTTCTATGCAGCAAGACACCCCCTTGGTCAGCAGTCGAGGCCAGTGAAGAAGCCGAAGGCCGAACCGAAACCGAAGAATCAGTACGCCGATCTGCTTGATGGTCTTCGATCACTTGGTCTGGAGGTCACGGCGGCACAGGTCGAGCCGGTGGTCAAAGAATTGTTCCCTGCCGGAATCCACAATTTGGATTGCGGGGAGGTCATCCGCTCGGTGTTCCTGCGGATGAAGCGTCAGAATTCCACCGATATTGTCGGGCGATAGGTGTCCTTATCAGCCCAGTTGAAGTGGAGAACCGTCGAAATGATGTCCGATTCGCACGAACAAAGCCGCAAGAATTCGGCTGATATGGTTTTCCGGGGCATCCCCGTCGCAGGGGATGAAGCCACCCTATTCGGCCAGTTCCTCGACGCCCATGATCTGGCCCCAAACAGCCGCCGAGCCTTTGCGCAGGACGTGCGGAAGTTCGGCTACTGGTTCACTACCGCCAACCGGGAGCCGTTGGCCGTGAAACGAGTGACAGTGCGAGACATCACCGACTTTCGGGAGCACCTGCGGCGGGAACAAGGCCAGGCCGTCGCCACAGTGAATCGGGCCATCGTCACCCTTCGGAAATTCTTCGGCTGGCTGGCCGACCAGGGGCACATCCCCGCCAACCCAGGGAAGCCTGTGAAGGAACTCAAGCGGCAGGCTTTGGCCCCCAAGGGACTCGACCGAAGTCAGGTGAGGAAATTGTTGCGTGAAGTCGAGCTTCGCCAGGACACCCGCTCGACAGGCATCTTCAACTTGTTCCTCTTCACTGGCTGTCGGGTTGGTGATCTCGTCAGTCTTGAAGTGACCGACCTGATGATCTCAGAACGAACTGGCTCAGTGGTCTTCCGCAACGGTAAGGGGAATAAGCAGCGGTCGGTGCCGTTGCCGCTTCCGGCCCGACGTGCCCTTCAATCATGGTTGGAAGCTCGGCCCCCGATTGCCTCGGCCAATGTCTTCATCGGTGAGCGTGGGAATCTGACCGACCGGGGCGTGCGGAATCTCTGCGACAAATACAGTGCAATCTGCGGCTTCAAGCTTCATCCCCATCTGTTGCGTCACACGATGGCTCACCAGTTCTTGGCCGACAACCAGAACGATCTCGTGAGCTTGGCTCAGATCCTCGGCCACGAAGATCTGAACACGACGGCCAGATACACAAAACGAACGCAGGACCAGCTTGGGGAAGCGTCTGACCGGCTGAGTTATTGATGGATTGGACACCCGCTTGCTCCTTGGAATCACCTCAATCCAAGGAGCAAGTCATGCCGAATCGTACCGCCGTCGCCAATGGTGCCGATCCCATCCAGAAACAGGCCGCATCCGACGCCAACGCCGTCCAGGATGCCTGCAACCTGATGGCCGTTGTTGGCTGTTTTCACCGTCACCTGCTGGCACTTCATCGCAGCGGTGTCTGTGGCGATGACCTCATCAACCATCCGGTCTCACTCGCCTTCACCAGCAAGTTGAATTCGCTCTGCCGCTTGACGACCGACCGTGAGATGGCCGCACTGGGTGCCATCGATCTGATCGGAAAAGGCGAGATCATCGAGTACGAGGTCATCCCTCTCTGAGACACCCACTTGAACGGTACTGAAGCCGATGAACAGCACACGTCGTTCTGCATCGCTTCGGCGTCATCGAGCGGGAGCCATCCATGCAGACTCAGTGCGTTCGTCAGGGCCAGATCGAAATCGGGATCATTGAACACGAAGGCCGTGAGTTTTCGGCTTTGGGGGCGACCGTTCAAGGCCGTCACGTCACGGGCTACACGAAGCTCGTCGATGGTGAAATCCAACTCTCAACGTGGTGCGGCAAGACCACGCTGGCCTCTCGTTCGGAAGTTGTCGAACGATTCTGGTCCGGGTCGCTGGCACTGATGTTCCGCCTGCCCCGTGGCCGGTTCATCGTCGGCTACGCCTTGGGCGACGGAATGCTCTTCCGTGGCGAATTGCTCACGAATTCTGATGAAGACGAAGCCTGTCGCCACGCCCTGATGGTCTCGGAATGCTTCGCCCAGCTTGATGCCGAAGATGAGGAAGCCTTCGACGCTGAGGCGGAAGAGGAGCGGTTGCTCGACATCGAGTATCGCTGCCCTGAATGCGATCACGACTGGCAAGAACAGTGGTCGTGTGCCTGCGATTCGCAGTGCCCGAACTGCGGTCTGAAGAACGTCTTGGCCCTGAGTTGGTCGGATTCTGCCGAGTAACCCCTGTCCAGAAATTGCACCGTGCATTTTCCGGGGACATCCAGACACCCACTTGAGCAATACGAGGCAACCCCAATGCAACATTTGTACTGCGGAGAGAAACATGGCGATCACGGCACGGGCCACATTCTACGGACACTCCCTCACCGAAATTCCGGTCATCAATCCCGGCGACTGGTTCGGCAAGGCGTGGCTGATCGAAATCGGCGGTTCGTACACCCCACTGTTTCTCATCGTCGAAGCGGACACGATCAGCGACGCCATCGACGAACTGGCCGAACACGAAAAATACGGCCATCACATCATCGTGGCCGACGATGACCTTGGCGATTACCCCGAAGACGACCGGCATTACTCCGGGACCGGGCAGGTGCTCGACCTCGACCATCTGATGATCCACGGACAGGAAGGCTCTGATTGTCCATTCTCATGCCGCTATCAGGGGGACGGATTGCCGGAGGAAGGAGTCGTGCCGACCGAGTTCGAGCATGAGGAAGTCGAATGATGCGAGACACCCGCTTGATCTGTGTCGCCGCTCTCACGTCGAGAGCGGCAAACACACCATCAAGCGGAGAGTTCAATGAAGTTCAGCGTCATTTACAGCGTCGATTGCCCCGAAGATGAAGATGTTTCCGACTTCGCTCCGCCCGATCTCGACCTGTGGGATCAGACCGAAGGCGATGAGCAGTACGAATACGGTTATCTCGAAGGCCGCTGGGAAAACGGTTCGCATCGCAAGTGGTGTGCGATCCTCGACCGTGAACAGTTCGACGAGTTCGTCGAGCACTGCGGCCTGACCGCCGAATCGACAGAGACGATGGGCAGTATCGGTGCCCCCGGTTTTGGCTTCGGCTGGGCACCAGCCATCAGCTTCAACGGCGACCACGAGGATTGCATCGCCAACGCTTACGTCACGCCCATCCCCGAGGTCGAACGGGAGTCCTTCGACGAAAGGGACTGGGAACGTGTCCGTGGGGCCGTGCTGTCGGTCTACGGCTGATGGCTTCGTCCGTGGCTCCCCTCGCATGGATGCGGAGCGAGCCTGTCGGACACCCGCTTGATCTGTATCTAAACCATCAGCACTTCAACCGGAGCAAACCCATGATCCAAATCGCCAAGCCGAAGTTCCCGCTCGAAAAGGTCGTCAGTACGCCCGGTGCTCTCGAAGCTCTTAACGAAAGCGGCCAGTCCCCGTTCGATTTCCTGAGCAGACATCTGGCGGGTGACTGGGGGATCGTGGATGAAGAGGACAAACAGGCCAACGACGACGCCTTGATCCACGGCGAACGCCTGCTGTCCGCCTATCTCACGAACCGGGGCGTCAAGATTTGGGTCATCACCGAAGCAGATCGTTCTTCGACCTGCCTGCTGCTCCCGGACGAGTATTAGGGCCTTTCTCGGAGGCTGTGCGGACGAGGGAGTCGTGGCGATGCTGCGGCTCTCTCGTTTCTTCGAGACACCCGCTTGAACCACGAAGGGAAAGCCAACCCATGAAGATCGTTCGAGTCACGGTTGAAGGCGGAGTCGTCCAACACGTCGAAGTCCCGGAAGGCGTGCAGGTCGTCGTCAGGGATTACGACGTGGACGGCACAGACGCTGATGAGCCAGAGCAGGATGACCACGGCGACCATTTCATCGAGTCCTCTTGGGAGCACGAGTAGCCATGCCGAACATCTACGAAATCGAGCAGTACGAACTCTACGTCACGAAGTACCGTGTGGAAGCGTCCAGAGAAGCCGAGGCCATCGCCAAGCTGCTCGATGGCGGGGCCGACGCCGTGGACAACAGCCACGAGTACATCGAGATCGCCGAGGACTGCGGCCTGCCTGCGGACGAACAACAAGAACTTGCCGCAGAGCTTCGGAGTCTCGGAGTGCCGGTCGATGAGATCATTCCTTCGATCCGCTCGGTTGAGCAGGTCGAGTGATCCTCGCTCTTCTTCCTAGGCGAACAGAGCCGTTGCAAAAATTGTTTTTCCGAAACTTCGATCAGATTCCCCCAATCGCCGTTCCCCAAAGACCTCTCCTGACCGACTACATGCCCACCTTTTCTTATTGATCAACTTCTGAAAATATCGCTGCTGGGCTGAAAACACTGTCGGAAAAAGGGACTTCCAAAAATCGGCGGCGAAAAAAACGCCGGGCCGTATGGGTTTCCCTGTTATCAAGCCAGCGGATTATCGAAGAATTCCTTTGCGAACGACTGGACCACCGGATGGTCGCTGTTCGTTGCCTGCCGAATCATCGGTAGAAACTCCGTTCGACTCGGATCGAGTTTCAAGATGGTCGTCGCCGCCAGCAACCTCAGATATTCGTTCGGGCTTTCCAACCAGCCTTCGATCTGCGGAATCGCCGCAGCAGCCATCGGCCCGAAGTCCCCAAGGTACAGCATGGTGGAAGTGACGATGAGCCAATCCTCGTCTCCCATGCGTTCGATCAGTGCTGGCACCGCCACGTCGGATCGGGGTCTGGCAGCGGCGAGCAGTTGCACGGCCAGATGCCGGACATCCGGGTGGCCGTCTTCGAGGCATTCGATGAGGCAGGGAATCAGGTCGTCGCCAATCCTCTCAAGTTGCTCCAGGGCATCGTAGGCACCGACCCATTGCTCCTGTTCATTCAGTCGAATGAATCGGCAAAGCTCGTCTCGAATGTTGGGCATGGTGTTCTCCTCAAGTGGAACTGGAGCCTCATCCATTGCCCCATCGCTGGTGATATACCGTGCTGTCTGAGTCGTGGCCATACGAACAATTCCAGCACATGTCGATCTGCTTTTCGACCCTCGAACCACAGACGGGGCACTGGTATCTCCAGTCCGCTGGAGGGACGAAGTTCGTGTATTCCGGCTCCGCCAATCCTGTTTGCCGCTCGATGGGTGTGGCTGTGTTGACCGGCCAGCCAATCGAGTCCCAGTATGGCCGACCTCCCATTCTCTTCCATTTCTGGAACTCTGGGTCATTGTTGAGCAGCACCTGACTCCCGCCAGTCACAACGATCCAACCAACGGCGTTGAAAAGCACCGTGAGCACCAGTGAGACGCCGATCACAGCCCCGAACGGGAACATGTTCGTGCCACTCAGTGTGTTCCAGAACATCGAGACGAGAAACGTGATCACGAAGATCGTCATGAAATATCGGAACAACAGCACGATGGCAGATGGGCGGTCATTCATGGGGAAACTCCTTGATCTGCTTGATCCGGCTCCACTCGATCCTCGGAAGAACCAACGCATCACCGGGGCCATTGCCATGTTCGGTCGTGTCGAGGTACAGCCTCGATGAAGACGACAGGTACTGGGCGACCTCGGCCACAGCCACCGGCCCGGCGTGGCTCAGCACCTCGACATACAGCGGCACGACGAACCGTTGCGGCTCGCCATCGAAATGGCTTCTCAGAATGTTCTGGGCGTCAGTAGCCGCATCATTGTGTCTGGCGTAAAGGACGCCAGTGGGGCCGAATTCTTGCCCGTTCCAGGGACGATCCTGGGCGTCCAAGATCGTAAACCTTGGGAACTCGTCGGACGATCCAGCCAGAACGACGTACAGGATCGGCAATTCTCGTCTGTCTGCCATGTTTTCGACTCCACGGTTGAAAGGGTTTCCCTTCAAGCAGGTGTCTCAATGGCGATCCGGGGAGAAAAACCAACACCCCTCACTGATTTCGGCAGCCCATATGTGATTCTACCACCCAAGGTGTGAAGTGGTCTTTCTGCTCGAAGACGAGTCGAGGAAGTCGAATCTGATATTCCAGTTCTTCGATTGCCTTCAGATGTTGGGGAGCCTTCCGCTTTAACTCCTTGATCGCAGTCTTTATCGTCGTTGCGACCAGATCATACGCTTTCTGTTCCTGCGGGTCTCTGAACGCCCGTTGGGGCTTCACTTCGTCGTCCTCACCGACGTTGTACGCTTGATGGATGCGGCTTCGCTCATCTTCAATTTCTGCGATGATCGCCTTGGCGACTGTGGTGTCCTTGGATTGTAAAGCGTCTTCTTCATCACGACGCAGTTCAACGAGCCTATCTTGAGCACGACGCCTGGCGTCTTTGTCATCTTTGTTTTGCTTTGATAGCGGCAACTTGCCAACTGTCAGTCCATCCATGCCATCGAAGTCTTCCTGCTTGTGAATCGTGCGATGGGATTGTTGGTACTTGTCTGGGCGGCCTCCATATTGAGAAAGCTGAGACGCTTTCATTTCCTGACCCTTGAACACAATCAAGACCGCAATCCGTTGCAAACCCGACTTGTGGCTGCATGGAAGTGGATGAAGAGACTCGGCAAAATGAACATGCCAGCCAACTGCATCATGGACAATTCGATGACATGACTGGGGAGGCACAAAATCTACGACTTCAGGAGGCAAGGGCTTCGAGTTGCCTTCCGAGCAAGGCCAGGGTTCGTTGAGAGCTATCACCGTGTCTGGCCGCAGGATGGCACGAATCGCTGCTGCGGAAGATGTGAACACATTGTATGTGAGGCTCCAGCACACCGGGTGAAGCGGCCACGAAAAATCGCCCGTCTGACTCAATTGCTCAGACAGTTCGTAGAAGTCGTCCTGGTTCGCATCCTCGGCTCCCCAGAGATTCATGGATGAAGACAAAAGTGGTAATCGGAACCGGAACGCCCAAGAGTGAATCGTAGAAATCCACTCGATCCATGAGCCGAAGGCGAATGGAAGATCCATGTCATCGACAGTGGAGAAGTCCTCTCGCTCCAGAACTGCCGTTAGCGATTCGACCAGGGTGAAGAACTCTGGCATCCCATCAGGATCTCCGTACCACCTGCCGAGGTATGTTCCGCTGAACCCAGGGTTTGCTGGGTGCGGCCCATCCCATTCTGACCATTCACTGTCGTCAAGATCATTCGACTCAGCGTCGATGAACGCCTGCCACTGAGCATCGCTAAGCTGAACTTCGCCTCTTTTAGACCAAGCGATCAATCGCTCGTGGTACAGAGGCGGGTAGTGGCGCCCCGCTCGTTCAAACTCAGCGAGGATCACCTCCAGATTCTCTCTGCCTGTCTTCGTAAGGGGGAACGTCACAGTACGACCTCACTCCGCACCTATGGACAACCACGGACTCCGCACGAAAGGAATTGGGCGAATTCGCAATTCGACAGGCGAATTCGCAATTCACCCGAACAAAAATGTTGCAGTTCGACATTCGAACTGCGAATTCGCCCAAGAGCCATTGGGGACAAGTGGTCTCCACTGGCTCTTGCGGAAGGACATTTTAACAGTGCGAGCGGCAAACGACGACACGGAAAGCGGGGCGGATGAACGCCCCGGCTGGCTGACAGAAAGTCTGGTCGAGCAGACACTTCGGGCATTTCGGCCGAAAACATCGACTCCGTTGTCCGAGGCTGACGCCGTGCGGGTCATTCTATCGCTGAGCCAGCTTCTTGAAGCAACTGGTCTGATGAAGTTGGAGAACAACCGTGAAGGGAATGAGGAAGAAGTACATGGCTTGGGCACGAGTAAGCGGTCGGGAACAGGAGCGTGAGGGATTCTCCCTGGACGTGCAGATTGATGGCTTCAAGGAGTTTGGCCGACGAGAGAAAGCCGACATCGACCCGATTTTTCGTATCGCTGAAACGGCGACCAAGGCTGACGAACGAAAAGAATTCAAAAAGATGATCCGATTTGCCAAACAGCACGCTCACGAATACGACGGAATCCTCTTCTACAAGATTGACCGTGCGGCCCGAAATCTAAAAGACTTCGTAGATCTGGAGGAACTCGAATCGGAATGGGGTCTCCCATTCATCGCCATCACCCAGCCTGTCCAAAACACACCAACGGGTAGGATGATGCGGCGAACGCTCGCAAACATGGCATCGTTCCAAACCGAGCAGCAGTCTCTGGATGTCCGGGAAGGGATCGCTCGGCGTGTGACGGAAGGCTGGTTTCCGTCGAATCCCCCGTTCGGATACTGCACCGTCAGGCGGGATAAGCGCAGTTATGTCGTGACGGATCTCAAAAACTCGCCGAAGGTCAAACGCATCTTCGAGCTTCGAGCATTTGAGCGACTGACTCTCGATGAGATCGTGGAGCGACTCTTCGAGGATGGCCTGTTCTATTCGGACTCAAAGCCGAAATTCTCGAAAACGAAGGTGAGCGACATCCTGCACGACAGATCGTATCTCGGCTTCATTTGGTTTCGAGAACAGTGGTGGCCCGGTAAGCACGAGGCACTCGTCGATCAAACGACTTGGGATCTCGTCCGTGTGTCTCTGGAAGAGCAATGTTACCGATCACACGAACTGGTCTACGCAAGCGAACTGATTCGCTGCGGCCATTGCGGTCATGTCATCACTGGTGAGGAGAAACTCAAACTAACGAAGAACGGTCTCAAACCATACATTTACTATCGTTGCTCCCGTTATCGAACACCGGGTCATCCGAGCGTGCGGCTCACGGAAAGTGAACTCGACGCCCAGCTTCAGGAAATGTTGGCACCGCTGCAACGATCATCTGATGGTGTTCTCGGTTGGGTTCGACTCGTTGCCCGATCCATTCTGGAGGCACGCTGTGTTGACGATGGAATCCAACTCTCTGAGACGAAGCGGCTGTTGTCGATGATCGCTTCGCAGCGAGAGGAGCTTCTGAATCTGCGACTGTCAGGCGGCATCTCAGAAGACACGTATGCCCGCAAGCGTCACGAATTCGATGAGAGGGAAACGATTCTCAACCGGCAACATGCGATTCAAGAGCAGCGTCAGGATCGTATTGACCAGATGTCGGAGGCGTCTGGGCGGGTCTTCCAAGTCCTGTCCACGGAGTGGCTCACGATGGAAAGACGGGCACGTCAGCATATCTTGGCAGCCCTTTTGGGCGGTCTCACGCTCGATGGAAGGACGCTCGTTCCAGGCAACGGGACACCGTTAGAACTATTTCGGGCCGGGTAGCCGTTGGCCGTTGTCTTCCCAGAATTCTTGGCGAAAATGACCCTTGCAGCTTTTCTGCGAGGGTCATTTTGTTTCCAAGGGAATGCGTGTGAAGGCGTCGAAACGATTCGTGGCATTGGCCCGTGTCAGCAGCCGAGAGCAAGAGCGTGAGGGGTTCTCTCTCGACGTTCAAGTGGATGCTCTGCGTCTGTACGCTGAACGCAACAATGGTGAGATCGTCAAGTTCTTCCGCATCGCTGAAACTGCCTCTAAACATGATGAGCGGACGATCTTCAAAGAACTGCTTGCCTACGCCAAAGCGAACTCGCATCGGCTTGATGGACTCCTGTTTTACAAGGTGGACCGAGCCGCTCGAAACCTGTTCGATTACGTCGAACTGGAACGGTTGGAATCAGAGAGCGGTATCCAGTTCATCTCCGTCTCTCAGCCCACGGAGAACACTCCGGCTGGCAGAATGCAGCGTCGGGTGCTGGCCAGCATGGCCAGTTTTTACACCGAACAACAATCTCTGGACGTGAGGGAAGGACTCGCTCGGCGGGTCCAGAGCGGCCTGTTTGTTGGAAAGCCACCCTTTGGCTACCGCAACATTCGAATCAACGGTCGCAGCATCGTCGAAATCAACCCGGAGAGTGCCGCTG
Organism: Planctomycetales bacterium; assembly: GCA_044359065.1. Classification (GTDB taxonomy): domain Bacteria; phylum Planctomycetota; class Planctomycetia; order Planctomycetales; family Planctomycetaceae; genus JAIXZD01. Next base: position 11,672 of record JBIKMW010000045.1, on the reverse strand, counting down.
TGGTTCGCCGGGCGTTTGAACTCTACGCCCACCACAACCACACCGTCGATACCCTGGGCGAAGCCCTTGTGGCCGAAGGTGTCTTGTACTGCCCTTCGATGCCGAAGTTTCCCAGAAGCAAGCTCTACACCCTTCTGACCGACCGAGCCTACATCGGAGAGATCAGACACAAGGACCAATGGCTTTTGGGCACGCACGAGCCAATCGTGGACCGGGCGACGTGGGATCGAGTCCAGAAGCTGCTCGGTCAGGGCCTCTACAGGTCGCATCAAATGACGTATGCCAGCGAACTCATCGAGTGCGGCTACTGCGGATGTCCGATCACCGGCGAATCGAAGACGAAGAAGACCAAGAGCGGCGACCGGGAGTACGTCTATTATCGCTGCACGAAGTACCACAAGGGGGAACATCCCCGAACACGGCTAACGGAAGGAGATCTCGACGCCCAAATGCTCGCCCTGTTCGACAAGCTGCGGGTCGAAGATGCCGAATTCCGGGACACGTTCCGTGAGCAGTTGCGGAAGGCGACCAACTGGGACGAGCGATCAACTGCGGCGAAGGCCAAGCAGCTTCAGGACGAATTGGTTCAGGTTCGAGACCACCAAAACCGTCTACTCAACCTGCGGTTGCTCGAAGAGATCGAGGCCGACACCTACGCCATGAAGGCACAGGAACTTCGAGATCGGGAATCGGAGTTGAAGCTCCAGATCGACTCGGCAGACCGCAATCGGCACGAAATCATCGACACTGCCATCAAAGCGTTTGAACTTTCTCAAAACCTACGGGCCAAATGGTTTGCGGCTGACTGGGCAGCGAAACGCCGAATCCTCGAAATCGTGTGTTTGAACTGGAGGCTCGACGGCGTAAGTCTTGTCCCTCAATGGAGAAAGCCCTTCGACCTGTTGGCCGAAGGGCTTCTCACGAAAGATAGTCGGGATGGCGGGATTTGAACCCACGACCTCTTGCACCCCAAGCAAGCGCGCTAGCCAGGCTGCGCTACATCCCGTTCATCCGTCGGGCGGAAATTCTCCACCGGCAACGGTTTGGAGCCGGCGGGCAACCCAAAGGCTGTCCGCCGCACCGTCTCTCAATCAAAGGGGGATCGGGGTTATCTCAGGGCAGAGGGGAAATTGCAAGACACAAAGCCCGCGCCGAATCGCATCGACGACCACCGTCACGATGGCCCAATGATCGACACTTTCTCCGCACCGTGGTTCGCTTCGGACGGACGCAAACCCAAAGAATGCGAAAACCCCCGAAGAATCGGGGGTTTTCGCTCACGTCAGTGGCCGGGGCAGGATTTGATACCCCCCTCAGTTCCGCGAGAAATACGGGGTATTACGTTGGACGCAACGTAAAAGGCAACGTAACGCCCTTCGGAATTGACGGGAACGTGGCGGAATCCGTGGCTGGATGTGTCCTGGCCGATCCACTGCTAGGACGACTGGCGGCGGCGTGGCCGGAGCTGGGGGACGCCGATCGCGCGGCGGTGGTCGAGCTGGCGCAGCGGCTTTCCGGGGCGGTTCGGGACGGGGTGGCGGTGAATGGATGACAGGGGCTGGGAGAGCGCGATCACGAGGTGGGTTCACGGTGGACGCTCTGTGTGGCCCTGTGCGGGGCGGGTGTTGGTGGACGATCACAGCGTTGTCCTGAATGGTCACCGTTCGTCCTGAGCGATCCTATGGGGGCGCCGGTTGGGGATGCGGGGTGTGAATGGCACTGAGGTCATGGAGACCATGGGGGCAGGTGCGGGATGTGGCCGGTCCGCGACACGGATGGGGCAGGGGAGTGGTGACGGACCGCAGACGGTGGCTCGGATGGCCGGTTGTTTTGCCTTTGTTTCGGGTCTGTTTCCAGAAGGGGAATGTGAGGGAGGGCGGTGAGGTGGACGACGGGGGCGGAGATTCGCGGAGGGACCCCCGGAGCGGTCGTGGCGGGAAACCGGCCCCGAGGGCCCCCCAGTCGCGTTCGCGGGGAAGAGCGGTTACCCCACGTTCACACTTCCACTCATTCACGGGTCCCATCACCCCCCCCCCAATCTTATCAGGGTCCCCTTCTCCACCATCATCAGGTGGCAATATTGCCACCTGAGCCATCTTCAGCCCGCTCAACTTGGAATTCTCCAGGTTGTCAACCAGTCTTTTTCTTGGGGAACAAGTGGTAATTCTTTCACCTGTCGGGTGGGTGGTCTTGACGGCAAGGGGAGTTGCGTGGGGTCCCTCTTGGGGCGAACGAAAGGGACCTTCTTCGAACTCTCGATCAACGGGTTTGCAGCGATGTCACAACCCCGCAGTCACCAATCCGAAACTCGCCTACCATCGGGTTAGACGAAAGGCCGCCATCCGAAGATGGCGGCCTTTTTGCGTTCTATCGCCAGTTTTGGCAACCGCTTCGAGCATTCATGGCGGTCTCGAAGTCTCCGTGTCGGCACGTCGCGCGACTCAGCGTCGCCGCGCCCGCTTTCCGGACCAATCCCACCTGAAACTCTCGGTTGACTCTGCGTCTCGCCTCGTCTGGGTTAACGGGTATTGCGAGCGCTCGACCGGTTGAGAATGACATGGTTGCGAGCGGTGGGTTCTCGCTCGATCAGATCGACACGTAGCTCGTGCGAATCCGTCGCCCTGACGAAGACACCTGTCGGACGAACATCAAACGCGATATTAAAGTCAGGCGACCTGTTGGTCACCTATCTTGGCCACGACCGCAGTCATGTCATCGCTAATCGGTTGGCCTGAGGAAAATTCGACCACCTCAGTAAACAAGCTCTGGATGATCTCGCTCGGTGATTTCCAGCTGGACTTCGCCAGGTAATCTGTCAACCGCTGTCGACCATACATGTCGAAATGTGGATTCATGGCCTCGGTCACGCCATCCGTACAGATGAACAGCACATCTCCTTCGCGAACAGCCAGAGGCGGTACATCGACAAATTTGACGTCATCAAATAGGCCAAGCACGGGGCCCGTGCTGTCGATGTTCATCACACGCTGTCCCGCTCGAATTAACATGGCCTCGTGTCCGGCACCCGCATACCGGATGCTTCTCTGGGCCATGTCAATCTTTGCCAGGAACAGGCTCACAAAAGCTCCCTCCGGCAAATCGGCTGCGAGCAGACGATTGAGTTCTTGGAGAACCTGAGGCAGATCAACATTGGTCTGCTGAGACAGCAGCCCCCGCAGAATCGCACGGACTTCCATCATCGCCAGGGCCGGACCCGTTCCATGCCCGCTGACATCACCGACAGCCAGCACGATTCGTTCACGACCACGCACAATGAAGTCGTAGTAGTCACCGCAGAGTTTGGCGACGGGACGTGCAGCACCCGCGATTTCCAGTCCGAGCAACAATGGTGCCGCTTTTGGAAACAGCTTCTGCTGGAAGGCTGATCCGAGCAGCAGTTCATCCTCAAGTTTCTGGGCGCGAAGTTGTTCCGTAATGTCCGTGGAGATCCCGGCCACCGCTGTCACTGCGCCCTTGGCATCCAACAACGGGAACTTCACCGAGACATAGGTGCGCACACTCCGTCCGAATGAGGCGCGACTTCCTGGGTCGTGATGGTTGCAGAATTGGTGATGACCGCGCGGTCATTTTCCACGAACTTTTCCGCCAGCTCAGCCGAAAAGACTTCATCATCTGTTTTGCCGATCAAAGTTTCATGACCTTTTCCAAACAGCTCGATATGCCGTTGATTGACGTAAAGATATCGGCCTGCAGTGTCCTTGAGGTAAACCACTGCCGGCGTGTTGTCCAAAATGGCCCGTTCCCGCTGCTCTCGGACCTTTAATTCGAGGGAGAGTCGGACTTCGTCGGTCACATCGCGACCGACGGCGAAAATCATTCCATTTTCAGGGATTGATCGCGCGCTCCATTCAATCCAATGGTAGTCACCGTGAAGATTTCCGTATCGATTCCGAAATTGAACGACCGACTGGCCCGCCTCCAGCATCGCCACGATGGCTTGAGTCGCGGCGATATCATCCGGATGCACGAACTCCAGGAAGGGTCGCGCCAGCAATTCATCGTCGGAAAAGCCCAGCAAGCGAGAAAAATTCGAATTGATCCGCAGAAAATGGCCATCCGTACTGGCGATGCAGAACAAGTCGAGCGAGAGGTCAAAAAAACGTTCCAGCGTCTGTTCGGCCTGCTTGAGGGGGGTCAGATCCATGACGGTACACGCGACTTGCACCGAACCATTCGAGACCATCGGGTTGAGCCCAATCGCGACAACGACCTCCGTGCCATTTTTTCGCCGTCCACGCACCTCACGCCCGACCATCAGGCGCTGTGTGGGATTTTCAATGTAACTGTCGCGTAACCGAACGTGGTCGGGTTTGATCCCGTCGGGAACGAGGATCTCGATTGGCTGCCCAAGCAATTCGTCGAGCGGATAACCGAAGGTGGAACACAAGCTGCGATTGACGAAGATGATCGTCCCAGCATGGTCGACCACCAGAATCCCCACGGGAGTGGCTTCCACGTACTGCTCGAACACCCCGGACAAATCAGGGGAAAAATCGAAACCTCGCGAATCCTTCGGCGGTATGAATGGGGCCCGCAGATTCATTTCTCGCTCCTGTACTTTTTCGCAGGGATCACGCTCCAACCGTACCACAATGGGTCGCATTCTGCATCCGCTCTTCGCCCTGTTAGCCTCCGTCACCCGCCAGGAGCCGGCCCGTCAGCTCGCTTACCTCAAGGAAGAGAACAGGAGTTTCCACGCCCAGCTGCCGGAGCAGTTGGTGGCGACCGATCAGGAAGAGCGGCGGCTGCTCCGGTTCGGCAAGAAGCTGGGGCAGCAACTGAAGGAACTGATCTCGATTGTGACCTACCAGCCGTTCCTGCGTTGGGTACGCGAGGCCGAAGCGGCTCACACGGCGAAGAAGGCAACGCCCAAGCGCAAACCCGGGCGACCGCGAACGCCGGACGAAATCCGTGAGGTCCTGTTGCGTCTGGCGAAAGAGAACTCGTGGGGCTGCGCCACCAACAAATCGAAAAAAGGGTTCGCTTGCGCGGCTCCCTCACCGCGGACCGTTCCAGCCGCAAATGGCTTCGGCGGCCCGAACTGCGGCCAGGAACGCTCCCTCCACCCGTCCACCCGCGAGCCAGTCGCCGCACACCACCAGCCCACCCTCGCGATCGAATAGAATTCGTCGGTCAACCGTGTCCGAGCCATGGCTGTAGCGCCAGCGGTGGGCCATGAGGTGACAGGAAGGAGGAAGTCGTTCGGCGACCGCCGAAGAGAACGCGCCGATGAGTTCTTTCGCCACGTCGTCTGGAGCTGCTTCCACATTAGCTGCCGACCAGTCAGGGCTCGCGTGCAGCACCCAGCAATCGGTCTCTCCGTCGCGCCCCGGCTTCGAGCTGTTTCGTGCCACCCAGGCCAGCGGCGAGCTGTGGACAAACGCCCCGTCCCAAGCGACTTCGACCCTGGACTCAAACGCTACCATCACCGCCCAGCATGGGGTCATACGGACCATGGCGGCAGCGGCTCCGAAAGGGTGTGATCCGAGGAGCTCCTGCGACTGAGGCGCGGGAGCTGTCACAACGAGCGAATCGAACGGGCCGACGGTCTCGTCATCATCGGTCACGATCGTCCAACCTCCCGGTCCACGTGTGGCGGCCGTGATCCGTGTGCCGGCTCTCACAAGAATCCCGGCGGCGAGGTCTGCGGCCATTGCCGACATACCGGGCACGCCGACGTAACGCGGCTGCGGCGAGGTGTCGATGATGGCTCCGCCCTCAAGGCGGACGATGCGTCCAGGCCACTCGGCCACCACCCCGCGGGCGATCCAGTCGGCGGTCAACTCTCGGAAACGCGGGTCGCGGGCGGTGAAGTATTGAGCTCCGTGGTCGTACGCGAGGCCCGGCTCGGGCATTCGCGTGGCAGTCCGCCCGCCGGGGACGCGTCCCTTGTCAAGCACGTTCACGTCGAAGCCCCTGCGGACGAGTTCGCGGGCGCATACAAGCCCCGAGATCCCAGCTCCGACGACCCCGACTCTATTCCCGCGCGTTGTCATCCCAGACTCTTTCCGTCCACTTTACAAGCCAGTTGCCCCCCGCCCGACGGCGAGAAAAAGCTGCTGGCACTCCTTCTCAAGCACCCCGCCGAGCACTCGACAGCGCATTCCGGGGGCTCGGCGGACGATTTCCTCGACCGGGATCTCGACTTGCGCCCAACCGCTGTCGGCGAGGAAGCGGATCGACGCCCCATACACTACCATCCCGATTCCGACCCAGAGCACCGCCCCCTGACACATCGGGCATGGCTCAGCCGTGGTGTAAAGGATGAGTTTTGTCGGATCGGGCACCGGAGGCATGGCCATCAGTTGGTTGATAGCGTCGAATTCCCCGTGCCACGTGGGATTCTCGTGGGTCCGATTCCACCCTTCCGCTACCACCCGACCGGTTAAGCGATGCACTATCACTGCGCCGAACGGAAGGTCGGGGCAGTTCGCGGTCAACTCGATCGCCCGCCTTAAGTACCGCTCGTGGTCGTAGTCGCTCATGCCACGCTCCTCACGACATCACTTGGATGACCACTGACATCGCGACCCCTTCACGTCGGGCGGCCAACCTGCCCTGCACAGGGTGTCGCCACAATTTCAATCCACCGGAAGAAACGCCCACAGCGCCGGGCGGCCACAGTTGCAATGCACGGCGCGGCCCAGCAGCCCGCCGCCGGAGAGCCCGAGATACACGGCGGTGCGGGCCGCGTCCCAAGCGCCCAGCACACGGCAGTTCGCCACTCCTTCTCTATTCTCGACGCTCGGGATCGGATGAAAGATGGCTTCGACAAGTGCTGGTCGAATTGGCTCATCGTCCTGATGGGCGTCGAGCGTTCGGGCGGTTGCCGCCATCAGGGTGTCCGGTACGCTGGCAGAGCGAACGTAGGCGTCCAGCTCGGCCACTCCGCGCCGGCTCAGAGTCGGAAGGGTCAGCAGTCCGAAAAATGACCACAGCGTGAACCACAGGCCAAACTCGATCGTGCCACCGGCGGTGCCGACCCGGTCCGGGCCGACGGCGACCGCCGACATCGCCATTCCAGTGATTGTGAACACCATGGCCACTTCCCGGCCACGACGCCAGGTTCCACTGGAACCAGCAATCTCGCGACGACGCCGAGCGTAGGAGAACTGATCAGCCGTCAGGGATGACTGCCATAGCACAGGGAGAATAAAACGGCGCGGGGACAGTACTCCGAGCACGCCTCCGGTAAAACCCTCGTCGTCGCTCGAAACGAACACGACCGTTGCCCGCCCGTCCGGGTCATCGACATGCAGACGGGCCAACGTCCTTGCCAGGGCCAACCGGCACCACAACAAAGTACACGAAACAATCGAACCTGCGGCGATGACGCCCCACACGCCGCCGACACTCCCACCGACGAGAAGTGAACCGAGGCTCGTGAACAAAAGGATGCCATACACCACGGCCCCACGGACAAATCGCCCGAGGAAGGTCCGTATCCCCAATCGGGACCGACCGAACCACATGGGTAAAAAGTAGCCGCCGAGGAAGTCGAATGGTAGTTGTACAGCCGCATGAGCTGCAACATACATGGCCAAGGGCATCAAGGCCGCCCCAAGACCGGGACCGACCCGGGCGTCCACCCAAGTTGGCAACCCAGCGGCGAGTGCGGCGGCCGCGAGCGTTACCAACGTACCGACGGCGGAGATGCCAACCCATAGCCGCGCACGGCCATACCCTGGAGAACGGTTGAACGCTGGAAATGGGGGAACTGATGTCACGGTGATGGTATCCGATAAGACGCGCGAAACGTTTGGCTGACGCTTTCGGCTTTTTCCAAAAATCGACTCTGCTGCATAAGTGAGAAAGGTCCACAGTAGTAGAGTCTCATGTATGAAATACGGAGACGGGGGCTGTTTAAGTCAATAAGGATTTTGTTGCATCGATCACCATGAAGTCGCATTTTCTTTACCGCGCGGCCATTTCGCCAACGGAGAGCAAAGCCTGTCGGGCATGTTCGGTCGAAGCGAACTGAGCCGAGAAGATCTGTCGGATGATGCCTGCCTGATCGATGACATAAGTGACCCGCCCCGGAAAGAGCCTCAGCGTCTTCGGAACCGCAAATGCCTTGCGCAGCGAGCCGTCCGCGTCGCTGATCAAGGGGAACGACAGCTTGTGCTGCCGCGCGAACGTGCGGTGACTTTCCTCGGTGTCACCGCTGACGCCGATCACGTCCGCCCCGGCATCGATGAATTGCTCATACGAGTCGCGAAAGGCACAGGCTTCCTGTGTGCAAATGGGCGTGCCGTTTTTGGGGTAGAAGAACAGCACCAACGCACGCTTTCCCAGAAAGTCAGCCAGACGGATCTGGTTACCGTCATACGTCGTCGCGGAAAAATCCGGTGCGTGGTCGCCTACCTCAAATCTTGCCATGTTTGTTCTCCCAGAATTGACGTTGTCGGGATGCCTCAGCAGAACGACGACCATGCCATCCACAGCACCAAGCCCCCGTGCAGGCTCCAGGCGGCTGTCCGCAACCAATTGGTCGAGACGAGGCGGTGATGAACAACCGGTTCGAAAACTTTAGACAATAGCTCGTGACAGGGAACCTGGATTAAGGCCGTCGACAGCCAGCTGACACCCAACAGTGCCAATCCAGACCAGACGGTCCAATCGGGGGCACCGGTCGGGCGGAACCAAATCAGAAGCACTGCCGTCGCCCCTTTGATCAGCATTGGTAACGCGACCACCCAAGTGGTGAGAGCCGTGTGACGCTGTTCGTAGGATGGAAATTCCCGGCTTCCGACGCTGGCAAAGAGCGGGTAGTGCACGACCTGCACAAACCAGATAAGCCCCACCATGTAGAGGGATGATCCGAGGTGGGCCAGGAGCAAAAATCGGATGAGCGGGTCGTTCATGGCAGATCCTTCCATACGGCTTCCGCAGCTCGACGCCCCGAGACCATCGCGCCTTGGATGGAAGCGTTGTCTCGATGATCTCCACAGACGTAGATTCCGGACTGCCAGCGAACGGGGCGTTCGGGCATGTTCAACGCCGGCGGGCTCTGAGCGGGGAGGGCGTAAGGAATGGAATACGTTCGCAAATGACGCCAGTTCTGGACCACGATGCCGAACCACTCGCCCAGCTGCGCAAGCACCTCGGCCAAGAGCCGATCGGGATCGTTCCCCGTGCCCAGGACTGTCACCGAGACGAGGCTCTCGTCGCCCGGACCATAGGAAGGTACGGCGACAGTGGGGACACAGAGGTTGTTGATCGGGCCGCGACCATCGCCGTTCAAAACAAGCAGCGGTTGGGCAATGGGGGGGCGCGGTGCCGTAAAGTAGAGGCACGTTGTGCCTTGTCCCGCCGAGGAAATGGTGTCACCCAGCAGTTCTGCGGCCATGCGCCCTTCGATTGCCACCACCACGAACTTGGCACAGAGCTCTTCGCCGGTGGAGAGTGTCACCACACCAGGCGCCACTCGCACCACCCGGGCTCCCAGTCGGATGCTGTCCGGCGGCAACGCGGCCGCCAACTGTCGGGGGATGGCTTCCATCCCCTCTGCGGGTAAACAGGCTTTCCCAAGGGAGAACATGCGAAACACGAAGTTCAGCATGCGGCTGGAAGTCCGCAGCTCGGAGTCGAGAAAGATGCCGCCCAGAAACGGCCGAAAGAACCGCTCGATCATCGACGGCGAGAAACCTGCATCCTGAAGTGCTTGGTAGGATGTGGTCTCGGGGTCGCGAAAACGGTCCTCAATGGTGCCCCGTAATGATCTTGAGCGAAAACTCGCGACGCGTAATTTGTCGGCGATGGAGCCGATGGGCGAGAACAACGAACGCATGGCGGACAACGGTCGCCGCCAGGGGTCGGTCAGTTCGTGAAACCGGCCACCGTAACGAACCAGAGCACCGGGCAGAAACGGCTTCAGGTCCAACGCTTCATAATCCAGGATCGCCTTTGCTTCCGGGTAACTGGTTAAGAAGACCTGAAAGCCTCGGTCCAGGCGAAACCCATCCACGATATCAGTACGGATTCGGCCCCCGACACCGTCGGAAGCCTCCAGCACCAGGCAGCGGATACCCTGCTGCTGCAATTGCCGAGCGCAGCACAAACCGGACAGACCCGCCCCGACAATCACAACATCATGATTCATGCGGCTTTCTCACCTTCCACCCGCCGAAAACGCACTCGTCCTTTCTTCGGATTCGATCAAGTTCCGCATCTTCTAATGGCGGTAGGCGAACATGCCTTCCAGTTTGCGGCGAACAAGCCAGACGCCGAGCCACCGCTCAATCACTCCCGAGGGAACCGTATATGCGACCTCGTCTTTCAACAGGGTTCCGCCCTGACCATCGTCGAGAAAGCGGTGGCGGTGATACTAAGAGGCGAACGGTCCTATTTCCTGGCGATCTGCAAACAGATGCGGCGGCTCATATTCCGTGTCGCCCATCGAATGGACGAAGCAATAGGCGGTTACCCTCGACTGCGGATTGCAGGGATTGGGGATCGAAGACATCTCCCGGCATAACCTCGATCGTCGCGTTGACACGATCCCGTAATGCTTCAGGCCGCCGGGTCACGCAGAGAACGGGGATGCCCTGTTGTTGCAGGAGCGACAAGAGTCGCCCCTCCACGTAGCCGGTATCCCCGGTCAATAAGATAGATCAACCCCGACACCCTGGAATCCCATCTGCTCTGGCACTGGTGATCTCACTGCGTGAAATCCAACATCATTCCGGGGGAAACAGCATCCGCAACAAGAAGGTCGGATGCGCTTCCACTCGGCCCAACCGCCTTATCCGAACGAACAATCGGATGCCAGATCGCGTGAGAAACGCTCGCAGAGGTTCGATGAGTGAACGTGAATTGCGTCTGATCGCGAGTAACATCCGCCAGTGTCGCACGGTGAGAACCAGGTCTTGTCTCTCCGCAACCAGACTCACAGGCCGGCCGTCGACCACGCCGTCAATTCGGCCGGCCAGCCTCAGTTTGGGAGTTGCCCCGCGCCCTCGGTGCGGATCTTCATGGTCCCAGTCAGAACCCATTCGGCGTGTTCCGCCTTGGCGCCGGTCCCGCTCGGCACTTTGACGTGCATGTCAACGAACTCATACGAAATGACGGCATTCTTCCCCGTCAGCTGTTCGTAAAGACCGATCGCGAGATTCGGCCAGTTTGTTGTGTGCTCAGCTGTCATTACGATATTTTTGATGAGACCTGAAAGTTCAGAAAGTACGTGAGGGCATTTCAAAGGGATGTCAGACGCACCGCATTCGCGCACCGAGACGCATGTCAATGAACGCTAGGGTTGTTTGAATTGGCCATTCCCAATGACAACAATCAGCGTCGACAGCAAGACGGTGCCGGAAACTGCCACACCAACGAGAAAAATCGTCAGATCATTCATGGGGCCGACCTCCAAAGATCAACGTGCCAAAGCTTAAGATCGATGGAACCCAGATTCCGACGAACACTCCCTCCTGTTTACTCCCCGAAAACCAGAGGTAAACAGAGAAGACGAACGATGCCCCTGCGGCAATCACAAAGCCAAGTTTGGCCATCTGAATCTTGGTCATTGTGGTCTCTCCCAACGGGGAAAAGCGGTTCAGGCTGTCGGGCAAATCCCGACCACGGTTGCGAACCCGGCGCTGACCGCCCTGGATCGCAACCGCTCGGGGAGCCTTACTTGGGCAGCATCACGCTGT
>JBIKMW010000197.1:0-4379 GCA_044359065.1 Planctomycetales bacterium | reverse complement strand
GCGGACGGTCAGTCCAGCCGCTGGATCACAACGGCGTGCCAGCCGGTCGCGTAGGTCTCGAAGCCCGGAGACAGGGCGTGACCGACCAACCAGCGATGGCCGTCCATTTCCAGCAACGTGTGGTTGCGCGCCGCCGCGAAGATGCGGACACGCTCGGGAATGTCGAGCGACTGACCGAACCGCCGCTCGGTGTCGGCCAGCACATGGCCCTGCGAGTCGGCGAGGACGACGCGGGCCGGCGCGTCGGTTCCGGCGGATTTGGCCGTACGTTCGACGATCTCCTGAGCGAGGGCATCCCACCGGAACACCACCGCCAGGGCGCCCAGCAGTTTGCCCCGGGGCTGGCCCCCCTCGCGAACACCGCAAGAATAGATCACGCAACGTTGGCCGTTGACCAGATTGCTGGGACTGACACTGCGAAACCCGAACTCCTGACCGGACGAACAAGCGAGCGCCGTGCGAAACCACGCCTTGTCGGCATGGCAGGACCCCACGGACGCGAAATGTCCCGGTCGACCGTTCGCGACAACACGGCCTTCCAGATCCGTCAACACGATGTCGAAGTAGACGGTGTACGCGTCGAGGATCTGCCCCATCCGCTGCGACGCGTGCTTTAACGACGATTGCGTCGGCTCCGCGCAGGCGTGGACGACGCTGGCGTCGGTGGCCCACCAACGGACATCGCACGTGCGCTCGTAGAGATTGCGGTCGACGAGATCAATGCTCGTGTAGGCGAGGTCGGCCAACCGCTCGCCACGGACTCGGGTCGACAGGATCTCGTTGATTTCCCGCAATTCAATCACGGTGTCGTGCGTCTCGGCTGCCAACCGGCACGCGACATCCGCCGTCTGGTTGGACACCTTTTGCACGGCCTGCGCGACGACACCGAACGCCTTGCCGGCATCCCCCCCGGCCCGCATCGCCTCCATCTTGGCGTTGATGGCGATGAACTTGGTTTCCGTGTTGAGACTGCGAATGCGTTCGATCGCCGCCGTCAGCTTCCCGTCCAACTCCTCGGCCAGGGCGGTGATGCGGGCGGCGGAAACCCGCTTCGGCCCACCATGCTCCCCGGAGTTCGCATGAGAGGGCGCGATGTTCGTTCTTGGCACGGGCGGCAGGGTGGCGGCGACCGACATGGGGTGGACTCGGTTTCGGGCGAATCGGGCGAGGAGAGTCCGGCGGAACGTTGGCGCGGCGGAATCGTTAGGTCGCCACGCTTCAAAGTCGGCTGGAAAAATCGCGGGACGATCGGAGGTGACGGGAAAGATGCCGGATGGGATTCGATGGACACCGAGAGCAGGAATTCTTCTGTAACCCGACGCGTCAGCGAGGGCGACCGTCCAACAAACCGCCGACAAACAGTGCGATTCGGTCCGTCAAACCTCGCCGGTCGGGTTCGTTTTTGAGAAACGTACACCCACTCCGCGTTTCTCCCACCGTCGCAAACAGCGCGCGGAAAACGAGCGAGAGCGCACTCACCCTTCTTCTCAGATCGGCCTTCAGCGAACGCGTCCCCAATCGGAAATTCGCAAACGTCCAAACCGTTCAATCCGCGAAAAGGCCTACAATCGGCACAGTCCCAACAAAAAAGGCCGTGCGAGTCGCGGGACTCGCACGGCCTTGGGTACGGCGGGTTGGCGTCAGACGTTCTTCCACGCTCCGGACTTCGCGCTGTCCAGCACGGCGTCGCACACGCGCTGGGTTTCGAGAGAGTCGCGGAACGTCGGGGAGCACGGCGTCCCCTTGGCGAGCGACTCGAGGAAGTCGGCCACCTGATGCACGAACGTGTGCTCGTAGCCGATCTGCAAGCCCGGGACCCACCAGTGCTTCATGTACGGGTGGTCGCTGTCGGTGACGTGGATCGAACGCCAGCCGCGCAGGTAACCCTCGTCCTTGTGGTCGAACCACTGCAGGCGATGCAGGTCGTGCAGGTCCCAGCGGATCGAGGCGTGTTCGCCGTTGATTTCGAGCGTGTACAGCGCCTTGTGGCCGCGGGCGTAGCGGGTCGATTCAAACAGTCCGAGCGAGCCATTGCCGAACCGGCACAGGAACGCACAGGCGTCGTCGATGCCGACCTTCTCGACCTTGCCCGTGAGGGTGTGCGTCCGTTCCTTGATGAACGTTTCCGTCATCGCGGTGACGTTCGAGATCGACCCGTTCAGCCAAATGGCCGTGTCGATGCAGTGGGCGAGCAGGTCCCCCGTCACCCCCGAACCAGCGGCGGCGGCGTCGAGTCGCCACAGAGCGGCCCCCCCTTGCGGCAGGTCGGCGGAGATCGTCCAGTCCTGCAGGAAGTTCGCCCGGTAGTGGAAGATTTTTCCGAGCTTCCCGGAGTCGATGATCTGCTTGGCGAGCGTGACCGCCGGGACGCGGCGGTAGTTGTACCAGACGGTGTTGGGGACGCCCGCCTTTTCGACGGCGGCGACCATTTCTTCCCCTTCGGCCGTGTTCATCGACAGCGGCTTTTCGCACAGGATCATCTTGCCCGCGGCGGCGGCGGCGAGGGCGATCTCCTTGTGCAGGTTGTTGGGAGTGCAGATGTCGATCGCGTCGATGTCCTTGCGCTCGATCAGCTTCCGCCAGTCGGTCTCGACCGACGCGTAACCCCAGCGATCGGCGAAGGCCTGGACCTGCTCGGCGTTACGGGCACAAACAGCCTGCAGGACCGGCTGGTACTCGAGATCGAAGAAGTTCGACACCTTGCGATAGGCGTTGGAGTGGGTCCGGCCCATAAAGCCGTAACCGACCATCCCGATACGAAGCTGCTTGGCCATGATGCGTGTCTCAAGGAAAGGAGCGCGAAAGGCGAATTCGCCAACGGAAACCTGCGAAGCAGGTAGTTAAGCAGCCGGGGGAGGAAGAGGCAAATGGAGCGGGGCGGGATCGGAGACGGGAGTCGGTTGGGGGAGAGAGGCGGAGGTTGAAACACGAAGGCACCAAGGCACGGAGAAGGCGCGCTGGGGGAGGTCCTGGTGACGAGGTTGATGTGGGGTGGGGAGAGCGCTTGGCCAAGTTCGCCTGCGTTTGCGGGAGCGAGCGCGGACGATTGTCCCGTTTCGCTCCCGCGAAACGAGGCGAGGTGTACGGTTAGGCTTACGGCGTCACCGGCGGATCGAGCTTGTCGGCTTCGTCTTTGGCGAGCGTGGGCTTGGGGCCGACGCCGACCTGGGAATCGGGGAGTTCGCGGAGGATTGCGGCGGCCCGTTTGCGGAGAGAGGGGTCGTCGGGGAGGCGGTCAAGGTCGTACTCGCGGAGGTGGGCGGCGTGGAGGAAAATGCCCGCGTCGCGCTTCGCCTCTTCTTCGGCGCGTTCGAGTCGTTCAAGCACGTTGGCGAGCAGCAGCCGGGCGAGGGGTACTGTGGTGTCGTACTGCAGGGCGGATTCCAGGGCGAGTTGGCTCGACCAGTCGTGATCGTAATGGGACCACCCCTTTCGCTCGCGGAACGGGCGAAGAGCAAAGTCTCGTTCGCGGATCGCGATCTGGGCGGTGGATAGCGATGCACCGACGACGATCGGGCGGGTGAGGGGATCGGCGTTCATCCATTCGGAGAGATCACGCCAGCGATCGTTCGACTCGGGGAGGCGCTGGAGTGTGGCGAGGCGTTCATCACCTGGAATCAGTTCCAGAGTGCCATCATCGCGGTAGCGAAGGCCAAGGGCCTGATGCGCCCAGGCAATCGCAGATGACGACGGCAGGTGCGATCCGACAGAAGAGTCTGCGATCTCCACGCTCCAGATCCGCGCGGTCTTGTCCCCACTGGCGGTGATGATGCGGCAGCTATCGGGGCTGAAGCTGGCGTGAAAGACAATTCCGTCATGCCGGAGTGGCTCGCCACAGGGTTGGCCGGTCTCGGCATCCCAGATCCGCGCGGTCTTGTCCTCACTGGCGGTGACGATGCGGCGGCCATCCGGGCTGAAGCTCGCTCGGTAGACAAACTCGTCATGTCGGAGCGGCTCGCCGTGGGGCTGGCCTGTGTCCGCATCCCAGATCCGCGCGGTGTTGTCCTTGCTGGCCGTGACGATGCGGCGGCCGTCGGGGCTGAAACTGGCATGATGGACAGGCCCCTCATGCCGGAGTATCTCGCCTTGGGAATGGCCGGTCTCGGCATCCCAGATGCGCGCAGTGTTGTCCTCGCTGGCGGTGACGATGCGGCGGCCATCCGGGCTGAAGCTCGCTTGACGGACAGCTTCTTCATGCAGGAGCGGCCCGCCGCGGGGTTGGCCGGTCTGGGCATCCCAGATGCGGGCGGTCTTGTCGTCGCTGGCGGTGACGATACGACGGCCATCCGGGCTGAAGCTGGCGTGGCGAACGGCACCGTCATGTCGGAGCGGCTCACCGTAGGGTTGGCCGGTCTCGGCATCCCAAATGCGGGCGGTCT
>JBIKMW010000043.1:0-47006 GCA_044359065.1 Planctomycetales bacterium | reverse complement strand
CCACCGACGCTCCGCGTCCGTCAGCCGCACGATATACTTCTTCTGCATGGCACACCTCCTTGTGCCCGGACACTCCCACATTTGCATCAAGACCCGCAACCCCTGTTTCGAGGCGTGTCGGACCACTCGTCGCAAGGGAACTCCCGATCGAGTTTTTGTGAAGAAACGGTGTGTGAGCCACGAGAAATTCATTACGAATTCGTGTGCAAACCGCCGAATTTCACGCCAAAAACAACGCGTTAAATGGCATCGGAGACATTCACTGTTTCTTCACGAATTGTTCATCAAATCGTCGCGATTTGCACATACCGTCCTCACACATCTTCCCGGTGCTCGGGAAGCGTGGTCGAACCTCTGACCCCCGAGGGTTCGGCTGCGAACCGCTCTTTCGCGGAACGCGGGCCAACGGGGAATGTGTGAAGGGAAAGGTTTCGAATGGTTGGATCGATGACGGGGCGCCGGAAGGGGTTCACTCTCATTGAATTGCTGGTGGTGATCGCCATCATCGCGATTCTCATCGCGCTGCTGCTTCCGGCGGTGCAACAGGCCCGCGAAGCGGCTCGCCGCTCGCAATGCCGCAACAACCTCAAGCAGATGGGGCTGGCGATTCACAACTACGAGTCGACGTTCAGCCGTTTCCCTGCGGCGGGTGAAGGCTCGAACTACACCGCACGCGTGCGGCAGTTCTTCCCGATTTCGTCGTTCGTGGCGATTCTGCCGTACGTCGACCAGGCGCCGCTTTACAACCGCTTCAACTTCTCGCTCCACTATTCGAACGCCACCCACCGGGCTGTCGCGCAAACGCAAGTCCCCGCCTACCGCTGCCCGAGCAATCCGACGACCGTTCAAGACCCCGCCGGGCCGTACGCCCAGGCCGACTACATGCCCGTCGCTTACACCGACATCAAGGGCCCGAACACCGGTACCGCTTCGGTGCCGACCGGCGCTCGCGACAAGATGACCTCGACGACGATCGGCTCCGACAAGGATTCCGCGCTGGGTCTGTACGGTAACAAGATCGCCGAAATCACCGATGGAACGTCCAACACGATCGCCATCGTGGAAGACTCCGGCCGCCCGTATGCGGTCGGTTCGTATGACCCGCTCACCGCCACGATCGGCGGCGCACCGGGCATGGATGCCACCCAAATGTGCGGCTCTCCCGCCCGTACCTGCCCGCACCGTTGGGCCGACCCGGACGTTTCGAGCGGCGTTTCCGGCCCCCCTACGCAAGACCCGGCCAGTTCCCTGTACAACGCCGGCTTGGGCATCTCCAGCCCGTTCAACAACAACAAGACGCCGCTGGGCGGACCGACCACCTGCCCGTGGTCGACCAACAACTGCGGTCCCAACGACGAACCGTTCAGCCCCCACGTCGGCGGTGCCCATGCCCTGCTGGCGGACGGCAGCGTGCGGTTCATCTCGGAAAACCTCGACACGCAAACCGCCCGTCGCTTGTTCGACCGCGCCGATGGCGATGTTGTCGGCGAGTTCTGAGCGACATCCCGCAAGTTGAATTTCGGTACCCGCGCCCCGCCGTCGAGTTTCTCGACGGCGGGGCGTTTTTCGTTCGACGGTGGAGAATCCGTTCCAGGCCGAGCGTGTTTGCGTTCCGCGCGTCGGTTGAGCGACACAAAGTGCGTAACTCGGTCGGAACCGCTATAAACTGCGGACTCACGCCCCCTCACGCTCGCAGGCGAATCTCTCCATGAAGATCACGTTCCACGGCGCCGCCGGCGAAGTCACCGGCAGTCAACATCTGATCGAGGCCGGGGGGCTGCGAATCCTGCTTGATTGCGGGTTGTTTCAAGGCCGTCGTTCCGAGTCCCGCGTGAAGAACTCCCGGTTGCGGCACAACCCCGCCGAACTCGACCTTGTCATCCTCTCGCACGCCCACATCGATCACTGCGGCAACCTGCCGAGCCTCTATCGGGATGGATTCCGCGGACCTCTCTACTCGACTGATGCGACAGCCGATGTCGCCGACCTGATGCTTCGCGACAGTGTCAAAATTCAACAGGAAGACGCCCGCTATCTGAACAAGCGCCGCGGCCCGGACGAGCCTCGCGTCGAACCGCTTTACGACGACGAAGATGTGCGGGGCATCGTCGGACTCATGGACCCCGTCCACTACGGTCGGTGGATCCAGCCACACAAGGACCTCCGGTTCCGCTTCTCCGACGCGGGGCACATCATCGGCTCGGCCATCACGGAGTTGGAGATCCAGGAAAACGGTGAGGTCCGGCGGCTGGTGTTCACGGGGGATTTGGGGCGCCGCGGCCTGCCGCTGTTGAACGATCCCGCGCTCGTCAACGGGTGCGACGTGCTGATCACCGAGTGCACCTACGGCAATCGGGTGCATCCCCCGGCGGCGGATTTGAAGGCCGAACTGGCCCGCATCGTCAAGGAGGCGGCCCGCACCGGCGGGAAGGTGGTGATCCCCGCGTTCGCGCTCGGCCGGACGCAACAGGTGGTTTACTTTCTCAACGAACTCGCCAACGCCGGCGAGATTCCGAAAATCCCGGTGTTTGTCGACAGCCCGCTGTCCAACCGACTCACCGAGGTCTTCCGTCGCCACGCGAATCTCTTCGACGAGGAAGCCCGGAAGTCGCTCCTCACCGACCGCGACGTGTTCGGCTTTCACGGCCTCACGTACGTCGCAACGCAGCAGGAGAGCATGGAGCTCAACCGCAAAGCCGGGCCGTTGGTGGTGATTTCCGCCAGCGGCATGTGCGAAAGCGGGCGCGTGCTGCACCACTTGAAGCACGCGGTCGAAGACCCACGCAACATCATCGTGATGATCGGTTTCCAGGCGGAGAACACCCTGGGGCGGCGACTCGTCGAGCGGGCTCCTCGTATCCGCATTCTCGACCGCGAACTCGACCTCAACGCGAAGGTCGAAACGCTCAACGGCCTGTCAGGCCACGCCGATGTGCACGACTTCAAATGGTGGTTCGACCACATGGCTCAGACCACGGGCATCGGTCAGGCGTTCCTCGTGCATGGCGAACCGGCGGCCGCGCAAGCGTTATCCACCGTGCTCAAGGACTATTGCGACGAGGATCCCGTCATCCCCGCGCTCCATCAGACCATCGAGGTGTAACGTGTCCGACGCCCCGACACCCGAACCTTCCGACCTCGTGTGGACGCCGCTGTGCGAATCGTCTCCGAGCGCCGCTCCGATCCGGGCCGATGAGCTCGCGGAGGGGATGGTCCGGGAAGCGATCGCGGGGGATTGTGTGGTGGCGGTCGGCCGGGCGGACGGAGAATTGTTCGCGCTTGACGGCATTTGTCTGCACGCCGGCGGGCCGCTGGGCGAGGGGCGGCTGTCCGGTTCGATTCTGACCTGTCCGTGGCACGGTTGGCAGTACGATGTCCGTACGGGACGCACCTGCCTGAACGAACGCATCTGCACACAGCGGTTCCCGATTCGCGTCGAGCCGAGCGGGGTTGTTTCCGTGGGACTGGACTGATTCCTCACAACCGGTCCGCACGTCGCCGTGCCCGGTCGAATCACCGACCTGTTTCGACGTTCCCCTGCTTTTGGATTGCCCGGGATGACCACTTCACACGTTTGCCGAACATCGTTCCTCGCGTCCGTCGCCATTCTGCTGGCGACTGCCGGTTTGTCGGCCCAGGATGCGACCGTCGCACCGCCGGTCACGACTATCAAAATGACGGCCGACCGTCCGGATGCAGTTTACCGGCCGGGGGAGATGGCGACGTTCACCATCGAGGTCACGCAAGGGGGGCAGCCGGTCAAGGAGGGGCGGGTCGACTGCGTGCTGTCCCGGGATGGATGGAAACCGCAACCCCCGCGGATGGTGACCATAGCGGATGGCCGGGGAACACTGACCGCCACCTTGGAGGAGCCCGGCTTCCTGCTGGTGAAGGGGACGCTGGGAAAGACCACCGCATTGGCGGCTGCGGGATTCGATCCGCTTCAACTGCAGCCCAGCCTCCCTGTGCCGGACGACTTCGACCAATTCTGGGACGCTCAAAAAGCGGCGCTCGCCAAGGTGCCGTTGCGGTCGACACTGACTCCCGTGGAGACGCCGGCGGAGGGCGTCGAGGCCTTTGACGCGCAAATCGACTGCCTTGGCAAACCCGTGTCGGGCTACTTCGGCCGGCCGGCGAACGCGAAACCAAAATCTCTGCCCGCGATTCTCTTCGTGCATGGCGCCGGCGTACGCGGCTCGGTTTTGGGCAGTACCCGGTGGGCCGCGCGGCACGGCGGCATGCTTGCGCTCGACATCAACGCCCACGGCATTCCCAACGGACGCCCGGATGAGTTCTACACCGCCTTGGCGAACGGCGAACTCAAGGACTACCGCGCGACGGGACGCGCGGATCGGGAACAGTGCTACTTCAAGGGAATGTTTCTGCGACTTGTCCGGGCGATCGATTTTCTGACGAATCAGCCGGAATGGGATGGCAAGACGGTCATCGTCTACGGAAGCAGCCAGGGGGGTTTTCAGGCACTGGCGGCGACAGGGTTGGACTCCCGTGTGACGCTCATCTGCGCCGGGGTTCCCGCCGGTTGCGACCATACGGGAACCGTCGTCGACCGCATCAACGGCTGGCCCAAAATCGTTCCGTTGGACAACGCGGGTCGGCCCGACGAAACCGTGCTGCAAGCCTCCCGTTACTTCGACTGTGTGAACTTCGCCGCGCGTGCGAAGTGCCGGTCCGCCGTCGTCACCGTGGGATTCATTGACACGACTTGTCCTCCCACCGGCATCTATGCGGCCTACAACGCTTTGAAGTCGTCGAAAAGCCTGCATGTCGACGTCGACGCCGGTCACACCAACACCCCCGCCGCCTCGAAGTTCATGCAGGATGCGGTGGAACGGCACCTTCGAGAGGGCCAATGACATGTCGTGGGTTTTGACGTTGGCCTTGCTCGTTCCGATGGCGGATCGGACCTGGACCGAAGTTCCCGCCTCCGGCACGGTCCGTCCCGTCCGTACCGCTGATGGTGCCGACTTCCCCACTCGGTTCCGCCTGGGCACAGAACCGTTCGCGTTCGTGACCAAGCAGGAATACGAACACGCGGCCATCCGCAAGTTTTCCGTCACGTTCCCCTCCCCCGTGACGACGCCCCATCCGCTCAACAACACGGTGCACGCCGAGTATTTCCAACCGGCGGGCAAAGGGCCGCATCCGGGAATCGTGGTGCTGCACATCCTTGGCGGAGATTTTCCTTTGTCGCGCTTGGTCGCCAATCATTTGGCCCAGCGCGGATTGGCGGCGCTGTTCGTGAAGATGCCCCATTACGGACCGCGTCGGGATCCCGCCCTCCGCAAACGCATGATCTCGAAGAACCCCGTCGAAACCGTCGAGGGGATGACGCAAGCGGTTCTCGACATCCGCCGCGCCACCGATTGGCTGGCCGACCGACCAGAGGTCGACCCCCGCCGTTTGGGAATCACCGGGATATCACTCGGTGGGATCATGTCGTCGCTGGCGGGAGGGGTCGACACGCGGTTCCGGAAGGTGGGGATCGTCCTGGGCGGGGGGGACTTCGCCGAGTTCGTGTGGAACGTCGACCACCCCGAGGCGGCGGAGTTCCGCCAGACGTGGACGTCCCAAGGCCGCACGCGCGACGAATTCGCCAAGCTGATCGCCGAGATCGATCCGGTCACCTATGGCCCTCGTTTGGCCGCGCGGCGAGTGCTGATGATCGAAGCGGCCCACGACGAGGTGATTCCCCCCGCCCACGCGAAAGCGTTGTACGACTCGATTCGCCCGACGAATGCCGTGCCCGGTCCCGATGTCTCGCCCCCGTCCGACACCGCCCGTCCACCGGAACTGGTCTGGCTGAACGCGGGCCACTACACCGCCATCTGGTATCTGCCGCGCGAGCTGATGCGGCTGGACGGGTTCTTCCGGGGGAAGTGGTGACTTCACACACATCGGATGGGCGCCCCCGAAACCCGAAAATCGGATAACGACCACTGAAACCCGACCCCGCTTCCGCAGTCGCTCCACCGCTGGCACGCGAGACTCCGCCGACGTTCGCCGAGGCGCTGCGCGTCTGGCTGCGGATCGGCCTCCTGAGTTTCGGCGGCCCCGCGGCGCAAATCGCCGTCATGCACCGCGAGGTCGTCGAGCGAAAAGGTTGGTGCGACGATGCCCGATTCCTGCGCGGCCTGAACTTTTGCCTGCTGCTTCCGGGACCGGAGGCGCATCAACTGGTGACGTGGCTCGGGTGGCGAATGCATGGTCCGGCGGGTGGGCTGGCGGCGGGCCTGCTGTTCGTGCTGCCCGGGGCGTTGGTGATGTACGTCCTGACCCTGGCGTATCTGTACTACGAACGGGCCCCGGCGATGGAAGGAGCGTTGTATGGACTGCGGGCCGTCGTCGTTGCGCTGGTGGGGCAAGCCTTGTTCCGGATGACGAAGCGCGTGCTGCGGGACACTCTTCGCCGGGTGCTGGCCGCCCTGGCCTGCGGGGCGCTGTTATTCGATGTCTCGTACCTGTGGGTCGTTGGTTTCGCCGCGCTGACGGGGGTGATGTGTCTACGACCTCGACCGGTTCCGGCAGGCCTCGAACCGGTCCCCGACGAACCGCATGTCGTTCGACCCCCTTCGATTCTCGGCACGTTGCGAACACTGGCGATCGGGTTGACGCTGTGGTGGGGACCGGTCGCTGCGGCGGGCGCTCTGCTCGGGTCGGACCACCGCCTCGTCCGCGAAGGGCTCTACTTTGGTCGGTTGGCAACGTTGTCGTTCGGCGGTGCCTATGCGGTGCTGGCGTGGATGCGTCAGGAAGCGGTCCAGGACCTGGGGTGGTTGACGACGCGCGAGATGGCCGATGCCCTCTCCCTTGCCGAAACGACACCCGGACCGCTCATTCTGGTGACGCAGTTCGTCGGTTCCTTGGCCGCCACCCGTCAACCCGAGCCCTTCTCACCACTCTGGGCTGCGACACTCGGAGCCTTGCTGACCACGTGGGTCACGTTCGCGCCGAGCTTTCTGTGGATCGCGTTGGGCCGGGATTGGGTGGACCGCATTTCCGAAAAGTCGACCGCCGGCCGCGCGATGGACGGGGTGTCGGCTGCGGTCGTGGGGGTCATCGCCACGCTCGCCTTGAGCTTGGCGTTTCAGGCGTTCGTCGCCAGCGACTCGCACCCGGGCGCGATCACGCCACGCGTCGGCGCTTTGCTCATTGGCCTGGGGGCCGCCGCGGCACTCGTGTCGGGCCGAGTGGGGTTGGGTTGGGTGCTGCTGGCCGGTGTGCTTGCCGGGCCGGTGGCCGGCGCCTTCGACGGCTGAAGAGGTGGCAATCACAAGATGTGGCGCGGGTTCGACGATGCGCACTCCTGTCAATGCTACTCGTCGTCGACCGCTTCCTCGTCGCTGCCTTTTCGCGGCACTTTCTTCGACGTCGCAGGGGACTTCCGGAACACCGCCACCACATCTTCAATGGGCACGACAAACAACAAGTTGTCCGCTTCGAAGTCGACCGGAATCGCGTTCTTCGGGTGGAACAACACTTTGTCGTACTTCCGCACCGGGAAGTCCTCGTCCCGTTCGATGCGCGCGCTGATCTCGACGACGCGGCCGGTGATCGTGGGGATCTCCGATTGATCGGGCAGGACGATTCCACCGCGTGTTTTCGTGCGCGCCTCGTCCTTGCGAATCAGGATGCGCGAGCCCAGCGGTTCGACGAAATCGGACAAGGTCATGGCTCCCGAGTGCGTTTCGCGCACTCCTCGGCGGGAATCCGGACGATGGCGGAACGACGGATTCGACGAACAGAAGCGTGACTGCCACATTGGCAGCCGCTCACCCCCCGTCGATCCATCCATTCTACGCTAAAGCACGCGATGTGCCAAAACGGTTTCTCCTGGCGCAACGACCCCTCTTGGCGCGACGACCCGAAATCAATGCGGGAGCTTATCGACTCCTCCATTGATTGATGCATTGGTTCTCGGAAGAGCGAACCAGCTTGGCGGTCGAGATCGCGTTTTCGCCGGACGAGCGGACGAGCGGACGAAACTGACGAAGCGGTCGGATGGCCACGTCACTCCGTCGCGGATGGTGCGGCGTGCGAATTTCGATGCGGGGCTCGTTCGCTCCACGACGCGAGAGCGGCCACCCGCCTCCACGCACTGGTCGACGCGGTCGCTGGCCTGGGCCGTGGGTTGCCAGTGCCGCACCTCGAGTGGGGACACCGGCCCGCCTCGATTCACACTCCAACAGATCCGCACCGCCAGAAACAACGGCGATCGGTGATTCCCGCGCGAGACTCCCCGGTCGCGTTCACCACCACGGAGCCGAGCTTCGGCGTAAACGTGGATGTCAAAGTCAGCGGCGAACGCTCGTCAGTCCTTGAGTTCAATCGCCAGCGAATCGGTCCCTTTGTCGGTGATGGTGATCGAAATGTCGGAGGTCGTCGCGTCGGCGTATTTCTTGGGAAGCAGATTCTTGGGCTTCGCCAGCAGCATGGGATCGTCGTGCCCCCCCGACGGGGCGGCTGGCACCGCCGCTTGTTCAAATTTCGTGGCGACCACCTTGTAAACGCCCGGCACCATTCCGGGATCGGGCGGGAACGCCTTGGGAAGCAGCGTCCCGGAACTGTCGGTCTGGGACGACGCAGCCACCCCGCCCGCCTCGGTGGGAGCAAAAACCACAGTCGCATCTGCAACCGCAGCCCCCTTGAAGGTCAACTTCCCAGTGACGGAAACCGTCTTGGGACGTTTAGCCTTGTACTTGTCCGTCCCCCCGCCGCATCCCGTGAGGACCGCAAGACTCAGTGCCGACACAACGGTGGCACGCATGAAAATCATTTGACCGTTCGTCATCGGATTCCCCGGACAAACCGCCCACAAACGACGTTGAGCGCCGACATGGAGGGTGGGTCTTCAAAAACAAAACGCGGCCTCGAACCGCCCGGTCCGAGGCCGCGAAGAGCAGGTCTTTCAGAAGTCCGAAACGGTTTCACCAGCCGCACGGGTGCCCACCGCGCCCCACACGCCGTACGGCGAAAGTCCGCCGGCCGTGTTACCCGGCAAGGCCGCCGCCTGGTTGCCAGCGTCGATGTTCTCGCTGACGAAGCGCACCGCGCCGTCCATCATCAACACATGGGCGCCGCCGACGTGTTGGCTGGATGCGGCATAGATGCCGTCCCACCAGTGGCTAGCACCGGTCAGGAAGCAACTGGCGGAGTTCGGGGGAATCGCGGTCGTGAACGTCGAGAAGAACGCTCCACCGTCGCCCCACCGGAATCCGCGCGCCGTGTCTCCGGTCCAGGCGCTGTTGACCGTGCGGGTTGACGCGTTGTACTGCAACCGGCACGCCGCCGGAGTTGTCGACGAGGCGGACGAGACCATTCCCAACGCCGTGGCGTTGGCGGGTGCGATGGCTTCCGACATGGCCGCCGTGTTGCTGGTGCCGTCCGTGCAGTCGCGGAATCCGTAGCACAAAAGTGCGGAAAACATCCCGCGCCCCTGAACCATCACGGGATTGTTGACCGAGGCTCCGTTACCCGGCAAGTTCGCGGCCCAACTGTCACCCGAGCAAAACACGTAGTTTCGCTTGCCGCGCGCGGTACCCGCCGGAGCGAATTTGCCCGTGTCGCTCGGGCAAGAAAGCATGACGGGAGCGGTATTCCAATAGCTCACCGCATTCCAGGGGAATTCGGACGGCACCGCGGAGGTGATCTGGTTGAACAGGGGAGCCTGATCGTAGTAGGGCAACAACGACACGACTCCGCTCAGCCGCGTGCGGAATCCCGCCGGGCCGGCGCCAATGTTGTTGGAGCAACCGCTCCCCATCGCGTACCCGGGAAGCAACGTGAAATTGTCGTGGTAGTTGTGGAGTGCCAAGCCGAGTTGCTTGAGGTTGTTCCGACACTGCGACCGCCGGGCCGCTTCGCGTGCTTGTTGCACGGCGGGCAAGAGCAGTGCGATCAGGATCGCAATGATCGCGATCACCACGAGCAATTCGATGAGCGTGAAGCCGCGACGCTGAGGCGCGTCCAAATGCCCTGCCGAGCCTGTCCGTGAAAGGGACATGGGAAACACCTTTGTCAAGAACGTTGAGGCGGATGAAGAACGGTCGGAATCGACCTTTTGGCACCGTTGACCCGCAAAGAATGCAGGGCCACGAATTGCACCAGCAATAGATTAAATTCCGCCGTCAGCAAAGTAAATCGTGCGTTCTGAGGCTTTTCCTGTCTCCGCGTGGAGGGGAGATTCTGGATCGAATCGGGAGGGTGGCCCTATCTGAAAGGGGGCCTTGTCGCATCAAAACAGCCGCAACTGTCCGCCGCGCGGAGTCGCGGGTTGAAACTGGCCGCAGTCGAGCGGCGGGAGATCGCGAAACCCGAGTTTCTGACGAAACACGCCGAACATTGACCGGATTTGCTCGGCCAGCTTGCCGCTGCCCACCATGCGCTGGCCGAAGTCCGAGTCGTTGAGCTTCCCCTTGCGCGTTTGTCGCACCAAACCCTCGACTTTGTCGGCCTTGAGTGGCCGTGTCCGGTGCAGCCATTCCTCGAAGACCGGTTCGACCGTGAGGGGCAAGCGCAGCAGGATATAGCGGGCATCGGTGGCACCGGCCTCGCGCGCCGCTTTCAACACGGCGGGGGCTTCGTGGTCGTTGAGTCCCGGAATCAGCGGGGCCACCATCACCCGCACGGGGATCCCCGCCTTGGAAAGCGTCTCCACCGCCCGCAGTCGAGCCGCCGGGATGCTCGTCTTCGGCTCCAGGACCCGTGCCAGTTCCGGATCGAGTGTGGTGATCGAGAGATTCACGTGGACCAACCGCCGCGAGGCCATCTCCGACAACACCTCGATATCGCGCAACACCAAGGCGTTCTTGGTGATGATGCCGATCGGTTGGCGGCACTCACTGGCAATGTCGAGGCATTGGCGCGTGAGTTGGAACCGACGCTCGGCCGGTTGGTAGCAGTCCGTCACCCCGGAAAACACGATCGGTTCGGGACGCCAGGCGTCGCGCGACAGGAAGTCCCGAAACAGCGCGGGGGCCTGATGCTTGACGAAGATTTTCGTCTCGAAGTCCAGTCCCGCATTCAGCCCCAGGTACTCGTGCGAATTCCGGGCGTAGCAATAGGCACAACCATGCACACAGCCCCGGTACGGGTTGACGCTATAGCGGAAGGGAATGTCGGGAGAGTCGTTCTCGACCACGATCGACCTGGAAGCATCGTCGAGGTACTGGATCGGGCGGTCGTCGGCCCCACGGAGGTCCTCGTCGTCCCACACCCCATGCTCTTCGTCGGGCACGGAATGGATCCGGTCGAATCGGTTCGGGGGATCGAGCCTCGATCCATGTCGCATGGCGTTGATTCCTTTTACAACCCGAGAGGTGTCATTATGTACACTTTTCGCATCCTGGGAAAGGCAAGGGGGACCCCCATCGTTCGTGACCACGGGGGCTGACTTGGCCGAAAGAACTCGAAACATGGTCCGGTTGAGCGGACTTCGCGGAGTTTGAGGCGCAAGCTGGCGCGTCGCTTGAGGCAGGACCGGAGCAGGTGGATCAATCGGCAGAGTTTCCCCTCGCTTCCAAGGCCGTCGATTCGGCGTTTCGGTTCACTCCCGTGCATTCGGCTTCCGATTGCAACGTGACAGGACCGTCAGGCCTCCGACAATGCGAGTATCGTGCATGGACGCGCCAATGCTTCTTGATGTTCGCCGCGACACATCCGGAGCGACCCGTACTCGCGGACTCCGGCCACCGATCACAGGGTGGGGCCGTGCGGTTTGGGCGGGTGGGGGTTTGCTGGCGTTGGGCGTCCTCGCCAGTTGCCAGTGCCTTCCGAAAGGGAGCGCGGTCAACGCCCAACGCTGTACCGACCCGTCGGCCTCGTCGGCGGCCTCCTGTCAACAAAACCGCTGCGATGCCGGTGGTTGCGAACCGCATTCGGGCTGGGCGGACTGCCGAGGCGGGGCGGGATGCGGACCGAACCTGTACATCGGCTGCATCGACACTTGGCGGGTTCGCAGGTACGCACTGGCCAGCGCCGACAAGGCGTGGCGTCGCTGTCACAACCCCGGGGGGCGCGGCTCGTGCCACTTCCGGGACGGCTTCGATCAGGCCTTTGTCGATTTGGCCGAAGGGGGGGATGGAACACCGCCCGGCGTCCCCCCCGAACGGTATTGGTGGTGCACCTATCGCTCCGCCTGCGGTCAGCGGTTCGCCGAGGAGTGGTTCGCCGGTTACGAAGCGGGCGTAGAAGCGGCCCGCGCGTTGGCGTTCTGCCCCGATCCGGGAATCCTGCTCGGGCCCTCGGCGGGGGGAGCCGGTTCACCCCCACCCGACTACACGAGCGGACGAACTCCGTGAGAGGACTGGCTGGAAGGAAACTTCCGGCTGGAAGGACAGCCCCGTGCCGCCGGGCATTGCGATCCGGCGTACCGTCGACAGCCCACACGTTTGCCACTGTTGCGAAGCCATGACAAGTTCCGCTCAATCCTCGCCAAACATCGTCCATACCGGGATCCGGCGCGTCGAACCGCGCTCCCCCGTGTGCAGGACGGCGATATTGGCCTGTTTGGCATGCGTGGTCACCTCGGCAGGAGGCTGCGGCGCCTTGCGTCCGCTCCGCGGGATTCCTTCCAACTATTATCCCGCACAGCTCGAAGGGACGCCGCGCACGGGACGCCAGACCATCGACCTGTCGCTGCTGCGCCAAGCGCCGCCGGACCACTATCTGCTCGACAGCGGCGACGTGTTGGGAGTGATCGCCGAAGGGGTTCTCGGACGTCCCGAAGACGTGCCGCCGGTGTACTATCCGACGGAGAAGGATGTCCCGCCTTCCCTCGGTTATCCGATCCCCGTACGCGAAGACGGGACGATCTCGCTCCCTTATGCCCCGCCGCTTCCGGTGCGCGGCCTGACGGTCGCCCAAGCGGAGAATCTGATTCGCGAAACCTATACGGTCCGCAAGCAAATCCTCCGACCGGGCGAGGACCGGATCCTTGTGAGCCTGCAGCGCCCGCGAACCTACAGCGTATTGGTGATTCGTCAGGAAGCCCAGGGCCAGGAATTGGGGGGACAAGGGGCACAGGCGGGATCGCTGTTGCCGGGAATGCTCAAGCGAGGCACCGGCAAACAGGTTCAACTGACCGCCTATAAAAACGACGTGCTGCACGCATTGGCCGAAACGGGGGGCCTCCCGGGCCTGGACGCGGAGAACACGATTTACGTGATCCGTCGGGCTCTATCCACGGTCCGCCAGCACGGTCCCGACGGGGCGATGCCCTATCACGCGGCGCAAGCGTCCCGGAGCGGGATTCAACCGGTTGTCTACACCGACGAGTGGAACGACTTGATGCCCGCGGGAGGCCACATCCGCCAAGCGCAAGCTGAAGAGGGAGCGTACGTTCCCGCGCCGAGCGATCAACCGCAGCGGACGTGGCCCGGTCAGAGCGGACGCGGAATCGATGCCGGTCCTACCGAGAATCCGCCCGGCGGATACTCCCCGCCCCAACCCGCAGCGGGAGGACAGGTCCCGTTCGGTCCGCCCCACGGCCACTCGCCACCGGGGTATCCCCAGAACCCGCCTCGACCGGCCCACGCGTTCCCGGTACCGCAACAACCGATGCCACAACAACCGGTGGAACCGATTGCGATGCCAGAAGGGCTACCGCAAGAGTACGCGTCGACGTTCGGGCGCAACGCCGAAATCGTCCGCATCCCGATCCGCCTCCATCCGGGGGAAACACCGGACTTCGGCGAAGAGGACGTGATCCTGGCCGACGGGGACATCGTGTTCATTGAAACCCGCGAGACTGAGGTGTTTTACACCGGAGGCCTGCTGGGTGGCGGGCAGTACATGCTGCCGCGCGACTATGACATCGACATCGTCGAAGCGATCTCGATCGCCTCCGGCCGCACAAACTCGTCCAGCGGCGGAGGGGGGTTCGGAAATCGGATCGGCGGCGTGGCGTCCCTCAACCAGGACATTTCGGTCGGGGCCAGCGATGTCGTGATTCTCCGCAAAACCCCCGACGGCAACCTGATTCCGATCCGTGTCGACCTGAAACGGGCGGATCGTGATCCCAAACACCGCTTGCGGGTCCTGCCGGGGGACTACATCGTGCTGCAGTACAAGCCGCACGAGGCCGTGGCCGCGTTCGTTGAGCGCAACCTGCTGGCGGGCGGCATCATCGGGTTGGCCACCTTCCAGGGGGGCGGCGGGGGCAACAACTGAGAGGAGTGGCCGGCGGACGTGCTTCGTTCCACCCGCCGGCAAATCGTGCCCGGACCGATACGCCCGTTCCGACAGGCCAGCCGACCGTTGCCAAAAGACCACGTGTCGGGACGCCGGGCAAATTGGAAGAGGGCCGCAAGGACTACTGGGTCGCGGGGAAAAAACCGCACGGAAAGCGGTCGGATTCCGGCTCGCGGACGGTCGTGTGATAGGGTTGCCCACGTTCCCGGCCCGCGCTTGGAGTCGGCGGAGCTTCGTACTCCGCCCCTTGTCGCGACCGCGGACCGTGCGAAGACTTTCCCGACGGACTTCCGTTAGCATCGTTATGGAACGAGCGCGGAACAGTCACCCGTATCGATTGTGTCGAGAGTGCGGCCTACCCATTGACGGGGGGCGGTACCTCGGCGACGTTCGGTACGGCGCGGGAGTTCGCACGAACGGGAACGTGTTTTCACCACGAATCACATCCTGCGATCGCGTACTTCCCGAGGTGACGTCCATGCTGACCGGTGCCGGAGTGCTCTCCCCCTCGAAATCCGAGGAATCGACGATGACCACGGGTCGCGAATCCCGCCGCTCCGAAATGTGCGCGGCGCTCCTCGCCAAATTCCGCAACAAGACGGCCGTGGCCAGCGTCGTCGGCCTGGGCTATGTCGGCCTGCCGCTCGTCAACATTCTCCACAAGAACGGCCTCAACGTCGTCGGTTTCGACATCGACAAACGCAAGGTTGACGCCCTGCTCGAAGGCAAAAGCTACATCGGCCACATTGCCGACGAACGGGTCCAGGAACTCGTGGCCGATGGACGGTTCACACCCACCACCGACTACAGCCGCTTTCGCGAGTGCGACACGGTGTCGATCTGCGTGCCGACGCCCCTGACCGAAAACCGCGAACCGGACCTCAGCTACATCGAAGACACCGGCAAAGCGCTCGGTCCGTACCTGCGGCGCGGGCAACTGATCGTGCTGGAAAGCACGACCTATCCGGGCACCACCCGCGAAGTACTGATTCCGATTCTCGAAAACATCAGCGGACTCAAGGCGGGGGACGACTTCCTCGTCGCCTTCTCTCCGGAACGGGAAGACCCGGGCAACCCGACCTTCAGCACGCACACGATTCCGAAGGTCGTCGGCGGCCTCGACAACGACTCGCTCGAAGTGGCTGTCGCACTGTACGAGCACGTGTCGCCCAAGGTCGTGGCGGTGTCGAGCCTGGAGGTGGCCGAGGCGTGCAAGATCCTCGAAAACACCTACCGAGCGGTGAACATCGCTCTGGTCAACGAATTGAAGATCCTGTTCGACCGCATGGACTTGTCGATTTGGGACGTGATCGACGCCGCCAAGACGAAGCCGTTCGGCTTCCAGGCGTTCTATCCGGGGCCAGGACTCGGCGGTCACTGCATCCCGATCGACCCGTTCTACCTGACGTGGCTGGCTCGCCGGTATCAGCTCAACACGAAGTTCATCGAACTGGCGGGCGAGGTGAACTCGCACATGCCGCACTACGTGGTCGACCAGACGGGCCGCGCTCTCAACCGCGCCCGCAAGGCGGTCAACGGCAGCAAGGTGGGGATCATCGGGATTGCCTACAAGAAGGACGTGGACGATCCCCGCGAATCCCCGGCGTTCGAGATCATCGAGGAACTGCTCAAGCTCGGCGCGGAGATTACCTACCACGACCCGCACGTGCCCCAACTTCCGAAGATGCGCAAGCACGACATTCGGATGAACAGCAGCCCGCTGACACGGGAATGGTTGGGCGAGCAGGATGTGATTCTCGTTGTCACCGACCACTCGAAGGTCGACTGGCAACTCGTGAAGGACGCGTCGGCGCTGGTGGTCGACCCGCGGAATGCCCTCGGGAAGACGACGGGATCGCGCGAGCATGTGATCAACTGAGGAATACCGAATCACGAAGAACGAATGACGAAGTTGCCAATTCGGTATTCGTCATTCGGTATTCGTGATTCCCGCATCCCGACGCCTTCATCCATCTCTCGCATCCTTCCACGGAGTCCTCCGCGTGTCCCTGTATCTTGTGACCGGCGGCGCCGGGTTCATCGGTTCGCATCTGGTCGAACGGCTGGTCCACGATGGCCACCGCGTCCGCGTGCTCGACAACCTCTGCACGGGGTCGCTCGACAATCTCGCGTCCGTCGAGGGAGCGTACGAGTTCTTCCACGGGGACCTGCAAGACGCCGCACTGGTCGCGCGGGCCGTCGAGGGAGTCGACGTGATCTTCCACGAAGCGGCGCTGGCCAGCGTGCCGCGCAGCCTCGAGCGTCCGCTCGAAACGCACGCTGCCTGCGTGACGGGGACGGTCGTTCTGCTCGATGAAGCCCGCAAAGCGCGAGTGCGTCGCGTCGTGTACGCGGCCAGCAGTTCGGCTTACGGCAACCAACCGGTCATGCCCAAGCACGAAGGTCAGGTGCCCCAACCGTTGTCCCCCTACGCGGCGGCCAAACTCGCGGGCGAACTGTACCTGGAAGCGTTCTGGCACAGCTATGGGCTGGAAACCGTCCGCTTGCGCTACTTCAACGTGTTCGGCGAGCGACAAGACCCGAACAGCCCGTATTCAGCGGTGATTCCCCGGTTCGTCGCGGCTCTGCTGGAGGATCGCGCGCCAACGATTTACGGAACTGGGGAGCAATCGCGGGACTTCACCTACGTCGGGAACGTCGTCGACGCCAATCTCAAGGCGGCTGCGGCCCCTGGTGCCGCGGGCAACGTCTACAACGCCGCGTGCGGAGGAAGTCTCGGTCTGCTCGAACTGCTCCAGCGGATCTGCCAATTGCTCGACAAACCATTCGCGCCGACCTTTGAACCGGCGCGGGTGGGGGATGTCCTGCACAGTTGGTCGGACATCTCCGCCGCCGGACGGGATCTGGGGTACGCGCCGTCGATCTCCGTCGAGGAGGGACTGCGGCGGACGGTGGCGTGGTATCGCGACCAGCATGCGGCGACCAACTCGAATCAGCAACGGGAGACTTGCGGGGCGCGGTGAGTTCGTCACACCTCGAAGACGCATCGACCGAATCCTTCTCCCCCACACTCGGCACGATTCCTCTCACAGATTTCGACTGTGGGGGAGAAGGTGCCCGAAGGGCGGATGAGGGGGATGGCGGGCAAAGGCCGGGCGAACGATTAATCGCTCCCCCTCACCCCAACCCTCTCCCCCGCATTGAGGCTTCGTTCCGTCGGCAACACTGCTTGCGGGGGAGAGGGGGCCGTCGAAATACCCCACAGCGCGACTTGATCAATCCGACGCCACAAAATGACACCGTAGGGCACGGACGGCCTTGAACCATATCTCTTCGAGGCCTTCATGAATTCGTCCGCACAGCCCGCCGTCGTCTCCGACACCCCTCGCAAGAGCGGCTTGCCGGACATCGTCGACGTGGCGTTCAAGAGTCGGTGGTGGATTCTGGCCGGCACCAGCGTCGGCTTCGGGCTTGGCATGCTCGCGTACCTCTACGCCGGTCCTTCGTACGAAACGAAGGCGAAGATTCTCGTGTCCAAGCGCGGGCACATCGAGATCAAGGAGGACGGCCCCGGCGCTCGGACTTACGGCGAGCGTGGCGAGCACGTCACGCTGATCATGAGCCCGTTGATCGTTGGCGAAGCGATTCGCGACTTCGGCCTCGACAAACTGCCGTCGCTGGCCGCTTCGACCGATCCCACGGAGGACATCGTCGAGTCCGTGAAGGCCCGCCGAACGGCCGGTTCGGACCTGTCGTTCATCAACGTCATCGAACTCGCCTACGAGACCCCCGCGCGCCGCGAAGGGCCGAAAGTCGTCGAGGGCCTCGTCAAGACCTACGAGAAGTACCTCAAGAAGTCGCAGTCCGAAAGCACCACGGAAGCGGTCTCGCAAGTTGACGCGCGCAG
This sequence comes from Planctomycetales bacterium, assembly GCA_044359065.1. Classification (GTDB taxonomy): domain Bacteria; phylum Planctomycetota; class Planctomycetia; order Planctomycetales; family Planctomycetaceae; genus JAIXZD01. Next base: position 28,930 of record JBIKMW010000043.1, on the reverse strand, counting down.
CCGCGATCTGGAACGCCAACTCCGCGACGCCGAAACCCGTCAACAGGATCAACGAGCCAAGGCCCCGCTCCACTGGCGGAACGCCCCCGGCACCGAGGGACAGTCGGGCGACACCACCAACATCCACCAGGAACGGGTGCTCGCCCTTGAACAGGCCCGCCGCGAAAAACTCATCCGCCGCACGGAAGTCAGCACGAAGCTGGCGGCCATCGAGAAGGGAATCGCGGACAAGGTTCCGCCGGAGTCGCTCGAATTGCTGGTGCGGCGCTACATGGCCCAGGACGGCAACAACCTCGCGACCCAACAGGATCCCGCCGACAGCAAGGCGTACATCGATCCGCGCACGGCCTTGCTCGAATCCCGTCTGGCACCGTTGATGCTCGAGGAACAACGGCTCATGCGGGACTACGGCTTCGGTCCCGACCACCCGCAGGTGAAGGTCGTCAAGAACAGCATGCAGTTGGTGCGGGACTTCTTTCACGAACAGGGAGTCTCGTTCCCCGACGAACCGGGAGGGAAGCTCGAACCGAAGCGCGTCGACTTGCCCGCGCTGTACGCCGCTTCATTGCGGCAGGAACTCGACGAAATCGCGATGCGCGACCGGGAGATGCTCGCGCTGGTCGAATCCGAGACCAAGGCGGCGAAGGCGTTCGCGGTGTTCCAATTGGAAGACCATCGCCTGTCCAACGAGATCAAGCGGTTGAACGACTTGTGGCAGGCGGTGAAAACCAGCCTCGCGTCGGTCGATTTGCTCCGGGACAACGCGGGCTTCTCCCTCAAGATCGTCTCGCCACCCAACGAGGAACGGAGCCTTAAGAAGCCGATCAAGATCATCGGGGCGTTCACGGCGCTGGGAGCGATGTTGACGGGTGGTCTGGCGTACTTCCGCGCGGTCCGCGACACGCGGATTCGCAGTGTCGATGCCTTGCAAGAGGCGCTGGGCTGGCGCGTCGTCGGACGATTGGTCAAGGGGGGCAAGCAGCGGCTCGCGCTCCGTCACGAGGCGATTTCTCCGTCGCTTGTGTTCTTCCACAATCCGAACTGTCCGGAATCGGAAGCCTATCGCGGGTTGCGATCTGCATTGTTCGTCCTGACGCGGCACATGGGGAAACGTGTCGTGCAGGTGACCAGTCCGGAAATGTCGGACGGCAAGACGACGCTCGCGACGAACCTCGCGATCGCGATCGCACAGTCCGGGAAACGGGTGTTGCTCGTCGACGCCGACCTTCGTCGACCGCGCGTCCACACGCTGCTGGCGCTGCGTGCGGACGGCGGCTTGGCCGAGGTCTTGTCCGGCGAACTCCTGGTGGAGAACGCCGTCCAACCGACGCAAATGCCCAACCTCTTCGCGATTTCCACGGGTCGTCCCCCCGAGAATCCGTCGGAATTGCTGTCGTCCCCGAAACTGTCCGAAATCTTCGCCCGCCTGGGAGCCTCGTTCGACTTCGTGCTCGTTGACACGCCTCCGGTTTCGGCGGTCTCCGATCCGTGCATCGTCGCCCAACACGTCGACGGCGTACTTCTCGTCGTGCGCATCGGCAAAAACCGATTGAAGGTCGTCGAACACACCCGCGACCTGCTCCTCGACCACGGCGCGATTCCGTTGGGGGTCGTGGCGAACGGCGTCGACGAACCGGAAGGCTACGGCGAGTATGGCGGGTACGGATCGAAGAAAGCGCCTTACGTCCCCGACGACTTGGGGGCCACGCCCGTCCCGCGACCGACCCGTACTTTCGACACCTCTTCCGCCGACCCCACGCCCGAAGAGGCGCTCGCCGCCGCCACGGGATCGATCACCATCGGACCGACGTTGCGGACGGTGGTCGGGGAACCGCGTCCGGGCGGGCTGGCGAGCCGCGTCTGACGGCCCGCCAATCCGCGTCGTCCAGCCCGGTCCCCGCGTCGTCCAAGCTTTGATTCGCCCAGGCTTTACTTCGCCCAGGACTTGCCGTCCCAAGCGATCACTTGATCGAAGAACGTCGCCAACCCCTTCGAGAAGGTGTCGAACAGGTACTCCCCCTTGTCGGCGGTCGCCGCCTTGGGGTGACCGATATGGCCGGGAACGGTGCGGTCGGCGGTGATCCAGCCGCGGTAGGCCGGTTCGAAATCGAATCCGAACGGCACGTCGGGCAGCGTGGCCACGTCCTTCTTCACCAGGTGCGGCGCGATCCGCAGGATCATGGACGTTTCCCACTCGCACGCGTGGCCCATTTGCGATTGGACCAGATCGGTCCGTCCCTTCTCGGGTTTGGCGGCGTCCCAATAGGTCATGAACAGCAGGAGCAGGTCGTCGCGCGTGCGGTGCTCTTGGCGCAGCTCGAACACCGCCTGCTTGCCGGGGGTGATGTTCCCGCCATGTCCGTTGAGGAACACGATGCGTTTGAACCCGTGCATCATCAGGTTTTCGGCGAGGTTGCGCAGCAGGTCGAGGTAGTTGCGGGGCGACGCACTGAGGGTCCCCTTGAACTCCAGATGGTGGTGCGAATTCCCCAGCCACTGCAACGGGGCGATCAGCAAGCGATCCCCCATCGCCTGCTCCACCCGCCGCACGACTTCCCCCAGGAGCAGGCTGTCGGTGTACAGAGGCAGGTGATGCCCGTGTTGCTCGACGGCAGCCACGGGGACGACGACCGGCACGTCCCGCGAAAGGGCGTCGATCTCGGGCCAAGTCATATCGGCGAGAAGCATGGAGAGGGGTTCCGGGCGGGGTGCGTCGGGGAGCGCGATCGGCGGGCTATGCCGCGCGACCAAGTCGCGCGCAAGAGAGGCCGATGAACACCCGACAACTTATCGGCTGCGGAACGCAACGTCATCCGAAAGGCATGGGGCGGTTAGACGGAATGCGAGTCAACCGACACCTCGGCTCGATTCAAGCCCCAGTGATCGATGCTCTCGTTCCGTCGCGGTGCCCGTGGATGGGAACGATTGCCTGTGAACCCAGTGGAAAATGCGGTCATCCGACATGGCGCGCGGATTGTGACCAACCGTCTTCACAGACGGATGCGAATCCCGATTTTGCGTAAACACGAAGTCGCGAACCTCATCCCGCCGAAAACGTCTTGATTGAGGCAATCGGAAGATATCGGGTGCACCAACGTGCGACACATCGATGCCCGGTCGCGATCCATTTGTCGCGATGACAATTGAATATTGACCATCTCTCGGAGCGTAGCCAGACTTGCGACGTGCTTTTCCGCGATGCGAAAGATCGGCTTTTTCAGCCCCGAATCAAGGACGGCGGCCGTGGGGAACCACATAAAAGGATGCAGTTGCCTTCGGTGCCGGAGCGGGATGCACACGCCATACGGGGGAAAACTGCTTCAATTGCTCGTCCGGAGCATCCGACGCTCGGCCAAGCAATCGATTCGGAAGGGAGAGGAGCCTCCTCCGTGTCGGTCTCGAGGATGGACCGATTGATTCGGGTCTTCTTTGAGGATGTGTTATTCGCCAAATGAGGCGGCCACGCTGACCGACCGTAGACCACTGTTGCAACGCCGTCTCGGCTCAAAGCGTCCGTCGCCCGGATGCGCAAGAGCTGGACTCAGCCAGAGGGCGACGGTTTCCGATCTCAATACGGGCGTCAGTCGCCATCTCACTACGCCGACCGGCGTCGGATCGCCGCTTCGACCGTGCGGATCAAATCCGCGTACTGAAACGGCTTGAGCAGGTGCGCCGCACCGCGCGGTGGGTCGGCAGGTTCCCCGTCGGGCGACTCGATCCGCCCGAGCAACACGAGGGGCCCCCCATCCGACGAAGCGTCCCGGAGCACGGTTTCAGAGGCTTGGTCGACATCGACGACCAACACGGGACGTGGTCTGTCGGCCTCGGAAGTCACCGCGGCGGACAACGGACGGCGCCCCGTGCAGGAGGTGACCGTTACTCCACGGGGTTCGAACACCGCGCGCAACACGGCGGCCGTGTCTCCGGAGCGATCCACGACGCGGACTTCCTGGCCTGCCTGCACGGTCTCATCCTTCCGTGAAGTCCCGGAAATCGCCGCATTTTCCGCGACGAACTCGCAGGCCGACGGATCGTCCTTGATCCGTCCCGCCTCGACCGGGGCGGGAACATACCGACGGGGGCGAATCGTGTCAAAATCAAAGGTGGCCGGAAATACGTGCGTACGTGCGAGGGGGGGCCGGCCACCGGCACCATCTGGATCGATGGCCGGCCGCTGCGAGAGATTTGAACAGCGCCCCGCTCACACTTCGCGCAACACATTGTCGCGATAGGACTCCACGAGCATTTCCAGTTGCTCGCAGGCGGCCCGCAGGCTTCGCCCCTCCTCGGTGTCTCCCACCACTCGGGGGGGTTCCCAACGTCTCAGTTCCGACACTTTGGGGATGATGTCCACCCCCTGCTCGACCGCCGCGTCGACCGATTCGAAGTGATGGTGTTCGGCCAGGCAGGTCCGATCCGGCTCCAGAATCAGCGTGTAACCCCGGTCGCCGTACGCCTCCGAGAACGCGCCATCGATCGTCACCGCCATTCCGCTCCTCTTCAGCGGACTCTCACCGTTCTCGATCTTCACCGGAACATGCCCGTTGACGATCAGCCCGCGGTCGGGGGGGACGCCGAACTCCTCCAACACGCCGCGACAGAACTCCACCTCGTGAATCAAACGGAAGTACGGATTCTTCGTCTCGTGCTTCGGTTCCGGTTCGACCACAAGGTCGTTCTCGAACGTCGCAATGCGGTCCTTCCCGAACAGCGGCGACTTCGGTCCGCACCACAGATACCACAGTAGGTCGACATCGTTTTGCCGCCGTTCGGCCACCGCGCGCAACACCACCCGCTCGATCCCCTCGAACAATTCCAGCCCCGCCAGAGGCTGGCCGTCGATCGGGAATTCGAGGAACGCCCCCCGCTCGTCGACGGGGACGCATCCGTGAAAAATTAGATGGTCGTCGCGCACCACCCACATCGAACCGCGCCGCGCCAAGTATCGCGTGTGCTCCCACAACACCGCGCTGGAGAGAAAAGACTCCTTCAGCCGGTCCAGGCACGTTTGCTCGTCCGCGCTCAACCGATAAGGGTCGGCAGGGTCGATGGTCGGAAAGTTCCGGTCCTTGAGTGTTCGTCGAACGCCGTCGATTTCGACCGTCCCCGCAGCCAGGTCGAGCCGATGCAGGAGGCGGCGGTGCGAGAGTTCCCATTCGGGATGGCGCTCGATCGCCTGTCCTTCGAGCTTGAACTGCAGGATCGCCGCGGCCTTCTGCATTCGCGCCATCAGCCGCGTCTCCCGCAGCCCGTCCCCCTTGACCGGAAAGGACGCGGCGTCGTCCTGGGCGTACACGTCCCGCACCAGCCGCTCGAGCGGTTGCAGCGTGATCCCGTAACCCTCTTCGAGTTGCGACAACCGCCGGTAGCGCAGCGAAATCCGCAACACATGCGCGATGCACGCCTCTTGACCCAGGCACGCCCCCATCCAGGCCACGTCGTGATTGCCCCAGGTGATCGACACATTGGGCAATTTGCGGACGTACTCCACGACCTTGTCGCCACGCGGTCCTCGGTCCCAAAAGTCTCCCGCGATCACCAGTTCGTCGACCGCCAGATTCCGCACCGCGCGAACCGTCAACCGGATCAGCCTCGAGGCCGGGTCGTTGGTCCCCGCGTCGCGGGACTCCGGGGTCGTTTCCACCAGCGCGTCGACGATCGCGTCGGTGAACTGCCCGCGCTCGCGCGAATGTCCGCCGTAAACCAGTTCCAGGAACACCTCACGGTACTCGGGCGGAAACAAGCCGCGGGCATGCTCCAGCGTGTGCCGACGGCACAACACGCGCACGAGTTCGATGAGCCGCCGGAGAGACGCGAACGCGTACTCGCGCCGCGCCGCCGCGGTGGCCGGGCTGGCGGCCAAGCGGGCCAACGTCTCGCGCGGATAGAACAGCAGCTTGAGGAACTCGGCCCGTTCCCCCTCGTCCATGCGTCCACCGAACGTCTGCTCGACCAACGGACGCAGCGACCCCGAAGCGTTGTTCACCACGTGCCGCAATTTGGCGTACTCGCCATGCACATCGCTGATGACGTGCACCGTCCCCTTCGGCAAGCGCAGCGCGGCTAGCAAAATCGACCGCGCCGTGAGTGCGGCCTCGCGGGTCGGGTACTCCCGCGCGAGGGGACCCAACGCCGCCATCGCCCGTGAACGATCCCGCTCGCCACCCCGCCCGTCGACCGCCATGTCCGCAACTCCGTTCCCAGCGCGACGCCATCCCGGAGTCGCAAGGTCAACTCTTGATCTTCAGGTACTCCGCCGCCATCGGGAAGCCATAATGGATCACCGCGTACCCGCCGCCGATCACCACCGCCGCCACGAACGCCAGCCACAGCACCAGGCTGATCAACCCCGCCGTGCTCTCCGTCAGGCCGCGCAGCCAGCGCAAACGTTTGCGCCAACGGTCTTGCCGGTCGATCTGCTCGTACAACCCCTTCATGTCCTTGGCCTTTTTGTCGGCCTCTTGCTTGACGTTCCGGGTGTTGACGGCGGACTGAAACTCCGGGTACTGCGCCAAGGGGAGATAGTCCCCCCCCTTCACCTTCGAGGCCTTGGCCTTTTGCGACAACTGCCCCGTCTTCACGATCTGCAACACCTGCGCGGTGGTGAGCTTGGCCTCTTTGAGTTTTCCGGACGCCTCGTCCGGGTAGCGGACGTACCAGATGTCCCCGACCGGGGCCGCGCTCGCGGCGGCCGAGGGCTTCGCCCCGGCCATCGTCGCGGGGCGGGGAGCGGCGGCGGTGGCCACCCCGGATTGCACGCCGGAGCCCGCCCGAGGTTGCAAGGTCGCCGCGTTGTTGCCGACGGCCCCCGCGATGAAACTCAGCGTTGCGTGGGCCAGTCCCAAACTCTCAAGATCCCGCATCATGTCGGCGCACGATTGATACCGGTGCTTCGGATCCTTCTGCAACGACTTGTCGATCATCAGCGTCAAACGCTCGGGGACTTCCTGATTCAGCCGTCGGGCTGTCGGAAACTGTCCTTTCTCCTTGGATAGAATCAGCTCGAGCGTCGACTCCCCCTTGAAGGGGTACGTCCCGGTGAGGAAGTGGTACAGCGTGCTCCCCAACGCGTACACATCGCTGCGCGCATCCACGTGCTTGGCGTTGCGCGCTTGCTCGGGAGCCATGTAAAACGGCGTCCCCAACCCGGTACCCGACTGGGTCATTGAGTTGTCTTCGTCCACTTGCTTGGCCAGCCCCATGTCGGAGATCTTCACGACCCCTTTGCTGGTGACGAGCATGTTGTCGGGCTTGATGTCGCGATGGATGAGGCCCAAATCGTGCGCGTGTTGCAGCGCGTCGCACGCCTTGATCGCCACGTGCAGCGCGTCTCCGACCGAGAGCTTGCCTTGCTTGTCCAGCCAGTCCTGCATGCTCTTGCCGTCGATCAGCTCCATCGCCACGTAGTGCTGGCCGTTCGCCTCTCCCACGGCGAAGCCGCGGACGATGTTGGGGTGGTCGAGCTTCGCCATCGACCGTGCTTCGCGGTAGAACCGCTCGACGAAGTTCGGTCGGGCCGCGACGGCGGGGGCCATCACCTTCAGCGCCACCTGCCGATCCAAACTCTCCTGATGGGCGAGGTACACCGCCCCCATCCCCCCCTGACCCAACTTCTTGAGGACACGGAAGTCCCCCATTCGGTCGGGCATGCCGTCGGCGGGTTTCGCCGGCGCCGCGGCAGCCGTCTCGGCGGACGGGAGGGGCTTGGCGGTTTGATCCCCCACAATCGTGGCTCCCAGATCCGCGTCCCCGGAGACCTGAGTCCTGGACGGGTCGTCACCGGCGGATTTTGATACGTTCGGTCGCGAATTCGGGTTCATCGCCAACGCCCCCCAAAGTCGGTCCGCGAACACCTCGGGACAACACCGGTCGCCGGAGGTGGCCGCACGCTCATCGAATGAGCCGACGACGCCGTTGGCCCGCGCGGCGGTGCTCGGCCGAAATTATGAGTCGGCGGGAGCGAGTTCGCAATCGGGTCGCGGGAGCGATTTCCCGGTCGAGACGATTTGAAACCCGGACCCCGTCACGTCGAAATCGAGGCCCACAGGCAAACTCTCCGACCCGGCGCCGTGCCGTCTGCGGATGACGGAACGCGACGCAAGTGCTTTTCGTAAAACACTTAACGTAAAACGCGTTTCTCCGACCCCGAATCCGTAAGCCACCGTCCGGGCGGTTTTTTCCGTTTGTGTCGGTTTTTCTCAATTTGCCGAATGCGATGGTCGATAACACAAGGGCGAACGACTGGTTTTCCCGCGTTCCGGGTGAACGCATTCCGGGCAGACCGGTTTCCGACATCGAAGACTCTTGTGAGGCACGTCATGCCCCGTCCGTCTTGGCTGAAATCCTGGTTGCCGCTGTTGGGAATCCTGCCCCTCTGCGGGTTCTCCACCGGTTGCCAGTCGACCGTCGGCGGTCAAACACTCCCGTCGGCGTACTACCTGCGCGACGACGTGCAGTACTTCCCCGCCGGCCCTGAGTTCAAACTCGCCAAGCAGGTCGAGGCCATTGAGGAGTACAAGCTCCGCCAACAAGGGGCGGTCGACAACTCGAACTGACCGGTTGGCATGGCTGCCGCCTTGCCCTCGGGGCAATCCGCCGCGGCCGGTGCGTCGACACGGCCTGCCCTCTGCGGCTTCCCGGAAACGGAGTCACCCCGATGGGATACCTTCCCGCCGGAACACAGGTTCACGGCCTCGTCGAAGCGATCCTGACGTGGATCGGATTCGGTGTTGTCTGCGGACTGCTAGCCAAGGCGATTCTCCCCGGTCGCGATCCCGGCGGCGCCATCACGACGTTGCTGCTCGGTTGCGGCGGGGCGGTGATCGGCTCCGGCCTGTTTTCGCTGATCACGTCGCAAAAAATCCGCGACCTGATCTCTCCCGTCGGCTTCGCGGTAGCGACGGGCGGGGCGATCGTGTTGCTCATGGCCCATCGCGTGCTGAGCGGGCGCATCGGCGGCGGCATCCCGACGTACGTCGAGCAGGTGTACGCCGAACCGCACTACACCCGTCGTCGCCGAAAGAGCTACGTCAACTTCGACGACTAACAAGGGCAGGGCCCTTGACCCGGTTCGAGCTGCAGCTCGGAATTGCGGGCCGCCGCTCCCGTTGGTCGCTGTGCTGGACCGGCGATCGTCGGGTGGCCGTGGTTGGAGCCGCTTTGGGCGAAACCCCGGAAATTCGCGTGCGGCCGACGTACCGGAGCTCCCCTTCGGTCCAGCCCCGGCCCACCCAGTATCGAAAAGGCGAATGCCCTGACTAACGAGGGCACGGCCCTTGACCCGGTTCTAGCTGCCGCTCGGAATTGCAGGCCGCCGCTCCCGTTGGTCGCTGTGCTGGACCGGCGGTCGTAGCCGAGTTGCCTGGGTGTTTCGACGAGCGCGAGCTGCCGACGCTTGCCGCTTCAAGCATGCTCGCCCTCCCGACCCGTTTGTGTTTGCCGCGTGCGGGCGTTTGAATGGTGGGGCGCTTGTCCCTTGCCACCTCAATCTTGGGCGGACCCCGCGTCCGTCGATTTGCTCCATGAAGATCGCCATTGTCGGTTCGGGCATCGCGGGGTTGGTTGCCGCGTACCGCTTGCATCCCGCGCACGAGATCACTCTGTACGAGGCGGGATCGTGGATCGGCGGGCACACGCACACGGTGGAGGTCCGCCATCAGGGCGAATGCCAGTGGGTCGACACCGGTTTCATCGTCCACAATCGGCGGAACTACCCGCGATTTTGTGCGCTGCTGGACGAATGGGGCGTGGCCACGCAGGCCAGTGACATGAGCTTCAGCGTCCGGGACGAGGCCCGCGATTTTGAGTACTGCGGGACCTCGCTCAACGCGCTGTTCGCGCAGCGGCGGAACTTGCTCAACCCCTCGTTCCATCGCATGCTGCTCGACATCTTGCGGTTCCATCGCGAGGCCCCCAAATTGGTGCGCGCGGGGCTCCCGTCGGGTTCCGCTTCCGACGAAACGCTCGGACGGTACCTCGCCCGCAACGGCTACGGGCACGAGTTCATCCACGAATACCTCGTGCCCATGGGATCCGCGATCTGGTCGGCGGAAGAGGGAACGATGGAGAAGTTCCCGATCGAGTACTTCGTGCGATTCTTCCTGAATCACGGTCTGTTGTCGGTGCGCGATCGTCCGCAATGGCGGGTCGTCGTCGGGGGCTCCATCAAGTACGTCGAAGCGGCCACGCGTCCGTTCCGGGATCGCATTCGCTTGCGGTCGCCGGTCGACAGCGTGCGACGGTTTGAAGACGGCGCCGAAGTGACGTCCCTCGGCACGACCGAACGCTACGACCGCGTCGTGATCGCGGCACACAGCGATCAGGCCTTGGCGATGCTCGCGGATGCGTCTGCGGCGGAACGGGAAGTCCTGGGTGCGATCCCCTACCAGCCGAACGAGGCGGTGCTGCACACCGACGCCTCGTTGTTGCCCAAACGACGGGTCGCATGGGCGAGTTGGAACTACCATCTCGGGGGGGATCGTTCGCGTCCGGCGGCTGTCACCTACCTGATGAACAAGTTGCAGTCGCTGCCGGACGAAACAACCTATTGCGTGACGCTCAACCGCACGGAACGCATCGATCCCTCGAAGATCGTCGAAACGTTCCGCTACCATCACCCGGTCTACACCCCCGACACCGTCGCCGCCCAGCGTCGCGTCGGCGAAATCAGCGGGGTTCGACACACGCATTACTGCGGCGCCTATTGGGGCTTCGGGTTCCACGAAGACGGAGTGAACAGCGCGCTTCGCGTCGTCGACGAAATCGCGGCGTCGTTGCGGGCGACCTCCCCATAGAGGTTTCGTTCCATTTCCGATGGAAACGGGAAGCGTGAGTTGAAGGCTTTTTCTCACGCAGAGGCGCGGAGACGCAGAGGGCTTGTCTTTCTCCGCGACTCTGCGCCTCTGCGTGAGGACACAAAACTGGTGTTCTTCGAGTTCGTGGCACGAAGATCGATTCTCTGAGGACTCGGCGATGCACAGTGGGCTGTACGCGGGTCGGGTCCGCCATCGCCGCCATGCGCCGCGTCCCCACGCGTTTTCGTACAGCGTGTTGCTGCTGTACCTCGACTTGGCGGAGTGCGAGACGGTCTTTCAAGGGCGATGGTTTTGGTCAGCCAAGCGCCGCGCGTTGGCGTGGTTTCGGCGGGAAGACCATTTCGGCCCCCCCGATGTCCCCTTGGACGAGTGGGTACGGTCCTACGTCGCGAACCAGACCGGGCTGCGACCCTCCGGTCCCATACGCATCCTGACCCAACCGAGGGTCGCCGGATTCGTCTTCAACCCCATCAGTGTGTTTCACTGTTTCGACGCGGCCGACACCCGTGTTGAGGTCGTCGTTGCGGAGGTCGGAAACACCCCTTGGGGGCAGCGGCACTGCTACGTCCTCGGCAGGCCGGGTGAACCGTTGAGCGGCTCCCACCGGTTCCGCAAGACGTTTCACGTCTCGCCGTTTCTCGCGATGGATTACGAATACCTGTGGCGCTCGCGCGTCGCGGGAAACAGCCTGACGATTCACATGGAGAATCACCCGATCCCCGCTGCCGTCGAACCGGCTGCCGCTGGCACACTCCCACCCGCTCCCCACGTGTTCGACGCCACACTGTCCCTTCGTCGCATCGAGATCGGCACCGCATCGCTGGCATGGGCGCTACTACGGTATCCGCTCATGCCGCTGCGGGTTGTGGCGGCGATCTACTGGCAGGCGCTGTGGTTGTGGCTGAAAAAAATCCCCTATGTCCCCCATCCCGGCCCTCAGGCCGCCGGAAACGGGGGAACATTTCCGACGGGGCAATGCCAGCCCCCCTGACGCTCGGCTAGAATTCGCCATCGGAAATCGGGGCAGCCGCATCGGCCGCGTCACCTACGGCGGGAATGAATCCTCACGCCCCGATGTCACCACCCAGTCACGCAGCACGGGTCGCCGCATGTCGGAGTTGAATTGGGAAGCCCCGTCGGGCACCTCGGGAGTTTCGTCGAGCGCCACGGCCTCCGGACCGAGGACGCACGCCATTTCCCGTCGGGTCCCCGGTTGGCTGGAGCGGATCGCCCGCGACCGGTTGTTTGCCGAACTGGGTTCGATTCGTGTCGGTCGCGTCACCGTCGTCGACGAATTCGGCAGCCGGTCGTTCGGTGAACCCACCACGAGTTTTCCGTTCGACGTGCAAGTCCGGCTGCACACGCCCGACGCCGTCCGCGACGTGGTGTTCGGCGGCAGTCTGGGTGCGGCGGAGGCATTCATTCGTGGCGAATGGTCGTGCGACAACCTGACCGATCTCGTGCGGATCATGGTTGTCAACGAGTCCGCGCAACGGCGACTCGACTCCGGATTGTCGGTGCTCAAGGAGCCGCTCCGCCGAGTGCTGCATTTTTTGCATCGCAACACGCGCGGCCAGGCACGAAAGAACATCGCCGCCCACTACGACCTGGGCAACGAGTTCTTCAAGTTGTTCCTCGACGAAACCCTGATGTATTCCGCCGCCCTGTTCGAGCGGCCGGACAGCACGCTGTACGAGGCGTCGGTTGCGAAAAACGACCGTATCTGCCGCAAACTGGACCTGCGGCCGACCGACCACTTGCTCGAAATCGGCACCGGTTGGGGCGGGTTCGCGCTGCATGCGGCGTCGAAGTACGGCTGCCGCGTCACAACGACCACCATCTCGGACGCACAGCACGAACTCGCCGCCGAGCGGATTCGCGCCGCCGGACTCGGCGACAGGATCACGCTGCTCAAGACCGATTACCGCGATCTGACCGGGCGGTTCGACAAACTCGTCTCCATCGAAATGATCGAGGCGGTCGGGCACCAATGGTTCGACACCTATTTTGCAAAGTGTTCCGATTTGCTGAAGCCGGAAGGGTTGATGGTCCTGCAGGGGATCACCATCGCCGACCACCGCTACGCGGCCTACATCCGCTCGGTGGACTTCATCCAGAAGTACATCTTCCCGGGAGGCTGCCTCCCGTCGGTGGCGGCGATCGGCGATTCGCTGGCTCGAAAAACCGATCTGAAGATTTTCCACCTGGAGGACATGGCACCTCATTACGCGCGGACGCTCGCCCATTGGCGCGAGAACCTCGCCCGCAATCGCGACCGGGTTCGCGCCCTCGATCCCAAGTTCGACGACGAGTTCTTCCGCCTGTGGGAGTACTACTTCCGCTATTGCGAGGGGGCGTTCCTCGAACGCTCGTGCGGCAGCGTGCAAATGGTGCTCGCCAAACCGCTCTGCCGCCGCGATCCGCTGCTGACGGTCTGACGCACCGCGGACGGACTGACGCCCCGTTGAGGAACCGAAGCCACCAGCCCGACGCCGCATGCGGGCGTTTTTGCGCGCGTCCTTCTATCCTGTGGGGAGTACGGAGCCGCGGCACCCAGGGAACCGCGGCGGACCGTCGGCATTTCGCACACCGGGAGCACTCCACCGATGATTCGATCGCGTTTGTCCATGTTGACCGTTTGTTTCGTGCTCGCCGCCGCCGGCTTGTCGTGTGCCGCCGAGGACGAGGGTTGGATCGTCCTGTTCAATGGCAAGGACACCTCCGCCTGGACCATCAGTGACAAGGGGGATTGGAAGATCGAGAACGGCGAACTGATCACGCCGCCGCAACGGTCGCACCTGTTCACGAAGCAGGAGTTCGTGAACTTCCACCTCAAGGCCGAGATCAAGACCGCCCCCAAGAGCAACTCGGGCATCTACTTCCACACCAAATTCGAAGAGGGGAATTGGCCGTCGACCGGTGTGGAATCGCAGGTCAACAACACCCATCCCGACCCCGTCAAGACCGGCAGCATTTACTACCGCGTCAAGGTGTACGAGTCCCCCGCGAAGGACAACGAATGGTGGCTGCACGAAGTGATCGTGAAGGGGAAAAACGTGCAGGTGAAGGTCAACGGCAAGATCATCACCGACTACACCGAACCCGAGGGTTCGACCGACTCCCACCGCTTCGGCAAGGGGAGCATCGCCCTGCAAGCGCACGACCCCGAAAGCGTCGTCCGTTACCGCAACATCTCGATCAAGCCGCTGCCGTGATGGCGACCCGGGTCTGTTGATGCAACGAACGCCGTCGCGGATCGGCCCGCGACGGCGTCTTTTTTTTGTCGCGGAATCTCGTGAAAGTTCCGCCGAGCGCGATCCCGCTTCTCACGCTATTTCTGCGCTCCGAATTTCTCGACATCCCGGTAGCGGTACTGGCCGCCATGCTGTCGGGCAAGTTTCTTGAGAAAGTTCTCTTCGCCCGACAAATCGGCGCCGCGGCCGAACTCGATCGTGTGGATCTGACAGCCACCCGTATTGAGCCGCCGCACCGTTTCCAGATCGCGAAACGACATCGCCGTGCCGGCGTCCGTGAGCAGGAAGATCGCGTCCGGGGCCGAGGCCAGCGCCATCCTCAGAGCGTCAATGTGCACCGTCCCCTGTTCGGGCTGTTGCGCGCGGAGGAATTGGCGAGCCTTCTCCTTCTCGACAGCCGTTGCGCGAGGCAAGCCTCCGCGACCGCTATCGGGACTGAACGCACGCGGCGTGTTGTTGTAGAACACGATCTGGAACCGTTGCTCGGGGACGAGTCGCTCCAAACTCGCCGCCAGTTCCGCCTTCGCGACGGCCATCGCTCCGAAATCGGCCATACTCCCCGACGCGTCCACGACGTACGCGATCGTTTGCCCGCGTGCCGCGGCGCCGAAGAAGCTCGCACGGCCCAGGCCGTTTTCCGAGCCGCTCCCTCCCGCCGGGACGTCGGAAGCCGCACCTTGAACCACGGCCGGCGCTCCGCTTGACACGACCACCGCCGGTGCGGGACCGACTCCCAAGCCTGAGCGCGGTCGGATCGTTTCGCGAGGCAGGTCGAGCGGAACGAGCGGAGCGTCATCGACCGGAGTGTGCGATTTCGCACGCTCCGCCCCCGCAAGCGGCGCGGGGGTAGGGGACGGGGCCGACGGACTGGTGGTCTCGGTTGATGCCGCGTCGGCTTGTTCCACCGCACTGGGTCGGTACTCCCGCGAGACCAGACCCACCACGCGATCCGGCCCCTCTTCGACACCGACCGGGCCTTCCGGAACAGCGCGGAACGACGCCATCAACAGTGCGAACAGTCCCGCATGAACTCCCAGCGAACCCAGCCAGCTCGGCATGGTCCAAAACCACCGCCGAGTCCAATCGATCCGGTCCGTCGTGGAATGCATGGCTGCCGCCCCAATACCGCGCTCGCGATCAGATCGACACGCCCCCCCGGCAATGCGGGAGAGGTGGCCCGAGCGTAAGGGTTGCGCTCCGACATTGAACTCGCATCGCTGCCCTTTGCCCGCACATTGGGCACCTTCACCTCATCAAGGGGGTCCCGAGGAACACAGTGCCGATTGTGGGAGAGAAGGATCAGTCTCGTGTCGTTCGAGGTCAGGAGAGCATCCCCTGCACAACGTGCCCGTGCACGTCGGTCAGACGGAAATCGCGCCCTTGGAACGAATAGGTCAGCCGTTCGTGGTTGACCCCCAGCAAGTGCAGCATCGTCGCGTTCACGTCGTGGATGTGGACCGGCTTGTCGACGATGTTGTAGCTGAAATCGTCGGTCTCGCCGTAGGTCTGTCCCCCTTTGATCCCGCCGCCGGCGAACCACATGGTGAAGTTACGCGGGTGGTGGTCGCGACCGTAGTTCTCCTTGGTGAGAGTCCCCTGGCTGTACACGGTACGGCCAAACTCGCCCCCCCAGATGACCAGCGTGTCGTCGAGCAAACCGCGCTGTTTCAGGTCCTTGACCAGCGCGGCGCTCGGTTGGTCCGCCGCCTTGACCAGTTGCCGGATCGAACCGGGCAAGCCGCCGTGATGGTCCCAACCGCGCAGGAACACCTGCGTGAACGGCACCCCGCGCTCGGCCATGCGACGGGCGAGCAGGCAGTTGTAGGCGAACGTACCGGGATTGGTGACGTCCGGGCCGTACATGTCGAGCACATGTTTCGGCTCGGTCGACAGGTCGACCAATTCCGGCACGCTGGACTGCATGCGGAACGCCATCTCGTATTGGGCGATGCGAGCGGTGATGTCGGGGTCGAGCACCTGCTCGTACCGCTTCTGGTTGAGTTGCGCGAGGCCGTCGAGCATCTTCCGTCGAGACGCACCGTCCACGCCGGGCGGGTTGGACAGGTACAGCACGGGGTCGCCACTCGACCGCAGCGCGACCCCCTGATGTTTCGTCGGCAGAAACGCCGAACCCCACAATCGCGAAAACAGCGCCTGCGACTGCGACCCGCTCGCCAGGCGAGACACGAGCACAACATACGACGGCAGGTCGCGATTGGGGCTGCCCAATCCGTACGAAATCCAGGCCCCGGCGCTGGGACGCCCCGGAAACTCACTCCCCGTCTGAATGAAAGTGATCGCCGGGTCGTGGTTGATGGCCTCGGTGTGGACCGTCTTGCAGACGCAGATGTCGTCGACGATTCCCGCGATGTTCGGCAGCAGTTCGCTGATCCACGTTCCCGCTTTGCCGTGCTGCGCGAACTTGAACACCGACGGAGCGCACGGAAACCGCGTCTGACCGGACGTCATCGTGGTGATCCGCTGCCCGTTGCGGACCGACTCGGGCAGGTCCTTGTCGAAGTACTCTTCGAGCTTGGGCTTGTGGTCGTACAGGTCGAGTTGCGACGGCGCGTCGGCCATGAACAACCAGATGACCCGTTTGGCCTTGGGAGCGTGATGCAGGGCGGGTGCATCGCCGAGGGGAGCCGAGCCAGCGACTCCGGCCGTCTCGCCGCCGAACACCGACGGGTTGAGGCACGAAGCCAACGCGGCCGTCCCCATACCGGCCGCGGTACGACCCAGGAGGTAACGCCGGGTCATCTGTTGCACGTATTCGGCACGCGGATCCATCAGTCGCCTCGTCACAAACCACGGAACGCTCTCAATGCCCGACGGAGAACCCGCCGAGGATGAAGCCTCATTCTAGCATCGGGAGCGTCCGATCCCATCGAAAAAACGGTGCGCGGGCGACGCACCCCCGCCCCGCCGCAAATGAACTCCGGGACGAACGAATCGACCCGGGGAACTCGCTAACCCGAACGCCCCAGGTCGACCCCGAATTCCGGGATCGACCACATTGGGATCACCGTTTCGGGATCACCGAGTGCCTGTGTCTCGACACTCCGCCCCGTCCTCGCGCACGACGAGCCGGTTGATCACGCGATCGACGCCCGCAGCCAGCCGGACAAGCGCGTCGATGTCGTGTTCGATGTCGCCCACCGACACAACCCCTTCGAGGCAGACTCCGTTCGGAAACTCGCGAACGACGAGAGACTCGAAATCCAAGCCCGGCTCGCGACGCAAGCGGCTTTGCACCGCGAATGCCGTTCGATGCGGTCGGGTCCAGTCATCGCACACCGGTTCCGTCGGGGAGAGGTCTGCGACCGCAACTTCCGATTGTGCTCCCGCGTTCAATGGGCGGCCCCCAGCGGGTCCGTCTCCCGAGGGGCGATCCGTGGAGCCTTTTCGAGAGGTGGTACGCCGTTTCATGACACACACTCCTTTCCAGCTGGACCAAAGCGCAGATCCATTCCCTTAATAAATTCTACATACTCGGACCTTGAAAAATAGACGAATCCGCGAGGGCTGCGACAATCGGCCAAACTGTCGCGAAAGGGACTCGGGCCGTGAAACCTGCGCAGCTCGCGACCTTACGACCCACCACCGCCGCAATGCGGTCGCCCCCGCAATCGCGTCCCCGCAGAACGTCCGCGATCGGAAGCGTCACCACACCGTGTACCTGTCGAGGGCTCGGCGCCGTGGCCGCCCGATCATTGAGCAGCTTTGACAGAGCGGTGAGCGATCTCCGGGCATTTGCCCGCGTGCCCAACACTCGGAGCGCCGCAAACGAGCACATGGATTCGTTCGCAAATGCTTTCTGTCAAATGGCTTGCGAGGCGTTATGTGAGTTCGCAGTCGATGGTCGACGACTGCCTGAATTGCGGACTGATGTTTGCATGCGAGTGGGCTTGATCCACCCATCGCACGCCGAGGAGGTCGATCTCGGACAGCAACATCCCACAACGACGAGGACAACGTCCGGGAATTTTCGCGGCTCCGCGATTGTTCGTGGGAAAACCGTGGCGAGCGACCTCAACCACTCGTGAAATGTCGTGTTCGACGACCACCCACATTCACGGGCGAGCGGCGAAGCGACTCCGTCGTTGACTGCTTTTTGGGCATGCCCGAGCGGCGACGGTGGCACCGAAGCGATCAACGAAACTCAACAAGGACAGACTCGACATGGCGCTGCGCGTCGCCCTCAACCACAAAACCGCCTACCAATACGACCGCGCGGTTTCGATGTCCCCCCACGTCGTCAGGCTGCGCCCCGCGCCGCATTGCCGCACGCCGATTCACGCCTATTCGCTGAAGGTCGAGCCGAAGACGCACTTCGTCAATTGGCAACAAGACCCGTTCGGCAACTTCCTGGCGCGGTTCGTCTTTCCCGAGAAAACCCGCGAATTCTCTGTCGAAGTCGACCTCGTCGCCGAAATGACGGTCATCAATCCGTTCGACTTCTTCCTGGAGGAATCCGCGCAGCGCGCCCCCTTCGAGTACGACGACCAAAGCCGTCGCGAACTGTTGCCGTATCTCGAGATCCGCGAATCGGGACCGAAGTTGATGGCGTGGCTGTCCGCCCTGGACCGCTCCTCGAAGCCGACTGTCGACTTCCTTGTGGCCCTGAACATGGCGGTCAACAAGGATGTTGGCTACGTCATTCGGATGCAGCCGGGTGTGCAAACGTGCGAGCAAACCCTAACCACGGGAAAAGGCTCCTGTCGCGACTCGGCGTGGTTGATGGTCCAGGTGCTGCGGCATCTGGGCTTCGCCGCGCGATTCGTGTCGGGATACCTCGTGCAACTGACGGCGGACGCCAAGCCGCTTGACGGCCCCGCCGGACCGACATCGGACTTCACCGACCTGCACGCCTGGGCCGAGGTGTTTGTGCCGGGGGCCGGATGGCTCGGATTGGACCCGACCTCCGGCTTGTTCGCCGGCGAAGGGCATATCCCGCTCGCCTGCACGCCAGACTCGCAGTCAGCCGCGCCGGTGACCGGTGCGACGGACGTGTGCGAGGTCGAGTTTTCGTACACCAACGGCGTCACCCGCGTGCACGAAGATCCGCGCGTCACAAAGCCCTACACGGTCGAACAGTGGGAGCACATCGACGCGCTCGGGGAAGCCGTGGAAGCGAAACTGCGCGAGCAGGATGTCCGACTCACGATGGGAGGCGAACCGACCTTTGTGGCGACGGACAACCCGACCGCCCCGGAATGGACGACGGACGCCCTCGGCGCCCAGAAGCGGAAGCTGGCCGATCGCTTGTTGCGGCGGTTGGCGGCGCGGTTCGCGAGTGGCCCGGTGTTGCACCACGGGCAAGGGAAGTGGTACCCCGGCGAAGAACTCCCGCGCTGGGCGTTGTCATGCTTCTGGCGCAGGGACGGGTTGCCGATTTGGCACGAGCCCGACCTGATCGCCGAGGACGACCGCGATTACGGCTTCGGCGAACGCGAAGCCCGGTTGTTCATCGACGAACTTGCCCGGCGGCTGAAGGTGTCCCCGTCACACGCCTCGGAGGCGTACGAGGACGTTGTCTATCACATCTGGCGGGAGCGGCAATTGCCGCTCAACGTCGATCCCCTGAAGGCCAACCTCAAGGACGGCATGGAGCGGCGTCGTTTGGCGCGCCTGCTTGAGGAAGGTTTGGGCCGCGTCGTTGGTTATGTGCTGCCATTGCGTTGGAGCCCGGCCTACGGACGCGAAGGTTGGGAGAGCAGCGTCTGGGACTTCCGCGGGGGCCGGTTGTACCTGCTGCCGGGCGATTCACCGATGGGGTACCGGTTGCCGTTGGATTCCCTGTTGCACGTTTCGCCGGACAAGGTCGAGCCCTTCCCCGAGCGTTGTCCGAGCGAACCACGTGACACGCTGCCGGACTACAACCAGGTCGTGCAGAGACGGTATTCGGAAACGCGCCCCGACGCCCCCGCCCAAGGAGTGCGCGAACAGTCCGTCGACGGCGGCACTGCCGCCAGCCCCGCGCTGCCCGGATACGACACTCCGCCGGAAGCGGTGGTGCGGTCCGCGCTGTGCGTGCAACCCCGCGACGGACGGCTGCATGTCTTTTTGCCGCCGCTGTCCCATCTGGAGCACTTCCTCGACCTGATCGCGGCCTTGGAGCAGACCGCCGCCGAACTGCAAATCCCGATCCTGCTGGAGGGTTACCCCGCGCCACACGATCCGCGGTTGCAACGGTTGCAAGTCACTCCCGACCCGGGCGTGATCGAAGTCAATATGCATCCCGCCGCGCATTGGACGGAACTCGTCAACAACACGACGACGCTGTACGACGAGGCCCGCGCCTGCGGACTCACGACCGAGCGGTTCCAACTCGATGGCCGCTCGACCGGCACGGGGGGCGGGAACCATGTGACGCTCGGGGGGCCGACCGTCGCCGACAGCCCGCTGTTGCGGCGTCCGGACGTGTTGCGCAGCCTCGTAACGTATTGGCAAAACCATCCCTCGTTGTCGTATCTGTTCGCCGGGATGTTCATCGGCCCGACCAGCCAGATGCCGCGTATCGACGAAGCGCGGCACGACAGCCTGTACGAGCTGCAAATCGCGTTCGACCAGATGCCCGGTTTCGACCCGGCCTCGGGCGACACCCCCGCGGTTTACCCGTGGACGGTCGACCGATTGTTGCGGCACCTGTTGGTCGACCTGACCGGCAACACGCACCGCGCGGAATTCTGCATCGACAAGCTCTACTCGCCCGACAGCCTGTCGGGCAGGTTGGGGCTGTTGGAGATGCGCGGCTTCGAGATGCCGCCTCATCCCCGAATGAGCGCGGTGCAGATGCTCCTGATCCGGTCGCTGCTGTCTCGGTTCTGGGATCGTCCCTACACGCAACCGCTCGTCCAGTGGGGGACGGAACTGCACGATCGCTTCATGCTGCCGCACTACGTCTGGAAGGACTTCCGCGATGTCGCCGAAGACCTGGGACGGCACGGCTATCCCATCCGGGCCGAGTGGTTCCGTCCGTTTTCGGAGTTCCGTTTTCCCGTGCACGGCACGGTCAATGTCGACGGACTCGACATCGAGTTGCGCGCCGCCCTGGAGCCTTGGCACGTGCTGGGCGAAGAGGTGTCCGGTGGAGGCACGTCGCGCTACGTCGATTCGTCGGTGGAACGGATGCAGGTCCGCGTGCGCGGGATGACGCATCCCCGGCATGCCGTGTTGTGCAACGGTCGGCCGGTGCCGCTCCGCGAGACGGACACCGTTGGCGAATACGTCGCCGGGGTTCGCTTCCGCGCGTGGCAACCGCCATCGTGCCTGCATCCACTCGTGCCGGTGCATTCGCCGTTGGTGTTCGACGTCTACGACACCTGGACCGGACGCTCCATTGGGGGCTGCACGTATCACGTGTCGCATCCGGGAGGTCGGCACTTCGAGGTCCCCCCCGTCAATGCCCAAGCCGCCGAGTCGCGACGGCTGGCGCGGTTCTGGTCGCACGGACACACCCCGGGCCCGATGCCCGCGCCACAAATGGAAATCAACGAACAGTTCCCCTGCACGCTCGACTTGCGAACCGCCCCTCGCGCATGATCCGGGCTACGTTGGCGGCGGCGCGGAACGAATCGTTCCGCACCACCGTCCCGCGCCTGGCCACTGTTTGTGCCTTATAACCTGTCCAAAAGCCCTCGAACGCATGCGGCGAACCCAACATACGGTGGTTTTCTGAACAAGCGGAACCGGGTTTTTGGACAGGCTCGTAGCGACCGGCGAATCGGTCGTGGCCTGTCCGATTTCCGAGCACGATGCCCGATTTCGACCCTCCGACCGAACCGCTTCGTGCGGACCTCCTCGCCGGTTACGACCGACGCGCGGGAGCGTTCGACGAGTTGTTCGCGACGGGCGTGTCGCCGCTGCCTCACTGGGACTATCTGCTCCGCGGACTGAAGTCGCTGTCGCGGCGGGAACTGACGGATCGGGATCGCGAAACGCGCCGTCTGCTCCGCGAAAACGGCGTGACCTACAACGTCCGGGAAGACGCCGGGCCCCGCGAACGGTTGTGGGGACTCGACCCCGTCCCCGTACTCTTCACCAGCGGGGAATGGTCGCGCATCGAGGCCGGGCTGATTCAACGGGCCGAACTGCTCGACGAGATGCTGCGCGACTTGTACGGCGAGCGGAAGCTGCTCAAACGGGGCCTGATTCCCGCCGAGTTGGTCTTCGCCCATCGCGGATACCTGCGTCCGTGCGTGCAGTTGGCGCTACCGCGCGGCAGCCACATGCAGTTGTACGCGGCGGATCTCGTTCGGCGGCGCGACGGCGCGATGGTCGTCGTCGCCGATCGCACCCAAGCCCCCTCCGGGGCGGGCTACGCGCTCGAGAACCGCCTCATCGCCTCCAGCGTGTTCCCCAGCCTGTATCGCGATTCCAACGTCCATCGACTGGCGGTCTTCTTCCGTGCGATGCGGACGATGTTGCAGGAATTGGGCTCGCGACTGGACGACAACCCGCGCGTCGTCGTGTTGACCCCCGGTCCCGCCAACGAAACGTACTTCGAGCAGGCGTACCTCGCCAATTATCTGGGCTACAGCCTGGCCCAGGGGCACGACCTCACCGTTCGGGATGGCAAGGTCTGGCTGAAAACGCTCGATGGATTGAAACCGGTGCACGTCATCCTGCGCCGAGTCGACGACGATTATTGCGACCCGCTCGAATTGCGGATGGACTCGCTGTTGGGCGTGCCGGGTCTGGTCGAGGCGGCCCGTCGCGGACAGGTTGCACTGGGCAATCCGCTCGGCAGCGGCTTGGCCCAGAACGCGGGATTGCACGCGTACCTGCCCGCGATTTGCCGTGAACTGATGGGTCAGGACTTGCTGCTGCCGTCCGCCGACACGTGGTGGTTCGGCGATCCCGTCGCCCGCGACCACGCCTTGCGGAAGCTGGATCGGCTGATCGTCAAGGGAATCCACGCCCTGCCCGGGCTGCCCGTGTTTGGTGGCGATCTCTCGGAAAGCGAACTCGACGAACTGCGCCGACGTATCCGCCGCGCGCCGCACCTGTACGTCGGCCAAGACCACATCCGCACGTCGACCGTGCCAAGCTTGACGGACGGCGCGTTGCGACCCCGACCGATGGTGTTGCGCAGCTTTTTGGTCGCGCGGGGCGAATCGTTCACGGCGCTTCCGGGCGGACTCACACGCGTCGGGGTGTCGCGCGACGATGTGTTCGTGTCCAACCAGCGTGGCGGAATCAGCAAGGACACCTGGATTCTGGCGTCGGAACGCGAGCAACGGATCACGCTGCTGCCTCCCGCCACCCCGCTGGTGTCGGTCGCACTGTCCCGTTCGGGAGGCGAAGTCCCCAGCCGGGTCGCCGACCATTTGTTTTGGGTCGGTCGCTATGCCGAACGGGCGGACTTCGCGACACGTCCCCTCCGCGAGGTGTTTCGGCGATTGTCGGAAGCGGACGGGGAACGGCAAACACATCTCGACGCGACCCTGGAAATCCTGACGCACGTCACCTGCTCGTACCCCGGTTTCGCGGGGGAGGACCGCGCCGACCGCCGGCAGCATCCCGATGCGGAGTTGCACGCGCTGCTGACCGACCGCTTCCGCGGCGGTGGACTGGCGGCCGCGGTCGACGGTTTGATGCACGCAGCCGTGTCGGTACGCGACCGTTTTTCGGACGATGGTTGGCATATTCTGCGCGAGCTGTCTGACGGCTTGTTCGCCGACCGATCGACGACGGACCGGAGCGGTGACGACTCCGCGGGAGGCAACCCTTCGACCGGCGCGTTCTCGATCCCCCGTTCCGAGCGAATGCTCGAGCAAGTCGGCCGTTCGCTGGCGGCGTTCAACGGGCTGATCGCCGAGGGGATGAGCCGCGATCAAGGCTTCCACTTCATCGACGTGGGGCGCCGCATCGAACGGGCCGTGGGGCTTGCCAATTTGTTGCGCGCGGCGTTTTTGCGAATCCAACCGTTTCAGCCGTGGCTGCTCGAGTTTCTGCTGTCGGTCAACGACAGCCGCACGACCTACTCGCGTCGCTATCGTCTCGATCCCCAAGCGGGGCCGGTGCTCGACCTGACCATGCTGGACCGGTCGCACCCCCGCTCCCTCGCATACCAGCTCCACGCCCTCGCCGATCTGGTCGCGGTGCTCCCCGAACCGGTCGGGGGGTCGACAGCGTCGCTGGCCGATATCATCGTGGACGTGCAATCCCGCGCCGGCGTGTACGATTCGGACAGTTTGGCACTGTTCGCCACGGACGATTCCATTCGAGTGTTCCTCGGCGAACTGCTGGACGATGTGATCAGCCGGATGGGGGACCTTTCCGACTCCGTCACCCGCCTGTACTTCGAGCACGCGGAACTTCCCCAACAAATGGTGGCGATTCAATGATTCGATACCGC
This sequence comes from Planctomycetales bacterium, assembly GCA_044359065.1. Classification (GTDB taxonomy): domain Bacteria; phylum Planctomycetota; class Planctomycetia; order Planctomycetales; family Planctomycetaceae; genus JAIXZD01. The sequence continues at coordinate 4,499 of JBIKMW010000043.1, read as the reverse complement.
GTCACCCATCGCACGACTTACGAGTACGAGCTGCCGGTCTCCCTCTGCCACAACGTGGCGCACCTCGAACCCCGAAGCCTTCCCGGACAGGTGTGCGTCCGATCCGACATCGAAGTCTCGCCGGCCCCCAAAGTGCGCGGCCGTCACCTCGATCCGTTCGGCAATATGTCGACCTACTTCTCGATCGAGACTCCGCACCGTGTCGCCAGCGTCGGAGCCGTGAGCGAAGTGCTCGTCGACGACCACCCGCCCCTCACTCCCGCAGGTCCGTCTTGGGAAACGTGTCTTTCAGGCCCGCCGACCGACGGTTCCGCCCCCTTCGGCGGAATCGCGCCGCCACGAGGCGAAGAGAACGCCATTGCGGCCGAGTTCCGCCTGGAATCCCCGTTCGTCCCGCTCTCCGACGATCTGGCCGACTACGCGTGGCAGTGCTTCACCCCCGGCCGGCCCGTGCTCGAAGCCGCGGCCGACCTGACCCGCCGCATCCATGAGGAGTTCACGTTCGATCCGGACTTTACCACGGTCGCCACCCCCGTGATGAAGGTCTTTCAACACAAACGGGGCGTGTGCCAGGACTTCGCGCATCTCATGTTGGCCTGCCTGCGGTCGATCGGTCTGGCTGCCCGCTACGTGAGCGGGTATCTCGAAACCGATCCCCCGCCCGGACAACCCCGACTGGAAGGGGCCGACGCGTCCCATGCCTGGGTTTCGCTGCATGTGCCCGACCTGGGCTGGTTCGATTACGACCCCACCAACAACTGTCGGCCCGGAGGTCGGCACATCGTCGTGGCCGTGGGCCGTGATTATGGCGACGTGACCCCCCTGAAGGGGGTGATCCTTGGCGGTGGCCGCCACAAGCTGAAGGTCACCGTCGACGTGCTCCGCATCGCGGACGAGCCGGTTTGGCCGGAGACCGCCATATGACCGATCCGGCCACCGCCGCGACTCGTGCGAAAGCGAACTGGTGGGCGATCGTCAAACCGGTGTTGTTCGTGGCTGTCGCGGCGTATGTGATTCGGCATGGTTGGCAGTTGTGGCGCGATGTCGACGAGCATCCTGCACGCGTGAACTGGGGTTGGGTGGCCGCCAGCGGACTCTGCTCGACATTGGCATGGCTGCCGCCGATGTTTTACTGGCGGTGGTTGTTGGCCGAACGGGGGTATCGGATTCCCGCGGCGCTCCTGGGGTACTCGTACTTCGCCGGCCACATGGGAAAATACGTCCCCGGCAAAGCCGCGGCGGTCGCCGTGAGGTGCTGGCTGCTGAAGAGCGTCGAAGTCCCTTTGACGGTGTCGGGACTGACGGCGGTCCGTGAAACACTCGTGAACATGGCTGTGGGGCTTTCGCTGGTGTTCTTGCTGTTTCCGTGGTTGGGAGAGAGCAGTCGCTGGGCGCGAATCGTCGCGGGAATGGTGCGTCTGGACGGATGGCGCGGCGCCGCATGGTGGCTCATCGGCGCGGCGTTGGCGTGCGGGGCGCTGCACGGCGGGACGTTTCTCATCGGTCGCGTCGCTCGCAAAACCGTGGGTGTAAAGGACGCCACGGCGGACGAGGGGTCGGACTGGCGGAGCGCAGAGCGGAATCGCTTTTCGCGCACCTGCTTGTGGTTCGCAATTTTGCAGGCGGGGTGGTGGCTGCACGGGTTGGCCGTCGCGTGCGCGGTGATGGCGGTGACGGAACGATCGCTCCAGGACGTGTTGTCGCGCCTGCCCGTCTGGACCGCGGCGGCGAGCGCGGGAACGACGGCGGGCTTCTTCGCATTGATCGCCCCCGGAGGTCTGGCGGTTCGCGAAGGGTTCGTCATGGACCTGACGGCTCCCGTGATCGGCAGCGCTCCCGCAGTGCTGGTGGCGGTGCTGTCGCGTGTCGCGCTCTTCACGGGCGAGTTGCAGGCGTTGGGGGTCGCGTGGTTGTGGTGGCGGTTGCGGTCGGTGGAGCACACGACAAAAATCCGGGGCTGATCCGCCTTTGCGGCACTTCCCGAATCGAAGGACACTGCCACGCATGGATGCCTGCCCGCCGCTCCCCCTCGATCTGAAGCGGCGATTGGCGCAACTGGCGGCCGCGCGACAATTCGACAGCCTGATCTCGCGATTGCGCGAACATCTCGACCGCGTTCCCCGTTGCGAAGAGGCGTGGCGCGCCTTGGCGGAGTCGCACGAAGAAGCGGGCGACCTGCCATCGGCTCTCGTCGCCTACGGACGGGTGGTCGAACTGCGACCGACTGCCTACGCCTGGAATCGAATCTCGAGCCTGCATTTCCACGCGGGAGACGAGGATGGCGCGATCCTGGCGGTGAACAAGGCTTTGGAATTGGCCCCGCGCGATTCGTTGGCGTGGGGGAACCTCGGGATGCTTGAGCAAAACCGCGGAAACCGATCGTACGCGGAACGGTGTTACCGGAATGCTCTCGAGGGGGACAACCCCCTGCCCGGAGATTGGCACCGACTCGGTGTGCTCTACGCGCAACTCGGCCGGTTCGGCGACGCGCTCGCCGCGCACGAAAAGGGACTCGAACTCGACCAAACCGACCCGTCCGGTTGGAACAATCTGAGCTCGGTGTTGTTGACGCTCGAACGGGCGGACTCCGCCCGCGAAGCCGCCGAGACGGCCGTCAAACTGGACCCCGGGCGTGCCGAGTTCCACTTCACGCTCGCCGCCGCCTGTGACCTTTCGGGGGACATGGAAACCGCCCGCGCCGAATACGACCGGGCATGCGGGTTGAATCCGCGTCTGGACAATTGGCGATTGCAACGACTCGGGGCGATCCCGGTGTTGTATCGCGACGTGGCGGAGATCGCCCGGACGCGCGAGCGGTTCTTGGACGAGCTGGTCGACCTCGAACGAAGGGGAGTTCATTGCGACCCCTACCGCGAGTTGTTCCCGATTCAGTTTCGACTGGCCTACCAGGGACTCGACGACCGCCCCCTGCAAGAACGGCTCGCGAAACTGGTTCGGGGCGAGAATCATCTCCCTGCGATCGCCGCCAGAAAAGGGCGTGCGAAGCGCGACCGACTCCACGTGGCGTTCGTATCGCGGTACCTGGTGGATCACACCGTCGGGCATTTGACGGCGGGGCTGGTCACCGGTCTCTCCCGCGAACATGTCGAAGTGACGGTGCTGCATTTGGGGCAGCCATCCGCCGGGGACGTATCGAGGCGACTGGCGGCCCGCGCTGACAACCACCTCGGAGTTCCCCTTTGGCCGAGCCTCGCGACCGACAAGCTGAAGGAACTCGCCCCCGATGTCGTCGTTTTCCCGGAAGTCGGGATGGACTCCGTTTGCCGAGCAGTGGCTCACCAGCGCTTCGCTCCGTTGCAAATTGCATTGTGGGGACACCCGGTTACGACCGGTTCGCCCATGATCGACGTGTTCCTCTCGTGGGACGCCGCGGAACCACCCGGCGCGGCCGCACATTACACGGAACGCCTCGCTCGCTTCCGAGATCCCCCGATGGCGCTGTTTCGCCCCCGCCCCAGCGCCGACAGACCCGCGCGGTCGCAATGCGAACGTGGCGTGAGCCGCTACCTTTGCCCGCAGAGCCTGTTCAAGTTCCACCCGGATTTCGATCCACTGCTCCGTGGCATCCTCGAGGCGGACCCGCGCGGGCGACTCGTCCTGCTCGAACCGCCGCAAAAATTGTGGCGGCAACAACTGGAAGCCCGATGGCGAGCGACGTGGGCTTTGCCCCTGCTCGACCGGATCGATTGGGAGCCGAGGCGCTCCGAGGCCGCGTTCGTCGATCTCCTCGCCGACGCCGATGTGATGCTCGACACGGTTCACTTCGGAGGGGGCTACACGAGCTTTTTGGCACTCGGCCTCGGGATCCCGATTGTTACGCTCCCCGGCGAGTTTCTGCGGGGACGGGTTACCACCGGCTGTTACCGGCATATGGGATTGTCCGAGTTGGTCGCGCCCAGTCCGGATGACTACGTCGCCAAAGCGGTCGCATGGGGAACCGATCGGGACCTCCGCGACTCGATTTCGGCGGAGATCCTGGACCGCTCCGCACATCTTTTCGAGGCGAATAGAGGGGACTTCGAATTCGAGCGGTGGTTGCTGCGATCGGTCGCCTCAGACACATCCCTCGAAGTGTGAGTTTGGTTTGCATCGCGCGGTATGGCGTCATGCCCAAAGAACACCACCGCCCCGCGTGGCCCGGAGAGGGAGCAACGCGGGGCGGTGTGACACACGATAGTTGGAGCAGCTTGGTCTCAGTAGCCGACTTGCTCGTTGGCCACGGGGCCGTTGCAGGTGATGTCGCCTTGATTGTCGCAGACGTCGGCCAGGTCGTTGAACGTGCTGCCCGAGGTGACGGCCTTGCAGCCGCTGAAGCCCCAGTAGGTGTACGACTGATTGATGCTACCGACCGCACTGGCGACATCTTCCAGTTCGTGGTTCACTCCCGAGGCGACTTCGGTGAGGCCGACCATCAGGCCGAGGACAGCGATCGTCGAGATCAGGATCAGTTCGCTGGAGATCACGAAACCGGCGTTGTC
>JBIKMW010000196.1:0-4463 GCA_044359065.1 Planctomycetales bacterium | reverse complement strand
GTGCCGGGGGGCGAATCACCACTGAGTCACGGAGACTATCGGCCCGCCCCGCGACGCCGCAATCGGTGCGGACGATCGCCCGCACCGATTGCGAATGGGAATCACTTCCGACGCGTGTAGGTGATCGTGAACATTTTCGCTTCGTCCCCACCCTTGGGAGTCACGAACATCTCGAAGGTGTGTTTGTCGTTGGAATCGAGCTTCGTCACCGAGCGCCACTTCGCCGGTTGCCCATCCATGCCCGGCGCGGTGGCCGTTTGGATCATCGTCTTCGTCTGGGCGTTGTAGTCCCCTTCGAAGAACATCGGGGCGGAAATCATCGAGTCGACCCACACGCCGACGTATTTCTTCTTCGCGAAGTCGTAGCCGTCCAGGCCGCGACCTTGAAACTTCTGGCCGGCCAGCTCACCTTCAAAATCGCTCGCGATCCACAATCCGCCGCATGTCGACGTGTATTTCGCCACGCACTTCGAGGGTTTGTCGACCCCGGCGATGGTCATTTCGGCATCCCATGTCCCCACCATTTGCTCCAGCATCTTGTGCTCGGCACCGGGAACCGGCGGCTGTTGAGCGGTGGCGACGTCGGCGCCGCCGAAACTCGCCAATAGAGTCGCGATGGATGCCACGAGCATGTGCAGGCTGTTCTTCATCGGTCTGTCTCCCTTCAGATTTGGGCGAATTGGCCGTCGGACCGCGAGGATCGTCCCGCAACGCCCCGGCCACGGCCGGATTGTAACGAGTGTACGTAAGTACACAACACGAAAGCGTCCAAGTGTCGCCGCGCTTCGGTGCGCGCTGCGATACGGACTTCGCGGCCGCGCTCGGTCCCTTTGTTGAGTCGATATGGCGGAGCACGGGGGGTTTCGCCGACAATCCGCGAGCACTGACTGCGCGGAGGCTCCCCGTCGCGGTCGTTCTCCCCCCCATTCCGTTCGCGGACCCAACGTGGAATACCTCGCCCCCCTGCTTACCAGCGATGGACTGATCGCCTTCCTCACGCTGGCCTCACTTGAGGTCGTGCTGGGGATCGACAACATCATTTTCATCGCGATCCTCGCGGGGCGACTCCCCCCCGAACAGCGCGACAAGGCTCGGCAGTTGGGGATCCTGCTGGCGGTTGTCTCCCGGCTGGCCCTGCTGTTCTCGATTTCGCTGGTGATGCGGCTGACGGACCCGTTCGTGAACCTGGGGCCGTTTCACTTTTCCGGCAAGGACTTGATCCTCGTGTTCGGAGGCCTGTTCCTGCTGGCGAAGGCCACGTACGAAATCCATCACAAGGTGACCCACGGCATCGAAGGCCAACACCCCGACGGCAAGGGGCGGGTCACGCTCGGATTTGTGTTGGCGCAGGTCGTGATGATCGATGTCGTGTTTTCGCTCGACTCGGTCATCACCGCGGTCGGGCTGACGCAGCACCTGGTCATCATGGTGGCGGCGGTGCTGTCGAGCGTCGGCGTGATGCTCGCGATGTCGGGCGTGATCGTGCGATTCATCGAACGGCACCCCGCGGTGAAGATCCTGGCCCTCGCGTTCCTCATCATGATCGGCGCGCTGTTGGTGGCGGAGGGCTTCCACCAACACGTCGGGAAGGGATACGTTTATTTCGCGATGGCGTTTTCGGTACTGGTGGAAAGTTTGCAGATTCTCGCCGACAAGAAGCCGGAACCCGTGCCGGACGAAACGATCGCCGACACCCGCTGAAGGGGCCTCGGCGGTCGCTTCCGCCTCGCCGCGCGGTAAGATCACCGCATGGCCGCCCTTCCACCACTTTCGCTCCCGACGCTCCAGAATTGGAGTTGTCACAACTGCGGCGGATGTTGCCGACGTCACGACATCGAGATCACCGCCGAGGAGCGGGCGCGGATCATAGACCAGCGGTGGACGCCTGCGGACGGCGTGCCCGGCGGCGCGTTGATCGAAAAGAGTGGCGGTTGGTTGGGCCGCGCGGTGTATCGGCTGGCGCAACGTCCGGATGGCGGGTGCGTGTTCCTGGACGATCGGGGTTTGTGCCGCATCCACGCGAAATTCGGGGAGGCGGCCAAACCGCTCGCCTGTCGGCTGTACCCGTTCGTGTTTCATCCCGCCGGCCAACGGGTGGCGGTGGGACTGAGGTACAGTTGCCCTTCGGTGGTGGCGGACAAAGGTCGCTCGCTGGGTGAACGAAGCGCGGAACTGAAGGGGTTGGAGCGCGAGGTGGTGCCCGAGGGGGCGTCGCGGATCGATCCCCCCGAGGTGAACGCCGGGCAACGACTTTCGTGGCCCGACACGCTGCGGGTCGCGGCGTGCCTGGATCGAATGGCGGCGGACTCGGCGAGGCCGTTCCGCGAGCGCTTGCTGCGTCTGGAATTCGTGGCGCGGATGCTCGACCAGGCGCGGTTCGAGAAGATCTCCGGCGCGCGGGTCGACGAACTGTTGGAGTTGCTGTCGGGGGCGAGCGGCGACGAAGTCCGCCCGGTGCTGGAGGCGGAGGCCCCGCCCGCGGCGGGGACGTTGGTGCAGTTTCGCCTGCTCTGCGCGCAGTACGCGCGCCTGGAGACGGTTCGCGAAGCGCGGGCCGGTTGGCGGCATCGCTGGAAGATGTTGCGTGCCGCGGTTCGATTCGCCCGCGGAACCGGTTTGACGCCAGTGTTACAAGAGGGTTTCCGGGAGGTTCCGTTCGCTGACCTGGAGCGATCCTTCGGCGTGCTCGACGCGGATATGGGCGAGATGCTGACGCGCTACCTGCGGGTGAAGCTGCAATCGCTCCACTTCTGCGGGCGGGCGTATTACGACGTGCCGATGGCCGAGGGATTGGCAAGCCTGCTGTTGGCGACCGGGGCGGCCTGTTGGCTGGCGCGATGGAGGTCGGCGTCGGAGGGGCGGTCCACCTGGACGGGAGAGGACCTGGCGTTCGCGCTCTCGGTTGTGGACCACCAACACGGATTCTCGCCGTCGCTGGGACACAAACCAGCGCGCAGCCGCGTGCGCTTGCTGTGGAGCACGGGGCAAACGGGGACGCTGTTGGCGTGGGCGGCGGGGTGAGGGTTGTGTGGAATCCGCGTTGCCGTGCCTAACGCACCCAGGTCAGCGCCCCGGCCCGCGGACGCATTAACTGCAACCACGACGCTTACGCCGGGTTCGCAGCAGTGCATGGTTAGACGACGGTCTGCTCATACTCTCTCAAAACTCTCTGAATCAAATCCTCGGAACCCTCGATGTCGAGTGACCATTCATCACGGAACACGGACAACGGCTCGTCGCCAATCCTCAGGCGATACAGGTCCATTCCGAGGGCGCAACTCTTCTCGTCGAGTTGTGCCCCCAACCGGCGAAGCGCCTCACGGAATCTGGCAACTCCCACCTCGTCATTCGACTCGCAGATATCAGCGCGCACCGGTTAGCCGCCTTGTTCTTCGTTAATCATTCGTTGACCGAATCCGCGTCATTCCGAGCTTAGACATCCCCCATTCTGGAAACATCTTGCACGGTTACCGTCCCGTCACTTTCCAAGAGTGTGAATCGATCCTTGTCGAGCCACTCACCAAACCGAGTGTCGTTCGATTTCAAGACGTATTCGGCGATCTTGCGCAAGGGTAGCGACATTGGCGTCCCGAAGTCATACACGACAACCAGATACGGGCACGCCCAGTAGCACCCGATAATCGCAAGTCGCTTCTTGTCCCCTGAGGGATGGAATTGACACCAGATAAATGGATCGGATTTCGACGAGAATCCAACAACACTCCCACTTCGCAGATCGACGACAGTTTGACCTTCCAAATCTTCGGAACAAACGAGGTAGTCACCGTCGTTTCCGATGATCCATCCGTGAAACCATCGATCATCATTGCGTTTGACAGTCGCAATCACATCCCCAGTTGCCGAAGCACGGACAGTCGCGACGGAAATCCAACCGCCAATCGCGCAATTCAAGGTCGAGTACGAATCGACATCGATTCGGTATCGGCCGCAGGGAGAAATGTCAGAGAAATGCTCATCGGGAATCATTCGAGCTGGATCGAACGCCCTTTCGATTGCTTCGCGAATCTCGTCGATCAAATTGATCATCACGGCTCTTCACTGTGTGGAATCCGCACTGTGTGGAATCCGCGTAGCATTTAGCTCAGTCGCGGCGCGTGCCCCTGCGCACGGTGGTCAAGTGAAGGCTACCGTCGGGAACCGTCTGCCGCAGCGCCGGGTTCGGCGATGCCACCCCGCTGAGAAATTGGACATGAACTCCTGGAAAAACGTGACCTGCGAGGAGAGCGCAATCCCTCGCTGAGGCTGCGGGCCACAAAAAATCACAACCTCACGGGGAACCAGGCTGCCGCCATACCTGCGACGGACGACGAGGGTTGCTAGGCCGTGTGGACATTCATAACACGTCCGTCATCAGTGCGGCGAGCCAGACGAAGCCGAGGAAGTTTTCGGGGGTCTTCTCGTAACGAGTCGCGACGCGGCGGAATTGTTTGATGCGGCCGAAG
>JBIKMW010000042.1:0-48412 GCA_044359065.1 Planctomycetales bacterium | reverse complement strand
ACGCGGTACTCGAATTCAACCAGATCGACAAAAGACTAGGCGGATCGTTCAAAAGCTCGCAGGGGGAAGGGAAGCTGAACGACGGGTCGGTGAAGGGGCGGTCCGTGAAATTCACGGTTCAGATCGGCGCCGGTTTGCAGACGCTGTCGCTGGAATTCGAGGGGACGGCGGACGAGGACCGTCCACGTCACTTGAAAGGGATCGTGAAATCCCCCTTCGGCGCCCCGGTCCCGTGGACCGCCAAACGGTCGTCACCACCGTCGGAGATGCCCGCAAGGAAGGACGAAGTCCAGAAGGGCGAACCGGCGACGCCGGTCCCCCCGAAGAATCCGGTCAGTTTGGCGCTGGACACAGCCGCCGGAGAGACGCGCGGCGCGACGAAACCGCCTGAAAATCCTGGCGAACCCCAACAGGCGGGCGAAAAGGTCGACACCGGAAAACCGGCGCCGGAGACACCGAAACACGATCTCGACGCCGCCCCCGGGGATTGGCCGATCGAGCTCGAATCGGACCGCACGCGGCGTCCAATCTCGACCGGCGGGAACGTCTTCATCAAGAACGGGACTGTGCTCGCGGTCGTGGGCGCGGCCCAACCCGAGACGCACGTGCTCGTCAAGGGGGGGAAGATCGTCGCGATCGGCAAGGACCTGATTCCCGACGAGGGGATGACCGTGATCGACGCGACCGGGCGATATGTGATGCCCGGCATCATCGACACGCACAGCCACATCATGTTTCAGGACGCCTTGGGGGGCGTGAACGAAGCAACGATGTCGATCGTACCGGAAGTCCGAGTGCGGGACGTGATGCGGTCCGACGACCCGGCAGCGTATCGAGCGTTGGCGGGAGGCGTCACGACGATTCGATTGCTGCACGGTTCGGCGAATGTCGTGGGAGGGCAGGACTGTGTCGTGAAGCTGAAATACGGTCAGCCGGTCAAGAATCTGCTGTTTCCCGGCGCGCACCAAGGGGTGAAGTTCGCACTCGGTGAGAACGTCAAATTCCAGGATGGCCGGTTCCCGAATACCCGGTTGGGGGTCGAAGCCACGCTGCAAAGGGCGTTCTTCGAGGCGTGGGAATACCGCCGTCAATGGCGGGAATACCGCGAGAAAGTCGACAAAATCGGCCCGGAAGCCGGAGCGACACTCGCGCCGCCCCGTCGCGATCTGCGACTTGAGGCGCTGGCCGACATCCTCGACCAGAAGAAGTTCATCCACAGCCACTGTTACCGCGCGGATGAAATCCTGATGCTGCTGCGCGTGGCGAACAGTTTCGGCATTCGCGTGTGGTCGTTGCAGCACGTGTTGGAGGGCTACAAGGTCGCGCCGGAAATTGCCGCACACCGGGCCGCGTGCAGCATTTTCGCGGATTGGTGGGCGTACAAAATCGAGGCGTTCGACGCGATTCCCCACGCGGGGCCGATGTTGCTCGACGCGGGGGTCAACGTGTGCCTGAAGAGCGATGACGCGGAGTTGATGCGGCACCTTTATCAAGATGCCGCCAAAATGCTGCGGTACGGCGATTTGTCACCCGAAACCGCGTTGCGCCTCATCACGCTCAATCCGGCGATCCAACTGGGGATCGACGCGCGGGTCGGGTCGATCGAACCGGGGAAGGACGCCGATCTGGCGATTTTCAGCGGCCATCCGCTCAACGCGTTTTCGCGGTGCGAGGCGACGCTCATCGATGGTGAGGTGCATTTCCAACGGGAAACGGTTCCCTCGGCGATGCTGGCCGCGACCGCGACAGCGTCGGGTGTGTCACGACCGCTGTCGATCGCACCGGACGAGGCGCGCCGGAAAACCTTCCCGCGCGACGCGCTGCCGACGGGACCGTTCGCGTTGGTGAAGGCCACGCTGCATCCGATGGATGGCCCCGTGATCGAGGAGGGGACGGTCGTCGTCCGGGACGGCAAGATCGCCGCTCTCGGGAAGGCAGTCCCGCTGGAGGACGTGACCGTCGTTGACGGTTCGGGGTTGCATGTTTGGCCGGGGCTGATCGACGCCGGTTGCATAGTGGGGCTGTACGAGATCGGCAAGGCCAGAGAGACCCACGATTATGGCGAAACGGGGCCGTTTCAACCCGACCTGCGGGCGGCCGTCGCGGTGAACCCCGACTCCGAACTCATTCCCGTAACGCGGGCGGGCGGGGTGACCAGTTGCCTCGTGCGACCGACCGGTGGTTTGATTTCCGGGCAGGCGTCGCTCGTGCGGTTGGGGGGCTGGACCGCTCCGGAGATGACGCTCTCGATGGAGGCGGGGCTGCGCCTGCATTGGCCGACAGAGAAGGACAATCAGAAAGCCATCGATCAAATCGGTCGTTTCCTGGAGGACGCGAAGACCTATTTGGAGATCAAGGACAAAGCCAAAACCGCGGGCCTCAATCCCCCCGTGGCGGACCCGCGATACGATGCGTTGGCGCCGTATTTGAAGGGAGAACGCCCGGTGTTTGTCGCCGCGCATGGACGGCGGGAAATCGCTCAGGCGGTGCTGTTTGCCGAGAAGCACAAGCTGAAACTCGTGCTGACCGGAGCCAGCGACGCGTGGAAACTGGCCGAAGAACTCGGCAAACGGAAGATTCCCGTCATCGTCGGTCCCGTCATGCGCGGCATGGTGACCCCCGGTCAACAACCGCCGCTCCCGAACACCGATCCGTTCGACGCCTATTACGCCAATCCCGGACGCCTGCGAGCGGCTGGCGTGGAACTGGCATTCCAATCGGACGACGCCGCGAACAGCCGCAACGTACCGTTCGAGGCGGCGATGGCGGTGTCGTACGGGCTGTCGGAAGAGGACGCCATGCGAGCGCTAACGCTGGGAGCGGCCACGATTCTCGGATGGGAAAACCGCCTGGGATCGATCACTGCGGGAAAAGACGCGGATTTGATCGTCACGGACGGTTCGCCGTTGCAACCGTCGACGCGGATCAAAGGGGTGGTCGTCGGCGGAAAATGGCACGCCCCCGAGAGCCGGCACACCCGACTGCACGAGAAATATCGGGAACGGCTGCCGGGACACCCGTGACCCGAGAAGGATGGCCCCCAGAGACCACGCAATTGGCGATTTGGGTAAGCTGGTTTGATCGTAACGGATTGCGGTGGCGATTTGGGGTGTTCTCGCAGGAATGGCCGCACCACGTTGCGAATTGACAACGGCCGGGAATCTTCGCTTAGAGGCGAAGTCGCGAACGGATTCCCGTTCCAGGACGATATGTCTGGAAACGGGGCTTGCGAGGGGTGGAATGCCCCGAACACAATCCATCATGGTGGATCGCGGCGCTTTGACCTCCGGGCGGGATGTCGGTCGCGCCCACCATATAAGTGGCGGTTGACGACTGTCGATCGCCTGCGCGAGTTCCGCGACTTTGGGGGCACATCCCCCGGGTTACGACATCTTGAGTTGGGAATGCGAACATGAAGCGCTTTTCGCTGGCCCGTTGGTTGTCCGGACGACTCGTTGCCCGGCGGAATCGCCGCGCCTCCATTCGCTCGGCCGAGGTGCTGGAGCCGCGGTTGGTGTTGGCCACCCAGTTGGTGACGTCGGGCACGGGGTTCACCACGGTGTCGACGGCGGCGTCGTTCCCTTTCACCGATGTCGGCGGCCGCGTGTTCTTCTATGCGAACACGACGAACCAGGGGCAAGAGCTGTGGGTCACCGACGGAACACAGTCGGGTACGTTCCAGGTGGCGGACATCAATCCCGGAGGAGTGAGTTCGATCCCCACGAGTTTGGCGTTTCGGGAGAACATCACGGCTAATGTCAACGGCGTGTTCTACTTTCCGGCAAACAATGGGGTCGTCGGCGAAGAATTGTGGCGCAGTGACGGAACGCTGGCAGGCACCCGACTGGTGCGGGACATCTCGACGGACGCGACCTTCACGGACAGCGACATCGACTGGATGGCGAACGTCAACGGACGGCTGTTCTTCCAAGCCGATGATTTCTTCACGACCGCCAGTGAATTGTGGGTCAGCGACGGCACCACCGGTGGCACGCGCGTGATCGACATCGATCCGGGGCTTCTGAACTCAACGCCGGACTACATCACGAACTTTAACGGGGTCGCCTACTTCGGCGCGAACCAGACGCAGTTCAGCGACGGCCAGGAACCTTGGCGGAGCGACGGAACCTTCCAAGGGACTCGTCGATTGGCGAATATCGATGCGTCCGCGGGTGGCGGAGGCAACCCGCAGAACTTCACGCCGTCTGGCAGTCAGTTGTTCTTCACGGCGGACGACGGTTCAAATGGCAGGGAGTTGTGGGTCACCGACGGAACGTCGGCGAACACCCGACTGGTGGCGGACATCGAGCCGGGTGTGTTCGGAGGCTTGGCCTTCAACGAACGCCTCGTGGACGTGAACGGCGTCGTTTATTTCGCGGCGGATGACGGCATCAACGGCGAGGAACTGTGGCGCAGTGACGGGACCGCTGCGGGAACTTTCATGGTCGCGGACTTGAGCACCGGCGTGTTCTCAAGTCTTATCGACGAAATTGTCAACGTTAACGGGACGTTGTATTTCAGCGCCTTCAGCACCTCCAGTGGTGGCCGGCGGCTTTGGAAGTCCGACGGGACTGCTGCCGGAACCGTGCTCGTCAATCCCGTCGGCGCCCTTGCGACGGACTTCACGTCTCCCCGTGAATTGACGAATTACAATGGTTTCCTCGCGTTTGTCGCCGGAGGAGGGACGCGGGCGAACGAGTTGTGGATCAGCGACGGGACCGTCGCCGGCACGGCTCCGGCCGAAGCGGTCCGCGACACACGGTTCGTCCAGGCCGCCGGCCTCACCGTCTCGGGGCAAGTGCTGTTCTTCCGCACCCAATCGACGAGCACCTTGGCCCGGTTCCGACTCAGCGAACCGCCGACCGGCCTCAACCTGATTCCGAACACGGTCCCGGAGAATTCGCCGATTGGTACGTCGGTCGGCACCTTCTCGCCGGTGGACCCGGATATGCCGAACGACACATTCACCTTTCGGCTGGTCACCAATGCGGCCCTCGGTCCGGACAACGGGTTGTTCCGCGTCACTGGCGATCAACTGGAAGTGAATGTTGCGAATCTCAATTTCGAGGCCAAGACCCAATACCGTGTGTTCGCCGAGGTGACCGACCGCGGGGGCAACACGTTCGCCGGCCCGCTCACGATCAACGTCACCGATGTCAACGAGGCTCCCACCGATTTGTCGTTCTCGCCGGGGGTGGTCGTCGAAAATCGCGCGCCGGGTTCACTGGTGGGGAACTTCCAACCGACCGACCCCGACCGCACATCCCAGACATACACTTACGCTCTCGTGGCCGGTGTGGACAGCGACGACAACGCGTTGTTCTCGATCTCCGGAAACACCGTCGTTTCGAACGCGACCTTCGATTTTGAAGTGAAGAACAGCTTCAAGATTCGGGTCGAAGTGACGGATAACGGCGGCCAGAAGTTCGAGAAGGCCTTCCAGGTCCTGGTCCTGGACGACAACGAACAACCGACATTGGTCGCGCTCACCGGCAACACGGTCCTCGAAAATCAACCGGAAGGGACCGTGGTGGGGACCGTTTCCGGGACCGATCCGGACGCTGGTGACACGCTGACGTTCAGTGTCGAGTCGACATCGGCGTTCCCCGACGGCTCGTTCTTCAGCATCCTCGGCGGGAACAAGCTGGTCACCAACCAAAAGCTCGACTTCGAGACCAAGCCGGTCTACAACGTGTTGTTGCGAGTGACGGACCAGGCGGGGGCGTTTTTCCAACGCCCGTTCGCCGTCAACGTGACGAACCTCGACGATGTGGCCACGACCATCACGCTGTCGAACGTGTCGGTGGACGAGAACCGCCCCGCCGGAACAACCGTCGGGACGCTGTCGACGCTGTCTCCAGCCTATGCCGCGACGTTGCGGTTCGAGCTTTCTCCGGGTGCGGGGGGCGAAGACAACGGTCTGTTCCAAATCGTCGGAAACTCGTTGCAAATCGCCCCTGGCGCGACGGTTAACTTCGAGCAGAAATCGCAGTTGGCGATCCGGGTGAAGGCGACCGACCCCACGAACCTTGCGTTCGAGGAACGATTCGTCATTAACGTGCGGGATTTGAACGAAGCGCCGGCTCCGCTCACGCTCGGAAACAACTCGGTCTCCGAAGCCCAGTTGCTGGGAACATTGGTCGGGTTGCTCAAGGCTCCTGACCCCGAACAACTCGATACGGTGACGTTCTCGCTGGTGGCGGGGCCGGGGTCGACCGATAACGCGAAGTTCCGGATATTCGGGAGTGGGCTGCAAACGAACGCCGTGTTGAGCTTCGACACGCAAAAGACGCTGTCAGTCCGCGTGCGGGCGAGCGACCAGAACGGGGCTTTCACCGACGCGGTGTTCACGATCAACGTGACGCAAGTGCCGAAGGCGTTCCCGATGTTCCGGGCGTTCAACGTCGGCGCGAACTACCACTTCTACACGACCCGGCAAGCGGAGTTCCAAAACGCCCTGAACGGTGGTTATCGCGACGAACGGTCGTCGCAGAATTCCTTCCAGGTGCTGCAACAACAGGTGACCGGGGCCTCCCCCTTGTATCGCTTGTACAACTTCCAGACGGGCCGCCATTACTACACGGTGAGCCTGCCGGAACGGGATTCCCTGGTCGCCATCGTCCCGACCAACAACCCCAATTTCGGGAAGGTCGGTTGGCGGTCGGAACCGGCGGAAGGGTTCTTGTACCCCGTGGCAGCGCCGAACACGGTGGAAATCTTCCGGCTGTACAACACGCAGACGGGAGCACACCTGTTCACTCCCAGCGTTTCCGAGATGTCGTCGATCCTTTCGCGATTCCCGGGAATTTGGGTGCAGCACTCGAGCTTGGGATTCGGATTCGTCGCTCCCGCCAACTCGGCGGGTGCGTCCGCCGCTAGTGCTGCGGCCGAAGTGGCTGCACCGGTCGGGACCGATGCCACACAACCATCGGCAGCGGCGTCTTCCGGAGCCACCAACGTGGCGACCTTGGTCGCGGCTCCGGTGTCCCGGTCGGCGACGGCAAGTGCGGCGCTGCCCGCTCCATCGGGTGATGGCACTTCGGCCCCTGTTGCGGCCATCGGTTCCGATGAAGCGGACGTGGACGACGCGGCGGGCCTAGACTCGCTGTTCTCCAGCCCGCTTCTGGGGGACATCCTCAACTGACCGCACGAGGATCGCGGGCACCAACGCTTGAATGTCGTTTCTGGATCGGGGAGTGCCACGCAAAGTGGCACTCCCCGGATCATTTCGGCCGAGACGCTCGACGTGGATCGCACGGCGGCGGGACGCAAGTTGCGGAGGCGGGCATTGCCCTTGAAACGGGCAATCATTCGCCCGAAAACCGTGCAACGCTGTCGCACCGCGGACACGTCCGATCAACTTTCGCCTGTGCAACCGGCGGGTCCGCCGCCAATCCCAAACCAAATGCACGACACAAGTCCTTCCTGAAAATGCACTTGCGAAACGTGCGCCATTCGAGAAGGCGAGGTCGGCAGAACTTCTGACGGCGGTACGCAGGTTGCCATACCTTGGGGCGGCCTCCTTGACGCGAGGTCGCGGCTCTGCGAACACGCCTGCACCAACCAGCGCGCGCGGTCGCATTCACAGCCGTCTCGACGCCAGCGCCAGACGTGCGGGACCACGCCCTATGCAGCTCATGCACTATCAGACCGAGCAGTTCTTCGACGAAATGTTCGAGCCGGACGGACGCCCTCGCCCCTACGCGGAGGTCTTGGCGCAACGGTTGGAATCGCTGTCCGACGGGGAATTGCAACTGCGGCAGAAGGCGGCGGATCACACGCTGTTGAACATGGGGATCACGTTCACGGTTTACGGTCACCAAGCCGGGACGGAGAAGATCTGGCCGTTCGACATCATTCCCCGGATCGTGCCGGCTCCGGAGTGGGAGCACCTCGACCGCGGTTTGAAGCAGCGCATCGCCGCGCTGAACCTGTTTGTCGAGGATGTGTACAACGACCGCAAAATCTTCAAGGACAAGGTGCTGCCGGAGGAACTGGTCTACTCGGCGCAATGCTTTCTTCCGCAGTGCCAGGGATTGAAACCGCCGGGGGGCATTTGGTGCCACGTGGTGGGAACGGACCTGGTTCGCGACGGGGACGGGACGATCTACGTGCTGGAAGACAATCTGCGGTGTCCGTCGGGCGTGTCGTACGTTTTGGAAAACCGCGAAGTGATGAAGCGGACCTTCCCGAGGGCATTCGACGGCAGCCGTATTCGTCCGGTCGAGAACTACCCGGAAAAACTGCTGGAGACGCTGCAGAACGTCGCGCCCGCCACAGCTGGGTCGTCACCGACGGTCGTCGTGCTCACCCCGGGGATTTACAACTCGGCGTATTTCGAGCATTCATTCCTGGCGCAACGCATGGGAGTCGAACTGGTCGAAGGTTCCGATCTGGTCGTGCATGGCGGCTTCGTCAACATGCGGACCACGAAGGGGCTCAAGCGGGTGGACGTGATCTACCGACGGATCGACGACACGTTCCTCGACCCCAAGGTGTTCCGGGCGGATTCGGCGCTCGGCGTGCCGGGCTTGATGGAGGTGTACCGCGCGGGACGGGTCACGCTGGCCAATGCGCCGGGAACGGGCGTGGCGGACGACAAGGCGGTTTACGCGTGGGTCCCGAAGATCGTGAAGTATTATTTGAACGAGGACATCATCATCCCGAACGTGCCGACTTACTCGTGCTGGGACGCGGGCGAGTGCGAGTACGTCTTGTCGCACCTTCACGAACTCGTCGTGAAGCCGACGAACGAATCGGGGGGCTACGGGATCCTGATCGGACCTCGGGCGTCGAAGGACGAATTGGAGAAGTACGCCGATCAAATCCGGGCGAACCCCCGGAATTACATCGCGCAGCCGACGTTGGCGCTGTCGCGCGTGCCGACGATCGTGGACGATCATCTGGAGGGACGACACGTCGACTTGCGTCCCTACATCCTGTACGGGAAGGACATTTACGTGAATCCCGGCGGGTTGACGCGGGTGGCGCTGCGGAAAGGGTCGCTGGTCGTCAACTCGTCTCAAGGCGGAGGAAGCAAGGACACGTGGGTGTTGGCGGGGGCGGGGTAGAGGGAATATCAAATGCCGAATGACGAAGCCCGAATGGCACTCGTCTCGGTATTCGTGATTCGGCATACGTGATTATTCGCGGTTTCAGTCATGGTGCGACGGTGCTCGCACAACGTTGCAGGACGGCGTCGCAATATGCTCAGTCGCGTGGCGGATTCGGTGTTCTGGATGTCGAGGTATCTCGAGCGTGCCGAGAGCGCGGCGCGGTTCATCGACGTCAATCTGAACCTCACGCTCGATTTGGGGTCGGGGATCGACCAGCAGTGGGCGCCGCTGGTGTACACGACCGGCGACCAGGAGGCGTTCCTGGAAGAATTCGGCGAGTTCAACCGCGAGAACGTGTGGCGGTTCCTGACGTTCGACGCGAAGAACCCGAATTCGATCGTTTCCTGCCTTCGTTCGGCGCGGGAGAACGCGCGGACGGTTCGCGAGGTGATTCCCTCGCTGCTCTGGGAGGAGATCAACAAGTTCTATCTGTTCGTCCGCGCGGCCGCGACGGACCACACCCTGGACGACGCGCAGGCGTTTCTCGACGAGGTGAAGCTGCGCAGCCTGCTCACGATCGGCATCCAGGACGCCACGATGTCCCACGGCGAGCCGTTCCACTTCGGTCGCATGGGGCGGCTGTTGGAACGGGCCGACAAGACATCGCGGATCCTCGACGTGAAATACTTCATCCTGCTGCCGAGCGTGGCGGAGGTTGGCACGCCGCTGGACGTGATTCAATGGTCGGCGTTGCTCAAATCGGCCAGCGCGTTGGAGATGTACCGCAAGGCCAAGGGGCGGATTTCCCCCGAACAGGTGGTTGATTTCCTGGTGCTCGACCGCGAGTTCCCCCGCTCGATCCACTCGTGCCTGATCAACACCGAACTGTCACTGCACGCCGTGACGGGAACCGCCCTCAACACGTTTCGGAACCCCGCGGAACAGAAGATCGGGCAGTTGCGTTCGCAACTCGACTTTGTGCACCTCCGCGAGATCATGCGGGCGGGCCTGCACGAATTCATCGACCGCATCCAGACCGAGCTCAACGAGGCGGGTGCAGCGATCCACGAGACGTTTTTCGCCGCGCGGGCGATCCCCGGCGCGGAAGGCGCGCCGTCTCAAACCCAGACGCAATGATCGAACGTCGCGGCAGGGGACGTTTGGCCGGCATTCGGACCGGTTCCCCGCCCGGTTGGCAAGAGCGTCGCCGCCCTCCATAATCTCGGCTTGTCGCGACTCGGGCGGTGCGCCCGGATGTTCCGCGACCGTTCCCGCCGATGCCATCGTTGTTGTCATCCATGTCACCCCCGCCGGTTTCGTTTCCGCCCGTCGCTGAACAGTTGGCCCTCTTGCGGCGGGGTGTCGAGAAAATTGTTCCCGAGGAGGAATTGGCGACGCGGCTGGAGAAAAGCCGCGCCGCCGGCAAGCCGCTCCGCGTGAAATACGGCATCGACCCCACGGGGATCGACGTCCATCTTGGTCACACGGTTCCGCTGCGAAAAATCCGCCAGTTCCAGGAGCTGGGGCACCAGGCGGTGATCATCATCGGCAACTACACGGCGCTGGTCGGGGACCCCAGCGGTCGCGACCAAACCCGCGCGCGGCTGACGGCCGAAGCGGTCGAACGGAACGCCGCGGATTACCTCACGCAGGTGGGGAAGGTGGTGGACCTGTCCAAGGCCGAGGTCGTCCGCAACGGCGACTGGTTCGGCGAAATGCGGTTCACCGACGTGCTTGAATTGTGTGCGAAAGTCACCGTCGCGCAACTCCTGACCCGCGAGGACTTCGCGAACCGCTACAAGGCCGAGCAGGCGATTTTCCTGCACGAATGCCTGTATCCGATCATGCAAGCGTGGGACAGCGTCCAGGTTCGGGCCGACATCGAACTGGGAGGGACCGAGCAGTTGTACAGCTTCATGCTGGCGCGGGACCTGCAACGCGAGCAGAACATGCCGCAGCAGATCGGCATGATGACGCCCATTCTCGTGGGAACCGACGGCACGCGGCGGATGGGGAAGAGCCTGGGTAACTACATTGGCATCGGCGAATCCCCTTACGACATGATGAAGAAGTTCATGCAAGTCCCCGACGCGGTGATGCGCATGTACTTCGAGTTGTTGACGAACATTCCGACAGCGGAGATCGACGCTCTGCTCGGGGGGCACCCGAAGCAAGCCAAACTCGCGCTGGCGCGGTCGGTGATCGGCGATTACCACGGCGAGGGCGAGGCCGCCGGAGCGGCGGAACGTTGGCAACGGGAGATCGGGGAAGGGGGGCTGCCGGCGGACATCCCCGAGGCACGACTGTCGCGAACGCTGCTCGATCCGGCGGGGGCGATGCAGGCGGCGACTCTGTTGGTGAAAGCCGGTCTGCGGGAATCGAGTTCCAAGGCGATGGAGGCGATCGCCCAAGGGGGGGCATACACAATTTCCCCGACGGGCGAACGGTCCCCCATCGCCGACCGCAAGGCGTTCGTTCCGATTGTCGAAGGGATGATCGTAGGGGTGGGAAAAAAATCGCTGGCACGGATCGTGTTGACGGACTGAGCGGCGCGAGGACGGGGTTTTTGGGATTCAATCGCGGAGAACGGCATGGCCAAGGTCGGGTTCGGCATCGTCGGTTGCGGAATGATCGCGGCGTTCCACGCGCGGGCCATTGCCGATCTCAAGGGGGCAGGGCTGGTCGCCGTCCACACGTCGAACCCCGAAAACGGCCGCAAGATCGCGGACCTCGTCGGTGGATGCGCGATCCACACCGACTACGACGCCTTCCTGAACACCCCCGGCCTTGAGATCGTCAACATCTGCACCCCCAGCGGCGCGCACCTCGACCCCGCGCTGCAAGCGGCCGCGGCCGGGAAACATGTGGTCGTCGAAAAACCGCTCGAAATCACCCCCGCGCGGTGCGACAAGATCATCGCCGCGTGCGACAAACGGGGTGTGAAGCTGTGCACGATTTTTCCGTCGCGATTTAGCCCGGCGAATCTCGCGCTCAAGGAGGCGATCGACGCCGGAAAGTTCGGCGTGTTGACGCTGGGCGACACGTACGTGAAGTGGTGGCGCACGCAGGAATACTACGACCAGGGGGGCTGGCGCGGGACGTGGAAGCTCGACGGGGGCGGAGCCTACATGAATCAGGCGATCCACAATGTGGACCTGATTCAATGGTTGATGGGAGACGTGGCGGAGGTGGTGGCCGTCACGGGGACCTTGGCGCACGAGCGGATCGAGGTCGAAGACTGCGGCGTCGCGGCGGTGAAGTTCAGGAACGGAGCGCTGGGGACGATCACTGCCACCACGGCGGCGTATCCCGGGCTGCTCAAGAAGACCGAGATTCACGGCTCGCGCGGCAGCGTGATCGTCGAGCAAGACGATGTTCTGCTCTGGAAGTTCGACAAGGAAACCGCGAAGGACCGCACCACGCGGGAGAAATTCGCGCAGCGCGTGGGGGGCGGAGGCGGAGCAGGGGACCCGAAAGCGATCTCGTACAAGGGGCACCTTGAGCAACTGCGCGACTTCGTGAAGGCAGTTCGCACCGGGGGCGTTCCGCAAGTCGACGGTCGCGAGGGGCGCAAGAGCGTCGAGATCATCACCGCGATCTACAAAGCGGCGAAGAGCGGACGGCGCGTTTCGCTGTGATAGGCATTTCGAAGTGATTCGCGCGGGAAACGACGCATCCGCATCACTGCGGTCCGTCAGCCCGTGGGGCCGATTGTGACGAGACTCGCCCCGTTCGACGCGTCGAACACTTCGAACTGCAGGTCGCCCCCGTTGCCACCGACCGCTTTCGACTCGTCCGCCGACAGCGAGATGAAGCTGACCCCGTTTTCCAGGTTGGACGCGAAGCGGACGACGCGCATGGCGTCGAAGTCGATGATCCCCACCGAGCCGGAATAGGCGAACACCCGTTTTCCGTCCTTGAGGAATCGCATTCCCGAGATGCCCGCCAGCGGGAGGTCCTTGGGATTGATGGTTTTTTCACGCTTCCGCGTCGTCAGGTTCCAGAGGTGCGCGGTGCCGTCCGCGCCCAGAGTGATCAGCCGATCTCCCGCTTCGTTGAACGCCAAGGCCGTGACCGGCTTGACGTGGGCGGGGATCGTGGCGAACTCGGCGCCGTCGGGCAGTTTGCGAACGAGGACCTTGCCGTCGGTGGTCCCGGCGGCCGCCATGGTTCCCGAGGCTGCGGCGGTGATCGCGCTGATCGGCGAGGGAGCTTCGATCTTGATCTTCGCCGATGAAGTCTTCCCGGCGACATCCCACGCGATGACCGTTCCCGAGGGGTCGAAGGTGACGAACTTCGATCCATCCGCGCTATACACGCCCCCCGAGACCTTCGCCGAGTGCCCCGACAACTTCCCCGTCTCCGAGAGGTCTTGCGGGCTCAACAACAGGATATCGCCCCCTTCGGCGGGGAACGCCGCCACGACCTTCCCATCCGGTGAGGGAAGGTAGGCCGTGATGATCGGCTGTTCGTCGAGCGAAGACTCCATGCCGCCGTCGGCGCCCCAGATTTCTCGGCGGCCGCGGGACAAATTGCAAACAATGCGATCGGGAGCAAACATCGCCGCCGTGACATAGTCGCCACGATTCATGAGCGCGAACGCGTTGCCGGCATCGGACTTTGTGAAAAAGAACCAGTACACCGCCCCGAGAAGCACGACCCCTCCGGCGACGCCTCCCAATTGCTTGTACAGCACCTGGGGATCGGTGGAAGCGGAAGGCCGCCACGAGAACACTCCCGAAATCCCCCCCACAAGGGAGTTCGGCACGAGCATCCCCAATAGCCCGTACAACATCTCCAAAGGACTTTGTCGGGGCCCCGACGATTTGGCCGAACGACTGGCCGCTTTCTTTTTTTTGGTCTCGCGCTCGGGACTCACCTTGGCGGGTGCTCGAGAGGCAGCGGCCTCCGCCGACATTTCCGCAGCACGTTTGAGAACCTGCTCGCCGCGGGGGTCGCTCAACGCGACAAGCGCCTTGCCGACCCCCCTCAGCACCAGCGGATCCGGGTCGTCGATAAGCTCCTCGAGCGGCTTCAGGACCCGTCCGTCTCCCGTGCCACCCAATCCGTTGACCGCGTGGAACCGCACTTCGGAGACGGGGTCCTTCAGCAACGGCAACAGGATGTCGACGCACTCCGGCAGACCGATCTCCCCCAGCGAGATGCAGGAGCGCACCCGCACCATGAATTCGTCGTTGAGCGCCTCCCGCAAGAGCGAAACGGTGAGGGGATCGGGAAACTGGGCGAGGACGCGAGCTGCGGTTTGTCGCACGTCCGGCGCGCCGTCGCCGCGCAACACACGGGCGATGATGTCGCGGACTTCGGGCGTTCCGATTTGCGCCAGAGAGTCCAACGCACGCTTGCGGACGAGCGGTTGCAGGTCGCCGGCGGCGATGTCCAATCCCTCGACGGCCGCAGGGCAATTGAGCAGTCCCAAACCGGCGGTCGCGTTCATCCGCACCTTGACGGACGAGTCCTTCAGCGCGGTCGTCAGAACCTTGGCGGCCGCAGGTTCCCCCAAGGCCCCCAGTGCCTCGGCAGCGCGTGCCCGCACGTCTTCGCTTTCTTCCCCAAGCAGTTGCGCGATCGCGCCCCAACTTCCGGTCGCGCCTGCACGGGCACACGCGGTCGCCCCATAGCCGCGGATGACGGGATCCGGATCGCGCAGCAACCCCACGACATCCTGCCGGACGCGCTCGTCCCCCATCCTGGCAAGGGCCGCCGCCGCGTTGAGGCGCACCCCGGGATCGTCGTCGTCGAGCATCTGGGCGACGGACTCACAATGGTCGACCACGCCGATCTGGCCGATCGCTTGCACGACGTTCGCCCGCAGAATCGGGCTGGGATCCCGCAACAACTTGAGGAGCGGCGCGGAGGATGTGGGGTCGGCGATCCGTCCGAGAACGATCGACGCGTCCAACCGCAGCCCGGCGTCCTCGTGCGCCAAGCACTTCACCAGTGCCTGCACGGCCGGCTTCCCCATACGGGTCAGCGCGTCGAGCGTCCAGACGCGCTGCTGCGGATTGTCGAGACCGGCGTGCAACAGCGGCAGCACCGCTTGGACCGCCCCCAATGAGGCGAGGGCCAGCCCGCACGCGCGGCGGACATCGGCACTGTCGTCGGCGAGCAACTTCTCGTTGAGCGCGGCAATGGACTCTTCCGAGGGGAATTTGATCAACAACTTCGCGGCGGTTTCGCGGACCACCACCCAATCGTCCGACAGGGCGGTCAAGACCATGGCCGGCACGCGTTCATCAGCGAACGCGCAGATTTCTTCGAGGGCGGCCCGCCGCTGATCGGCGAGCTTCGGTTTGTCCAAACCCTTTGTCTCAAGAATTTTCGAGTACTTCTTGAACTGAAAGTACGACATCGGCTTGCCGGTTGGCTTGCCTGCCGCGGCATCCGCGACGGGTGCGGGTGAAGCGGTCGAGGGCGTGCTCACGGCGGCGGGTTCCGCAGGTGGAGTCGCCACCGGCTTCCGCCCCTTCGCGCCTCCCCCCGAAGGCCGATTCAACCCGGATTGATTGACCGTCGGCTGTGTGCCAGGGGGGGGCGTGGTACGGGCGGTGGCGTTCCCCCCCGTGCTCAAACCCGCTCCGCTCGGACGTTCGCGCAGCGACGCACGATCCGGTGTTTGGCTGCGATTGGGGGCGGCGGGGGCCGCGCGGTCGGGGACCCGCGCCGCTGGCGCCGCGGCTTCCGGCGCGGGACGAGGCGCTTCCGGGGCGCGAGCAGGTGTGGCCCGAGACGCCGACGGATTCCCGGAGCGCGAGGCCGAAGTCGTGGAAGGTGCCGATCGCGATCCTTCGGGCGATGGCAACTTGACCGTACCGGAACCGGCTCCCCCCGTCACCGACTTGCCGCACTCGCGACATTTGACCATACCGGGACGCAATTCGGAGTCGCAATGGGGACACACATCGGGGGTCGACGCCGCCTTGGGAGTCGGGGCGGATGCAGCGGTAGTGGCCGCGGGAGTTTTGGCTCCGTTCGTCCCTTTTCCGGGATTCCAACCACATTCGCGGCAGCGCAACATTCCGACCCGCAGTTCGTTCCCGCAGTCCGGACACTCGGTCAACTCTGTACCCGTCGCCATTCTCCGTCCCCCCCCTTGGCGGTCGGCCAGGCCGGTCGCAACGCCGGTCCGGCCGCAAGCGGAAGCTCCCCCTCAGACATTTCACACGCGCCGTGTCGAAAACGTATGTTACGACGCGTTACGGAAGGGGACGTTTGGAAATCAGGACGAGAGGCCCCAACTCACGGATTCTTCACGACTTCTTTGCGAATTGTTTACGAGCAACACGACCCTGGCGCCGGGACGACGAATCGCGTCGAAAGGATTGGATTTGATCTCTCGGGCCTCGGATTCAGGCGTTGAACGGCGTACTTTCTCAAGCGATGCGATCCGGTGCCGATAAATGCCGCGTTGCCGATGATGCGCAACGTTCATACCACCGGTCGTGGACGGTCCGAGACCAGCAGTCGCTTTCCTCTCGGAGGTCTCCGGCGGCGACCAGCGCAGTGTGCGATGGCCATGTCATTTGGGTTTCAATTCCTGTTGGATTTCTTCATGCGGCTGCGAAGGCAAATGGCACCCGGAACGTCTTCGGTATCGACTCGGGCCTGGACAATCGTGGTCGGGGGTTGGTTGTTTTCGTTGGGGCTCGCAGGTTGCGATTCGCCCAAAAAACAGGCCGAATCCGCAGCCCCGTTCGCAGGACGAACGGTGGTGGTGCGTGGCGAGTCGGAATTGGGACTCAACGCCGCGTGGGGAGTCGCCGCACAAGATTGGGAAGCGGCGACCGGAGCCAAGGTGCGGTTTGAAGAGTGGCCTGCCGACGGAAAATCCGCCGCGAAATCGCCGTCGCCCCGGGAAGTGGTGGTGACGACACTGGCACGTCTACCCGAACGAACCGCCGAGTTGGGCGAGGGAGGCTGGTCGATCATCCCCGAGAGCCAACGCGGCGAAACGCAATTGCACTGGATGGACGTATTGCCCGGACTGCGGGAAACAACATGCGTGCGTCGACGGGAACCGACGCTGGTGCCGATCTCGCTGCCAGTGATGGTGCTCGGTTATCGGGAAGACCTGCTCCGCAAAGCCGGTTTGGAAGCTCCCGCGACATGGGAGGAGTACGCGTCGTTGGCCAAAAAGGTGGGCGACTGGGCGCCCGGCTTGGTGGTGGCGGAACCGTGGCGGGAAGATGTTCGTGCTTCGTGGTTTCTGGCGAGGTCGCTGGCTTACGCGCGACATCCGGGTCAACTGGCGGTGTTCTTCGATCTCGACACGCTGGCTCCGAGAATTTCCGCCCCGCCGTTCGCTCAAGCACTGACGGAAGCACGCGAGGTGTATCGAGCGATTCCCATGGCCGACCGCGACATGTCGCCCGCCGATTGTCGGCGGGCGTTGATCGAAGGTCGAGCCGCTTTGGCCATCTGCGCGGTCAACGGGGAATGGAACAACCAATCCACCAAGTCGCCAGGTGAAGCTGCGCCCGTCGAGGCAGTTGCGGGATTGAGCGTCGGATTCGCACCACTCCCGGGGAGTCGACGCACTTACGACCCGGGTCGAAAAGCTTGGGTCACGGGGGACATCGACGCGGTAAACCGACCGACGCTCGTGGATTGGGGAGGAACGGGATTCGGTGGAGCGATCGCGGGGGTGGTGGCGGGGGGGGATGTCGTAGCGAACGACGCGGCCTTCCATTTTCTGGCCAGCGTCGTCGTCGCCACCGGCGGCAAGACCTTGCCGAAGTCGTTCCGCGGCACCGTACGCCAGTCGCAACTGGATTCACCGGAAGACTTTGCATCGAGCGATTGGCCGAGCTACAGCGTCCCCCAGGTGGTGGCGGCGGGGGCCGCATCACTCGGACGGGACAACATTGTGTGCGAGCTTCCGGTGGCGGGGCGCGAGATGTTCCGTGCCGCGTTGACGCGGGCGCTGGAGAAAGCCTTGACGAGCGATGCGGATTCGGCGGGATTGCTGGAAGAAGCCGCACGCGAATGGGAGAAAATTGTCGCAGAAATCGGCACGGCCAAGGTTCGGTCGACGTACCGGGAAAGCTTGGGGTTTCGACCGGAACTGGCGACCACCGACAGCCTGCCGAAAGCTGATTGACGGCGATTGACACGAAAAATCGCTCGAACGGAGAACCGAAAAGTCGGCTGAGGTGTCTTGGAAACAACGCGTGCAGAGGTGGCGCGGCGCATAGCAGCCGTCCGTTTCGGCTTGCAAGGCGGGTTGAGGCTGTTATGATTTCCGCTTCCGGTTTGGGCAGACGAAAGATTGGCTAGCGTAGCTCAACGGTAGAGCACCGGTTTTGTAAACCGGCGGTTGCGGGTTCAAATCCCATCGCTAGCTTACGTGGAGTCGACGGGCCGGTGCCCGAACGCGGAACGGGATCGATGGATTCGATTGAAGGTCGGCGGACGAACGGTCGATAACCCATCTCTTTCGAGCCGTCGAAGCGGAAGTGCCGGCGCGGTGTTTTGAGTTGAAGCGAAGCAAAACGGGGGATTTCCAGAGTGGTCAAATGGGCCAGACTGTAAATCTGGTGGCTCTGCCTTCGTAGGTTCAAATCCTACATCCCCCATTTTCACGCAGGATTGAAACGGACGGACTGCGACGTTGGCAGGGGATTTTCCGGCCTGCGGCGCGTTCATCCATGAGCGGCTCCGGTTTGGCCGCAATGAGCTGCGGGTGTAGCTCAATGGTAGAGTCCCAGCCTTCCAAGCTGGTAGTGTGGGTTCGATTCCCATCACCCGCTTTGACGCCCGCGCGAGCGAGCTTTGAAGACAAAACCTGGCTGAGGCGCTGCGGGGCATGGCTCCGCGAGCCGGCTGGCGAGTGAGGGTTTTCGAGGTCGCGGCACCGAACTTTACGGTGGCTCTGGATTTCGTCGACGCTTTCGGGCTTTGCGATGCCCGACGAAAGGCGTTGTCGGGCATCCGGTCCATCGGAAGTTTTGGTCCGGAATCTTCCGGGTCGAGGTCCGCGCAGACTGGCAAGTCGAACCGCAAGTGGCTAAGCTGCCCCGCTTCCTTCGGTGAGGCAGCCGCGCTGGCGGTGTTTTTTCGTTGAGGGAGCGCTGTCGATTTTGGCGGAAGACCCGCCGATCGATGACGTTCTCGAAGCGACGGGTGCTCTGGATTCGGCGTGGTTTTGCCAAAGCCGGATCGGGAGTGACGCAGCGCTGTTGTAGCTCAGTTGGTAGAGCACGTCCTTGGTAAGGACGAGGTCAAGGGTTCGAGTCCCTTCAACAGCTTCAGTTCGGCACGGGTTGAGCTCAGTACGGGCAAGGACCATGTGTCGGGCCGAGTTGATCGTGACCCCGGTTTTTGGGGGACGCGAGAGGGTGTTGCGAGAGTTTTTCCGAACCGGTCGGGGATTTTTTCCCATGGGTTCGGCGAGAGTGGATTCGGTGCGGGATTCGGCGGTTTAAGAGATCGCGTCCGCGAGAGGTGGCCGTTGTGGCTGCTGCGGTCGTGCCCTGAAGCGACGGATGGCGAGACGGCTTTGAAGGGCCGAATCGGATTCATCGAGGCGGGGGTTTTCCAAGGCACTTCGACAAGTGCGTTCGCGGTGGTGCGGCGCGCGGCTCCCGAACAAGGGGCGGTCCGGTCGAGGGAATGTTGGTTCGTCGACGTGACAGGACGTCGGCCCAGATCACAGTCGAGGGGAAGCAGCGATGGCTAAGGAAGTCTTTGTGCGGAACAAGCCCCACGTGAACGTGGGGACGATCGGTCACATCGACCATGGCAAGACGACAACGACGGCCGCCTTGCTGGCGACGCAATCCGCGAAGGGACTGGCCCGCTTCAAGGAATACGCCGACATCGCCAAGGGGGGTACCGTCCGCGACGAAACGAAGACGGTGACAATCGCCGTGTCGCACGTCGAGTACGAAACCGAAAAGCGTCACTACGCTCACATCGACTGCCCCGGCCACGCCGACTATATCAAGAACATGATCACCGGGGCCGCCCAGATGGACGGCGCGATCCTGGTGGTCTCCGCCGCCGACGGCCCGATGCCCCAAACGCGGGAGCACATCCTGCTGGCCCGTCAGGTGAACGTGCCGCGGCTGGTGGTGTTCCTCAACAAGTGCGACCTGGTCGACGATGAGGAACTGCTCGAACTGGTCGAGATGGAAATCCGCGACCTGCTGACGAAGTACGACTTCCCCGGCGACGAGATTCCGATCATTCGCGGCAACGCGAAGGCCGCTCTCGACGGCAAGGGTGAAGTCCCCGCCGCCGCCAAGTGCATCGACGACCTGTTGGCCGCCCTCGACTCGTACATTCCCGAGCCGAAGCGTGAAGTCGACAAGGCGATGATCATGGCGATCGAAGACGTCTTCTCGATCAAGGGCCGCGGTACCGTCGCGACTGGTCGTATCGAACAAGGTGTCTGCAAGGTCGGCGACAAGCTGCAAATCGTCGGGATCAAGGACACGGTCGAAACGGTCTGCACCGGCGTGGAAATGTTCCAGAAGACGCTGGATCAGGCCCAGGCCGGGGACAACGTTGGTCTTCTCCTCCGCGGTGTGGAACGCAAGGACATCGAGCGCGGTCAGGTGCTTTGTGCTCCGGGCGCGATCAACCCGCACAAGAAGTTCACCGCCAAGGTGTACGTCCTGAGCAAAGAGGAAGGTGGCCGTCACACGCCGTTCTTCAGCGGTTACCGTCCGCAGTTCTACTTCCGCACCACGGACGTGACCGGTACGGCGAAGCTGTTGGGCGGCGCGGAAATGTGCATGCCGGGCGACAACGTCGAGATCGAAGTCGAACTGTACTGCAAGATCGCCATGGACGAACAAAGCCGCTTCGCCATCCGCGAAGGGGGCAAGACGGTTGGTTCGGGCGTCGTGACGAAGATTCTCGAGTAGTTTCACCGCTCGTGATTGCTGCAGTCCTGATTGCGGCAACAGGGCGTCCAACCGGTGGGGCCGACATGGCTCCTCCGGTTGTCGCCACGTTGCGGATGTGCGATGTTTGTAGAAGAGTGCCGGAAGGTTTTCCTTCCGGAAACGAGAATAGATTCCGGCGCCTCCCGTCGGTGCCTTCGGGCCGGACGGGAGGCGGGGTTTTTCCCAAGGCGGATGGATTGCCGCTCCTTCGGGAGTGGCTGAATCAGCGGTTGCGGAGCCAAGCAAATGCCTCGCGAGTATGTCTGGTTGGAATGCGGCGAATCGGGCGTGCGGAACTACCGCACGTCGAAGGAAACGCGCGGCACCGAGCGGTTGGAGTTGAAGAAGTACTGCCCGAAGCTGCGCAAGCACACGACTCACAAAGAGTCGCGCAAGAAGTGAGACGGTCGATCCCGTTCAAACCCGGATCGGCGCGAGCCTGATTTGTGCGACGAGCGGGCTTCGGCTTGGCGAACGGTGACTCGGATGATTAGAGACCGACATGATCGGCGACGGGGACGAGTAGTCTTCGCCACGTTCGATCGTCGGGACGGATTCCCCCTGTCACTGTATCGCGACGCTGCTGGTCTGAGGGACACGAAGTCACGACATACGGAATCCGTTCGCGCTCCACACGGGCCGAACCCGGAAAGTCGGGAGGGGTTGTCGCAACGAGACATACGGGCGTAGCTCAATTGGCAGAGCAGTGGATTCCAAATCCACCGGTTGGGGGTTCGAGTCCCTCCGCCCGTGCTGGAACAGACCGGCGGGATCGGCCCGGCGCGAAGCGGGGCGGATTGTTTTGGATCGCCGAAACAGCGTCCCTGTCGGAGAATGTCGCTCCGCGACCTTCCGAAAAGTCGTCGTGTTGACGGTTTTGAGGAGTCGAGGTCGTCGGGGTGTTGAAAGTCATGATGCGGTGCGGGGACCGACCGCGCGGGAAACCAGGACGACATCGCAATGGCCCGAGCGCAAGCGACGACTTTTTGGGGCGAATTCTGCGGCGAGTTGGCTGCGGCGTCCCTGTACAAGCGAAACCAGGGGAAGCTCATCCGGCAGTTGACCGGGGCCGCGGTGTTGCTGGTGGTGGCGCTGGGCGCTTACGTGATGTCGCAAACCTTGCTGCTCAGCCAGACGCAGGGGGTGCGCTACGGCGTGGCCTCGGCGATCACGGTGGTCGGTGCGTGGTTGGCATTCCGCGTGGTCAACATGCCGCGGTTCGCGGACTTCCTGATTTCGGTCGAGGGGGAACTGCACAAGGTCACGTGGGCCAGTCGCAGCGAAGTGTATCGGGCGACGATCGTCGTGATCGCCACCATGTTCATCTTCGGGATCGTGCTGGCGGTGTACGATGCGCTGTGGTCGACGCTGTTGTCGGCCATCGGCGTGCTCAAGATGCTGTGAATCACGGGCTCTTCGCGAGTGGTGACACGGCGTATTGGCCTGGTTTGACGGTAAGTGTGGACGGGTTGGCGGAGAGTTCGGTTCCGAAGAATGCGAAGCACGACGCGGCGCGTCGGGTCCGAGCACGGGGAGCGGGTTCAGTTCCTTCCGAGTAGGGCAGGCCCTTCCGAGTGGAGCAGGTAAATGGCGGAGACGAACGACAGCCCCGTGGCTGAGAGCACCGGCCAGATGCAATGGTACGTGCTCAAGGTCACCAGCAATCGCGAGCGAACGATCCGCGACAACCTGCTGCGTCGGATGAAGCGCGACGGAATCGAGCACTTTTTCGGCGAAATCATCATTCCGACGGAGAAAGTGGCGGAAACCAAGGGAGGCAAGAAGCGGGTCACCGAGCGTAAGCTGTATCCCGGCTACATCATGATCCAGATGATCCTCAACGAGGAGAGCTGGTTCCTGGTGCGGGAGACGGGTGGCGTGGGGGACTTCACCGGGGCGGCTGGCAAGCCGATCCCGATGAAGGACGAAGAGATCCGCAAAATGCTGGGACAGGAAGTCAAAAAGGACGAACCCTCGGCCCCGAAGATCAAGATGCAGTTCGCCACGGGCGACCGGGTGAAGATCAAGGAGGGGGGATTCGACGGCTTCGAGGGAATGGTCGACAAGATCGACGAGACGAGCGGGAAGGTGTCGGTGTTGGTCGAGATTTTCGGTCGCTCGACGCCGGTGGAACTGGAATACTGGCAAATCGAGCGGATTTAGAGCGCTTCGTCGCGGCGTGCATTCATCCCTGCTCAAGGGGTGGCGAGCTCGGCGTGGCAGGCGGCAACTCCACCAGGAAGCAACAGGGCCGAGCGGCAACGGGACCAAGCGATCACGGGGCGTGGATTTCTCTTACGAATAACGAGTTGGCGGGACGATCATGGCGAAGCAAGTCACAGCGCAGGTCAAGATTCAGATCACCGGCGGTCAAGCGACGCCGGCCCCCCCGGTCGGGACCGCGCTCGGCCCCCACGGGATCAACCTGGGCCAGTTCGTCCAGCGGTTCAACGACGCGACCAAAGAGATGAAGGGAACGACGATTCCTTGCATCGTCACGGTCTACAACGACCGGTCGTTCGAGTTCATCCTCAAAACCCCCCCGGCGGCCACACTGCTGAAGCAGGCGGCCAAGGTGGCCAAGGGCGCGGCCAACCCGAAGGCTGACAAGGTCGGCAAGGTCACCAAGGCGCAGGTGCTGGACATTGCGAAGACGAAGTTCAAGGATATGAATTCGTCGTCGCTGGAACAGGCCTGCAAGGTGATTGCGGGAACCGCGCGAAGCATGGGGATCGAAATCGTCGACTGAACATTTCCCCGAACCGCCGCGAGACTCTCCGAAGCGATGGATGTCACCCGATGTCCGGCGTCGGGAGTGTCCGGTAAGCACACCGGCTGGCAGGCCGAGTGGTGTCGCCGGAGATTTCTGCGGGTTTGCCCGTCGGAACGGGTCGCCAATGCTCGATGGCGAAACAAGTCACGCGACGGTGGCAGCAAAGAAGTCCGAGCGGTCCCTGCTGATCGCGGCGAGGGGTAAACCCTCGAACGACCCTTGGGGCAAATGCCTTTTCGGTGAGCATTTTTTTGAAATTCGGTGCGGCTGTCTCCGGATTTAACCGGGTTTTGAGTTGAAGGCGATGGCCCGCCCGATTAGCATGCTGAGTCTTCCTTTTTCGCGACTTCGATTTGAGCGTTGACATGCCCCAGCATTCCAAGCGTTTCCGGCACATGTTCGGGCTGGTCAAGGACCTTCAGCCTCTGGATTTGCCGTCGGCCGTGGCGAAATTGAAGTCGCTCGAAGGGTCGCTCCCCAAGACGATCAAGCCGTGCAAGTTCGATCAGTCGGTCGACCTCGCGATTCGGTTGGGTGTGGACACGAAGCAAGCGGATCAGATGGTTCGCGGCTCGATCGTCCTCCCGCACGGGATCGGCAAGGCGAAGATCGTGGCGGTGTTTGCCCAAGGGGCGAACGCAGAGATTGCAAAGCAGGCGGGTGCCGATTTCGTCGGCGCAGCCGATTTGGCCGCGAAGGTCAAAGAGGGTTGGACGGAGTTCGATGTCGCCATCGCAACCCCCGACATGATGGGTGTGGTTGGTCCGCTGGGTCGCGTGCTCGGTCCGCGTGGGTTGATGCCGTCGCCGCGTGCTGGCACCGTGACGACCGATGTCGCGAATGCCGTTCGCGAGTACAAGGCAGGTAAGGTCGAGTTCCGTGCCGATGCGGGCGGAATCGTCCATTGCGTGATCGGGAAACTTTCATTCAGCGAATCGCAATTGGCCGAGAACGCCGACGCTCTGTTGCGGTTTGTGAAGTCGCTGAAGCCCGCCGCGTCCAAGGGCGTGTATGTTCGTGGCGTTACGTTGACCGCGACAATGAGCCCCGGTATTCAAGTGGCCGCGTGAGCGAGTCGAGCGGATGACGTCCGGGGTGGCTCCCGTTGGTGCGAAGTGGTTTGATCCCGCGAGGGCGGGGGATGGAAAGCGAAGGGCGATGCGATGAGTCGAGCTGTCAAGGAAATGGTGCTTTCCGATGTCCGCAAGCGGATCGGGAAGGCGCGCGACATGGTCATCGTCGACACGTCCAAATTGGATGCGTTCTCGCAAAACACGATGCGTTTGAAACTCCAGCAGCGTGATATCCACGTGCTGGGAGTGAAGAACACGCTGGCCAAGAAGATTCTGGGCGAACTCGGAGTCTCGGGTTTGGAGACCCAGTTCAGCGGTCCCAGCAGCCTGATTTGGGGCGGCTCGGACATCGTCGAACTGTCGAAGGAAATCACAAAAGAAGCGAAGGCCAACGCGAAGTTGGTGATCAAGGGTGGGGTGGTCGAGGGGACGGGCGTCAACGCCAAGCAGCTCGACGACATCTCCAAGGGTCCGACGCGGCAGGAGTTGATCGGCAAGATCGTCCAGTTGATGTTGAGCCCGGGTGCCAACCTCGCGGGTGCGTTGCTCGGCCCGGCGGGAACGCTGGCGGGTCAGTTGAAATCGGTCGGGGAAGGGAAGCCGGACGGCGATGCCCCGGCTGCTGAAGCTCCTGCGGCGGGTTGATGTGGGTTGTGGCGTGAAGGGTAGGCTGGCATCGCGACTTTAGGAGTACGCGATGCTGAATGTTTGCGGTGAATTCCGGCGATTCGCGAGACAGGGTTCCCGAACCCCAGGCGGTCCGTCCGGTGGTCATAGAGTCGAGTGAAGCGGCAAGACGACAGTTGTGGCGAGAGCGGGTGATCGCGACACGTCGATATCACGGTCTGAACGGGTTCTCGATAACGGAAGGACGGACGCAATGGCCACGGCGGAAGCGGCGAGTTTCGATCAGGCGACGAAGGACTTGGGGGACAAGATTGCGTCCCTGACGCTGTTGCAGGCCAAGGCCGTCGCTGACTATTTGGAGCAAGTTCACGGCATCAAGGCCGCCGCTGGCGGCGCCGTGATGATGGCGGCCCCGGCCGCTGGTGCTGGTGGCGCGGCGGAGAAGCCGGCCGAGAAGACCGAGTTCGACGTCGTGCTGACCGGTTTCGGCGACAACAAGATCGCCGTGATCAAGGTGGTCCGCGCCGCGACGAGCCTCGGCCTCAAGGAAGCCAAGGACCTCGTGGAAGCGGTGCCGAAGCCCTTGAAGACCGGCCTTCCGAAGGCCGACGCGGAGAAGCTCGTCAAGGAAGTCGAAGCAGCGGGCGGAAAAGCCGAGATCAAGTGATTCGCCAGGTCGTTGTTCGACGGTGTGGATGACGAGATTGCGGCGGAGTTGGTCGCGCGGGTTAACGGTTCGGTCGTGTGGGACGGGACAAAGCATCGGGGCGGAGCCTTGGTGCCGGTTCCTGGTTTTCGCAGGTCTCCGTGGATTCGCAACAAGTCCCGAGTAATACCGAACACGAGGCGGGGTGTCGCAGGACACGCTCCTCGTGTGGCGGTGTTTACGGAAAGGGGCTTGTGGCCGCGTGTGTTCCCGATGCGGATGTTGTCCGCATTGTCGAGCGCCGCCGTGTGCGAGGGTGGCGACGTCTGTCGCGACTCAAACTTGTCATTCGCGCCACTCGGTCGGGATGCCGAGTCGAACGGACCACCGCGTCAAGCGGTGGACCTCATCAGGCCATGGATGGTGGCGCTTCGCGGAGAAGCAGCTCGATCACGCTGGATTCGACAACGCGTTGTCGCGTATCCGACAATGAGTTTTGAACGTCAGCGAGTCGTAGTTCGACGGTTGCACAGCCTGTTTTTGCTGTGTCCGTCCCGTGGCGCATCGAGGTCGGTGACTTTACGACGTTGTGGCCGGAGACTATTCTCCGGAAACGCTTTCGGCTGAGCGTGTTGCACGGTTCAAGGGGTGCGCGGGATGCGCAGCCCGGCGGACTGTGTCCCCGGCGAGCCGTCCAGCCTGGCGGGATGTGACACACGGGGAGTGTCGCATTTCGACCGGCGAGTCCCGAGGGCGATCGAGTGGATGCCGCGCGCGTGAAATGCCGTCTTGCGTTCGGAGCCGTACAGGCTCGCGAAGACCTTGGCGGAGAAGTTCTCGGCGGGAGCGTCGTGTCGTTCGTCGGTTCCATCGATGTTGCGCGGCGGCGTGTACTGCGGCGGAAGATGCCGCAACAGGTCGTAGCGCGTCAAGGGGTCTGTATGGAACCGGCGCGGAGCGACACGATTCGTGGGTCGAATCCCAGTCGCGCTGCGCGCCGAAACCGGAGCCTCGCGATGGCTCCAATGCTGTTGACCGGGGACTGTTGCATGGCGCAGGGCGATGTCCGTCCGAGCCGTCCCCGCCCCGTCGAGAATTCCATGTGACGGCTGTGTTTGTCAGCAAGCCGCCGTCCAACGCAGAGTGAAGTTCGCGCGAAGTGAAGCCCCCGCCGAAACCCGTCCCGGTTTGATTGTTCCCGAGTGGTCCGACCATCGGAGCTGTAGCGAATATGCCGACTCCCGCCCAACGCGCCATGAAGTTCGACGAAGTCCGCCCGATGGGCGAGCTCAAGCTCGACTTCGCCCTCGCGGACCTGACGCAGATCCAAACGGAATCGTACAAGCGGTTCCTGCAATTGGACGCCGACCCGAAGAAGCGCGACCCGCATGGGCTCGAGGAAATTCTCCGTGAGATTTTCCCGATCGAGAGCTACGACGGGCAGCACAAGCTGGAATTCGTCAAATACGAACTGGGCAAGCCGCGGTACAGCCCGCTGGAATGCCGTCAGTTGCGGATGACCTACGGGCGTCCGTTCCGGGTGTTTCTGCGGCTGTCGAAGGAACAGCCGATCGACGAAGAGGTGTACTTGGGCGACATGCCCATCATGCTCGGGGGAGGCGAGTTCATCATCAATGGCGCGGAGCGCGTCGTGGTGAGCCAGTTGCACCGTTCCCCAGGGGTCGACTTCGTGTCGACGTCCGAGCCGGGTGAAAAGAAGTCGTACTCATGCCGGATCATTCCGGAGCGCGGAAGCTGGATCGAGCTGAACATTTCGAAGCGCGAAGCGCTCGGTGTGCGCATCGACCAAAGCGGCAAATTCTCCGCGCTGACGTTGCTGCGTGCGATGAGTGCCGATTACTCGTCCGACGCCGCGCTGGTGAAGTTGTTCCACCCCACGAAGGTGGTGAAGACGACCGAGGCGGAGTTCGACAAGAAGGTGCTCGGGAAGCACGCCGCTGAAGATGTCATTTACCCCGCGAAGCACGAAAAGTCCGGGGAGATCATCTGCGAAGTCGGACAGGCCATCACGAATTCCACGCTCGCGGAGATCGCGGACTCGGGCCTCAAGACGATCGAGATCATCGAGGACCTCAACGACCAGTTGATCCTCAACAGCATCGCGGAAGACAGCACTTCCAGCCACGAAGAGGCGCTGCTGCGGATTTACCAGCGGTTGCGTCCCGGTAATCCGCCGCAACTGGAAAAGGCGATCGACCTGTTCCGCGAGAAGTTCTTCGACGTGAACCGTTATCGCCTGGGCCGGGTCGGCCGGTTCCGCATCAACCGGAAGTTCGATCAAGACATTCCGGACGACGTGATGACCCTCCGCGCCGAGGACTTCATCAACGCGATCCGGTACGTTCTGAAACTGCGTTCGGGGGACCAGTCGGTCAGCATCGACGATATCGACAACCTCGGAAACCGCCGTTTGCGGACGATCGACGAACTGGCCTCGGACGAAATCCGCAAGGGGTTCCTAAAGCTCCGCCGCACCGTTCAGGAGCGGATGAGCCTCAAGGATGTCGAGGAAATGTCGCCGCGGACGCTCATCAATCCCAAGAGCGTGTCGGCGGCGATCGAATACTTCTTCGGTCGGGGCGAGTTGTCGCAGGTCGTCGACCAGACGAACCCGCTGTCGATGCTGACGCACGAGCGGCGTCTGTCGGCGTTGGGCCCCGGGGGGCTCAACCGGAAGCGCGCGGGCTTCGAAGTCCGCGACGTGCATATCTCGCACTACGGACGCATCTGTCCCATCGAGACGCCCGAAGGTACGAACATCGGGCTGATCTCGAGCCTGAGCATGTTCGCTCAGGTGGACGACTACGGATTCCTGATCACCCCGTACCGCATCTGCAAGGATGGCAAGGTGACGGGGGAAATCGTGTGGCTGCGTGCCGACGAAGAGTCGAACGCGTATCTGGCTCCAGCCGACACGGGGATCGACGGCAACAAGATTCGCGAGGACCGCGTATTGGCGCGGTTCCGGGGCGACTTCGTGTTCGTCGACAAGTCGATGGTGAACTATATGGACATCGCCACCTGCCAGATGGTGGGGGTGTCCGCCGGATTGATTCCGTTCCTCGAGCACGACGACGCCAACCGGGCGCTCATGGGTTCGAACATGCAGCGGCAAGCCGTGCCGCTGTTGGTGACGGACCCGCCGGTGGTCGGTACCGGGCTCGAACGGGCCGTGGCCGAGAACTCGGGGATGCTCATGCGCGCCCCGAAGAACGGGACGATCACGTATGTGGACGCGGACCGTGTCGAACTGGACAACGTGAGCTTCCCGTTCGTGAAGTACGCGGGGCTCAATGAACGAACCTGCCTGAACCAGAAGCCACTGGTCAAGGTGGGGCAGAAGGTCAAGAAGGGGCAGGTGCTGTGCGATAGCGCGGCCACCCGCGACGGAGAGTTGGCCCTGGGACGGAACGTGCTCGTCGCGTTCATGTCGTGGGAAGGCTACAACTTCGAGGACGCGATCATCCTGTCGGAACGACTCGTCAAGGAAGACGTGTACACGTCGATCCACATCGACGAGTTCGACATCGAGATCCGCGAGACGAAACTGGGTCGCGAGGAATTCACGCGGGACATCCCGAACGTGAGCGAGAAAGCGTTGCGGCACCTGGGTGACGACGGGGTCGTGCAGGTCGGCACGCGGGTGGTACCGGGCGACATTCTCGTCGGCAAGGTTTCTCCCAAGGCGAAGACCGAGTTGACTCCCGAGGAAAAGCTGCTGCACGCGATCTTCGGCCGCGCCGGGGAAGACGTGAAGAACGATTCGCTGGAAGTCCCCAGCGGTGTCGAAGGGATCGTCATCGACACGCAGAAGTTCTCGCGCCGCATGAGCCTGGCGGAGGGGGACCGCAAGAAGTTCGACCTGGAAGTGAAGACGAAGGAAGAGGAAGGGGCGAAGAATGTCGCCACCGCCTTCCGGGCGTTCCTCGCCGAGTTCGAGAAAGTGCTCGACAAGAAGCTCGAGGACGACGACGGCCGCAACCTGCGGACGGAAGCGGACGACAAGACAGTGGCGACCCAGGCGGAAAACTTCCGGTCGCGGTTCGAGAAGATGGATGTCAAATCGGAAGCCAAGCGCGAGCAGTTGGAGCAACTGATCGCCGAACAGTTCGGCGCGGTGACGCTGGCGATCGACGAACGCGATCGGATGCTGAACACCCTGAAGCGCGGCGAAGAATTGGCCAGTGGCGTGTTGCAAATGGTCAAGGTGTACGTCGCGTCCAAGCGGAAGATTTCCGTCGGGGACAAGATGGCCGGTCGCCACGGGAACAAGGGGGTGATCTCGAAGGTGTTGCCGGTCGAGGACATGCCGTTCCTCGAAGACGGCACGTCGGTCGACATCATCTTGAACCCGCTGGGGGTGCCCAGCCGTATGAACGTGGGTCAGATTCTGGAGACCCACTTGGGTTGGGCGGCGGCCAAATTGGGCTTCCGCGTGGCTTGCCCGGTGTTCGACGGACCGGGTGAAGACAAGATTCGCGGCCTGCTGAAAGAGGCTGGGCTGGAGGAAGACGGCAAGACGCGCCTGTTCGACGGTCGCACGGGCGAACGGCTGGAGCAGAAGACGACGGTCGGCATCATCTACATGCTCAAGCTGCACCACCTTGTCGACGACAAGGTGCACGCACGGGCGACGGGGCCGTACTCGCTGATCACCCAGCAACCGCTGGGGGGGAAGGCACGGTTCGGTGGTCAGCGGTTCGGCGAGATGGAAGTTTGGGCACTGGAGGCTTACGGCGCGGCGTACATCCTGCAGGAATTGCTGACGGTCAAGAGCGACGACGTGGAGGGGCGGACGAAGATTTACGAGTCGATGGTCAAGGGGGAAAACACGCTCGAGGCGGGAACGCCGGCGAGCTTCGACGTGCTCAACAACGAAATCCGCGGGTTGGCGCTCAACATGCAACTCGAAAAGAAACGCGTGTGACGCGGGGGGGCCGACCGATTCTCGGTCGCCCATTCGCGAACGGAAGAACGACCAACACCACGCCACACGAACCTCCCAGAATGTCCCCGGTTCCACGGTATTCCCAAGAGGGAACGCCCGAACCCCCGAGGGTGAGCAAACCATGAGTCTGGACGCACTGACGACGGCGAAAGACGCGAGCGCGGCGAGCACGGGCGACAACGTGTACGACCGCGTCAACGACTACGGCGCGGTGAAGATCAGCCTGGCCAGCCCGGCCGACATCCGCAGCTGGTCGTTCGGCGAAGTCAAGAAGCCCGAGACGATCAATTACCGGACGTACCGTCCGGAGCGGGACGGCTTGTTCTGCGAGCGCATCTTTGGCCCGGAGAAGGACTGGGAATGCGCCTGCGGCAAGTACCGCGGCATGAAGTACAAGGGGATGATCTGCGACCGCTGCGGCGTGAAGGTCACGCACAGCCGCGTCCGCCGCAAGCGGATGGGTCACATCGAACTGGCCGCGCCGGTCGTTCACATCTGGTTCTTCAAGAGCATGCCCAGCCGCTTGGGCGCGCTGCTCAACATGAAGACCTCCAGCCTCGAAAAGGTGATCTACTTCCAGGACTATGTGGTCGTCGATCCGGGGGACACTCCGCTCCGCGAGAACCAGATCCTGACCGAGGAAGAGGCCCGCGAAGCGCGTCGCAAGTATGGCGACGGCACGTTCGACATCGAGATGGGAGCCGAGGCGGTCAAGAAGCTTCTGATGAAGCTGAACCTGCCGGAGTTGTCGGTCTCGCTGCGTGAAGAGCTGAAGACGACCGGCAGCCAGGCGAAAGCCAAGGAACTGACGAAGCGGCTCAAGATCATCGAGGCGCTGCGCGACAGCGAAAACCGTCCCGAGTGGATGGTGCTGGACGTGATCCCGGTGATTCCGCCGGACCTGCGTCCGCTGGTGCTGCTCGATTCGGGGAACTTCGCGACGAGCGACCTGAACGACCTGTACCGCCGGATCATCAACCGGAACAACCGGCTGAAGAAGCTGGTCGACCTGAACGCGCCGGAAGTCATTATCCGCAACGAAAAGCGGATGTTGCAGCAGTCGGTCGACGCACTGTTCGACAACAATCGCTGCAAGCGTCCGGTGCTCGGTTCGTCGAACCGGCCGCTGAAGTCGCTGACCGACATGATCAAGGGGAAGCAAGGTCGCTTCCGCGAAAACCTGCTCGGGAAGCGCGTCGACTACTCGGCACGAAGCGTGATCGTCGTCGGTCCGGAACTCAAGCTGCACCAATGCGGTCTGCCGAAGAAGATCGCGCTGGAATTGTACCAGCCGTTCATCATCCGTCGGCTGAAGGAACTGGGTCACGCGGACACGATCAAGAGCGCCAAGCGGATGCTGGAGCGCAAGGACGACGAGGTGTGGGACATCCTCGAAGAGGTGATCCGCAACCACCCCGTGCTGCTCAACCGGGCACCCACGCTGCACCGGATGGGTATCCAGGCGTTCGAGCCGGTGCTGGTGGAAGGTCACGCGATCCGCATCCACCCGTTGGTGTGCAAAGGGTTCAACGCGGACTTCGACGGCGACCAGATGGCGGTGCACTTGCCGCTGTCGATCGAAGCGCAGGTCGAAGCGACGACGCTGATGATGTCGACGAACAACATCTTCAGTCCGGCGAACGGCGCCCCGATTATCAGCCCGTCGCAAGACATCGTGATGGGTTGCTACTACCTCACGGTGCTCAAGGCGGGGATGGTCGGGGACGGGATGTCGTTCTCGAACTTCCAGGAAGTGCATCTCGCCTACGCGCAGGGGAAGATCACCACGCACACGCGGATCAAGGTGCGGCTGCCGAAGAAGAAGCGGCTCAAGGGGGACGGCGCGGACACGTACCGTCCGGGCCAGATGGTGACGACATCGGTCGGGCGCGTGATCTTCAACACGGACATCGTGCCGGGGAGCATGTCGTTCTACAACAACACGATGCGGAACAAGGACCTGGCGAACGTGATTTCCGACTGCTACCTCGAAATGGGGCGGCGGGAAACGATTTCGCTGTTGGACCGCATGAAGGAAACCGGTTTCCAGTACAGCACGCGGAGCGGGCTGTCGTTCGGAGCCAGCGACCTGATCACCCCCGGCAACAAGGAAAAGGTGCTGGCCGAGGCGGACAAGGCGGTCATGCAGAAGCAGAAGCTGTTCGACCGCGGGATCATCACCGACGAAGAGCGGTACAACCAGGTCATCGACACGTGGACCCACGCCCGTGAGCAGATCACGCAGTCGATGATGAAGGAGCTGGAAGGGGACGAGCGCGACGGTGGACGTTACGTCAACCCGATTTACCTGATGGCGCACTCGGGTGCACGAGGGGGTGTCGAGCAGATTCGCCAGTTGGCGGGGATGCGAGGTTTGATGGCCAAGCCGAACGGCGAGATCATCGAGGCACCCATCAAGGCCAACTTCCGCGAAGGTCTGTCGGTGCTGGAGTATTTCAGCTCGACGCACGGTGCGCGGAAGGGGTTGGCGGATACCGCCCTCAAGACCGCCGACTCGGGATACCTGACCCGTAAGCTGGCGGACATCGCCCAAAACCAGGTCGTGACGATGTACGACTGCGGAACGACCCAGGGGGTCACCCGCGGAGTCATCTACCGCGGCGAGAAGGTCGAAGTCTCGCTGGCGGACGCGATTCGTGGCCGCGTGAGCCGGACCAACATCGTCAATCCGATCACCGACGAGGTGATCGTCAAGGACGGCGAACTGATCACGGTCGACGTGGCGCGGAAGATTGAGGGCTTGGGCCTCGAGAAAATCCAGGTGCGCAGCCCGATGACGTGCGAGGCGACGCTGGGGATTTGCCGCCTTTGTTACGGGATGGACCTGTCGACGGGTGCTCTCGTCGAAGAGGGGATGGCGGTGGGGATCATCGCCGCCCAGTCGATCGGGGAACCGGGTACGCAGTTGACGATGCGTACGTTCCACATCGGCGGGGTGGCCCAGGGGGCCACGGAAGAGAACGAGATCAAGGCGAAGCGGGGCGGACGGGCGCGGTTCTCGCGGATTCGTTCGGTCGTCAACGCGGACGGGAAGAACGTCGTGCTGGCGAGGAACGGGGAGGTGGTCATCATCGACCCGAAGGATCGCGAGCTGGAGAAGTACGCGATTCCCAACGGTGCGGTGCTGCTCGTCGACGAGAACGACGAGGTGGAACCTGGCCAGACGATTTGCCAGTGGGACCCGCACGCCGTGCCGATTCTGGCCGAAGTGGGGGGGAAGGTCCGCCACGAGGACTTCGTCGAAGGGGAGTCGATCCGGTCCGAGACCGACACCAGCGGCAACATGCGGCGAACGATCATCGAGCACAAGGGGGACCTGCATCCCCAGATCATGATCGAAGACGAGAACGGCAAGATCCTCGACTTCTACTACATGCCGGAACGGGCCAACATCGAGGTTGGCGACGGCGTCGAGATCAAGGCCGGTACGGTGATCGCCAAGACGCCGCGGGAAAACACCGGGACGCAGGACATCACGTCCGGTCTGCCGCGGGTCACCGAGTTGTTCGAGGCTCGGAAGCCGAAGGATCCGGCGATCATCGCCGAGATCGACGGCGAAGTGGAATTCGTTCCCGAACGGAAGCGCGGCAAGCGGGTCATCATCGTCCGCGGCGTGGACGGCACGGAACGCGAGCACATCATTCCGCACGGCAAGCACTTGCGGGTCCACGCCAAGGACCTCGTTAAGGCGGGGGACGCGCTGGTCGACGGACCGCTCGTGCCGCACGACATTCTCCGCGTCAGCGGGGAAGAGGCCGTGCAGTTGTACCTGCTTCGCGAAATCCAGGGTGTGTACCGCTCTCAGCGAGTGGACATCGACGACAAGCACATCGAGATCATCGCCTCGCAGATGTTGCGGAAGGTGCGCATCGACAAGGTGGGGGACACGCGGCTGCTGCCCGGGATCGTGGTCGACAAGTTCGAACTGCGGAAGATCAACACCGAGTTGCAAAGCTGCGTGCGTGTCACCGATCCGGGGGACACCGAGTACAAGGAAGCGGATGTCGTGCCGTTGGCGACCTTCGAAGAGGTGAACACGCAGGTCGAGGCCTCGGGTGGCCGTCCGGCGAAGCACACCAAGCCACGACCTGCGACCGGCTCGACGCAATTGTTGGGGATCACCAAAGCGGCGGTCCAAAGCGAAAGTTTCATCTCGGCAGCGAGCTTCCAGGAAACCACGAAGGTGCTCACGGAAGCGGCGTTGGCGGGCAAGATGGACGAGTTGGTGGGCCTGAAGGAAAACGTGATTCTGGGCCACCTGATTCCTGCGGGAACCGGCTTCAAGATTCACCAGGAATCGGAAGTCCGTATTCGTCCCGAGGCGCTGGAGGAATTGAAGCTGGAGCAAGAGCGGATCAAGGCCGCTCGTGCGACGCTGCTCAACGAACCGGCATCCGCGGGTGCGGGAGACGGGTCGAAAGTGTCGATCCTCGATTTGCAGCCGGGTTCGTGATGGCGGCGAACCCGCGAGGGACGCGAAAACAGGATTCGACCGGTCGGTCCCGCTTGAACGTGAAGGCCGACTAGGGTATCCTTCGAGTTTTCCCCTTTTGCGGGAAGCTGGCGGAAGCGTAAAGCAGGTGGCCGAAGTTTTCGGCCGCTTCACAGAAGGTCTTTGACCTGAACGATTTGCGGCGAATGCCTGCGGTGTGTGCAACCACACTGGCTTGGCAAAACGCAACGGTTCGGGATCGGCAAGACGCGATGATTTGATCATGGTGGCGAAAGCCGCCATGAAAAAAGGGTTCGGGAAGGCTCCCGGATCGATGTCGGAGGCGAGCCGCAAGGCGGTTCGTGGTCCGGATTTGCAGCAGACACGGTAACGAAGATTCACAGGTTCGTTCGATGCCCACGATCAATCAACTGGTCCGCAAGCCGCGCGTGAAGCAGCCCAACCGGACGAAGTCTCCGGTGTTGGAGGCGTGTCCGCAAAAGCGCGG
Organism: Planctomycetales bacterium; assembly: GCA_044359065.1. Lineage (GTDB taxonomy): Bacteria > Planctomycetota > Planctomycetia > Planctomycetales > Planctomycetaceae > JAIXZD01. The sequence goes on along the minus strand of JBIKMW010000042.1, from coordinate 12,398 downwards.
TGTGTGTCTGTTGGTGAAGACCATGACGCCGAAGAAGCCGAACTCCGCCCTCCGAAAGGTGGCGCGTGTGCGGTTGTCGAACGGCAAGGAAATCACCGCATATATTCCCGGGGAAAAGCACAACCTGCAGGAGCACTCGATCGTGCTGGTGCGGGGTGGTCGTGTGCGCGACTTGCCGGGGGTGCGGTACAAGATCATCCGCGGGGTGCTGGACACCCTCGGTGTGGGCGAGCGGAAGCAGGCGCGCAGCCGTTACGGGGCGAAGCGTCCGAAGAAGTGAGCCGTTTCCGCGCAAAGCGCGTTCCCGCGTGGTGCGGCGCGGGTGGCTGGTGTCGGTTTGGTCGCGTGGTGGTTTCGGATCAGGGTCCGGCGGGATTCTCCCGCGTGGATGAATCAAGGATTGCAAGATGGCGGACAAGTTCACGGCCAGCGCGGCGCAGCTCAAGCCGGACCTGAAATACGGTTCGAAGCTCTGCTCGAAGTTCATCAATTGCCTGATGCACGACGGCAAGAAGAGCGTCGCCCAGGGCGTTTTCTACTCGGCGATGGATGTCATCCAGGAGAAGATTCCCGACCAGAACGCGATCGACGTGTTCACACAGGCGGTCGAGAACTGTCGTCCGGCCATCGAGGTCCGTTCCCGCCGGGTGGGTGGTGCGAACTATCAGGTCCCGACGCAAGTGAATTCGAAGCGCCAGCAAACGCTCGCGATCCGCTGGTTGCTTGAGGCGTGCCGCGACAAGAAGGGTCGCCCGATGCACCTTAAGTTGGCAGACGAACTGTTGGCCGCGTACCGTCGCGAAGGGGCGGCGATGACGAAGCGCGACAACGTCCACCGTATGGCCGACGCGAACAAGGCGTTCGCCCACTTCGCGTGGTGAAGTTCGACGCGCTTCGATCCCTCGCCGCGTGACGCGACGAGGGGTCGTTGATGGCGTCGGAACCCGGATGAGCGTCGCGGCGATGAATTGCGGGCGCGGGAGACGACAGTCCCCCGTGCCCTGTTTTTTTGTACCGACAAAGCCGGCACGTCCTGGTCGAGCAGCGGATGAACGTTGACCGATGGATTCCGTACGACGGACTTCCAGTCCGTCGGTTCAGCGTCTTGGCGACGGACTGGAAGTCCGTCGTACAACGATAACCGCATCCTCTCCGAAAACCCTGTCCTTGCTGACGGCTTACCAGCCAACTCCCTTCCGTTCGCTCTGGTGACCCCATGTCCTGGCCGCTCGAACGCCTTCGCAATATCGGCATCATCGCTCACATCGACGCCGGCAAGACGACGACCACCGAACGGATCTTGTACTACGCCGGCGCTTCGCACCGCATGGGGGATGTTGACGACGGCACCACCACGACCGACTTCGACCCCGAGGAACAGCAACGGGGCATCACGATCTATTCGGCGGCGGTCACCTGCCAATGGCGCGACTGCCGGATCAACATCATCGACACGCCGGGCCACGTGGACTTTACGGCTGAGGTCGAGCGGAGTCTGCGGGTTCTGGACGGCGGGGTGGTGATCTTCAGCGCCCGCGAAGGGGTGGAGGCGCAAAGCGAAACGGTGTGGCGACAGGCCAACAAGTATCGCGTGCCCCGCATTTGCTTCATCAACAAGATGGACCGGATCGGCGCGAGCTTCGAGCGCACGTTTGAACAGATCGAGGGGCGGTTGGCGGCGGGACCGGTGGCTGTACAGATTCCGGTCGGACGCGGATCGGCCCCCGACCCGCAAGCGTTCCGGGGGATCGTCGACCTGGTCGAGATGAAATTCCTGGTGTGGGAGGAAGGGACGGAAGGAAAGAACATCCTGGTCTCCGAGATTCCCGAAGAGGAATTGGAACGGGCCGAGGAGTGGCGGACGCGACTGATCGACAAGATTTCGTCGGTCGACGACGCCATTTTGAACTTGTACGTCGAGGACAAGCCCATCCCGCCGGAAGAATTGCGGAGGGCGATCCGCGCGGCGACACTGCGGCTCGATATCCAGCCCGTTTTTTGCGGGTCCTCGCTCAATTACGTGGGAGTGCAACGGTTGCTCGACGGCGTAACCGACTTCCTGCCGAGTCCGGCGGAACGCCCCGCGGTGGAAGGACTCAACCCCTCGGCGAAGAAGGGGCCGGTCAAGGAAGTCCGCAACCCGTCCGTCAAGGACCCGTTCTGCGGGCTGGTGTTCAAGATCGTCAGCGACGCGCACGGCGACCTGTGCTTCGTGCGGGTGTACTCAGGCGTGCTGAAGTCCCGCTCGCGGCTGGTCAACCCCCGCACCGGCAAGAAGGAGATGATCACGCAGTTGGTCCACGTGCAAGCGGACCGTCGCGAAAAGGTCGAGACGGAGTCGGCGGACGCGGGGGACATCGTGGGCGTGATCGGCCCCAAGGAAGTGGTCACCGGCGACACGCTGTGCGATGCGAATCATCCGGTCGCGCTGGAAAGCATCGTGTTTCCGGAGCCGGTGATTTCGATGGCGGTCGAACCCGAATCAAGCGCCGACCGCAAGAAACTCGCGGACACGCTGCAGGTGTTGGCCAAGCAAGACCCGACGTTTCGCGCGAAAATCAGCGAAGAAACGGGGCAAACGATCATCAGCGGCATGGGTGAATTGCATCTCGAAGTCATTCGCCACCGCATGGAGCGGGACTACAAACTCAACGTCCGCGTGCACAAGCCGCGGGTGAGTTACCGCGAGACGATCCGCCACGCGGTTGACCAAACCGGCGAATTCAACCGAACCGTGTCCGGCGTGACGCAGGTCGCGCGGGTCCGCATCCGCATGGAGCCGGTAGCAGGGCAGGACGCCATCACCCTGAAGAGCGACATTGGCGGCAAGCTCGCGTTGCCGCTGGTCGCGGCCATCGAGCAATCTTTGCTCAACGAAGCCCAGGGGGGCGGTACCCTCGGCTACCCGATGATGCAGGTCAAAATCACGATCCTCGACGCGGAGTGCAACGACCCGGAAGTGGCCGAGGTGTTCCTGCAAAACGCGGCGGTGGATGCGGTGCGAAAGGCGGTGTCGGCAGGGGACACGGTGCTGCTCGAACCGGTGATGAAGCTGGAAGTGGTGGTCCCCGACGACTTCCTGGGGAATATTCACGCGGACCTCAACGCCCGTCGGGCGACGGTGCTGGGGAGCGAGCAGCGCGGCGATTTGACGGCGGTGACGGCGGAAGCCCCACTGGCACAACTGTTCGGATACTCGACCCAGGTGCGCAGCCTCTCGCAAGGCCGCGCGTCGTACTCGATGGAGCCGCTGAAGTATCAGGAAGCCCCAAAAGACGTGCTCGAAGCGATGCTGGGGTAAGTTTTCGCGATCCCCTGTCTGCGTCGGATTCATCCAGACAGGCGTCGCACAAAACACTCGAATTACCGATCGTGCGGGCGAAACCGTGGGATATTCGGGTATTTGGGGCGCCTTTTCCGAACCGTGCGCCAAACTTCGCGAGGAGCCGGCCCGACGACCGAACAAGGGTCGGTCCCGTTTCGCGCGGGAATCTTTGGAAAATCGACTGATGCGACACGCGACGCTTGACTCTCCAAGGCCTTGGCCTTAGACTGCCGAACTTTCCCCCTTTCCGGTCCGCCGGAACGGGCACTCTCGTTTGCGTTGGGAAGGATGGATCGGGGTGGCTGGGAAGAAGCAAGAACGAATCCGCATCCGGATGGAAGCGTACGATCACTCCGTTCTCGACCAATCGGCGACGGACATCGTCGACACGGCGAAGCGGACCGGTGCGATTGTCCACGGCCCCATCCCCCTGCCGACGCGAATCGAGCGATACACGGTGCTGCGAAGCCCGCATATCGACAAGAAATCCCGCGAACAGTTCGAAATTCGAACTCACAAGCGGGTGATCGACATTGTCCAGCCAACCGGGAAGACGATCGACGCCCTCAACAAGCTCTCGCTCCCCGCCGGTGTCGACATCAAGATCAAAGCAACCTGATTTCAGAGATTGCGGCTCGCCCCGATCGGGTGTTGCCGGAGAATCGTGGTTCGTCGCAACGTGACAAGCCACGTAATGGTGAGTGGATTCGCGCTGTTTCGTTGAGGGATACCCCCGGATTCGTCCGGCAGGTCTTTCGCGTCGAACGCGCGGTGTTTTTCGAGCCGGTTTCGCGCCGTGGTGTTGGATTCGTGCAACACCCCTCGCCGAAGCAGGCTTTGTGGCACTTCCGGGTCGCCACCGGCTCTCGATTTTCGCGTCACGCGGCCAATGCCGAATGGAGCGGCTTGGGTCGAGGGTTGTGGTGTGGGCGTACCTCGGTCGCCGCATCGAAAGATCGTTGATTTCTCGGCGTCCGCTTGGGCTTTATCAGAGCCGTGTCGGACGTGGGGCGTGTGGAGAGGCTGGACAATGACACTGGGCATCCTCGGTCGCAAGATCGGCATGACGCAGGTTTACGACGCCGAGGGGAACATGGTTCCCGTCACGGTGGTCGAGGCCGGTCCGTGCACCGTCCTGCAAGTCCGCACGAAGGACAAGGACGGCTACGAATCGGTTCAGATGGGTTTCGCCGACAAGCCGCGTCGCCTGTCGACGCAGGCCGAACGGGGCCACGTCGCCGCGATCGGCAGCAAGCGATCCAAGACTCGCGCTGCGGCCGGCGTCGAAATTCCCAAGAAGGCGGACTGCGAACCGCAACGATACGTACGCGAATTCCGAAAGGAAGAGGGTGACGCGGACGTCGAAGTGGGACAGAAGATTACGGTTGCGGCGTTCGATGGCGTGACCGCGGTGGATGTCGTCGGGTTGATGAAGGGTCGCGGGACCGCCGGGGTCATGAAGCAGCACGGGTTCGGCGGTTTGCCCGCGAGCCACGGGGTGAAGCGACATCACCGTGCACCGGGGTCGGTGGCGTCCCACGGGGTGGAGCGGGGCGGTAGCGGAGCGATCAAGCGCGGTAAGAAGATGACCGGACGGTGGGGGAATTCGCGGGTCACCATTCGCAACCTGTTGGTGGTGCGGATCGATCCGGAAACGAATTCGATCCTCATCAAGGGGGCGATTCCCGGTCCGAATGGCGGATACGTCGTCGTTCGTAAATCGAACAAGAAGAAGGGTGTTAATGGCGTGAAGCCAGTCGACACCGGAGTCAAGAAGAAAAAGGCCAAGTGATTCGCGGAACGATGCGGGACGCCGGGGTGGCGTCGGACGCTGATTGGCGTCAGGCAAGTGGTTTCGTGCATTCGCGAGGTTCAGGTCCGGGCGTGTTTGGCGCCTCGACTCGGAGAAAGTCATGATTTCCGTACCCGTTTACAACACAGCCGGCCAAGCGGTGTCGACCTACGAAGTCGATCCCGTCGCGCTGGGCGTCAAGGCGGATGAGAACGGCAACGTCGATCCCCGCGCCCAGTTGGAGCGGTGCAAGCAATTGCTGCACGACGCTGTGGTGATGTACGAGTCGAACCGACGATTGGGGACCGCCCAGACAAAAGGGCGTAGCCAGGTCGCCGGGTCCAAGAAGAAGCTGTACAAGCAAAAGGGAACCGGTCGGGCACGTATGGGGCCGAAGCGGTCGCCGATCCGTCGCGGTGGGGGACACGCCCACCACAAGGTGACGCAGGACTGGACGTACCGGTTGCCGAAGAAGGCGCTGCGGTTGGCCACCAAGATGGCCGTGCTCAGCAAATTCCTCGACGAACAAGTGACCGTGCTCGACCAACTGAGCATGACCGAGGGGGCCGCGAAGACGAAGACCGTCGCGACCGCCTTGAAGTCGCTGGGGTTGGAAGGGAAGACCTGTCTGCTGACCACCGCCGCCCACGACCCGCTGGTTTACCGCTGCTCCCGCAATATCGAGGGCGTGTTGGTGTCTCCGGCGTCGGACTTGAACGCCTACGACGTTTTGGCACAACGCCGATTGATTTTGACGAAGGCGGCCTTGGACAAGTTGGTGGGAAAAGAAGCAGTCTGAGTCGTCGGATTGAGTCGAGAGGCCTGCGGCTGTTGAGCCCGCTTGGCAGATGCGAGAAGTGGTTTCGGGTTGTCTGGAGTGTGCGATGGCCGTTCTGTCTCGTCCTGGCGTGAAGCTGGAACCTCACCAAGTCGTGTTGCGACCGTTGGTGACGGAGAAGGGAACGCATCTTTCGACCCGCCACAACGCCTATTGCTTCCAGGTGGCGATGATCGCCACCAAGGAAGACGTGAAGAGCGCGGTTGAGTTGCTGTGGAAGGTCAAAGTGTTGGGAGTGCGGATCCAAAACCGGGTCGGCAAGCCGCGTCGCACCAAGACCGGCTACGCGCAAACCAAGCCGTGGAAGAAGGCGATTGTTAAGTTGCACGACGACGACCGCATTGCCTTCTTCTAAGCGAGCGACTTGCGAACGGTTGGCCTGTAACGGCGGCGATTCAGGTGTTTGAAGCAAATTCGGCGGTTGCGAAGTTCTACTTCGTGGCGGCTTTCAAGTTGACGGAGCGGTGGTCATGGGGATTCGAGTCTACAAGCCGACCAGCAATGGCCGTCGCAACTCGTCCGTCAGCGATTTCAAAGACATCGACAAGAAGCGCGAACCCGAAAAGTCGCTGTTGGTCCGCATCCGCAAGACCGGCGGTCGCAACTTCCAGGGGAAGATCACCTGCCGTCACAAGGGGGGCGGTCACCGCCGTCTCTATCGCATCATCGACTTCAAGCGGCGGATGGACGGCGTCAAGGCTACGGTGATCGCGGTCGAATACGACCCGAACCGCAGCGCCCGCATCGCCCTGATTCGGTACGAGAGTGGCGAGAAAGCCTACATCCTCTCTCCGGAAGGCATGAAGGCTGGGATGGTCGTGCAAAGTGGCCCGGCGGCTGAACCCGCATTGGGCAATTGCCTGCCGCTCGAAAAGATTCCGCCGGGAACGGCGGTGCACAATGTCGAGTTGCAACCGGGACGTGGCGGCCAGATGTGCCGTTCCGCCGGGACGTTTGCAACGCTGACGGCTCGCGACGGCAACTGGGCGCAGTTGACGCTCCCTTCCGGTGAAATTCGCCGCGTCCCCGGCAAGTGCCGTGCGACGATTGGTGCTCTCAGCAACAAAGAACACAGTGCGATCGTGATCGGCAAGGCGGGTCGCAAACGCTGGATGGGGGTTCGTCCGACCGTTCGCGGTTCGGCGATGAACCCTGTGGCCCACAAGATGGGTGGTGGCGAAGGCCGTCGAAACGGCGGACGCCATCCTTGCAGTGCGACGGGCGTGCTGGCCAAGGGGGGACGCACCCGCAAGCCCCGCAAGCCGAGCTCGTCGGCCATTCTGCGGCGGCGCATGTCGCGTCGGTATGGTTTGGTCAAGTTGCCATAGTTCGACACATTTCGGGGCGATGGGTGGTGGCGGGCCGAGTCGGTCTCGACGCGGAGAGTTTCAAGGGTCGGCGGGATTTGAGGGTGGGTTATGGGTCGTTCTCTGAAGAAGGGTCCGTTCGTCGACGCCAAGCTCCTCATGAAGGTGGAGCGGATGTCGGGGTCGGTCAAGAAAGAACCGATCAAGACTTGGTGCCGCCGTTCGACGATTTCGCCGGAATTCGTGGGCCACACCTTCATGGTCCACAACGGACGTGCCCACATCCCGGTGTACGTCAGCGAAGAAATGGTGGGGCACCGGTTGGGCGAATTCGCCCCGACACGGACCTTCAAGGGACACTCGGGCAAAGGCAACAAGCGTTGATCCCATTGTCGGTTTGCCTGCCAAAGTCGGCGGACAACCGGTTCGCTCGATCAGCCAACACCGCTGGTCGGGTGTAGGCGAAACGAAGTGCGGGTCCGCTTGAGGCGCTTGGCCTCGGGACACGAATCGAAAGCGGTTGAGGGCGAGAAGGAACGGCAGTCATGGACTTCAAAGCGACACATCGATACGCGCGGATCGCCGCTTCCAAGGTGCGTCCTTTTGCCGATCTGATTCGGCATAAGACGGCTGCGGACGCGTTGACACTGCTGCGGTACGAACCCAATCGCGGCGCGCGGATGATCGAGAAGGTGCTGAAGAGCGCCATCGCCAACGCGGAAGATCAGGGCGCCCGCAACGTCGACGGCATGGTCGTCGGGGCTCGGGTCGACGGCGGACCGATGTTCAAGCGAATGTTTCCGCGTGGCCGTGGCGTGGCGTATCTGATTCGTCGCCGGTTCGCCCATATCCACGTCGAGATTTCCGACCTCGTGCCGGCTGGTAACGATCAAGCAGATGAATGACGGATTTAGAAAGAGTACGCAAATCTGATGGAAGCGAAGTCGGGAGGGGAACTTCCGACGGGAATGATGCGGGGATTCGGGAATCACCGGGACAAGCCGAACGTTCACGAGGTGTGGTATGGGCCAGAAGACGCGACCGACGGGATTCCGGATCGGGATCACCGAAGAATGGCGCAGTCGCTGGTATGCGAACAAGAAGGAATACGGCGAACTCCTGGTCGAGGACTTCCGCATCCGGAAGTTCATCAAAGGGAAGTACAAGGCCGCCGGAATTCCCAAGATCGAAATCGAACGTACCCGCGACCAGGTCATCGTCCATCTGCACACCGCCCGCCCGGGGATCATCATCGGACGGAAGGGGCAGGAGGTCGATCGACTCAAGGGGGAACTCGAAGACCTGACGGGCCGTCGGATGGACCTGAAGATCATCGAGATCAACAACCCCAACCGCAGCGCGACGCTGGTGGCCGAGGACATCGCCCAACAGCTCGAGAAGCGGGGAAGCTTCCGCCGCACGATGAAGCGAACGGTGGATCAGGTGATGGAGGCGGGGGTGTATGGAGTGAAGTTGCAGCTCTCGGGGCGGCTCGGCGGCGCGGAAATGTCGCGTTGTGAAAAGCTGTCCAAGGGCTCGATTCCTCTCTCCACGCTGCAGCAACACATTGACTACGGATTCGCCGAGGCGATCACGACGACCGGTGTGATCGGGGTGAAGGTGTGGATCGACCTCGGGGACTACGCAGAAGAGGAAGCCAACGATGCCGCTAATGCCAAAACGGGTCAAGTACCGCAAAAGCCAAAGAAAACGCATAAAAGGTAGTGCGACGCGCGGCAATCGGGTGTCGCTGGGCGACTTCGGCCTCCAGGCATTGCAGGGTGGCTGGATCAAAGCGACGACGATCGAAGCGTGCCGTATCGCGGCGCAACAATACATCCGCGGCGACGGGAAGCTGTTCATTCGCATCTTCCCGCACAAGCCGGTGACGGCTCGTCCTCTCGAAACCCGAATGGGTACCGGGAAAGGGGAGCCGGACCACTGGGTTGCCGTGGTGAAGCCCGGGACCGTGATGTTCGAGATCGCCGGCTTGCCGCGCGACGCGGCTCGGGACTGTTTCGCTCGGGTCGCCTACAAGTTGCCCATCCCCGTCCGTTTGGTTGCCCGCTTGCCGGGTGTCTGACGCGGGGTGGTGGACGGATTGTTTCGTTCGGATTCGTGGGAAACGTTCCGCATCGCGGAATCGGGAGTCGGGAAGATGACCAAGCAAGCCATAATCTTGCGAGAGATGACCAGCGAGAACCTTGAGCTGGCCATCGCGGACGCGGCGGGCGAGTTGTTCCGGTTGCGCTTCCAATCGACGACCGAGAAGCTCGACTCTCCCTCGAACGTCCGGAAGTTCCGCCGCCAGATCGCGCGGATCAAGACGATCATCGGCGAACGCCAGCGGGCCGAAGCCGAAGGTTGATGTGGAAATCCCCACCGCGAACGCGACGCCGCGAAGTCGGCGACGAAAACGCGAAGGGGTAGTTGGAACTGACGGGACCGGAAGCGGTCGGGATTGGACGGACACAGGTTGGCTCAGGCGGAATACAAGATGCGACGTCGAATCATCGGCACGGTGACACGGGACAAAATGTCGAAGACGCGGCGCGTCGAAGTGCCACGGTCGTATCGCCACCCGAAGTACGGGAAGACGATTCGTAGCCGGACGATCTGCTATGTGCACGACGAGAAGGACGAGACCCACAACGGTGATCTTGTCGAGATCATCGAGAGCCGTCCGCTCTCGAAGCTAAAGCGGTGGGACCTGGTTCGAGTCGTGAGGAAGTACGTCGCTCCCCAGTTGGTGGCGGCTGTGGCAGCACCGGCGGCGGAACCCGTCGCCGCCCAGTGAAGACGACCGACGGTGGGCGATGGTCCGGATGACGGGTCTGCCCGTCTCGGAAGTTGGCGGAACACGTAACGAGAGCGGGCGACATTCCCCGAGGATGTGCGACCGGAACCGGGGCGGGATCGAGGCGAATCATGATTCAGATGCAGACGTTGATGGACGTCGCCGACAACACCGGGGCCAAGGTGGCCTATTGCATCAAGGTGTTGGGGGGCACGCGTCGGCGGTATGCCGGATTGGGGGACGTGATTGTCGTCTCCATCAAGAAGGCGATTCCGGGGGGTGCCGTCAAGGCGGGTGACGTGGCTCGCGCGGTGATCGTGCGAACACGCAAGCCGACGCGGCGTGCGGACGGCAGCTACGTGCGATTCGATCGGAACGCAGTCGTGTTGATCGACGCCGAGCAAAATCCCAAGGGAACGCGAATCTTCGGAGCGGTGGCCCGCGAACTCCGCGAGCGGCGCTTCATGAAGATCATCAGTTTGGCGAGCGAGGTGGTCTAGTCCCATGAAAATCAAGATTCGCACCGGCGACCTCGTTCAAGTGATGACCGGCGAGGATGCGTCGAAGGAACCGCGTAAGGTCAAGGAAATCGTCGACGACGGTCGCAGGATCGTGGTCGAAGGGGTCCATCGCGTCTATAAGCACGTGCGTAAGGGGCATCCGAAGAGCCCCGGCGGCGGTCGACTGTCTCTGGAATTGCCGATCGACATCTCGAAGGTGTTGCTCTGGTGCCAGGCGTGCGGTCGCGGCGTGCGTGTCGGTTATCGGTATGACGACGACGGCAGCAAGTTCCGCGTGTGCAAGAAGTGCACCGGGGACCTGGGTCGCGTGAGTCCGCCGCGAGCGTCGTACGCCAAGAAGGCATGACTGATCCGTGATCGACGTGCAAGCGTGGCGATCACGGATGAAAAGAGACTCGGGAAGTTGACGGGTTGGTGGACTCGGCGACTTCGGGAATCCGAAGACGGGGTGCATAGGGCAACCCGCCAAGCGGTGGCAGGAACGGGCAAGAACTCAAGATTTGTCGGGACGAAACATGGCCAGGTTGTTGGAAGCCTACGAACAAAAGATTCGCCCGAGCCTGCAAAAGGCTCTGGGGATCGACAACGTCCACGCCGTCCCGCGACTCGTGAAAATCGTCGTCAACATGGGGGTAGGGCAGGCCACGCAAGACCGCAAGCGTCTGGAAGAGGCCACCGCCAATCTGGAGACGATCACCGGCCAAAAGCCGTTGACGACCAAGTCCAAGAAGGCCATCTCCGCGTTCCGTCTCCGTGAGGGGATGGACATCGGCTGCAAGGTGACCCTTCGCGGCAAGCGGATGTACGAATTCCTCGACCGGCTGATCTCGCTGGCGCTTCCCCGGGTGCGTGACTTTCGCGGTGTCAGCCCGAAGGCGTTCGACGGACACGGCAACTACTCGCTAGGTCTTTCGGAACAAATGGTGTTCCCCGAAATCGATTCCGACAAGGTGGCCCACACCCAAGGGATGCACATCACCTTGGTGACCAGCCCTGGCACCAGCGATGAGAACTCGCGGGCCCTGCTGCGCGAGTTCGGCATGCCGTTCAGCGACAAGAACAACAAGAACTGAGATGAAATTCGACGGATCGGCCGTCTGCGGACAATGCGGGCGTGATCGGTCCAGGAGTGAGTGGCCGGCGGCTGACCGGCCGACGCGGACCAACGGGGTCGCAGACAACTGAAGCCGTGGACAATTGAAGCACAGCGGAGTTTCCGGGAAAACGGGCGATTCAGTCGCCGTTCGATCTCGGGGGAAAGATTCCGACGGATAGCGAGACGCCTTGCCATGATGACAGATCCGATTGCCGACATGCTGACCCGGATCCGCAACGCCGTGAAGATCGAGCGGTCGTATGTGGATATGCCGATGTCCAAACTGAAGCAGGGACTGGCTGGCGTGCTGCAACGGGAAGGGTACATTTGGGACTTTGAAGTCGTCGGCGAGGGGTACAAGGCGATCCTGCGGATCAACCTCAAGTACGGCCCCAACGGCGAGCGCGTCATTCAGCACATCAAGCGGATCAGCAAGCCCGGTTGCCGCGTGTATCGCAACTGCTCCGAACTGGGGGACGTGCTGCAAGGCTTGGGTGTGAGCATTGTTTCGACGAGCCACGGCGTCCTGAGCAGCCGCGAGGCGCGCGAAAAGGGTGTCGGCGGGGAAGTGCTGGCCGAGATTTACTAAGGTCCGTTGGCGGCTTCCCGACTGTGGGGAGTCTCGATGAATCCGAGACGGACGAGTGGCGGGGCGACGTGGCGGGCGAAGGGTTTGGTTCAGGCGGGTCGAGGTTGAAATCATGTCGAGAATCGGGACAAAA